>NZ_JAEDAH010000038.1 GCF_020320395.1 Thalassolituus marinus | reverse complement strand
GAGAGGGGGAAGGCCCCTCTATGAGGACAAGGGGCCTGGAATATCTAGCAAAAGTTCAAATAAAAATTTGTGGGACAGCAGTGGAGCTGATGCTCCGTTTTTTATGTCCGCTGTTAACGGAATGCCGGAATAATGTGATTACCGTAGTGGGCAATGATTTCCTCTTCATCACCACTGTCGAGATAAATATTAAACTGCGTAGCACCGGCTTCCTGCAGTTTTTTAACCTTAGCTATATGCGCGTCATCGTCACCCAGTACACAGAAGCTTTCAACAATATCGTCGCTGATAAAATCGAGGTATGGGTTGTCACTCTGGCCATGTTTGGAATAATCGTAGCCACGACGTTTTTCGATATAGTCGGTCAGGCTTTTAGGTACCAGACCGGAATCTGTGCCATATTTTTCAACAATGTCGGCAACGTGGTTGCCTACCATGGCCGGGAACCATTTGGTTTTCTCGATCATGTATTCTTTGCTGCCAAAATAGGCCGGGGCGGCAGCAATCACTTTAAAGTCCGACATATCACGGCCCGCTTCTTTACCTGCTGCAATGGCCTGGTCGGTAAACCATTTCACCAGATCCGGTTCGCCGATCTGCAGGATCAGGCCATCACCGTACTGACCAGCGGTGGCCAGTGCTTTCGGACCGTAGGCGGCGATGTGTACCGGCAGTTCGTAGCCGGTTGCCCAGGGAAATTTCACCGGCACTGCACAGCCATCATAAGTCACTTCTTCACCGCGAATCATGGCTTTTACTTTCTGCGAAAATTCGGCCAGCCGCGCCAGTGTCGCTGGTTTTTTACCCATAACGCGGTTTGCAGAATCTCCGCGACCAAGACCAATTTCAAATCGTCCTTCACTTTGCAGTGCCAGACTACCAAAGGTGCTGGCGGCGTGTGACCAGTCACGTACATCCGGACTGGTGACGCATGGCGCAAATTTCATTTTGGTGGTGTGTTCCATGCACATTGCCATGGCGACCATAGATTCGCGCCAGAGGATGTGGGAGTCGTAGAACCAGCATTGGGTAAAGCCGGCTTCTTCCGCCTGACGTACCAGATTTCGGGCGCGGTTAGGGCTGACAAAGCCTTTAAAAGTGATACCAAATTCCATAGTGTTCTCCATCATTTGCTTAATTAAAATAAAGAATCAGTGTGCAGGTGGCTGAATACAGATGCCGGCGTGGCTGAACGGCACGGCTTTGGAAATATTCAGGCGGATAAGAATCGGTGTGATGGCTTCGATGCAGCGCGCGCTGTCGGCCAGACCGGCGTTGTAGCTGGTCACATCCAGCAGGCTGAGCATTTCCATAACACTGTTTTTGGCCTGCAGGTCATTGCCACAAACAAGAATGTCGCAATTAATTTTCTGTTCGAGTTTATTCAGGGTAACGGCGGACACATTGTGCAGCGCGCCGACCACGGGAATGTCGTCGCCGAGCAGAGCTTGTGCTGCTTCGGTGGCCGAGCCTTCTGCAGGCATCGCGACCGCTTTCGGGTTGCCTTCGGCTAATGGCACGACAATATCGACCAGAATTTTGCCGGCCAGCAGGGGCTTTAATTCGTTCAGGGTGGCGTCGTGGGCGCTGTAAGGCACCGCCAGAATGACCATTTGCTCGACGCTGGCGGTTGCCTGCAGGTTATCGCAGCCGCTGATTTTTCCGCTGCCTGCTGCGAGTTTCTGTTGCAGCTCTTCTGCTTTGGCGGCGGCGCGTTGGCCATCACGAGAGCCGATAACAACGTCGGCTCCGGCTTTGGCAAAGCGCAGTGCGAGTCCGGCTCCTTGTGGACCGGTTCCCCCAATAATGGCAATTTTCATTTAAATAAATCCTCATTTTCTGGACGTAAAAGATCGGAAGCGCTGGCCTGTGGGTTGCTTTCCCAGCTCAGACCACGAAAAACAATGGCGGGGCATTTTCCTTCTTTGGCCATCAGCAGGCCGGATGCGGCGGCCAGCTCGTCAGCAAAGGCCGGGGCAGTCACTTTCAGCGGACGGCCCCAGGCATCGCAGTCGCCATCCATGCTGATCAGTGCCGGTACATAGGCCACACCAATGGCTACGTTGGTCTGCCCCAGACGCCAGGGGCGACCAAAGGTGTCGCTGATCACCACGCCGATACGGCAGCCAAAAGCCTCAGCCAGAGCATCGGCGATCAGTTTTGCGCTGCGGTCTGGGTTTTCAGGTAAATAGATCAACTGATGCTCGTTGTCGGCGTTGGACTGATCGACGGCGGCGTTAGCGCAGATAAATCCAAGGCGATGCTCAGCAATCAGTACGCCTTCACTCTGCTGCGGGCGACGTACGGCGCGAATGATTTTTTTCGACTGGCGTAAAATCACTTCGACTTTGCGTGGGTCTTTATTCACCTGGCTGGCAAGGTCAATTGCTTCGGCGCTGGCACAGACGTCGTTGATGTCGACCACTGCACCTTCGCTTTTGGATACTACTTTGTGGGCAATAACGATGATGTCGCCCTCCTGCAGCGGCTGCTGATTGCTCTGCAGTTGCTGGATCAGCAGGGCGGCGAGGTCATCACCGGGTTGAATATCGGGCAGCCCCAGCGGGGCAAATACCTGCATACAGTCAGACATAAGGTGCAGCCTCTGCGGTCATTGGGAATAGCGCCCGAGGCAGATCCTGCGGTTGATCGATATCCTGCTGTAGCTGAATCAGCCTAAGCTGCTGACAAGGCAGGCTGGCATTTTCTGCGGCGCGTAAGTGGCGGCTGGCTGAATGCCTGCCAAAGGCAAACGGAATGGCATCGGGTGGGGCACAGAGCAGCGCATTGGTACCACCATCAGCGGATGGGGCAATGGTGACGGCCGGACCTTCCGCTTGCTGATCGAGTAGCTGGCGAATTTCTGCGCGATTAAGCCAGGCAATGTCGGCAGGAATAATCAGCTGGCGCTCGAAGCCTTTACACAGACTCCAGCTGGTTGCCAGACGCAACGCGGCATTAAGACCGCTTTGCTGATCTTCCAGCAGTGCGTGATAACCGGCACGGCGGGTGTGCTCAGCAATCTGCGCACTGGGGGTAACGACCAGCAGCGATAGCTGCGGAAATTCTGTGCGGAAAAACTCCAGCGTATTGTGAAATAAACGTAACGCCAGAGACTCACGTTGCGTGCGGCGCAGGAAGGGCATCAGTCGGGTTTTTGCCTGCTGCGGCGCTTTCATCGGAATAACCACGCAGGTGGTGTGATCACGGTTCACGGGCTGACCTCCATTTGCTCTACAAACGCCAGGCACTCGTCCATTAAACGGCGCTTGTCGCTGTCGGTAATCATCAGCGTCTGGGCGGCGAGGGCGCGCAGGCCACGCTGTTCTATGGCGCTGAGCCAGCCGGCGTCGCTTTCATCAATCACCAACGCATCAATCAGGCCGTCGTACAGGCTGGCAATGGATAGCGGGCTGGTATCAAGCCCCTGTGCCAGCAGCATGCGGTCGGCCGGCCCTTTGACGGTGCGACCACCAATAAACGGTGATATGGCCAGGCGCACAGCCCGGCTTTTGGCAATGGCGTCACGCAGGCCAGGGGTGGCGAGGATCGCGCCGATACTCACCAGCGGGTTGCTGGGAGCAAAAATAATAATGTCGGCATCGTTTATGGCCTGTAGTGCTTCAGGGGTAGGGGTTGCCTGTTGTGCGCCGTGAAACTCAATGGCGTTTACCACTGGGGTGCAGCGTTCGCGGACAAAATATTGCTGGAAACTCAGCTCGCCCTGATCGGTGCTCAGACGTGTCTGAATGCAATCATCGCTGGGCAGAATAATTGGCAGCGGACAGCCAAATGCTGTGCATAATTCCCGGCAGATCTGTGATGGACGAATGCCCTGGCGACGGCGCTGAGTGCGGTAAATATGGGTGGCAAAATCACGGTCACCGAGAAACATCCAGGTATCTTCACCCAGAGCCTGCAGCTGCGACAGCACAGTATTGCCGTCATTTTTCATGCCCCAGCCCTGTTGCGTATTAATCTCACCGCTGAGGGTGTACATCAATGTGTCGATGTCCGGTGACACCCACAGGCCATGGAACTCTTCGTCATCGGCGATATTGCCAATAACCCTGACGTTGTAGTGACAGTCTTGTTCAGATGCAGTCAATGCCAGCCCCTGGGCAGCCTTGGCACCGCCAACGCCACCGGCTAATAGCAGAACATTGATACTCATACCCCGCTCTCCACCAGAGTGATCAGGCTGGCCGGTGTGCTGACTGAGACTTTGTGGTTATGTTGCGGGTAGTCTCGTACTGTCTGGTACAGGGTGTTGCGCTGTACCGGATGAAAGCCTGCGGCTTCAATGTTGGCGACCATGTCTTGTGCTGTCACTTCCTGACCATGCTGGCCACCGGCGGCGCGGGAAATGCTTTCATTCATCAGCGTGCCGCCGAGGTCGTTGGCACCGGAGCGCAGCATCTGAGCGGCTACTGCAGGCCCCATTTTCACCCAGGACGCCTGAATATTGTCGATATGTCCCTGCAACATCAGACGTGCCACTGCGTGCATACGAAAGTGTTCTTCACGGGTTGGCCCGGTACGCACATTTTGCGGGTCGGCTTTGTACAGCGGTGTTTCGTAATGAATAAAACCGAGCGGCACAAATTCGGTAAAGCCACCGGTTTCTTTCTGGATGTCGCGCAACAGGCGCAGGTGATACGCCCAGTCTGCCGCAGTATCCACGTGGCCATACATAATGGTTGAGGTAGTGGGTACGCCGACGCTGTGCGCGGCCTTAATAATGCGTACCCATTCAGCGGTCGTGAGTTTGTTTTTAGTCAGTTTTCTACGCGTATCTTCTGCCAGAATTTCTGCCGCAGTACCCGGCATGGAGCCCAGTCCGTGCTGTTTTAAATCGCGTAAAAAGACTTCCGGGGTCATACGCGCTTTTTTCGCGCCATACCAGATTTCAAACGGCGAGAAGGCGTGGATATGGATATCCGGCACGCGCCGTTTAATAGCAATCAGCACGTTGCGGTAAAAGTCTTTATCGATATCCGGATGCAAACCACCCTGAACGCAGACTTCGGTGGCTCCACGTTGCCAGGCTTCTTCGGCACGGTCGGCGATTTCATCAAAGGAAATAAACTCCGCTTCGGCATCGTCTTTTTCTTTGGAGAAATTGCAGAATGTACAGCCCATGTAGCAGACGTTGGTAAAGTTAATGTTGCGCGTAATCACGAAGGAGCCGGTATCGCCACAGCGGTTTTTACGCACCTGATCCGCTGTTGCCAGCAGTGCGCGATAATCAATGCCGTCACCGCTGAACAGAGTGATGGCTTCTTCTTCTGTAAGCTCCTGTCCGACCAGTGATTTACGCAAAATACGGCGTGTGTCAGCGGATGCCTGACAAAGCAGGCGCTCAAGTTCGGCGTTGCTGTTCAGCGATAATTTCGATGATAAAAAAGCGTTCATAATCACTCCTGTCAGTCGGGCAGACATTGCTGTGCAGCCAGACCATTGCTGGCAGCCATACCGGAAATAAATGGACTGATACTGTCGTCCAGGTAACGTTCAGATTGCTGCAGATAGCGTGGGTAAACCGTCAGGCGTTCCCGCAGTTGATAGCCTTTGCCCTGACAGGCCTGTTGCAGACTGCTGATCTGTGGCCAGGCTCGTTCAGGGTTTATGTGATCGATGGTCAGCGGTGATATACCACCCCAGTCGTTGATGCCTGCAGAGACGTAGGCGCCGTAATGTTGCTCCAGATTCGGTGGTGCCTGGAGGCTGATGGATGGGTGCAGCAGCAGGCGGGCAACGGCAAGCGTGCGGCGCATATCATCGAGATCGGGCTCAGTATGATCGGCCATAGCGGTGCCGGCTTTCGCGCGGAAATTCTGCACAATGACTTCCTGCACATGGCCGTAGTACAGGTGCATTTCATTAATGGCCAGAAGGCTTTCGATACGTTCTTCCCAGCTTTCACCAATGCCGATCAGAATGCCGGTGGTGAAGGGCACGTCCAGCTGGCCGGCGTATTCAATGGTTTTCAGTCTTGCCTGTGGGACTTTGTCCGGGCAGGCATGATGCGCCATGCCCTTACGCAGTAAACGACGACTGATATTTTCCAGCATCATGCCCATGCTGGCGGCGACCGGTTTCAGACGGCGCACGTCGTCTTTATCCAGGGTACCTGCGTTGATATGTGGTAACAGATAACTCTGATCGATAACCTGCGCCGCGACGTCGTGCAGATAATCCACTGTGCTGCTGTAGCCCAGTGTCTGCAGACGGTCGCGGGCGTAGCTGTACTTCAGCTCGGGTTTTTCACCGAGGCTGAACAGGGCTTCCTTGCAGCCCAGTTGTTCGCCGCGCTGCACAATATCCATGACTTCATCGGGCGTCAGATACCAGGCCTGACCGGATTCCGGTGTTTTTACAAAGGTGCAGTAGCCACAGCTATCGCGGCACATATTGGTCAGTGGGATAAAGACCTTGCGCGAATAAGTCAGCTGCTGGCCGTAGCAGATGTCGCGCACCTGCGCTGCGCTTTCGCACAGAGCATGCAGGTCGGGACCGGTTACGTTTGCTAATGCTAGTGCTTCCTGACGGGACAGCATCATGTGGATTCCTTTGTTTTACCATTTGGTAAAATTATTGGTACCACTTGTTTTACCGGTTGGTAAAGTTTTGGCTGGGGTCATTATTTTGGTGCGCAGGCGCACGAAGGCAGGGCAGAAAGACGGTAGAAAAAGCCGGAAATAATTATGCTGGAAGTGCTCTTAAGTCAGTGCTGCAGAGGGTTTGCCAGGCGATAAAGGTCTTTGACTTCACAGCCTGCGGCGACAGCATTAGCTGTGTGATGTTGGTTTAACAGGGAAAATAAGCAGAAAACCCGGGGCAAAATGCCCCGAATCTGCGCATCAGGATTTGTCCGGATTGGCGACAATGCCGTTCAGAACCATATTGGTGAGGAAGTTCGCTGCTTCGTTAAAGTCGTTACGTGTCAGTTTGCGCTTACCCATCAGTACCTGAATCTGGGTGGCAAAATCGGCGTAAGTCTGGGTGGCGGCCCAGATGGTGAAAAACAGATGCTCTGGTGCAATGTTCTTAATCAGTCCTGCGTCGCTCCAGCGGCGCACCAGTTTCAGATCTTTCTCAAACTGTGGCTTAAGGTGGCTGATCATAAAGTCTTTCAGGATCGGTGCGCCGTTAATGACTTCGTGGGCAAACACTTTTGAGCCATCGGGATTCTCATACGACATCTGTAATTTGCCACGGATGTAATGCTCGATAATCTGTGCCGGTGAAGCATCGTCATCTTCACTGAAGGCCATTTTTTCGGTCCACAGCTCCAGCGTATTCTGCAGCACCCGACGATATAGAGTTTCTTTGTTAGGGAAATAATAAATCAGGTTCTGTTTGGAAATGCCCACGGATTCCGCGATGGCTTCCATTGCCGTGCCATTAAAACCTGTGCGGGCAAAGGCTTTTTCTGCCGCACGCAGTATGCGTGCTTCAAGCTGTTGCCGCTGTGCATTAGGGCGCCGGGGTTTACTGTCGGTTGCTTTGTATACCACGATTGTTCCTGCTCCTCAGATTGCCCTTACTGTAGCATGTATTCGCCGGTTGCAGATGTCGCAAAGCGGTCGCTCAGGAATAATTATGGCGCTTCTGCAACGCATCAAGAAAATGTTCTACCAGTCGGGTCGGCTTTGGAGATTTACGCCACAGCGCTGCAAACTCGCAGAAATATTCGTACTGCGGACTGGGAATTCTGCGCATCTCACCATCGTGAACAAAACTCCGGGCGTAGTGCTCGGGCAGAAAGCCGATAAAAGCCCCACTCTTAATGAACGTCGCGACACCTTCCTGATCGTTAGCGGTAGCAACTTTGTTCAGATTGAGCTGATGGCTGATTTCCATATTCGGGCTGTGAAAGTTGAGGCCGGCGTAGCGTTGCTGGGCTATGACATCAGGGGTGATGCTTTCTGCCTGAGTGAACAACGGGTGCTGGCGGCCACAATAGAGGTACATCTGCTCGCCAAACAATGGCAGGTATTCGAGGCTGGTAGAAGGGCGGTGGGTCGGAATAATACCGATTTGATAGCGCCCATCCAGTACGCCTTTTTCAATTTTGTTTACCGGCACAATATGAATGTTGATGTATACATCCGGTGCTTGCTCAAGGTAGTCGGCAATGGCCTGGTGGATATGGCAGGCCTGGTTGCTTACGGTTTTGTCAAAAATGGCCACTGACAGACTGCCCTGCATGCTGCGATGCAAATCATTGACCTGATTGCGGAAGTCTTCAATGGAACTGAGCAGGCGTTGGGAGGCTTCGACAATCTGGCTGCCTTCCTGAGTCAGAGCAAAGCCTGCGCGGCCACGGTGGCACAGGGTCATGCCCAGGCGCAGCTCCAGATCCTTGAGGTGGCGGCTGATGGTTGAGCGGCCAATGTTCAGTTCCAGCTCGGCCGCACTGAGACCACCACAACGGGCGACGGCCATAAAGATGCGCAGCAGGCGAATGTCGGTATCGGACAAGTTGCCGAGGATTGCCTTCATAGTTTCATAAACCTGAAAGTTAGTTTCGATAGGTTGTGATTTATCAAACTTAATTCCCGCTCTAGAGTCAACCTGTCCGCAATGGTGCGGTCGTCGATAGCCTGTACGGAGCGGGAATCATGAGTGACCAGCAGTCAGCATCGGTAAGTCAGCGTCAGTTAGACGCTTACTGGATGCCATACACCTCAAATCGTGAATTCAAACAACAGCCGCGTATGATTACCGCGGCTGATGGTGCCTATCTGATTGATGATAAGGGCCAGAAGATCCTCGACGGCTTGTCCGGGCTGTGGACCTGCGGTGCCGGTCATAACCGCCCGGAAATCGCCGAAGCGGTGGCTAAACAGCTGAAGACACTGGACTACGCACCGGCTTTTCAGTACGGCCACCCGCTGGCATTTCAGCTGGCAGAGCGTATCGCCGATATGGCGCCGGGCGATCTGAATCATGTGTTCTTTGTTAACTCGGGCTCGGAAGCTGCGGACACCGCCACCAAGATTGCCCGTGCTTACTGGCGTGTGCGTGGTCAGGCGACCAAGACCCGTATTATCGGTCGTGCCAAGGGCTATCACGGCGCCAGCTGGGGTGGCATCAGTTTCGGTGGTATCGGCGGTAACCGCAAAATGTGGGGCCAGGCGATGGAGTCTGACCATCTGAGCCATACCCTGTTGCCGGAGAATACCTTTACCCGCGGTTTGCCCGAGCACGGCGCGCATCTGGCGGATGAGCTGGAAGAAATGGTCGCACTGCATGATGCCTCCAATATCGCGGCGGTTATCGTTGAGCCGTTTTCCGGCTCGGCAGGTGTGGTGGTACCACCGAAAGGCTACCTGCAGCGTCTGCGTGAGATCTGCGATAAACACAATATTCTGCTGATTTTCGATGAAGTCATTACCGGCTTCGGCCGTACCGGTGCAATGTTCGGTGCCGAATACTTTGGTGTTAAACCGGACATGCTGAATGTCGCCAAGCAGCTGACCAACGGCGCCATTCCGATGGGTGCGGTGATTGTCAGTGATGATATTTACGATACCTATATGAATAACACCGCGGCGGCACACGGTATCGAGCTGCCGCACGGTTACACCTATTCCGGACATCCGGTGGCCTGCGCTGCGGCCATGGCAGCGCTGGATGTGCTGGAAAAAGACAACCTGGTTGGCCGCGTGGCGGAACTGTCACCGTATTTCGAAGAAGCAGTACACAGCCTGCGCGGGCTGAAATATATCCGCGATATCCGTAACTGTGGCTTTGCTGCGGGCTTCACCATTGAAAGCGCAGGTGATCCAACGCTGCGTCCGTATCAGATTGCGATGAAGTGTCTGGAGCAGGGCGTTTATGTGCGCTATGGCGGTGACACCATTCAGCTGGGTGTGCCGTTTATTATCGAAAAACACGAAATAGATCGACTGGTGAACACCCTGGGTGATGCCATCAGTTCCCTCGATTAATAATCAATTTATACAAGCACGATACTGGAGAATTTATTGTGAGTACTATCGGGCATTGGATTGGCGGTGAAAGCGTATTAACCGGCAATCGTACACAACAGGTATTTAATCCATCCAGCGGTGAGGTGTGTGGCGAGGTCGAGCTGGCCAGCACGGTTACCGTAAATCAGGCCATTGAAAACGGCAAGGCTGCCTATGTGGCATGGCGCAACACACCGCCGGCCAAACGCGCCCAGGTGATGTTCCGTTTTAAAATGCTGCTGGAAGAAAAAGCCGACGAAATCTGTGAACTGATCAGTCGTGAACACGGCAAGGTTCTGCACGATGCCCGCGGTGAGTTACAGCGCGGTATTGAAAACGTGGAATACGCCTGTGGCATTCCGGAGCTGTTGAAAGGCGAGCACAGCCGCAATGTTGGCCCGGCTATCGACAGCTGGAGTGAGTTTCAGCCGCTGGGTGTGGTGGCCGGCATTACCCCGTTTAACTTCCCGGCTATGGTGCCGCTTTGGATGTGGCCCAGCGCAGTAATGTGCGGCAATGCCTTTATTCTGAAACCGTCGGAACGTGATCCATCCAGTGCGCTGTATATCGCGCAGCTGGCATCCGAAGCCGGCCTGCCGGATGGCATTCTGAACGTGGTTAACGGTGATAAAGAAGCGGTGGATGCCTTGTTGCATTCGCCGGATATTCAGGCGGTGAGCTTTGTTGGCTCCACTCCGATTGCTGAATACGTTTATAACCAGGCATCGGCAACCGGTAAGCGTTGTCAGGCACTGGGTGGTGCGAAAAACCACGCCATCGTTATGCCGGATGCCGATCTGGATAACGCTGTTAATGCACTGATGGGCGCCGCTTACGGTTCCTGTGGTGAGCGTTGTATGGCGATTTCTGTTGCCGTTGCGGTAGGCGATGAGGTTGGTGATGAACTGGCCAGCCGTCTCACAGCCCAGCTGAAAAATCTCAAAGTCGGCTCAGGTCTCGACAATAGTAATGAGATGGGACCGCTGATTACTGCTGCTGCGCGGGATAAGGTCGTTGGCTACATCGACTCCGGTGTTGCACAGGGCGCCGAGCTGGTAGTGGATGGTCGTGGCATCACGGTACCGGGTTTTGAAAACGGCTATTACGTCGGCGGTACACTGTTCGACCGTGTTACTCCGGAAATGACCATTTACCAGGAAGAAATCTTCGGCCCTGTATTGGTGATTGTGCGTGTGAAAACGCTGCAGGAAGCCATTGATCTTATTAATGCGCACGAATACGGCAACGGTACCTGTTTGTTTACCCGCGATGGTGAAGCTGCACGTTATTTCTCTGACAATATTCTGGTTGGTATGGTCGGTATTAACGTACCGCTGCCGGTGCCGGTCAGTTATCACAGCTTTGGTGGCTGGAAGCGTTCACTGTTTGGCGACCTGCACGCTTACGGTCCGGATTCCGTGCGTTTCTACACCAAGCGTAAAACCATCACACAACGCTGGCCGTCCAGCGGTGTGCGTGAGGGTATTGCCTATTCGTTCCCGAGCTGATCTGTCACTGCATCAGGATAAAGCGGCCATTGGCCCACTGCTGTCCCACAGTTTTAAAGATATCTGTTTTCTATAAACGACTTTTAAATCTGCAATGCCTACTGCCTACCAGGGGAA
>NZ_JAEDAH010000037.1 GCF_020320395.1 Thalassolituus marinus | reverse complement strand
GGCTAATTTTGTTGTTTTGGCGAACTCAAAACTAACCGGTTTTACCGCCGTCTCCTACTTTTTCACGCTAACCCGCGATGAACCTAATTTTTTCCGTGGCGTAAACATTAAACACCCTCGATTCAAGGTTCCTATCGCCATTTCTCACAAACAGGGCGCTAATGGTGGAAAAAACCATACACCACATGACGAATATCCTGAATTGGACATACCGGCAATGCCAAGTTCCAGCAAAAAGCTTCATCGCCAACATGACAAAACGTTCAGATTCTCGATCCCACACGCATCAACAACATCCATCGATGGAAAAAAATCATCTCAGGGAGGAACGAAGTCAGGTGACAAAGGCTCTCCTGAAGAACTCACAGGGGTCGGCCACGGACAACCTGCAGGTAAAGCTCAGGAGTTCGACTACGGTGTTAACCGTGGTGAAAATGGCAAAAAGGAAGAAGAACTGAAGGAAGCTCCTCCTACAGCAAGGTTTAAGCTATTTGAAAAAGCGATAGAGTCCCTAGTCAAACTCGAAGGTTATGAATTCGATAATATTCGGTGTGTTTCACTACCAAAACCTACAAATGACAATGGTGCCTATAAACGAACACATAACAGCCAACCAGCTAGTTGTCATGTGGCCACACTCAGCTTTAAGAAAACCATCTTTGTTATCGTCGAAATTGACACCGAGTCGCTTTTGACAGAAAAATCATTAAGCACGTTGGTGGCATCACTAAGCGGTGAACCGAAAGTCTCCCTATTGAAGATCCTCCAAGCTTGCTGTGAAAAAGGAGTCGCGTGGGATAAAAAGGTGATCGCCGAATATTCGGTTATTTTCGATAACTGTAGACACCCACCGCGAGATCTAGGCAAAAAAGAAGATAAAGATAAAGATAAAGATAAAGATAAAGATAAAGATAAAGATAAAGATCGCAAAACTGATGTGGCTAAAAGTAAAGAGGCAGAATTCCTCAGCAGCTGGGTTAATCACCTCAACAATGCGATGAATCGCTGCCACCAGAGGATTCTGAACAGAGAATAACCAGGATTGATCAGGGAACCGATAGCCTATGGGGCCGGATTATCGGCTCCACAGGTACACATCCCGCCTGAAGAATAGGCGTCCGTAAATCTATCTTAATGATGACAAAACTCATACGGTGAGCACTTACTATTTATTTGTAACATCAGATGAACTAATCAATTAAAAAATAATTGTGCACTTCATCGGCTGTAGTCTCAAGCTTGCATTGAATACCAGCCATGGCTTCCTCTCTCAAATCATTCGCTTCAAAGTTGAATTTTAGATTGTATGAGCGCTGACCACCTTCGGTCTCCCAGTATGAAAGTCCCTGGCAGCTATAACCCATTCTTGGCCATATTGACCAGCAGTGATGGTAAATACCGACCAATTAAACTTTATATGGTCCCCAAAATCGGTTTGAGTAACTCACCTTGGCCACTTTGTATGAAGAGCATCAATCACATAAGAATGATTGTGCTGCTCACCATAGCCAAACTTTTCCAGGTGTTCATGCCCTTTTTCCAGGTTAGGATGGGCATGAAATACAACCTTTTTTTCATCCTTCGGCCAGAGACTTGTCGCTAAAAGCAGGCCTAAAACAGACATTCCTGCCAGCAACAGAAAAGCAGCATTTACCGTCAGAACTGTCAGAAGCCAGCCTGCGAATGGATAGGCCATCATCCAGCCAGCATGCGATAGCGAAAAATGTGCAGAAAAAAGAGCGGGGCGATCTCCAGATGAAGCGGAACGAACCAGAACTTTACTGGTGGGAGTCTGCACCAGAGAATAACCAGCTCCCATGAAAAACCAAATCATCAGAAGAGTGTAATAACCATGCATAAACGCGCCGGATAATTGCGCGAGAATCAATACTAATAAGCCACCCAGCATGACGCTTCGCTCGCTGTATTTATCCAGCAATGCCGGCAATTTCAGTGCTGTGAGCATGGAGCCAAAGCCGAAAGCGGCCAGGGCAAATGCGGTTTGCTGGCCACTCAGAGCAAAATTGCCCTGCACCAGAACCACGGTGTTCACGAACACCATTGCACCACCCAAGGCGGTTGTAAAACTCAGTAGCAACAGGCCTCTCAGTCGCGGGGTCAGCAGGTAAATACGACCGCCTTTAGTAATTCTGTCAGCCCATGAACTCACAGCAGAAACCTGAGCTTTAGGGAGCGTAATGGATAGCACCAGGAGTGCCGAAGCAACGAATCCCAGCATGGTGCCGAAAAATAACCCATGCCAGGAGGTAATAAGCAGCAATGCCGCCGCCAGCATGGGACTGATCAGGCTTTCCATGTCATAAGCCAGCCGGGATAAAGACAAAGCCTTGGTGTATTCACGCTCGTCCGGCAGTACATCAGGAATCGTCGCCTGAAATAACGGCGTAAATCCGGCGGAACTGCTTTGCAGAACAAAAATCACCACATAGATATGCCAGACCTCGGTGAGGAACGGCAGCGAAAGCGCCGTCAACGCGCGGATAATATCCAGTACAACCAACACAGGTTTGCGTGCGCGCCCCTGAAACAACGCCGCCAGTAGCGGTGACACAAACACATAGGCCAGCATTTTGATGGTCAGTGCCGTTGCCAGCACAGTGCCTGCATTGTCTCCCGCCAGCTCAAACGCCATCAGACTCAGGGCAACCGTCGCCAGGCCTGTGCCCAACAATGAAATAAGCTGCGCAGCAAACAAATGGCGATATACACGGTGACGGAGAATGCTCAGCATGGAACCTCAGCGATTGACTTTGACTGACAAAAAACCGATTGTAGGTCGGTTTTTACTGTGGCAGTATATGCCTCATTCTGAAAACTGGAAAGACTATGATTCTCGGTGAGTTAGAAAAGCAGGTTCTGAACCATCTCTGGTCGGCGGGTGAAGCTGATGCCAAGCAGATCCATTCTGCCTTCAGTGCCGGACGCAGCAGTTCACTGAATACGATTCAGAGCACACTGGACCGTCTGTACAAAAAGCAGCTGCTCAGTCGCAGCAAGCAAGGGCATGCCTTTGTTTATCGCACCCGCGTAGATCGGGAAGATCTGATCGCTCAGCTGATCCGCAATATCACCAGCGACCTTGTCAGTCAGGACAACCAGTCTCTGATGGCCGCATTTGTTTCCTTGTCTGCCGATCTTGGTGACGACGAGCTCGATCGCCTGGAAGCTATGATCCAGAATCATCGCCGAAAAGGTAAAGCACACTCATGATTACCGGAAACTGGGGTTTCATTCTGAACTTGCTGAGCATGGCTGCATTGCTCGGACTGGCCTCAGTTGCATTTCAGCTGTTAACAGCCCCCCTGCTTATTCGGGCAGGAAAGCGTGTTGATCCGTTGGAACAAAAATGGCTGATTTTAAGTTGGGCCTTGTTACCCTGGGCAATGACTCTGTTGCTGTTAGTTCAAGGTGGAATCGCCTTACCTGATGATCACAACACTGTGTATGGATCGCTGAGGCTCATTCACTGGCATCATGCCGATGAGTTTGTGGTTAGCGCCTGGCACGGCTGGTTGCTGAGTGCTGTCGGTTTGTGGCTGACGTTACGCATTGGGCGTTTTGCTTATCAGCAGTGGCGTGTAAACCAGCACCTGAAACTTCTCCGTGAGCAGGCACTTGCAACTTCCGATTCCACTATCTGCATTTTGCCGACCCACGACGTTGTCGCCATGGCAGCCGGATATTTCCGCGCTGATATTTACCTGTCGCAAGGTTTGCTCAATCAAACAACGCCAGACCAGCAGGCAATCATCATTGCTCATGAGCAGGCGCATATCCGCCAGTTCGATAACCTGAGTCGCTGGTTACTGATGCTGTTTATTTGCCCACTGCCAGGCTTTGTTCGCACCCCCATTCTGAACTGCTTCACATTAGTGACCGAGCAGCTCGCCGATCGCCGGGTTACCCGCAACGCCGAAGCCGCCGACATCGCAGAAACGCTGGTGAAAATCGCGCGCTTACGCCACCACCTCAACAAGCCAGATCAGGCAGCGTTTGTCGCTGTAGAGCAGCTGCGCGAACGGGTCTGCGAGCTGCTTACCCCATCTCGT
>NZ_JAEDAH010000036.1 GCF_020320395.1 Thalassolituus marinus | reverse complement strand
GAGAGGGGTAAGGCCCCTCTATGAGGACAAGGGGCCTGGAATATCTCACAAAAGTTCAAATAAAAATTTGTGGGACAGCAGTGGGCCTCAGCCGGTTTCTTCAGCAACCTGAATAAATCAGATCGCGCCAAGGCGGCGAGCCAGTTCATCGGCCGGCATATAACCAGGGAACAAACGGCCATCTTCGGTAATGATGGCAGGCGTTCCGGTTACACCCATTTCGTGGCCCAGCTCAAACTGTTGCGCGATCGGTGCGTCGCAGTCCTTGCCTTTGTTCATCATGTCGTCCATTTGCGCAGCCAGTGCACGATACTGGTCCTGCAGCATCACAGCACCGCCATTGCGTAAACGCTGCCCCAGCTGGTTCATCTCACGCTGGGTGTTCTTCATAGTGCTCATGGCGGCCTTACGATCGCCTTCACACCAGACGTAATTGATCTTGCGGTAGGAATCGGTCAGATCGCCACTGCGTGGGTCTTTGATGCCAGCACGCGGATAGGCCAGATAGCGCACAGTAATACCCAGTTCGTTCAGACGCGGAACTTCCTGATGCAGTTTCTGACAGTAACCGCAGTCGATGTCAGTGAACACATTAATCATCCCTTTCTGCTCGCCCTGCGCAGCGAAGATGACGGTATCGCTGTCTTTAACTGCCGCCATGCTCTCAGCGCGTTTAGGGTTGTTACGGTTCTGAGTAACGTTCTGCGGGCCATCGGCCGTCAGCTCATACAGTTCGTCACGGTAGATGAATCCGTTCATATCCGGCGTCATATGCATGACAGAGCCATCAGTCAGCACCACTTCGAGAATCTGGCCATTGGCCAGAGTCGCCACTTCGCGGACTTTCAGACGTGGTCCGAATGCTGATACCAGACGGCTTTCAACCTGCTTTTCCAGCGCAACCGGCGCTGCATTCTCCACCTGAGCCTGAGCCCCGAACACCAGCGTCATACCCAGCGCGGCGGCTAACATTGTCTTCTTCATCTACTGCAACCTTAGATTTGTCCTCAGGGTCAGATTCCCCGGGCAGCGGTTAGTTCCACCGGACGCTTTCCGGCGATGATAAAGGCCCGAGTATAACAGGCGATTGTGTGTATGGGATGACAGCCTGACAGAGGGCATAAAAAAACGGGCCAGAGGCCCGTTTTTCCGATCAGAGAAAGGCTTATACCTTTTCTTTGATACGTGCAGACTTACCGCTACGCTCACGCAGGTAGTACAGTTTCGCCTGACGAACGTCACCACGACGTTTCACAGAGATGCTGTCAACCAGTGGGCTGTGAGTCTGGAAAGTACGCTCAACACCAACACCGTGAGAGATTTTACGTACGGTGAAAGCAGAGTTCAGACCACGGTTACGTTTGCCGATAACCACGCCTTCAAACGCCTGCAGACGCTCACGGTTACCTTCCTTAACTTTAACCTGTACAACGACAGTGTCGCCCGGGCCGAATGCTGGTACTGCGTCTTTCAGCTGTGCGTTTTCAATTTGCTGAATGATTGGGTTCTTGTTGCTCATTCTATGCTCCTTAACAGTCCGCGGAGGGTTCATTCTCACGCAGGTATTCTGTCAATAACCTTTGTTGCTCGTTTGTCAGTTCCAGACCTTCCAGTAAATCGGGTCTGCGCTTCCAGGTTCTACCCAGTGACTGTTTAAGACGCCACTGACGGATTTTCTCGTGGTTGCCGCTGAGCAGCACTTCCGGTACCGATTGTCCTTCGTAAACTTCAGGACGTGTGTAATGCGGACAATCCAGCAGACCATCCATAAAGGAGTCCTGCTGTGCCGACTGATCATGTCCGAGTACTCCCGGAACCAGTCGGATCACGGCATCCATCAGCGTCATGGCAGGCAGTTCGCCGCCGCTCAGTACGAAATCGCCGATGGACCATTCCTCGTCAATTTCGTTCTCGATGAGACGCTCATCGATACCTTCGTATCGTCCGGCAACCAGAATCAGTTTGTCGCGCTGAGCAAGCTCAAGCACCCCTTGCTGATCCAGCTTACGGCCCTGAGGTGACATGTAAATCACCTTAGCACCGTCGCCTGCTGCCGCTCTGGCAGCCCGGATAGCATCCTGTAACGGCTGAATTTTCATCAGCATTCCAGGACCACCACCGTAAGGACGATCGTCCACAGTCTGGTAGTTATCGTCAGTGAAATCACGAGGATTCCAGCTCTGAACGCTCACTTTGCCCTGTTTAATCGCCCGGCCACTGACACCTTGTTCGGTGAGTGCGCTGAACATTTCAGGAAAAAGCGAGATAACTCCAAACCACACCGGTTAAAAATCCGCTTCCCAGTCAACCTGGATTTCACTGCTTTCCAGATCAACCTCAAGAACGATTGCTTCCGCATAAGGGATCAGACGTTGCGCTTTGTCGATGCTGCCTTCGCAAGGACCGACTTTAAGCACCTGATTACCGCCACCGGAATCAAACAGTTCTTCTACCTGGCCCAGTACCACGCCCTGAGTGTTAACCACTTTCAGGCCTTCGAGTTGGAACCAATAATATTCATCTTCATCGGGTTCCGGTAAGTCGCTGGTAGGAACGCCGATCTCAACCTGGCGCAGAGCCAGAGCCTGATCTCGATCGTTAACACCTTCGAGGGCTACCGCTAACCCTTTGGTCTGGAGCTTGCTGCCGACAACCTTGACTGGCTTCCACTGACCATTAATACGTAACAGCCAGCTTTTGTACTCAAGGATATTGGTCATAGGATCGGTGTAAGAATAAACCTTCACCCAGCCTTTGATACCAAATGCAGTGGTTACTTTACCCAGTACGGTAATGTCCTGGTTATCCACCTGCTCTGCCAACATCAATTCTCCGTCCGCGCCAATTAAGCCTGAGCTTTCTTAGCGTCTTTCAGTAACTTGGCTACACGGTCAGTTGGCTGTGCGCCTTTGCCGATCCAGTACTCAACGCGCTCCAGATCAACACGAACAGCCTCTTCCTGGCCACGAGCAACAGGGTTGAAGAACCCAACGCGCTCGATAAAGCGACCGTCACGAGGTGCGCGCGCATCAGCTACGTTAATGTGATAAAAAGGACGTTTTTTAGAGCCACCACGGGCCAAACGGATTACTACCATATGTCAGATCACTCCGATCGTTTTATCGAGTGACAGGTTTTGAGATCGCCTGTCGTTCATCATCCCGTGAGTCCCGAATCTACCCGTATTCGGGCAGCCTCCAGACACACGGGGCCTAAAAAGGGCGCGTAGTGTATAAAAACTGAACCTCTAAAACAAGCAATAATCCGCGTCAATCAGGCCGCAGGCCGCATCAGCACAGGCGTTTGCTTCAGGTCGCACTGTTTTTCAACTGCTTACTGTACAGCCATTGTTTTACCAGTAACGCCACCAGCGGAAAGGTCAGCACATAGAACACCAGTACAGGGCTGTGCAGCGGCAGCCATAACATATAGGCAAGCGCGACACCGACAGCGGAGTCGACCTGATCCAGGGCTATAAACCAGTACTTCCGCTGCTCCGGCACTTCGCCGGCAGCAATCCCCAGCCGGCGCTTGTAAAAGGAGTTGGGCAGTTCCCCGACAACATAGCCAAGACCCGCCACCAGACCGGTGGCCAGCAAGCTGTGGCCCGCCAGCGGTGTCGTCACGCCGATGGCAGCCAGCAACCACTCAACCGGCGATAACAGCAGCGCACCTGCGGCTGTCAGCAGCGGCACCAGTATCAGACCGCGCCAGGTTTTATTGGCACCGAAGTAAGCTCTGTGCAGCGGGCGAACCAGAGCCGGCAGCAGGTTATGACTGACACACCACATATGGGCCACACCACCAATCACGACAGGAACCTGCAGGTATAACGCCGCCAGCAAAGCTGAACCCAGCGTCATCTCTTCGTGCACATACGCAGCCATCAGCGTGGTCAGAATAAAGCCGCCAAGAGTGATACTCAGCATCTGACGAACCGACGTGAACTTAAAGAAAGGACGTGCACGCACCATCTGCACAGAGAACACCAGCAGCACCAGGCAGAGCACCAGCTGAAACAGTGGCTTAAAAGTGGCTGGCAGGATGGCTTGCAGCAGCAGCAGCGGAGTAATCAGCAGCAAACTCCAGAATACCGGCATCCCCGCATACGCCAGCTGACTGCCGCGCTGGATGTTACCCGACTGATTGAACACCGCCAGACGGATACAGCCCGCCATGACAAATGGAATCAGCACCCAGGCCCACCAGCCAGTCATCCCCCATTGCACCAGTATCAGCGCAGGCATCGCGAGGTAGATCAGTACATCCATAAAGCCGTCGAGATAACGGCCAAACTCTCGTGTCAGTCCCCAGCGTCGGGCATATACGCCATCCATTGCATCCGCAGTCATAGCCAGAAACAACCAGCCAAGGGCACTGAATAACTGCTGTTGCAAAGCACACATCAGGGCGATGCCGCACAACGGAACACTGGCCAGCGTAATCAGATCGGCACGATTCAGTCGGATAAGCCAGTCACTGGCGGCAGCTGGTGCAGATGAAACCGGTTCAGCAGAGGACATGATGATGCTCCAGAACAGAGAGTGACGATGCGTCTTCGCGCAGCAGAGGACGATCCAGTTTGCTGTTATGGCGACTATCAACCGGCATTCTGGCTAAACGCTTCAGCGTCAGTGACGCTATACCCGCCTCCATCAGCAGCGGCCTGACCACAGGCATAAGTTCCGCCAGTGTCTTTTCACTCTGAATGAACAGCAGCAGCTTACCCTCGCTACTCTGCACCAGAGCGCAACGCTGAACACCTTCGAGCACATCCAGTTGCTGCTCGACCACCAGCGGTTGAATGACCAGCTCACCACAGCGAATCAGATCTCTGACTCGCCCGGTGAGCCACAGGCGACCGTCAGAATCAAAAAAACCGGTATCGCCGGTACGATGCCAGACCGGATACAAAGAACCGTTGCGCGGGATCTTATTCTCCGCTTCCGCCTGCGGATGGTTCACATAACCACGTAACACATGCAGCCCTGCCACCAGAATCTCGCCGCACTCATAGGGCTGACACTGCCCCTGCGTAACCATATCTTCCGTAGCATGATCCGCTGGCAGGCTATGACTGATCAGCACTTCTGTACCTTCGACCGGTGCCCCCACCAGATATCCCGCAGCGCCATCGGCCTGCAGGTAATCTTCCAGCGTCACCGCAGCCACCGGTTCAGCCTCGGTCGAACCGTAAGCAATGCGGCCCCAGGCGTTGGGGAAGCACTGCTGAATTTTGCCGGCGAGAGTACGACTGACCGTGGCACCGCCAACAATGACGCTGCGGACCTGCTCCATAACCAGCTGTTGTGCATGCAGATAATCGCACAGCGCCGACATATAAGCCGGTGCACCACTGACCCGGGTCACCCGCCATTGCTGCAGTGCCGCGACGGTTCTGGCGGCCTGCTCTTGTGACAATTCCCCCGGCGCCGCAAAGTTCACTGCTGGCATGACACTGGTCATACCGCAACTCAGATTGTGCAGCACCATTACCGGAAAGCAGGGACAGTCCACGTCATCCACCGCGTCCGGCCAGTGGGCACGAATGGCCTGATGTTGCTGCTGCAGACTGTCATGTGTGCGATCGGCGCCCTTCGGCCTACCGGTACTGCCCGAGGTAAATGAGATCAATCCATGCGCATGCCGCCCGCCATCGATCAGTCGCAACTGACGCGTACGATCATCGCGAGCACCCACCGCCTGTGCCACAGGTAAGCGACGTACACCCGGGAAGAAGCCATCAACGGCAAAACGCTGACAACCGCGCAGCTCTGGAATCAGCCAGAACCAGCGCAACACCGCCAGTGACGAAATGACCGCACTGGCGTTTGCATCCTGCAACGCCTGGCGTACTTTCCTGCGCCCCATACCGGCATCAATAAATACAGGTACCATGCCCGCGGCCAGCAAACCGGTAATCAGTGTATAAAGCAGAATACCCGGCGCTATCGCCAGTACGACCCTATCTCCCGGCTGCAGATTCTTTGCATAGAAAAAAGCCTGCCAGTATGCCGCTTCCCGGTGCATGCCCTGAAAAGAAATACTGTCCTCATCTGTACCCGAATCGGCAGTGAAAACGATGGCTGTTTTATCCGGCTGCTGTTGTGCACAGCGCAGAAAACGCCAGATAAAATTGTGATTATTTAACAAAGGAACATCAGCATTCATCGCCAGCATCCTCGGTTAAAGCACGAGTAAAAAGCGCATATTCGCGGACTAAATCACCGTGACTGGCGTACTGACGGGATGGGTTGTCTTCGCGCACCATCGCCCCCGCGACACGCTGGTAGTGAGGAGCGGCCCACAGCGTCAACTGCATCGACATCAGGGTGAACAATCCGGCTTTACGGTAGTCGGGGTGGACACCACCAGTTTTGGCTAATGCCAGACGACGTCCCGGAATACGATTAAAATGCTCACTGTAATTCAGATCGCCAGGCGCAATATCAGGTTCGACTGCCAGCAGTTCACTGTAATCCGGGTAACAAAGAAAAAATCCGGCAATATCACCCTTTTCATCCCGCGCCATCACCGAACTTTGCGGACACAGTTTTTTAGCAAAAGGTTCACCACAGGCAGCTTCAAACTGAGCGAAAGAAATCGGGGTGTAAGCAAAGTTTTGCTGAAAAATACGATCGACCAGTGGGTACAGTTCAGGTAGGTTATTGAGCCAGGTCTCTCCGTCAAGACGACTCAGGGTAAACAGCCCCTTACTTTTCTCAAGCCCTTGCTGCAGTACAGGGGCAATACGCTGAGCCAGCTCGGCAAGATCATCATTAATGTGTGTGAAATAGCGATAATGAACGTCATAGCCGACATCGGCCAGCAATGCAGGATAATAGTCCGGATTAAACGGTTCACCGATAAACGGACGCTGATCGAAGTCAGACAGTTTTATCCGGTACGACTGATAGGTCGTAAAATTAATCGGGCCATAAACACGCTGAGCACCCTGCTCCTTCGCCCAGCGCTCAAATCCGGCAAACAAAGTCTGGTTATGCTGTGTCTCTGGAGCGCTTTCCCAGAAGCCGAAGTAAGCCACAGCCTCGCCGTCAATCCGGCAATTAGCGGAATAGAATCCGGCCAGACGCGACTGCTCGACACAGCCAAGCCAGGCAATGCCACCGTCACAAAACCAGTCAGACGACGGTGAAAACTGACGCACTATTGCCTGCTCTGATTCACCTGGCCACAGTTCATTGCCAGAATAAACGGCGCGGGCAACGGCGAAAAACGGATCATCCGCGGTTAATGCCTGCTCTGCAGCTGTCGTCTGATCAATGACCTTACACCACATCACTGCACTCCACAGGTGCCTGCGCAGCACTGTCGTCCAGCGGCAAGGACAGGCGGGTGATCACACCACTGCTGCCGTCCATGCGCACTATTTCCTGATTGTTCAGCATCCGGGTCAGACCAGGGATTCCAACAATCGCCGGAATACCTAATTCACGCGCAACCACCGCCGAATGCGACAGCGTTGAACCACGCTCAACCAGAATACCGCCGGCTGTCGGAAATAACGGTGCCCAGCCCGGGTCGGTACGAACCGTACAAAGGATTTGTCCATCCAGCGATAACTCATCCTGCGGCGAAAAAATAAGCCGTACAGGCTGCTCTACAATACCCGGGTAGCAGCCAGTGCCCTTTAATGTCGGACTGTTATCGGCAAGTTCTTCCTGAGCGTGGGGATATTCATAACGGTTTTCGCTGACCATCCCCCAGGTGTAAAAATGATGAGGCGTTTCAGCGGCGTGCCAGCCTGCAAACTCTTCGCGGCGCAGGGCCACCAGACCGGCAATATTAGTGGTGACTGAGCGACCATCATGAGCAGCTTCAATTTCTTCGCGAGTCAGATAAAAAATATCTTCCGCCTCAGCCAGCTGACCACTGAATGCCAGCTGCTGGCCCATTTCCCGATAGATGTCACGATATAAACCAAACATGCGGGTTCTGGCCAGACGCATATTCTCACGATTACGAATGGCTTCGCGCAAACGAGCAAGATCACGAATAAAACGACGTTTAGCCAAGCCGCCACGCAGGCGACTGAAGACCTGCTGTTCCGCTTCCGCCCGATAACGTGCTTCATTGGCTGACAATGTTGCCAGCGTCAGATCGTCACGCCCGAGGAAGTTCTTAAGCACCTGATAGAAGAACGCCGGGTCCTGGCGCAGGCTGATGGATTCCAGTTTCAGCTCACCCATTACACGATCGCCATAGCGCTCAATGTACTCCAGACAACGCTCATAAATTGCAGGCTCATTAACCTGCAACCAGGCATGTAATTGCTCAGCAGGCAGTGACAGGATGACGTCCTGTAGCTCCGGCATGCGTCGCAGATCATCACACAACGCCAGAATCCACTTGGTTGGTTCGGTACTTTCTATCCCCTCCTCACCGGACAGCAGCTGATTCTGTACTGTTTCAATATGCTCAATACCCAGCCCGCTCAACTGACGGTGCACCTTACCGTTCATCATCATGACGTAAAAATCGTTGAGAATCGGTGTTGTCCAGTTCTTCAGCAACTGCTCATCAAGGTAGCGTGTAAGCTGTACCAGTTCACTCAGCGACAGCGTATGCAGCGTGCTGCGCGGAACCGAGGCATAAACCCGGGAAAACTCCGTACGAAATTCCGTCGCTTTGGATTCCATCACCCGGAAGGCCGACAGCAAGCGAGAAAATGCGCGGATCATTTGTGGCAAACGACGTAATTTATCGCCGGTGCTGAGTTCCGGTGGCTGAATAAAATCCACCGGATCTTCCAGCCCCATCATGCGCTCCATATCGGCCTTATTGGCCTTGAACGATGGCAGAAACAGCAGACCGCGATACCAGTTATTAATGTTGTAATACACCCGGCCATGAATCAGCCCAAGCATATTATTCAGCATATCCTGATGCTCACTGATGACCTGCTCGCGCACTCCGAGAATACGCAGCGTCTGCTCGTAGACCGTTTTGTACGCCTGGTTGGCAAAGCTGAACGTCAGCGGTGTTGTGACGCCGCAGTAGGACTCCTGAATATTCGAGTTATCCCAAACTTTCAGACAGTCGGTGGTTTGCGCAGTGCGCGGTAACGCCGTTACCGGACGTGCCTGAAGAATCCACAGCCTTCCTTCGCTGTAACACCATTCAATATCCTGCGGCTTACCATACCAGCGCGCGATTGCCTGACCTTCTTCACGTAACTGCTGCAGCTGCGTGATGCTCAGACATGGCTGCTGACGGCGAGCATCTTCTACCGCTCTTTCCGCCGTGCCCTGTCCGCTGGCAGTGTCCAGTACCAGCTCCAGATCTTTATCACCCAGAGTCTGCTCTGTAACGTCACCCAACTCATTGAGAACAAATTCATCGCTGTTGCAGATACCGGAGACCAGCCCCTCACCACAGCCCCAGGTCGCAGAAATCAATGTCTGGCGCCGATTGCCATTCACCGGATTCGCAGTAAACATAACCCCGGCACTGTCGGCATTAATCATGCGCTGAATAATCACTGCCACTCTGACCTGCTGCAGACCAATACCTTTCTGCAGACGGTACGCCAGCGCGCGTGCATTAAATGCACTCTGCATCACCGTCAGAATGCCACCGGCCAGTGCAGCACGGCCCGTCAGATACAGACAGGAGTCCATCTGCCCGGCGAATGAGGCATCATGACCATCCTCCCCCACCACCGATGAGCGTGCCGCCCAGTACCCTTCGTCGATACCGTGTACGGCATCCAGAGCGGAGGCAATATCCTGGTTCAGTTCGCTGGCCAGAATGGCCTGCTGGATTCGTTCAGCAACTACCTGAATATCGTTGCTGTCACTTTCAGCAGTCAGTGGTTTTAATTGCTCGTCAATCCAGTCGATCAGAGGCGCACACTGATGCTCAAACGCAGCCACCGGTAATACCCAGAAATCCGGAACCAGGGCGCCGTGGCGATGCAGAAATGCCAGGTTAAATGCTTTACCACCCAACTGACTGATGGTTTCAGCAGAAGCCTGACGCTGACTCAGACAGTAGCGCATAGCAACCTCTCAACTTCGTTATCCAGCAAACGGCGGAAAGTCGCCAGTACACGCGCCATAAACGGGTAATGACGGAAGGTATGCGCCATGACATACATAGGTACACGGCATACCGCCAGATCCCACAGACACAGAGTCACACCACGACGCCACTGCTCAGCATCAATTATCTGTCCGCTACACTGCTGTAGCTTAAGGCGATGACGTTCAATCAGCGCTTCAACTTCATCCTGATTGAAATCCGGTTGCAGAGTAAAAATCAGCAGCTCCGCCAGATCGTGCTGTGGCAAATGCAGCGTGGCTAATTCCCAGTCATAGGCACACAGACGCAACTCTTCACCATTGCGTCGGAAAGCAATGTTGCGTGGATTAAAATCATTGTGAATCAGGGTTTTCGGCATGGCATCGATTTCCGCATACCAGTCACCGAGACTGTAAACACGGTCGCGGAAACGCGACATATCAGCATCGCTGAACCACTCCGGAAATTCCTGAATGGCATGCGCACCGAGCATTTCCCATAAGCGGGTTTTCTCCAGCATGGATTCACGCGTTGGCACATGCGATACCCAGCCGGTTTTCAGTAATTCATCTTCGCGGCCATACCAGACACTGTGCATCTCAGCCAGTCCATCCACCGCCGCATTAAGATGCTCTGTCGTCCAGCTGCGGGTGTCATCGGCACTGTCCATGAGCTCCATATCCTGCAGCAGCTCCTGCACCAGAACGTAGGCTTCACGGCTGTCGTCCTGCCAGCTCAGATACGTGCGCGGCATATGGCGGGCAAAGCGTTCATCGTCCTGCGCCATAATGGCCAGCTCACGGGTATGACACCCTTTAAAACCTAACTGATCGCGGTATTCGTTATAGGCATGAGCCAGGCGGGCATCACACATTGCTGCCATGCTGTTCAGCATCAGAATAACTTCGTCATCCAGCGGCTTCACTTTCACCATAACGGCCAACGGCTCAGACTGTTCTGCCAGCGTCAGATTGAAAGGAAAGTGTCCGACCAGCTTGTTGATTTTATGCGCTGTTAATTCAGTGATAATACTGCTGCCTTTCTGATTCAGACGTATCTCATCAACCGCTTCAACCTGTGCAGCATCACCAAAGGTATTTTTCATCGCCCGATTAAAAAAGGCCGTATCCAGATCAGCTGCTTTCAGCCATTCAACCGGACGATTGCGTCCGAGTTTTTCATGCGCACGGGCAAACTGATCACTGGCAATGGCAGACAACGTAGACAAATCCAGTGCCAGACAGAAGGAGGCTATAACCTCCGCCAGTTTATGAGCGCTGCCAGCACCGGCGCATCCCATCATTTCCAGACATTCACGTTGTTGTGGCAAACGTGTGCCACCACCAATGCTACCTACTACCAGTCCCGGTAAGCGCATTGCCGCATAAATGTCTCCGTCGGCAGTCATCTCCATATGTAATTGGCCGATGGCTGATTCATGTACACAGGCAATATCCTGCCCGGTGGCGGTAAACATGGCAGCAATAACGTTGGCGATATTAATATTGATGCCGACCATACCAGCAGCAATACTGCCTCCGACAAACTGGTTGTAGGCACTGAACAACTTCTGCGCGCTGATCTTCAGCACTTTCTGACAGATTTCATCCGTCAGAGTACATTCCGCCAGTACGCGAATACCCCGCCCCTGCAGGAAGGAGTTGTAGGTCACTTTTTTGTCGTTCGACAGGTTGGCTTCGATAAGAAAGTTTTCGAATTCAATATGCGGATAATGCTGCATTTCTGCCAGAATCCACTGACACGCCTGCCAGGTACAGGTCGTCGTCATGTTCTGACCAGCAGCATCGCCGGTTTCGTAGGCAAACTGAACATGCACAGCGTGCCCCACCAGCTCGGCACGAACATCAACCAGGTTAGCGTAGTTGGAATATTTCCGCGTCTGTGCCGCAATATCCTGCTTATGATCTTTTACCCATTCGGCAAAGAACATAGCGGCCGACAGACTGCCGAGCGAAAACACCGGTACACGTAACATACGCTGCCCCAGCACCCGCACATTAACGCCGCCGCTGCGCGAAATAGCAGTCGCGCCACGAGTGGCAGATGCAACCAGCGCACCTTCTGAGGTCGCCATCGGCGCGTAAAACAAACCACGCGCATGTTCGCCACAGATATGCAGCGGACCAGCGACTCCAACCGGGATTTCAACGGTGCCGATAAAAGCTTCGATATTCGATACCAGAGCCGTCGGGTCCAGCGTGTTCTGTGCAACCTGCTCCAGAGCGGCACCGGTTTCGTTGCGCACAAATGCCAGACGCTGCAAACGGGCATCTTCGGTATACACACCACGTGCCGGCACTTTCGGCAGGGTCAGCTCATCATACTGTTCTTCGCTGTCACACTCGCGCACCTTGCGCACGGCATAGCTCAGCTCCCATAACAGACGAGGGGTTTCATCGTGATCGTCAGACTGCAGGACCAGGCGTACTTTGCGATTGTTGGCCGTCTCTGCACGCTTTTCTACCTGCAGGTTGTGGAAGACATAGTGGCGGCCATAAAGACTGACTTTTACCTGCGCCACCGTATCGCCGGGTTTCAGATGCGCGTCACTGTCGCAAAGCACACAGAGATAGTGGCGCGACACATCCAGCGGCTCAGCAGGCAAGGACTGCTCACCAAGATTAAGCGCTGCCGTCGCTTCATGCTCTGCGGTAAAGGTATAACGGGCCGGGGTGGTATAAATACGTGCTTTCTGCATTGCGCTTACTCCATGACAGCGCTGCTGATTGCCATGGCAATAATCAGCAAAAGGTAGCCGGACAACATCGCCAGAGCGACGGCTTTCTCATTACTTTCGCGAGCTTCCAGTGAAGGTTGCTGCAAAAACTTCTGCACTGACTTCAGCGCAAACAGCGCCGGAATTGCCAGTAACAGGGCATAAACCCAGCCCGCCACCACTGGCAGGAAATAAAGCAGCGACCACTGACAGATAAGCATCAGGGTAATCAGAGCCTGCACCAGTCGGGCAGCTCCACTGACTCCCAGAATTTTCGTATAGGAGTCGACCGTTTCACGCTCTTCTTCCGGGCCGCGGGTTTTACGGGTAATTTCAAAACAGAAGCCACTGACAAACGACAACGCCATCATGCTGAGCATGGCGCCACTGGTGAAAGCCGCCAGCGATTGTCCTGGCTGTGCCATACAGGCTAACCAGATAACGATCAGAGGCATGATGGCCATATGACTGAGTGCATAAATCAGCAGGCGCTTTTCAAGCCAGGCGCCACAGAAAAACTCAGCGCCCATCAGGCAAAGATATACAAACATAAGTAACCAGACCCAGAGCACCGGCAGCCCCAGATAAAAACTGAAAGCAACCTGCAGCGTAACCGCCAGAGCGCCCAGTATTTTCAGATGTCTGAGTGTAATCTGGCCGCTTTGCAGTACACGCTGTGGGTGGTTCAGTACATCCAGTTCATAATCTTTGTGTTCGTCGAAAATACGGATAACCAGAAACAGCGACCAGGTAACAACACAGGCAGCAACATCCAGCCAACCCAGGTACCAGTCATCTGCACGGGCAACACTGGCCGTTACCAGATACAAAATAAAAAACAGCAGTGCATTGGCGACAGGAAAGCGTTCGTCCATCCACGCCAGAATGCGCTTCACCAGCGCAGAGCCGGAATCCGCTACAACTTGATTCATGGGTTAGTCCTTGGAAATTGACAGAGGCTGGCGATCAGACAGTACCAGCAGCAAAGGTAATAAAAGCAGGTCAGCAGCCAGCGCCAGCACCACAGTAAGCGCCATCAGTCCCCCCATACCCCAGGTCGGAGAAAAGGGTGACAACAACAATAAGGCAAATCCGGCCGCGAGAATCACACTGGTAACCAGCATGGCCGTGCCAACGGTGGCAAAGGCATAACGTACAGCGCCTTCTGCACTCTCACCCTGACGGCGGGCCAGCTGATATTTACTGAGAAAATGAACCGTATCGTCGACCACCAGGCCGAGACTCATACAAGCAACAATGGATAAACCAAGATCCACCTGGCCAACCCAGTAGCCCCATAAACCATAGGCCATCAGTGCCGGCAGAATATTGGGTATCAGGCTGATCAGCGCCAGCCTCCATGAGCGCAGGACAAACAGCATCAGCGCAGAAATCAGCACCAGTGCCAGTAGCGTGCCCTTAAATAAACTGATGCTGTTGCGATCGGATATCCAGGCGAACACCATATCCAGTCCGGTGCCTGGCTGAATCCGCAACGCCGGTGTATTCGTTGCGGCCCACAGACGGGCCTGCTCATCAAACTGAATCAGCTGCCCTGAACTTTGCTTGTGCAGATTAACCGTCAGGCGGGTTGCACTCTGATCCAGCGTAATGCGCTCATTAAGGCCCATACCGGCAGGCAGCGACATTTCATACAGCAACATAGTTTGCGCGACAGCATCGTCATTGGCAGGTATACGGTAAAAAGCCTCATCGCCAGCATGCAACGCTTTATTCAGCGTTAATAAGGGGCGGTGAACACTGTCAGTGAAGCCTGTCTGAGGCTGATGATCCAGATAGTCTGCGAACTGTTGCAGCTGGTGCATTACCTCAGTTCGATAAAGCGTGCCGCCATCAGCCGCCTCTATGCGGTACTGAATAAAATTAACACCATGAAGCTGTTCATCCTGTTTATCCAGAACCTGACGTACCGCGAACGTTTCATCGTAATAGCGATGCCACTGCTCGTTAAACGCCAGCCTGGACATACCGGCTGCAGCTGTGGTCGCCAGCAGTAACAACAACAGCAGAGAACGCAGCGGATGTGCCAGCAGGACGCGCTGGCTGAAATCCGCCAGTGCAGCACTGATCACACGCCCTGGCAATTTACGGTGAGCAGGAGGACGCAGTATCGCCAGCACGGCGATAAAAGCAGTAACGCTTAACAAAGCCGCCAGCATTGCGGCGAATGCCACCAGATTACCCAGATCACGATATGGTGGTGATTCGCTGAAATTCAGGCACAACAATCCGACCGCCGTAGTAATCGAGGTAATCCATACCGGGCGACTGTTAATACGCAGGGTTTGCTCCAAAGCTGCCGACTGCTGTAGCCCTTCACGCAAATAGTGCTGATAGGACGACAGCAGATGCAGACAGTCGGCAATCACCACAATCATAATCATGCTCGGCACCACGCCGACAACGGGCGTCAGTACCGCAATACCATTACTGCCTGCGAACGCCCAGCCATAGGCGCCGAATGTCGCCATGATGGTCAGCAAGGTAATACCCAGCGCCAGCATGCTGCCGGCCAGCGACCGTGTCAGGAGGAAAAGTCCGGCAAAAATCAGCAGATAACTGCCCGGAATTAAAGCGGCCATATCCCGCTCCACCGCCTCCTGCAGTGCAAGGTTAATCACCGCACTGCCGAATAATTCAACCGTTACTGATTGAAGATCGGCGTCATGCAGCAGCTGGCGTGCAGCACCAACCAATTCAGAAGTCGCCTGTGGATTATCCCCCGGCAGATCCAGGCTCATTACTACCAGACCCAGACTGGCATCGGCATTGATATAACGATTGAGCAGATCAGCATCGTCGCGGACAGACCGCAACGCTTCGGTCGCGGACCACACAGTCTCCGTGCCCGTGAAAAAATCAGCGACTTCAATAACATCCTGATCGCTACGGATCTGCTGATAATTAGTCAGGGAGTCAACTCGACGGACATAAGGTAATGTCCACGCCGCGTCGGTGAGTTTTTTTATCTCCGTGAGTGCAGCAACGGACAATAAATCTCCGCTATTAACGGATAAAACAAAACTCAGGGTATCCTGCTTATTGAATGCCTGCTCGACCTGCTCAAAAGCCATCAGCTGAGGATTGTCGGAAGAAAAATAAAGGCGGAAATCCGACTGAAGCGCCAGCTTCGGCAGACCTGCCATTAATACCAACAACAAAAGAAATACCCACACCAGTGTACGGCGCGGATAATGTATCGCGAACATAACAACATCCCTGATTGTGACGAGAACAAAAACACCAAGCAAAAGGCTTAATCTTTAAACTGAGTATTTTTTGTTTTTGTCACCTCAGTACGGCGGATAATAAGTCAAAGCCATACGTAAGTGCCAGAGATCAACCCACTATTTTTGAGCAATTTCCAAGACTTTTATGACATATTTGCAAGAGTCAGATTTTAAATATTATCCGCAGGATATTGTCACTGTCTTATGCGGACACGGAAATCACCAATACGGACAGACGGCATTTGAAATGACCAACATGTCATGAAACCTTAATATTAAATAAGTCATTAAAATCACCAGCAGTCGGCAGAAGCGCCATCGCTAGTGATAAAACAAATATTAAAATCTGGCAGAAACAAAAAACCCACCAGAAGGTGCACTGCTGTCCCACAGTTTGGGGCAGCAAATGAAAAAGCCTGATTCCAAGTGTTATTCTGTTGTTACCACACAATAGAAAAAAC
>NZ_JAEDAH010000035.1 GCF_020320395.1 Thalassolituus marinus | reverse complement strand
TTGGGTTTTGGCGAATGCAAACTTAACCGATTTTACTGCCGTTCTCATTTTTCACGCTTAAATGCGATGAACCTTTTTTTATGGGTGCTTCTCCGCTCGCTTCAATACACAAAGCCTGCAGCACAATCTTCTGCTCAAACATCTCTCTGGCTGACATAGCCTTGATGGCGAAGGGTGGTCACTGCTCACCAGTCAGTCGCAATTCCTGCTCAGTTTTGTTCGTTCAACACGACGAGTGTCAGCTTAGTGTCAGCATTTGACGCTTCCCGGCAATTCTTTACGCGTTAGTGCTGGTGAGATTTCTCATATCATGAGATCTTAGTGATAATTAATATCATTTGAGAATGCTGTGCTCTTCAGACAGTATTCCGTGTTGTCGCCGGAGTCTCTCCCCCTATGTTTTCTGTTCCTCATGTCCGCAGCCTGCCGGTGCTGCTGGCGGTGCTGTTATTGCCAGCCTGCGCCAGCGTTCGTCCGGATGCGGCAGCGTCTATGGCTACTGTCAGCGGTGACTGGCAGGCGCCGCTGCCGGCGGGTGTCAGCGCCGATAATGCCACCGCCAGTGATCTTGCTGCCTGGTGGCAGCAACTGAATGAGCCGTTACTGAATCAGCTGATTGAGCTGACGCTGGCCAATAACACGGATATGGCCAGTGCTGTACTGAGTCATCGCCTGGCACTGTTGCAGCTTGGGGTCGCCGATGCGGATTATCTGCCGTCGCTGCGTGCAGGCACCGGCGTCAGCCGCTCCGGTAGCAGTGACAGCATGAATAACTCAGCCAATGCCAGTCTCAGTGCTTCGTGGGAAATAGATCTGTGGGGCAGCATGAACTCACAGCAGCTGGCAGCCAGTGCCAGCGTCGATCAGGCGGCCGCACAACTGCGTGATGCCCGTGTGAGTCTGGTGGCACAGACTGCCACAGCCTACACCAGCCTGCGCCTGGCGCAGCAGAATGTGCAGGTGGCGCAGGCTGCCATCGAATTACGTCAGCACAGTTATGAGCTTGCACGAAGCACCTGGCAGGCCGGGCTGGGCACCGAGCTGGCACTGATGCAGGCGCGTACCTTACTGGAGCAAAGCCGGGCCAGTCTGCCGCAGTATCAGCAGGCGGCCAGTGCGGCAATTAATCAGTTGCGGGTACTGGCCGGTGGCGAGCTCGACAGCGTTCTGCCGCAACTGCAGAGTACCGCGTCATTACCGGCGTTACCGCAGCAACTGGTGCTGACTTTACCCGCCGAAACCCTGCGTCAGCGTCCGGATGTTAAGGCCAGCGAATACGCGCTGGTGGTTCAGGGCGAGGCCGTAGTGCAGGCGCATAATCGTCGCTTCCCGGTGTTATCCCTGAGTGGCAGTCTGAGTAACAGCGGCGATAACCTCAGTGACGTTTTTAGTGTCGATGGTCTGGTGCGTTCGATAGCAGCCACTGTGTCGTACAGCTTATTTGATAGTGGTGTGCTGAAAACCAATGAGCGTACTCAGCAACTGAAATTTGAGCAGGCGTTGCTCAGCTATCGCAGCAGCTTACTCAACGCTCAGCAGGAAGTGGAAGACGCACTGGCCGCACTGGTCGCGACGCAACAGCAGCAGGTGGCTTATCAACAGGCAGAGGCCGCAGCCGAACTGGCTGGCGAACTGGCGCAGCTGCAGTACGAAGCCGGTCTGCTTGGCTTTGATGATTTGCTCGACGCACAGTCCGACCTGCTGTCGGCACGCAATAACCGCGTACAGAACGACGGTGCCTTATTAAACGACTGGATTCAGCTTTACCGCGCTGCCGGTGGCGGCTGGCAAGCCACTCCTTCTGAGCTAACTGATAACCAATTTCCGGGTACTTCTTCATGAATCACGATCAACAACAAAAAGCCGAACAGCTCGGACTGGTCAGTGCACCAAAAAAACGTTCTGCCATCTGGCTGCTGACGGTAACGCTGGCGGTGGTGGCCATTGGTGCTGGCAGCTGGGCGTTGCTGCCCGGTGATGAAGGGAATAATCAGGTATTTAAAACCGATAAAGTCAGCCGCGGTAATCTGGCGGTAACGGTTACCGCCACCGGCAGTGTCGAACCGAAAGACGAAGTGGAAGTCAGTTCTGAATTATCCGGCATTATGGCAGAGGTACTGGTCGACTATAACGACCACGTCAGTAAAGGTCAGGCGCTAGCGCGTCTGGATACCACCACGCTGAACGCCACCGTGGTGGAAAAGAAAAGTACGCTGAAATCTGCCAGTGCCAGTGTGGCGCAGGCGAAAGCAGTGCTGGAAGAAGCGCAGCTGGATTATCAGCACTATCAGAAAGTGTGGGAATTAAGTGGTGGCAAACATCCGTCGCAGCAAACGCTGGATTCCGCCCGTATTGCGGTGACCAAAGCGGAGGCCTCTGTGCTGGTGGCAGAGGCATCGGTAGAAAAAGCCCAGGCCGACCTCGAAAGTGCAGAAAACGATCTGGTGAAAGCGACTCTGGTGTCGCCGATTGATGGCATTGTTCTGAGCAAGGATGTCGAACCGGGGCAAACCATTGCCTCATCCTATTCCGCACCGACACTGTTCTTGCTGGCCCGCGACCTGAAAGATATGGAGCTGCATGTCGATATTGATGAAGCCGATATCGCTTTGATTAAAACCGGGCAGAAAGCCAGCTTTACCGTTGATGCCTGGAGTAAACGGAAATTTCACGCAGAAATTATTCAGATTCGTCTGGCCAGCACCGACAGCAGCACCAGCTCCGGCGTGGTGTCTTATGAAACCATTCTGAAAGTGAACAACAACGATCTGGCATTGCTGCCGTCGATGACAGCTGTGACCGATATCGCAGTTAAATCCGCTGAAAATGTGCTGACCATCGCCAGTGCGGCTCTGCGCTATAAACCGGAAGTGGCGGCTGGTGACAATGACGCCGGTGAGCGTGCGGGAAAACCGGGTGGCATATTCAGCAGCCTGATGCCGGGGCCTCGTCGCCAGAGTCGTAAGAAAACAGCGGGTGAAGAAAACAGCGTCAACGATGCTTTGCAGCAGCGCCAGGCAACCATCTGGGTATTGCGTAACAATCAGCCGCAGCCGGTGGATGTGGTTACCGGTATCAGTGATGGTTTACGTACTGAAATTATTTCCGGTGACTTACAGGAAGGCGATGAAATTATTATTGATGCGGTAAAGGTTAACGCCTGATGAACCGTGCTGATACGTTAATTCGCTTTGACGGCGTAACCAAATCCTATGGCTCTGGCAGCGCGCAGTTCCAGGCATTGAAGGGCGTCGATTTTGAGGTGGCCGAGGGGGAATTTGTGTCGCTGATGGGCCCCAGTGGTTCGGGTAAATCGACAGTGATGAATATTCTCGGTTGCCTCGATGTGCTGACCAGCGGCGAATATTTTTTTCGCGGTGTACCGGTATCGCAGCTCGATCGTAATCAGCGGGCATTATTGCGCCGTAATCATATTGGTTTTGTGTTCCAGGGCTTTAATCTGCTGGCGCGCACGTCGGCAATGGAAAACGTCGAACTGCCGCTGGTGTATCGCGGTCTGGGGCGCAGGGAACGCAATCGTTTATCCATGGCGGCACTGGCAAAAGTCGGGCTGGAAAAATGGGCACACCATCATCCGTCGGAATTATCCGGTGGCCAGCAACAGCGGGTCGCAATTGCCCGGGCGCTGGTAACCACTCCATCGATCCTGCTGGCTGACGAACCGACCGGTAATCTCGACAGTGAACGCAGTGAAGAAATTATGCAATTAATGTCGCAATTAAATCGTGAGCAGAACCTGACCATTCTGATGGTGACTCACGAGCCGGAAATGGCGGAATATTCGCAGCGCATTATTCATTTTGTCGATGGTCTGGTTGACCCGGCACGTTCACGTCAGACTGGCAGTGCAGGAGCACAGTATGCTGATTAATGCATTAAAGCTGGCATTGCAGCAGATCCGCCGCAATGTCATGCGCTCTTTTCTGACCACCCTCGGCATTATTATCGGTGTGGCAGCCGTTATTACTATGGTGGCTCTGGGGAATGGCGCCACGGCACAGGTAACCGCGCAGGTGTCCAGTCTGGGCACTAACCTGATGATGGTGAATCGTGGTCAGGGCTTCGGGCCGCGTCGCGACCGCGTATCCGCGCCAGCGTTTGAGCTGGCGGATGTGACCGCCATTGCCAATGAAATCGCTGGTATAAAAGCCATCGCCCCGGTGAGCAGTGGTTCGGTGACGCTGATTAATGGCAACACCAGCTGGAGCTCCACCGTGCGTGGTAGCGACAACCAGTATTTACTGGCAGGGAACTGGACGCTGGCCGAAGGACGCAATTTCAGCGACGACGAATTAGCCGATGGCAGTTCTATGTGTATTGTCGGCCAGACGGTGGTGAAAGAACTGTTCTCCGGCGAATCGCCGCTTAATCAGAAAATGCGCATTGCCGGCAACAACTGCGTGGTGATTGGCGTGCTGAAAGGCAAGGGCCAGACCAGCTTTGGTCAGGATCAGGATGATATCGTGATCGTACCTATGATGAATTACCAGCGTCGCCTGGCTGGTAGTCGGGACGTGCATCAGATTTATATTTCGCTGGAAGATGGCGTTGATACTGATCATGTGGAGCAGCGTCTGACCACGCTGCTGCGTTTACGTCGTAATGTCGCCGCCAGTGAAAGCGATAACTTCAACATTTTTAACACAACCGAACTGGCAGAAACCCTGACCAGTACCACTCAGACCATGACAGGCCTGCTTGGCGCAGTGGCGGGCGTCAGCCTGCTGGTGGGTGGTATCGGCATTATGAACATCATGCTGGTGTCGGTGACGGAACGAACCCGTGAAATTGGTATTCGTCTGGCCATTGGGGCACTGGAACATGAAGTATTGCTGCAGTTTCTGGTGGAAGCCGTGGTGCTGTCGTCGCTGGGTGGACTGATTGGTATTCTGTTGGCTCTGGGACTGTCGTGGAGCCTGGCGTTGCTGATGTCGATGCCGTTTATCTTTGATGTCAGCATCAGCGTTGCGGCCTTTGTGTTTTCGGCAGCAGTCGGTGTGATCTTCGGCTACGTGCCGGCAAGACGAGCGGCGCAACTGAACCCGATTGAAGCCTTACGTCACGAATAAGGGCGCAAGGCACGAGCAGGGCGCTGCGGGCTAAGTACAAAGGCTATGCGTCGGTCTGCGCAAACAGTGTTATGGTCAGTCGTTATGCACAATGGCGGAGAGTATAGGGCTATGGCATTTCTAGAACACAAGGTACCGCCGCCACTGGTGGCGCTGATCTGTGCTTTGCTGATGTGGCAACTGTCGTCGCTGGGATGGCAATGGCAGTCAGCGGACGCAGTGCGTTACGGACTGGTGGCCGTATTGGTCACTTGTGCTGTTGTCTGCGACATGGGTGGACTGACTGCCTTCCTGCGCCGTCGCACGACCATCAATCCACTCAATATTCGTAAAGCATCCACTCTGGTGACCAGTGGCGTGTATCAGGTAACCCGCAATCCTATGTATCTGGGGCTGGCGCTGTTGCTCTGCGCCTGGTGGCTGTGGCTGCAGTCGATCAGTGCGGCGGCTGGCGTGATCGCCTTTGTGGTGTACATCACCCGCTTTCAGATTGTGCCGGAAGAGCGTGTTTTGCTGGAGTTGTTTGGCGAGGAATACAGCGACTACTGCCGACAGGTGCGGCGTTGGTTATAGGTATTCAGTCTCTGCGCTTCCCTGCGCAGCGGAGTAAAAAGACCGGGTACAGCGCACTGTACCCGGGGGGAAGAGAGTGGTTCTCTGAGACTATGCCCCGTAGCGTTACTTAACAATCATGCCTGAGTACCAGATCTTTGTTGCTGGCCCGGAATGTCAGGTGGCTTTAGTGAGAAAAATGATTATTACTGTCACCGAAAAAGACGGGCTGCTCACCGTTCGGGACACTACGAAAATATCCTGTTAAGAATCAGGCCAACTCACATCAGGCCCCTTGCTGGCCTGTCTTAACTCTCTTTAATCTTCCGTCTGCCGGCTTCCGGGCTGGTGTCTTTGATAATAAAAAACATCAGAGTGTGTGGGGTTTTCTGTCATCGCGTTGTGACAGAACTTACATCGGTCTGTCATTGCCAGCGGGCAGTGTGGATACACTCTCACCGACGGAAGGAAAACAGTATGAAATACTCTCTGGCGATTTCTGCCGCAGCGGCGCTGACGTTGTCCGCTGCTCAGTCTCACGCATTCACCCAGCCTACCCATAAGCGTATCGTGACCGACGCCATTGCTTATATGGCGGCACATCCGGATACCACCGAATACAACAAACTGGCTGCTGCAGCACAGGCGGCCGGTTATAGCATGACCCAGTTTGCTGAAGTACTGGGTCAGGGCGCGTACGACGTTGATGATTTTGCCGACACCTACATCTGTGGTGCGGTTACCGGTGACTGTGTGGAAGCACCGGTCTGGGGTGCAGGTGCATCCATTGTTAAGTACACCTCATACTGGCACTTCCAGAACCACACACGTGGTGGCGATGCGCACGGCAATGATCTGGGCGGCTACAACTATGACCTGCTGACCGTATGGGGCGCTGTGGATAATCTGGCAGCCACCTGGCTGGTGGGTGATCACCTGGATGATGGCAAAGGCGGCATGACTGGCTGGTGTTTCTTCTGGTCCTGTTCTGAAGACTCTGAGTACAACACCTACGGCATCACCGAAGCCAACTACCGTCAGGGCAGCTCTTCTTCTAAAGGCATGTACAAAGATTTCGAGAAAATGCCGTTCCAGCCGATCGATAACCTGGGGCAGCACTGGTACAACGAGTTCTGGAAGCAACCAACCGCACAGACACTGGGCTTCGTGCTGCACACTACCGACCTGCTGCAACCACACCATACCTGGACCACGTCTGACCTGAACCACTCCGGTTGGGAAGGCTGGGTGGAAGATAATTATTCGGCACTGGGTCTGAACAACGACGCGCTGGTATCCACTGCGCTGAACAGTTTCACTCCGGTTGATCCGCAGTCACGCGACATTCGTCCGCTGCTGACTCAGGGCGGTGCAATTTCTTATTCTCAGGGTGGCGTGGTTCTGAGCAGCACGGCTTCTTCTGATCGCGAGCAGGTTGCGCGTATTGTGATCCCGCATGCTATTGCCATGACAGTACATGTACTGAATCACGCTGCTAACCGTTTCTGATGGTTTTAAAGCCGGCCTGCGCGGGTCGGCTTTCTTTTTATTTTTTAAAAAGATCTGTGATCTTTATTTTTAAAGAAATATAAAAGCCCGGTGGCTGGTGATAAATACCTTAATTTACCGGGCGAAAAAAGACGTACGATTCACCGTGTGAGACATAATAAAAATAATCTGACGAAAATCAGGCCAATCAAAGAAACAGCATTGATGGTCTGCAATTGTGCTCATTAATCTGCTGCCGTCCGCATGGCCGGACAGGAAATAAAACAATAATCAGAGTGTTCCATCCCGTCACTGAACTGTGACATTCGCGACACCACTTTGTCATTCTGACCCGGTAGTGTGCGGCACTCTACGAGCAGGAAATATCCTATTATGAAAAACACAATTGCTATCTCAGCGGCGGCGGTACTGGCGTTGGCGACAGCTCAGTCTCACGCTTTCAGCCAGCCGACTCACAAGCGCATAGTGACCGACGCGATTGCTTATATGGCGGCACATCCGGATACCACCGAATACAACAAGCTGGCTGCAGCGGCGCAGGCATCTGGTTACAGCATGGCTCAGTTTGCTGAAGTACTGGGTCAGGGTGCCTACGATGTCGACGACTTCGCCGATACCTTTATCTGTGGTGCCGTAACCGGTGACTGTGTAGAAGCGCCCGTTTGGGGGGCAGGTTCTTCCATCGCCAAGTACACCTCGTACTGGCATTTCCAGAATCATACCCGTGGCAGTGATGTGCATGGCAATGATCTGGGCGGATATAACTACGACCTGCTGACCGTCTGGGGCGAAGTGGACAATATGGCGGCGACCTGGATGACCGGTGACCATCTGGATGATGGTCAAGGTGGTATGACTGGCTGGTGCTACTGGTGGAGCTGCAGCGAGGATTCGGAATACAACACTTACGGTATTACCGAAGCGAATTACCGTCAGGGCAGTTCCTCTTCCAAGAGCATGTACGAAGATTTCGAAACCATGCCGTTCCAGCCGATCGATAACCTGGGGCAGCACTGGTACAACGAGTTCTGGAAGCAGCCAACCGCGCAGACTCTGGGCTTCGTGCTGCACACCACAGACCTGTTGCAACCGCATCACACCTGGACCACCTCGGACCTGAACCACTCCGGCTGGGAAAGCTGGGTTGAAGATAACTATTCAGCTCTGAGTCTGAATGACGACTCGCTGGTGGCAGCGGCGCTGAACAGCTTTACACCGGTTGATCCACAGTCACAGGATATTCGTCCACTGCTGACACAGGGTGGTTCCATTTCGTATTCTCAGGGTGGTGTTGTACTGAGCAGTACCGCGTCCTCTGACAGAGAGCAGGTGGCTCGCATTGTTATTCCGCATGCAATTGCTATGACGGTTCATGTACTGAATCACGCGGCTAACCGTTTCTGATGTTGATTTTCCGGCCTTCGGGCCGGAAATGTTCCGGAGTTTTATTATGATTCGCTCAAGCCTGTTTCTGGGTCTGGTTCTGGCATTTACACAACCGGCGGCAGCCGATATCCGTTACACCCTGAGCGGTGAAAACGACATTGCTCAGGTTGGTGAGTTAAGCGTGAGCCGCCCACTGCTGGATATTCTGCTGACGCAGCAGAAAAAAGCAGCTGCGCACAGTGGCAAGCCAGCAACCCTGCAGATGATTCTGCAGCAGGTAATCGACGATGCTCTGATGGCTGAGCATGCTCGTAAAACGATGTCGGAAGAGCAGTTGTTGCCAGCCGTGCGCGTTGAATTTCCATGGGATGTCGTGCATCAGCGCGGCCTGGTCTCTCTGTTGCGCAATCATTACGATCAACAGATTCTGGCGGCGGTTGCAGCGTTACCCGGTGGCAGTTTTGCCTCGCTGGTGGAATGGAACCCGCAATTGAATGAAGCCTTGCTGAAAGAGAAGTTTGCATTGCAGCCGGGCCTGAATATCGCCTACACCGAAGAGCAACTGGAGCTGGCAAAAAATACCCCGGTTCTGACACTGACGCTGGATGGTAAACGTCAGGATATTTCTCTGTTTGATATTTATCGCCGCCAGAATGTACAGGGGCGTTTGTCACTGCTCAGCGCCGATCTGGCGTTCCTGAAGGATCAGACCCGCCAGTACGTGGGTAGCCTGTATGTACTGCACTGGTCAGAGCGAACTCTGGGCGAAAAAGACTTCGCCACCCTGAATCAGATTATTACCAATAAACAACAGCACCAGCAGCTGTTGCGTCATCTGGGTATGAACGCCGATATTCATGATGATAATCCGGCGCTGCGTGCCAAAGCGGCGACCATTACCGACGAGCAGTTGCAGCAGGCGTACACCGAGCACAAAGAAGATTTTCGCGTGGTGGAAAAAGCCCGGGTGCGACATATCCGCCTCAATGACCAGCAACAGGCCGACAAAGTGGTGGAAGAAATCCGCCAGGGTTTACCGTTTGATAAAGCGGTCGAGCGTTATTCGGTCGCGGCAGATAAAGCCAGCGGTGGTGAACTGGGCTGGTTGAATCGTGCGGATGAGAAGCGCAGCTGGCTGCACAGTATTGCTTTTATTCAGCCGCAGGGTGTTGTGTCACCGGCTTTCCGTTCGCCGCAGAATGAAGGCGATATTGTGTTTGAAATTCTGTGGGTCGATGAGCGTGTAGAAGGTTATCTGCCATTGTCGGATAAAGGCGTGCGTTATGAGCTGGCTCATACCATGGCAATGGAGCAGATCATGCATTCGGTGGCCGATCTGCAGCAGCAACTGCGTAAGGACTCGGATATCTATCTGAATCAGCGTTTGCAGGCGAATCGGAGCTAATACCGCATGAAGTGGTTTTACAGTCTGGCGGCGCTGCTGTTTGCGGCACTGACACTGCTGGTATTTAACCAGTCTGCGGATGTGGTGGTGATCGCCGATGAGGTGCTGACTACTCAGTCGTCGTCCGCGCCTGTAACAAAAACCAGCGCCCCTGCGGCTAAGATAAAGCAACAGGATCAGGATGACAGTGCAGAGCTGCCAGAGCTCAGTGATGATGATATGGAAGCCTGGTTACCACGTCTGAACTCAGACGCCATTGCCTCTATGGCGCAGGCTCGTACCCAGGGCGATGCCCGCACGCCACCGATCATCCGCTCGGCTCCCAGGCAGATGCCAACTGCGGCTGAGCTTGCAGATGAAGAGTTGTATCAGAAATACGAACAGCGCCAGGAAAAGCGTTTGTTCCGTGCTTATGTAGAAGCCAGTGCGGCTAAAATCGCGGTGATTGAATCCTTCATTGATCAGGCAGAAGCCGGTGGTATCAGTGAAGAGGAGATCGCGTTCGCAAAGCAGAAAATTGAAGGTATTCGCGCCCAGAGTGAGCAGTTGCTGCGGGATAATCCGGACTTAATGGCGGATGAATTTCAGTCGCCGGATAACTGGTTACCGGCGACTGATAATCAGTGAGGCTCAGGCCTCGCTGTTTTCACTGCTTTTCAGCAAGGTTACCTGACCCGGCATAACCACATTCAGAATCAGAGCTGCCAGACCACTCATGGTAATGGCAGAGCCAAACACGTTCTGCACCATCTTCGGCATTTCTTTCAGCAGATCCGGCACAGCCGCCACACCCAGACCGAGACCAAAGGACACGGCCATAATCAGCATACTGCGACGATCCAGTTCAACGGTGGCCAGAATGCGGATACCAGCCGCGGCAACGGTACCGAACATCACCAGCGTGGCACCACCCAGTACCGGCTTAGGTAATTGCTGGAAAATACCGCCGATTACCGGGAACAGGCCGAGAATAACCAGGAAGGCTGCAACGTAAAAAGCAACGTAACGGCTGGCGATGCCCGTCAGCTGGATAACGCCGTTGTTCTGGCTGAACGTTGTGTTCGGGAACGTGTTGAATACGGCAGCGATCATTGAGTTTACACCGTCGCCGAATACACCACCTTTGATACGCTCGCGATACAGATCACCGGTGATCGGTTCTTTTGACACCATAGACGTTGCTGTCAGGTCGCCGGACGATTCAATGGCGGTAATCAGATAAATCAGCGCAACCGGAATAAAGGCTTCGATATCGAATGAAAAGCCGTATTTAAACGGAACCGGCAGAGCGAACCAGTCCAGTTTGGACAGACCAGAGAAATCCACTTTGCCCATCATCATCGCGGCAATGAAACCCACTGCCAGACCGAAGAAGATCGCGCCGGAGCGGATAAAGGCATTTTTATTCTGGTTCAGAATAATGATCAGCAGCAGCACTGAGCCACCGAGGGCCAGGTTGACGCCGCTACCAAAATCAGGGGCTTTAAAACCGCCACCCAGATCGGTAATACCCACTTTAATCAGATTCAGACCAATGGCAGTAATGACAATGCCGGTAACCAGCGGGTTGATGAACACTTTCAGTTTATGCAGGAACTGACTGAGGAAAATCTCGATAAAGGCACCGAGGAAACACACGCCAAAGATCAGTGACAGAATTTCTTCCGGACCACCACCTTTACCCTTGGCAATAAAGCCGGCAGCAAGAATCGAGCTCAGAAACGCAAAACTGGTGCCTTGCAGCGAAACTAAGCCGGAGCCGATCGGTCCGATTTTTTTCGCCTGAATAAAGGTACCAACGCCGGATACGATCAGCGCCATGCTGATCAGGTAAGGCACTTCAGTGCCAAGACCCAGCACGCCACCAATAATCAGGGTCGGGGTGATAATACCAACAACGCTGGCCAGCAGATGCTGTAGCGCCGCCAGAATGGCAGCCGGTGCTGGTGGCTTTTCATTCAGGCCGTAAAGCAGGTCAGGGTTGCCCGCTGTTTGCTCAGACATAATGTACTCCGGAAATAGGTCGCTGCCTGATCGGGCAGGCAGCGGGTAAAGCAGGATTGCTGTTCCGGCTAAAGCAAAAAGCTGACCAACTGGTTAGAAAAGTGGGAAGGCGCATAAAACAGCGCCTGATATGACTAAGGCATTGTGCTTAATGTGGGAATACGCACCACTTAGGGGCGCATCACGTCTGGCGCGACCCAAATCAGGCTACACGGAACTGTGTGACCTGGCGCCCTTGCCCGGCGGCCATTTGCGCCAGCTGCTGGCTGAAGTGTTCGGTTTCTGCAGCTTTCTCTTCCGTCAGGCGCGATTGTGATGCGACTTCATCCGAGCGCACCTGAATACGCTGGCTGATATCCAGCTGCTCACCGGTCAGTTGCTGTACCTGTTCGCTGTTGCGTTGCAGGCTTTCAACCGCCTGACGTATGTCTTTCAGTGCCTTGCTGGCTTCGCCTGCACTGGCCACCATACTCTCACTGAGATTACTGACATCTTCAAGGCTGGCAGAGGTTTCCTTTGCCCCTTGCTGAATATTCTCGACCAGCTGATGAATCTCGCGTGTTGATTCGGCGGTACGTTGCGCCAGCGTACGCACTTCATCAGCCACAACCGCAAAACCACGTCCGTGCTCGCCAGCGCGAGCGGCTTCAATAGCTGCATTCAGTGCCAGCAGATTGGTTTGCTCGGCGATATTGCTGATCACATCCAGGACGGTACCTATGTTGCCCGAGTGGGTCAGCAGCGCGCTGGCACAGGCGGCGGAGTGCGCCACCCGTTCTGATGAGCGGTGAATAGCACCCACCACAGAGGCCACCGTCTGATCACCATGGCCGACCAGTGCATAGGCCGATTCAGTTTCTGTTGAGGCGCGGGCAGAGGCATCGCGTACTTCTATGGCCGCGGCAAAGACGCGGGCAATTTGCTGGTTGTTGTCTTCCATGCTTTTCACCTGCTGATAGGCGACTGTACCGGTAGCCTGTGCCAGTTCCCGCAGTTGCGCCGAGGTGCTGTTCACCTGCTCGCCCGTCTGGCGCATGGTGGCGAAGCTACCGCTGATGGCCTCCATCATGGCATTGAAAGCGCGTGCCAGTTCGCCCAGCTCATCATTTGAGTTGAGATTGACGCGTAATGTGAGATCACGTTTGTGTTCGATTTCGACTACCTGGTTACGGATCAGCCGCACAGGTGTCAGGATGCGCTGATAACCAAGAAAGCCCAGTACTGCCATAGCAATAATAACCGTGATGGCCAGCAGGGCGATGCTGTTAATGGTTTGTGCCGTATCACTCATGGCTTTTTCCCGGCCTTGTGCAGCCAGCAGGGTCTGCACCTGTACCAGCCGGTCGGTAAGTTCCAGCATCGGCGTCAGCGCCGGGTACATGTCCATATCGATAAAACCGCCCATGCTGTAAGACGATTGTTCCTGCACGTACTGCAGCAGCGTATCGATAACGGTCAGGGCTTTTTCCGCGGCATCGGCACTCTGTTGCAGTTCGCTGCGCTCTTCTTCAGACAGTGGCAGTGCCAGATACGCTTGCCAGTTTTGCAGGATCACAGTGCGAGCCTGACTCAGGCGTTCCCCGGCCTCATTCCAAAGCAGCATCTGTGCACGACTCTGATGAGCGACATCGACCACGCTGTTCGCGTACTGACGCTGGATGCCGGTCAGCAACCACACGGGTTGCATGCGCTCGTCAAAGAGATTAGTGGCATGGCTGACCACGCTCGGCATTTGTTGCCACACGGACAGAAAGATAATGCTGGCCAGCACGGCAGGCAGAACGGCCATAAGAATAAGACGGTGTCGGATACGCATACTGCTGAGTACTCTTGAGAAAATTATTCATGAACGCTTCAAGATTAGAAGCTCATGGCTCAGCTTTTAGGGGTGAAATATGAACTTTTTATGACGGTTGGGGCGGTTGCTACAAAAGGCTACAAGCAGCGCTACGACGGGTAACAGATAGACGAATCTGACAGGTATCCGGCGCCGGCTACGGGGTTTAGATGCTCAGCAATCTGACACTGGCCCGAACGAAACAATGAGGATGTAGTGCATAAAAAAGGAGCCGAGGCTCCACTGCTGTCCCACAAATTTTTATTTGAACTTTTGTGAGATATTCCAGGCCCCTTGTCCTCATAGAGGGGCCTTCCGAAACGT
>NZ_JAEDAH010000034.1 GCF_020320395.1 Thalassolituus marinus | reverse complement strand
GGGTTCTACCCCGTTTTCACGGACAGTTTAATAAAACACTAAATCTCTGATCTTGTGCTGCCAGTCTACGTCTCATTCTCGGGTTATGGAACCGTTCGATGTAGTCAAAAATATCCGATCTTGCTTCATCCTGCGTGCGGTAATTTTTGGGGTTAATCCGTTCTCGTTTCATCACACCAAAAAATCCTTCACAGGCCGCATTGTCTGCACAATGGCCAACCGCACTCATACTGCTTATCAGGTCATGCTGCTTCAGCAATCGTTGATAGTCGCCACTGGTAAACTGTGAACCGCGATCTGAATGCAGGATTGATGAACCGGTGCCCTGTTTTTGCCAAACCGCCATATCGACTGCACGCATCACCATTTGCCGATCCTGCCGGTGATGCATCGACCAGCCGATAACCAATTTGCTGTACAGGTCCAGCACCACGCACAGATACAACTTGCCTTGCTGAGTTTTGACTTCCGTAATGTCAGTAACCCATTTGCTGTCAGGCTCCTGTGCCGTGAAGTCCCGTTTCAGGTGATTCCGTACGCCACTGGGGCGCACGGATGAGCGTTTTGATCCACGACCTTTCTTTCGCGGCCAGCCTTGTAATCCATGCTTAACCATCAGCCTGGCAACACGATTCAGGCTCAGCTTTTCACCTTCTGCCTGCAGATCTTCGTGCATGCGGGGAGCACCGATCACGCCGCCGCTGTCGGTATGAATCTCCTTCATCCGGACAGCGATACGAGCGTTCTCGATCTGCCGCTTGCTGGGTATACGCGATTCCCAGGCATAAAAACCACTGGCAGATACCTTCAGGCACCGACACATAAGGCGTATGGGAAATGAGTCGCGACAGCGTTGAATAGCCTGATATTTCAGGTCTAGCCCTTGGCGAAGTACGCCGCCGCTTCCCGCAAAAAATCGCGTTCCTTGGTGACTCTTACGAGCTCACGTTTAAGGCGCGCGACTTCTTCATCCCGTGGATTGCCACTGCCCTGGAAGGCTTTGCTGCGGATAGCTTCTGCTTCGCGCTTCCAGCGGCTCAGGAGGTTGGGGGCAACACCGATTTCGAGGGCAACTTGGCTACAACTGATACCCGGCTGCTGGGTCAGTTTGACAGCTTCTCGCTTGAACTCTGGACTGAATTTTCTTCGCTTGGTCATGAACACTCCTTACAGGCACATTATGCCTCTTTTAGATGTGTCCGTGAAAACGGGGTAGAACCC
>NZ_JAEDAH010000032.1 GCF_020320395.1 Thalassolituus marinus | reverse complement strand
TAGCCCGTCCGGCGATAGGGGCGGTCCGACGTTTCGGAAGGCCCCTCTATGAGGACAAGGGGCCCGGAATATCCCACAAAAGTTGAAATGAAAATTTGTGGGACACTAGTGGGCTGATAGCCGCTTTTTTTATGTTCAGGCCTCTTCGCAGACGCTCTGCCGCTGCTCCTGAACGTGACGTCGAAAGCTGGCAGGGGTCACCCCGGTCCATTGCTTGAAGGCTCTTTCAAAGCCTCGACGGTCAGAAAAGCCCAGTTCAATGGCCAGCTGCTGCACATCTGCGTGACCATTCTCCAGAGCCTGTTTGGCTTTCTCCAGACGAACCTCTTTAAGCAGAGCGGAAAACTGACAGTTTTCTTCCTGCAGTCGGCGGGTCAGGGTACGACTGCTGGTACTGAGCAGGTCTGCTACCGATTCTTTGGTGATCGGAATCGATTCCGGCCACTGATAAAGAATGTGCATTACCTTGCGGCTGAATGGCTGCAGGTCTGAAAAACGCGATGATGCGCTTTCGGCCTGCATCTGCAGCGTACGAAACAGATCCGGGTTGGCTTGTGACAGGGGCTTGTCGAGTAAACGAGCAGAGAAGGATATCCAGTTATGAGGCTGGTTAAACTGCAGCGGAATTCCGAAATACTCTTCCATGCGATCTTTGTAAGACGGTGGAGGGAAGCGGAAGCCTGCTCCCTGAATCTGATACAGGTGTCCGCCAAATGCTTTGCCAGCGGTATGAATACTGGTGGCAATAAACTCAGTAAGAGCATGACTGCCGAACTGGCTACCCTCGGCAACGTAATACACGACTTTAATGCTCTGGTGACCAATAAACAGGTCAGGTGAGCGTGTATCGCTGATCAGAGAGTAATAGCGTCTGAGGATGGTCAGGGCTTCGCGGCCGGTCTGGCAGCTGCTGAGCAGAAAACCAAGCAGGTAGAAGCTGGGCAGATCCAGATGCTGGCCGGCGGAGAAGCCGATCGCAGGATCATTCAGCAATTTGCTTGATTGCTCTAACAGACGGTCAAACTGGCTGATGGCAATACGCTGGCTGGAAGAGTGCTCAGGTCGGGGTTCCAGTCCGGGGCTCAGCAAATCCATGCTGGAGAAACCTTTGCTTTCCAACAGCCGCATTAATGGTGCAAGCGCCGCCGATGTGATGGTATTGGACGGATGGGCAGTCATAGGCTTGGTATTATTGTTGTTATTTTTTGTTCTGGTTAACGTACCACCGGAAAGGTGTCAACGCCAGACAGTATTCAAACTTTTCTGTTAGCCAAAAGGTGTACGTAAAAAAAAAACGCATTAAAACAGAGTCTTAGGCTTGACGGCGGTATAGTGCATCCGTATTATACGCAGCCTCTGACGCGGGGTGGAGCAGCCTGGTAGCTCGTCGGGCTCATAACCCGAAGGTCGTCGGTTCGAATCCGGCCCCCGCAACCAACACTCACTGCTCAAGTGTTGATGATTATGTCAGAACCTTTTTAGCGCGGGATGGAGCAGCCTGGTAGCTCGTCGGGCTCATAACCCGAAGGTCGTCGGTTCGAATCCGGCTCCCGCAACCAATTAAAAAGCCAGCTTTCTTAAGCTGGCTTTTTTTATACCTGTCAGAGCGACCCTGGCGGTCGTCGCAGCGGGGCTGCCCAGCTAGGCGCCCCCGATTTAATCCGGCTCCCGCAACCAATTAAAAAGCCAGCTTTCTTAAGCTGGTTTTTTTTATACCTGTCAGAGCGACCCAGGCGGTCGTCGCAGCTGGGCTGCACAGTCTTCCATTATTACACCTACTGTTTTTCTTGTTGGCGAAATTTAACCCTGCATTGTCCCGATTTGTGCACCAGTCTGGCATAAAAGTCCCTTCTGCTTTACCTGATAGGCGGTAATATCCGTGGCTTCCTCGTTCTTACCCTTCGGGATTCGCATGTATAACAAGAATAAAAAAACGTGGGGGCTGGCGCTGGCGGCGTTGACTTCTGCGACCCTGCTATCAGGTTGTTCGTCCGCTTTTGACTGGCTGGCATCGCGTAATCTGGATACACCAGATGGTGTCACGGAAGTGAATGGTCTGCGCGCAGATGTCACCATTCGCCGTGACGACTACGGCGTGCCCTTTATTGAGGCGGATAGTCTGCACGACCTGGCGTTTGGTATTGGCTATGCGATGGCAGAAGATCGTCTGGCGCAGATGGTATCGATGAATCTGCTGGCACGTGGTCGCCTGTCAGAAATGACGGGTGAGCTGGCGCTGGATATGGACATCTACATGCGCACGCTGAATATCCCGCAGGTGATCGAATCACGTTATCAGGCACTGACGCCGGAGCTGAAGAATCTGCTGCAGCGTTTTGCCGACGGTGTTAACGCTTACCAGGATGCCCACGCCGATCGTTTGCCGATGGAACTGGTGATTAACGGTTATACGCCGGAAAGCTGGCAGCCATCGAATACGCTGGGGCTGTTTGTTCTGCTCAATCTGGGGGTGGGTTTTAATCTGCACGAAGAACTGGCGTTCCTGCAAATGGCAGAGAAGTTCGGTACCGAAAAAGCTGCATATCTGGCACCGGTTTACCCTGATGAACCGATTGATTTTGCCGAAGCCGATAAGCTGGCAGGAGTCAATCTGGCTGGTGCGGTCAGTGGTCAGCTGAGTTATCTGCAGCAGGTGGCTGACAAGCTCAGTACGCTGACAGGTAATGGCATTGCTGCTTCTAATAACTGGGGGGTTGCTGCTACTAACACCCAGGGCGGAAAAACGCTGGTTGCCAACGACACGCACTTGCTGCTGTCACAACCTTCTACCTGGATTCTGATGGGTGTTAAGAGCCCGGAGTACAGTGGGGTCGGCATTACTCTGCCGGGTATCCCCGCGATTGTCGCGGGTTACAATGGCCATATTGGCTGGGGTGAAACCATGGTTATGGCCGATACCCAGGATATTTTCCTTGAGCAACTGCGCACGCGCGACGGTCAGCGCGAATACCTCTATCAGGGCGAGTGGTATCCACTGCAGAAGCGTTCTGAAACCATTCGTGTCAAAGGCGCAGATGATGTGGTTATGGAGGTGGAATCAACTCGCCATGGTCCGTTACTGAATCCGGCCATTACTGGCCAGCCCAAGCACGAAATGATCGCTATTCCCTATCAGTCTGAGTACGGTCTGGCACTGAGCTGGACGGCACAGTTTGAGGACGACACCATTGGTTCTTTCTTTAATCTCGGCAAAGCGAAAACCATGGACGAAGCTGAGAAAGCATTGAACGGTGTCGGCTTTATTCATCTTAATGTGATTTACGGCAATGAAGATAATGTCGCCTGGCAGGTGACCGGGAACTACCCGCAGCGGAAGCAGGGCAGCGGACATTTTCCTTCTCCGGGCTGGAGTGGCGAATATGACTGGCAGGGATATTGGGGCGGAGAAAATACGCCGCGCGTACGAAATCCGCAAAGCGGTTTGCTTGGTACAGGCAACAACCGCACGGTAGAGCCGGGTTACAGTCCTGTGCTGACCAGTTCCTGGTATTACCCGGAACGTTCTGAACGCATTATGCAGATGCTGAAAGCTCAGCCCAAGCACAGTCGGGAAAGCATGCAGGCTATGCAGGCTGACCGTAAGGACATTCTGGTGGCTAAGGTACAGGAGTTGTGGGCAACAGGACCCTGGCTGCAGATGATCGATAACGCTCTGGCAGATATGCCTGAGGCGCAAAGAGTTAAGGCAGAACGTGTTCTGGGCAGTATCCGTGCGTTTGATGGCGAAATGGCTGAAGACTCCGCCAGCGCTGCCATCTGGGGCGGTTTTGAGCACACGCTGCTGCGCGAGATATTTATCGATGATATTGGCAGTGACGATTCACAGTTGTGGTCGGCGTTGATGGCATTAAACGGGCGTGCCTATTCCGGCTATCAGGATCACTTGCTGGGCAGAACCACTCCCGCGGGTGACTGGGCTCCGTTCTGGGACGATGCAACGACTGCCGAAGTCGAAGATCCGGGGCAGATTATTGTTCGTGCTGCCGCTGCCACCTGGGATTATCTGACTGCATTACAGGGGCAGGACAGCCAGCATTGGCAATGGGGCAAAATGGCGTTCTATCACTGGAAGACTGAAACGACGCACATGCTGCCATATCTCGATCCGGTTAAAGCCATGGTGGTTGGTAAGCTGGCGGAGTATACCGACCGAGGTCCGTACCCGGCCGGTGGCAATCGCAACACGCTGAATGTCGCGGGCTACGATCTGGGAAGCGATTACGAAGTGTGGAACATACCGGCGATGCGCATGATCGTTGATTTCAGCCAGCCAGAACCTTTGCAGCTGGTGATCGCCGGCGGTCAGTCAGGTAACCCGGCCTCGCCACACTACGATGATGGTATCGACCTGTGGTTGTCGCGTGTTAATCGTAGTTTGCCACTGAACAGCGATGAAGCAGTCAGTAGCCATTTCACATCGGTGCGTACGCTGAAAAGCAGCAGCCAGTGACAGCTGGCATAAAGCCGGTTAACGTACCGGCTTTATGTTTGTGGAGTGGTTATGGCCAAGCGCATTCTGATTACCGGTGCCGGGCGCCGCCTTGGCAAAGTTCTGGCTGAACACTATCTGGCGCAGGGCTGGTTCGTTGTTGCACATTACAACAGCGCCTGTGAGCTGGCAGAGCACAATAACCTGAGTTGTGTGCAGGCCGATTTAAGCCGCCGTGATGATGTGCAGCGGTTGTGTGATGAATTGCCGTCGTTCAGTCAGTTTGATGCAGTCATTCACAATGCTTCCTGCTTTATTCCGGACACCAGTGCCAGCGATACGCTGCAGCATTTTGAACTTCATTACCGCGTGCATGTGGAATCACCGGCAGTGATTACCGCTGCGTTGGGTCCGCTTTGGTCCGATCAGGCGGCGATGATCTGTATCTCTGATATTTATGCAGATATTCCCAATCAGCGTTTTTCGGCCTATTGCGCATCCAAAGCGGCGCTGCAGAACTGGTCACTTAGCATGGCGCAGCGGCTGAAAGGTCTGGTCAGGGTGAATGTGATTCAACCGGGGCCGATTCAGTTTTTACCAGAGCATGACGACGCTTACCGGCAAAAAGTACTGTCGCAGTCACTGGTTGGTAAAGAGCTTGGCTACGGTGCGATCGTTAAAGCCTGCGATTACTTGCTGGCCGCAGACGCGGTAACCGGCTCGGTGATGCGGGTCGATGGTGGCCGCTTTGTTGCCAACCGTTACGATCAGACATTCACCGACTGATGCCAGCGAGCGCTGATTAAGCGGTAATAGCTGTCTTCCGGTTCAATAGCACGGCAGAGCTCGGTAGATTCGGCGTTGCCCAGAATATCCAGGTCGATCGTCCGGTCGCGGGTTTTCCGCGACGGACTTTTGGGCTCGCGTCCCAGCATGGCTTCAATGCGCAACAGCTTTTGTTTGAGCAGTGTTGGTGGCAGCTCGCTGTGCAATACGACCAGCTGGTTTTTAAAGTCCGAATGAAAGGTGTCACCGACGGCTTGTGTCGCCAGACGCTCTGATGTCAGGCATATCTCACCAATAGCGCTTAATTCCCTCAGCGCCGCATCCATATTTTTGTCAGTGCAGATATTGCTGCCAAGTCCGATCAGATAAAACACAGTGAATCTTTTTTAAAAAGTCTGCGCCTAGAATTCCGTGAGTGGCGTGATGAGTCAAGCAATACGGCCGAAATAGCTGGTCAGAAAGTGTGAAAAACAATCATGTGGTTTGGCTTTCGGTTCAGTGTGCAGGTTAGATAACCCCATGGTGCTGTCAGGGAGGACGATACCATGGATGCATTTCTGCTTATTCTTTGTCTGCTGTTTGTTTTATTTATGCCCGTATCGGTTGTTGCACTGGAAGCGCCGCCACTGATGCTGGCCAAAAGCTACCAGCAGGGTATTAATGTTGCTGATTATTACGTCAGTGAAAAACTCGATGGTGTGCGAGCCTACTGGAACGGTCGGCAACTGCTGACGCGCAGCGGGCGTGTAATAAAAGCGCCCGCGTGGTTTCTGGCGGTACTTCCGGCCCGCCCGTTAGACGGTGAACTGTGGATGGGGCGAGGCCGTTTCAGTGAGGTCAGCGGTATTGTTAATCGTCGCCAACCCAGGGATCAGGACTGGCAACAGGTCACCTACATGTTATTTGATTTGCCGGATATGGAAGCACCTTACACTGAGCGGTTATGGGTGTTGCGTACGCTGGCGGCCCAATACGGCTCGGCTCATGTCAAAGTCCTGGAACAGACCCGTATCAGCAACGACAAAGAACTGAATGAACGACTGACCCGCGTCACCGCAGCCGGTGGCGAAGGGCTGATGCTGCGTCGCGCTCGTTCACTGTATCAGGTCAGCCGCAGTGACGATCTGCTCAAGGTGAAGCTGACGCTGGATGACGAAGCGAAAGTGATCGGTTATGTGGCAGGTGAAGGGAAGTACAGGGGCGCGCTGGGCGCTCTGATTGTGCGCATGGAAGATGGGCGCCAATTCCGTCTGGGGAGCGGCTTCAGCGATGAAGAACGCCAGCATCCACCGGCAATCGGCGAGTCGGTGACCTTTGCTTATAACGGGCTGACCGAGCATGGTTTACCGCGCTTTGCTCGCTTCCTCCGTGTTCGGCCGCCGGAATGAATACTGGCGTGGTAAACTGCTGCTTTTAAATATTTCCTGAAAATAATGCCCAGAACTATACAGCGCCCGCTGCCTGATGGTTGGACTTTCCCTGACCTGCACCCGGTTTTACAGCGGGTCTATGCCGCCCGTGGTTTGTCCCGGCCGGGTGATCTCGAACTCGGTCTGCAGGCGCTGATTCCCTACAGCAGCATAAAGGGAATCGATACTGCCGTTCAGCTGCTGGTTCCGGTTGTCACGCAACAGAAGAGATTGCTGATTGTCGGCGATTTTGATGTAGATGGGGCAACCAGCACTGCGCTGGCAATTCGGGCACTGCGTTTACTCGGAGCACAGAATCTCGATTACCTGGTCCCAAACCGCTTCGATTTTGGCTATGGGCTGTCGCCGGAGCTGGTTGAGGTCGCCCTGACCATGAAGCCGGATCTGATTATGACGGTGGATAACGGCATTGCGTCCCATGACGGTGTGGCGGCGGCACAAGGTGCCGGGATTCCGGTGCTGGTTACCGATCATCATCTTGCCGCAGCGACGTTGCCGCAGGCTGATGCCATAGTGAATCCGAATCAGCCGGGCTGCGAGTTTCCATCGAAAGCGGCTTGCGGTTGCACGGTTGTTTTCTATCTGATGCTGGCGTTGCGTGCATATCTGCAGCAACAGCAGTTGCTGGCAGTAGCGCCACCCAATATGGCACAGCTTCTTGATCTGGTGGCACTGGCTACCGTCGCTGATGTGGTTCCACTGGATCATAACAACCGTATTCTGGTTGAACAGGGGCTGCGACGTATTCGGGCGGGTCATGCGATTGCCGGTATTCTCGCCTTACTGCAGGTTGCCGGGCGGGAGTCGTCGCGAGTGATTGCAGCTGATTTCGGTTTTGCCGTTGGCCCACGACTGAATGCGGCAGGGCGTCTTGACGATATGTCGCTGGGAATTGAATGTCTGTTAACGGATGATCCGCAGCGCGCATTGGAACTTGCGCGTCTGCTGGATGACATGAACAAGGATCGTCGCCAGATCGAACAGGGCATGCAGGATGAAGCGATGCGCTTTCTGCAGTCGTTTGATCTCAGTGGTGAGATGCCTACCGGCTTGTGCCTGTATCAGCCCGACTGGCATCAGGGTGTTATCGGCATTCTGGCTTCGCGTATCAAGGACAAGGTTCATCGTCCGGTCATCGCGCTGGCCAGGGACGACAGTGGCTGTCTGAAAGGCTCGGCGCGGTCGATTCCCGGATTGCATATGCGCGATGCACTGGACGAGGTGCACAAGAAAGCGCCGCATCTGATGAAAAAATTTGGTGGTCATGCGATGGCGGCCGGTCTGACACTGAATGAGGATGGGCTGAATGAGTTTACCCGCCTGTTCGATCAGGTCTGCTCGGCTCATCTGAGTGAGGCTGAATTAACGCAGACGCTGGAAACCGATGGTGCATTGCAGGTAGCAGACTACTCGCTGGAACTGGCCCATGCCCTGCGTTGGGCAGGTCCCTGGGGGCAAGGCTTCCCGGAGCCGCAATTTGAAGGTGTATTCACACTCGTTCAGCAACGGGTCGTTGGTGAACGACATCTTAAGCTGGTTCTGCAACCGCAGGGATCGGATCTGGTGATAGATGGCATCTGGTTTAACATTGATACGCAGCGCTGGCCGGATTATTCCGCTACACAGGTTACCTGTGTGTTTCAGCTGGATGTGAATGAATTTCGTGGTCGTCAGAGCGTTCAGCTAATGATTAAAGACATGAACAGCAACTAGGCAGGAATATTATGCGTTCACCAGGGATTGGCGGCGTACTTCTGCTACTGATATTGCCTTGTTTTGTGCAGGCGGAGATGTATCAGTGGCGGGATGAACAGGGACAGATTCATTTTTCCGATCGGGCTCCACCCCGGATTCAGGCCGATGAGGTGGCGTTGCCTGAAGTTCTGAATGGTTATAAGCCTGCTGCTGTTTCGCCAACTGAGCGTTTCAGTTCTGATACTGATAGCGCTGCAGATAAGCGCAGACAGCGGGCACTGAACGCTGAAAAAGCTGAACAGGTAAAGCGCAATAAAGAGGAGAGATGTAAGGATCTGCGTTTGCAGGCGCGACTGAATAATATCAGCCGCTCTCGAAATTCAGACCTTGTAAGTCTGACAAAAAAGCAGCGTAAACGGGAAAAACTGTGGGCAGATATTCGCCGTTACTGTCACTGATATTCAGCTGCGGTGACCTAACACTTCTTTCTTGAAGCGCTCGCTGACCGGCTTTTCACCAATCCAGATTTTCAGCAGTGAATCATTCAGGTCTTTACCCGGAATGGAGCCGCGCACATTGCCATCGATAGCAATGATGGTGCTCTGGGATTCAGGGTGCCATTCAATGTAACCAACAGTGCCTTCGACAAACTTGTGATCAAACAGCGATACCAGTTGTTCCAGACGCTCGCTCAGTTCTTCCATTTTCTCTTTGGAAACGTTGATCGACAGACCATCCTGAATAGCGTTGGTAAAGCGGCGAGCACTCACGCGTGATGACGTGACATAAAAGGTCATGCGACGGGCAACGTCGGCATCGATAATCTGTTCGTCAGCGAGGGTGTTGTCACCGATATACAGTGCACCGACATAAACCTCCACGAAACCATATACACGGCGAATAGACGCACCGCGCATGTGCAATTCAGGGGAGTCTTTGGTGGCGGGTAACAGTTCCGGAACATCGACGCCTTCGAGGGTCAATGCCTGAGCCTGCAGGGCCCACATGAGCAGAAAAGATAACAGCAGTGAGCGTATCATACAGCGGCATCCTATTTATTATTTTATTGATTATGGAATGAGCCAAGAGTAGTTCTTCTGGGCCATCGGATGCAAGGACAAATCGGTCCCATCGGGTCAGAAAATGGCTCTGTCCGGCAAAATTGCCGGACAGATTCGAGTAATTACTCAGTTTGTGATGAACCTTTGATTCTGTATGTCAGTTTCATGACCAATACATAGAACAGAGGCACAAAGAAGATGGCAAGGAAGGTTGCCGCGAGCATGCCGCCAATCACCCCCGTACCAATCGCCTGACGGCTCATAGCACCTGCACCGGTACTGACCGCCAGAGGCAGTACACCCAGAATAAAGGCCATGGAAGTCATAATGATCGGACGCAGTCGCATACGCGCCGCTTCGATAGTGGCTTCCAGCAGACCTTTACCCTGTTCAACCAGAGATTTGGCAAACTCTACAATCAGAATGGCATTCTTGGCTGACAAACCGATGGTGGTCAGCAGGCCAACCTGGAAGTACACGTCGTTACTCAGGCCACGGCCGGTAGCGGCCATCAGAGCGCCCATCACCCCCAGTGGTACAACCAGCATCACTGAGAACGGCACCGACCAGCTTTCATACAGGGCAGCCAGACAGAGGAATACGACCAGCAGTGACAATGCATAGAGCATTGGTGCCTGTGAGCCGGATACCTGCTCCTGATACGACATGCCGGTCCATTCGATGCCAACCCCCGCTGGTAATTTGGCAACAATCTCTTCAATGGCCTGCATGGCATCGCCGGTACTCAGACCCGGAGCGGCCTGACCCTGAACGTTCATAGCGGGTACGCCGTTGTATCGTTCCAGGCGAGGGGAGCCATACTCCCAGCGTGTGCTGGCAAAGGCAGAGAATGGAACCATCTCACCCTTGTTGTTGCGTACATACCATTGTTCAAGATCCTGTGGCAGCATGCGGCTTGGCGCATCGCCCTGAACGTATACTTTCTTCACCCGGCCGCGGTCGAGGAAGTCGTTGACGTAAGAGCCCCCCCAGGCTGTGCTCAGAGTAGAGTTTACGTCGCTGACGCTGAGGCCAAGAGATTTCACTTTCTCGTAGTCAATATCGATACGGAAGACCGGAACATCTTCCATACCGTTCGGACGTACCTGGCTCAGACGCGGATCCTGCGAAGCCATGCCGAGCAACATGTTGCGCGCCTGCAGCAGTTGTTCATGACCCAGGTTATTACGATCCTGCAGCATCACATCGAAACCGGATGCGGTACCCAGTTCCGGAATAGGCGGCAGGTTAATCGGATAAATGGTGGCGTCCTTAATCTGACTCAGGGCCCCCCAGGCACGACCAATGACTGCACCTGCGGCGAGTCCCGGCTCCTGACGTTCATCCCAGTGCTTCAGTTTAACGAAGCCAATCCCCATATTCTGACCCATACCGGCAAAGCTGAAGCCCGCCGCGGTGAAAATGGATTCAACTGCGGGATCGTTCATATAGTGCTCGCGCATCTGATCCATAACGACAGCCGTACGCTCCTGCGTGGCACCGGCAGGGAGCTGCACCAGGTTGAGCACGATGCCCTGATCTTCTGTCGGCAGGAACGAGGTAGGCAGACGCACATAGAGGAAGGCCATCAGCACAACCATGCCCAGATACACCAGCATCATGCGCACAGGACGTTTGAGTGAGCCACCAACACTGTTGGTATAACCACCGGTTGCTTTGCTGAAGAGGCGGTTAAACCAGCCGAAGAAACCTTTCTGATGTGCCAGTTCACCTTTGTGGGCAGGCTTCAGAATGGTGGCACACAGAGCTGGTGTCAGCACCAGAGCAACGATGACCGACAGCAACATGGCGGACACAATGGTCAGCGAGAACTGACGGTAAATGGCACCAGTAGAACCGCTCATAAATGCCATCGGTACAAATACCGCAGACAGCACCAGGGCAATACCGATCAATGCCGAGGTTATCTGTTCCATGGATTTACGGGTGGCTTCGCGCGGTGACAGACCATCTTCGTCCATAACGCGTTCAACGTTTTCCACCACCACAATGGCGTCATCCACCAACAGACCGATGGCGAGTACCAGACCAAACATGGTCAGGGTGTTAATGCTGTAGCCAAAGGCATACATCACACCGAAGGTTCCCAGTAATACCACCGGCACCGCGATCGTCGGGATCAGGGTGGCACGGAAGTTCCCCAGGAACAGGAACATCACCAGGAATACCAGCACAACCGCTTCGATCAGCGTGTGAACCACTTCCTCAATCGAGATCTGTACGAATGGTGTTGTATCGTACGGGTATACAACTTTCAGATCACTCGGGAAGAAGGCAGACAGTTCTTCAATCTTGCTGCGCACAGCCGTGGCTGTGTCCAGCGCGTTGGCACCCGGTGCCAGCTGAATAGCAATACCGGTTGCTGGTTTACCGTTGTAGTAACCCAGCACCGAGTAATCCTGTGCACCAAGTTCGATTCGGGCAATATCTTTCAGACGGACCTGAGAGCCATCGGTGTTCACTTTCAGCAGAATGTTCTCGAACTCTTCCACCGATTCCAGACGGGTCTGGGCAATGATTGTGGCATTCAGCTGCTGGCCACTGACAGCCGGCAGACCACCAAGCTGGCCAGCGGCAAACTGACTGTTCTGGGCGCCAACGGCGCTCTTAACATCCAGTGGCGTCAGGCCGAAGGCGTTCAGTTTTTCCGGTTCCAGCCAGATACGCATCGCGTACTGAGAACCAAATACGCGCATTTCACCTACACCGGTCGTACGCGACAGCGGGTCTTTCAGGTAACTGTTGGCGTAGTCAGCCAGATCCGAGCGGCTCATTTGTCCGGAGTCTGAGATTAGGCCAATAACCATCAGGAATGAAGTCGACGCTTTGGTCACACTCAGACCCTGCTGGGTAACTTCAGTTGGCAGCAGGGCTTCCGCCAGTGACAGCTTGTTCTGTACCTGAACCTGTGCAATGTCCGGATCAGTACCCGGTGCAAAGGTGAGGGTCAGGGTAACGCTACCAGCGCTGCTGCTCTGTGATGACATATAGAGCAGGTTATCAATGCCGGTCATGTTCTGTTCGATCACCTGAGTGACCGTGTCTTCCAGCGTTTTTGCTGAGGCACCCGGGTAGGATGCAGCGATACGAACGGAAGGCGGCGCAATACTCGGGTACTGCTGGATCGGCAGACTGATCACCGACATAGCACCCGCCAGCATAATAATGATGGCGATTACCCAGGCGAAAATCGGCCGGTCGATAAAGAATTTAGCCATAAGTCAGGATGCTCCTTTACAGCTCGGTTTCTTCTGGCGCAACCGGGATCGGGTCACGGGTACGAGCCATCTGCAACTTCTGGATACCGCTGACAACTACGCGTTCACCAACTTCCAGGCCGGCTTGCAGCAGCCATTTGTCGCCAATCGCGCGGGTTACCACAATATTTCTCATCTGTGCGGAACTATCGGTGCCGACAACCCAGGCAATGGTTTCACCTGTGGCCTGACGCATCACCGCTTGCTGTGGCACCAGAATGGCATCGTTGACCAGGGTGCTTGGCACTTTGGCGCGTACAAACATACCTGGCAGCAGAGTAGCGTCTTTGTTGTCGAACAGGGCGCGCAGGTTGATGGTGCCGGTACCTTCATCCACGCTGACGTCTGCAAACTGCAGGGTGCCGGTTTCGGCAAATGGCGTGCCGTCATCCAGCTCTACAGTAACTTCGCGGGACAGATCCGGGTTTTTCATGCTCAGCAGTGATGCAGCAGGACGCTTAACGTCGACGTACACTGGTGACAGCTGACGGATAATGGTCAGCGGTGTTGCCTGCTGCGCCGATACCAGAGCACCTTCGGTAATAGTCGAGCGGCTGATAACACCGGAAATAGGGGCGGTGATCTCGGTGTAGCTGAGATTAATGCGTGCAGCGCGGACGGCGGCCTGTGCTGCTTTTACCTGCGCAGCAGCCTGTTTGGCGGCGGCATCAGAGTCATCCACTTCCTGAGCGCTGATCGCCGACTTCTTCGACAACTCTTTGTAGCGCTTGGCTTTAAGACTTGCTGTGTAAGCGTTTGCTTCGGCTACTGCCAGCTGAGCTTCGGCGCTGGCCAGGTCTGCTTCATACAGGGTCGGATCAATCTGATACAGTTTGTCGCCAGCGTTAACCGTTGCACCTTCGGCAAAGAAACGCTTAAGGATAATACCGCTTACCTGAGGGCGGATTTCAGCGGTACGGAAAGCGGATACCCGGGCTGGCAGGGTGTCCTTCAGTTCCAGTGTTTCGCTGTTCAGTGTCACCACACCGACAGCCGTGGGTGGCATTTGCATGGCCTGAGATGCACCACCCTGTTCGTCACTGCACCCGGTCAGGGTCAGTACCAGGGTGGATGCGGCAACTAAGAAACCGCGGCGGGGAAAAATTCGTGACATTTCCGGCATCCTTAATATGAGAAATCTTGGTTAGCAGAAAGAATTCTGCTGAGGCTAGTTGACTTTATATCTGTTGCGAATAATTCCTACTAGCGCCCCGAAACGGAATGGATTGTTGGCTCCGATGAAACAATAGGGGGTTGAGTAGTTACAATAATTCAGTCTCTGTGTTTACTACTTATTACAACGCAACCAGATGGGGCAGCTATCCTTCAGTGTAGGTAACCACCCGGAACTCGCCCATGAAAGCGACCGTTATTTCTGTTCTGGTGTTGACGGTACTGCTGATTGCCTGGTTCTGGCCAGTTCAGAAAGAGGCTCAGTCGGTGATTATTGTCGCTGATCTCAGCAGTCAGCTGGCGGAGCGGGATCGTCATCTCGCAACGGATTTGCCGGTCTGGCTGAATGAGGCGGCAGCACAGGCTCATCAACGCCTGAATATTCTGTTTCTCGACAGTCATCAGCCAGCAGGAAAGCTGGTTGAACAACTGGAAACCCATCTTGCCAGCGGTGTTCACATTGTCATGGGCTGTGGCGATTCCGCCTGCGTCAGAACTCTGATTCCCGCGCTTGAACGCCATAAAGCGGTCCTTTTGTATCCGGCAAGTTCGGAGGGATTGATCGATTCAGATCAGGTGGTGCATCTTGGCCCTGTGGCGAGTCAGTACCTGTTTCCTTCCATCAGCTGGATCCGTCACAACCTGGGCCGCAATATCATGTTTATTGGCAGTGAATCCGCACGTTCCCACATGCTGGCGCGGTTGATTTCAGGGCAGCTGAATGCAGATAAACAGCTGTCATTGATTGACAGGGAGTTCATGCGTGATAGCAGTGAAATAAGCTCGATTATTGATAAGGCAAAGTACTACAAATCTGACGTGATTGTTTTTGATGCTTGTGAATGGATAGCCGTACCGGGGTTCATTTCCGGATTGGAAAGCAGTGGTGCCAGCGTCTTTTCACTGTGTATTGACCAGCGCCCGGCGGACGAGTCCTCGCTCTACTATGTCTCGGGCTACTACGACAATCGCCATAACCCTGAAAATGTGCGCTTAAAGAGCCTGTTAGGTGAACTGAATCCGGTCAGAATCAATAGTCACTGGATGGCGCAACTGTGGCAGCAGGCGCTCGACAGTGATCATCTGAATTCTTCGCGCCAATGGAAAGAGCATTTGCGCAGCAGTAATGCACTGATTGCCAGTGGTCCTGCGCAGATTGATCAGCACCTGGAGGGGACATGGCGCCCTGTATATATCATTAAAAAATCGTCTGATCGTCTGACTGATGGAGAGGTTCTGATGTGGATGTCAGATCAACCTCTTCGCCCTGTGATGTTTCCCGGACTGGAAGCGCCGTCTGACTGGCTTCATTTTCTGACCATCTACTGGCGCAATGCCGGCGGAGAATGGCGCAGTGCGATAACCGGGTCTTCGTCGTCATGAAACCGGTCTTCTTCTCCCGCCTGCGGCAATTTGAATTCCAGTCGATGCGCGCCCGGCTTCTGTTCTGGATGACCTTGCTGGTGATGTTGCCTGTCGTGCTTCTTGTGGTGATTGGCCTCGGCTATGCCGAAGAGCAGCTGAGACATCGGGTTACTACAGAAATGCGCCATTCGGCTGCAACACTGATGAAGACGCTGGATGGTCGGGTAGACGTGCAGATTGAAGACAACCGGATTCTGTCCCGCTCTCCTTATCTGCAACAGGCTATGAAAGCCTTTTCGGCGGTTTTCGGCTCGCGTGAAATCTATTCCATGGAATACCAGGAACTGGAGGACCGTTACCGCAATTATCTGGCCTATTACGCTGAAAAACAGGGCTTAACCGACTTATTGCTGGTGAACTTGGATGGCGATGTTGTGTTTTCCGCTTCACAAAGTGCGCTGTACGGACGCAACCTGCTGCATGGTGACTTTATCGGCAGTCCGTTGCGGAAGGCTTTTGAGCGGGCACTCTGGCATATGGATAGTGTGATTGAAATCAGCCCGGCAGATACAGAACAGTACGCCACACTGGCTGCTCCGGTGGTTGACCGGGATATTCTCGGAGTGGTCATTCAGATGCCATCGGTCAGTATTCTGGGTCGTCTGATTGAGGTGGAAAGCAACGATTCGGATGTTCTTCAATCCCTGTATATCGCCAGTGATGACGGCACCTTTCAGCAGATAGGCCAGCAGCTGAGCACCCGCTCTGGCAGCCACCTTAATCGCTTGCTGACATCTTCCTATCTTGGCGCTGATATCAGTGCGGAGATCAACGATGACGAGGCTACCTGGCTGGTCAGTCTGAAGCCCGTGCCTGCGCTCAACGGTGTGGTTATGGTGCGTCAGAATAAAAGTAAGGCACTTGCTGCTGTCAGAGATCTGAGGATCAGTGCCAGTATCGGTTCGGGAGTATTGATGGTGGTCCTGCTGATGGTCGGGAGGCGGGTGAGCGGTACCCTGACCCGGCCACTGAAAGAACTCGCTGTGAATTTTGAGAAAATCGGCAATGGTCAGCGTCAGGTGCGTGTAGACGAAGACCGTCGTGATGAGCTTGGGATGCTCGCTCGGGAGTTCAATCGCATGGCGTCGTCATTGCGCAATACTCAGGCACAGCTGGTTCAGACTGAAAAGATGGCATCGATTGGCCAACTGGCAGCGGGGGTTGCTCATGAGATCAATAACCCGATGAGTGTGGTAACCGCTAACATCGACACCATGCGCCAGTATACCGATGTCTATATTGTGCTGATTGATCTGTACGACCGTTATATACGGGCTGTGACCGACGGAAATACGGAAGACGCTGAGCAGCTGGCCGAAAAAATTCTGCAGTATCAGCAGCAGGAAGATATCCAGTACGTTTATGACGATATGCGCAGTCTGGTAGAGGAATCTCTGACGGGGCTGGGGCGAGTGAAACATATTGTTGGCAGTCTGCGTGTATTCTCAGAGCTGGATAAAGCAGAAGAACAAGCCGTAGATCTGAATGAAGTAATTCAGCACGTTATCGCTGATCTGCCGGCGGAAGTCAGACAAAAAGTGGTTATTGAGGTCGATATCCGCATCTGCGAACCCATTTGCTTTAAAGCAGAACAGATGCGGAAAGTGTTTGCTGCGCTACTCGACAATGCCTGGCGTGCCTGCGACGAGAACGGCAAAGTACGGATTCGCGCCTGGAGCGATGAAATACAGCACCTGATCGAATTCCAGGATAATGGGGCAGGTATTGAGGAAGCGCGTGTCGCGCATATTTTTAATCCATTTTTTACCACGAGACCGGTCGGAGAGGGGCTTGGGTTAGGGTTGTCGGTCGCTCATTCAATTGTGGAAGCCCACGGCGGCCATATCCGTGTGCAAAGCAAGGTCGGGCAGGGCACCCGCTTAAGAATTGCATTACCCCGAGCCAAACAAAGAGAGCCAGTCTGAGTCAGCGACATTTCCCCCCGGATGGGCTCTTGTTATAGTGATCGTCCACTGAAGTCTATGCCGGGAACGCATATATGTTGACGATGTTGGCCAAACTCCTCAAAGCGCTGAATTCCGAGTCAGCGCCATGGCAGGTAGCACTCGCTTTTTCTATGTCGCTGATAGTGGCGCTTACGCCGATGTTCAGCCTGCATAATCTGCTGGTTCTGTTGCTGGCGTTCGTTATTCGCGTCAACCTCAGCGCTTTCTTTCTTGGCGTGGCGGCATTCTCGCTGCTGGCTATGGTTATCGATCCTCTTTCAGTCCAGTTGGGAGCATCTTTGCTTGCACAACCGGGCTTGCAGGATTTCTGGACTGAACTTTACCAGTCGGATTTCTGGAGAATGACGGCGTTTAACCACACGCTGGTTCTGGGTGGTTTATTGTTGTCGTTGCTGGCGTTTATCCCGGTGTTTGTATTGAGTCGCTTGCTCATCGTTATGTACAGGCAGCGCCTGCTCAACTGGATCAGCCGGCTTAAGGTCGTTCAGGTCCTGAAGGCTGGAAAATTCTACAACCTGTATAAGTCGTTAGCGGAGTAAGACCATGAAGCAATGGATTCGCTGGTCAGGTCTGACCGCTTTTGTTGTCGTAGCCGCTCTGTTGGCTGTATTTTTTCTGTTTGCAGCAGGTCCTTTGATGAAATGGGGCATCGAGTACTTTGGCTCGCGTGCTGCCGGCGCAAAAGTCGATGCTGAAAATGTATCTCTGAGTTTCAGCCCATTGGGTGTACGGGTTGATAATCTCACTGTTGCCGATGCTGAAAAACCGATGCAAAACCTGCTGGAGTTTGAGCGCGCTGATGCACAGCTGGCTATAGGCCCTTTGCTGTTGGGAAAAGCGATCATTGAAGACCTTCGGGTAGATGGCCTGAAATTTTCAACAGCCAGATCTGTTGATGGCACGCTTGAGCAAGATGCCAAAGAGCCGGTTACCGAAGATAATATCGAGAATGATAAATCTCAGGACTCACTTCTGAGTGGTGTCGAGTTGCCAACGGCGGAAGAGATTCTGGCGCGTGAGCAATTGCATACAGAAACTGCGGGTAAGGCCTTCAGGGAAGCCTATGCGAAGCACCGCGGTTCGGTCGAAAGTACAATGGAGAGTATCCCGGATGGTTCAGCGCTGAGCCGTTATGAGAACGAAATCAAAGCACTGACTTCCGGTCGCTTTGAGTCTATCGAGGACTTCAAAGCGCGCAAGGCAAAACTGGACGAACTTAAAAAGCAGTTTCGTAACGATAAGCAGGCCATTGCGGAAGCCAGAAAGGCAATCTCTGAGGCTCGTTCAGAACTCGCACTCCGATTGAAAGAGTTGAAAGCCGCACCAGCCTGGGATATGGATTCAATCCGCAGCAAGTATCAGTTGACCGCAGAAGGAGCAGCTAACCTTTCTGCTTTGCTGTTTGGTTCTGAGGCCGGTGAGTGGGCGGAGCAGGCGCTTTACTGGTATGACAAGGTCCAGCCGTATCTCGACAGTGGCGAAGAAGCCAGCGAGGATGTGGCGTATGTACGTGAAGGTAGTTTCATTCATTTCCCAACGGACAACCCATGGCCGGATTTTCTGCTGCGCAATGCCCAGTTGTCGGCGTCAACCGTACGTGGCGATCTGATGATCTTCGTTGAAAATGTAACGCATCAACCGGATGTGCTTGGTAAGCCTGCCCATGTTGTTGTCAATGGCGCTGGCCTTGAAGATATCGAAGACCTGACTCTCGATGCCGTACTGGACCATCGGAAAAAGCCGGGAACCGATACGCTGACACTGAGTGTTAAAGACTGGACAGTACGCAGTATGAAGCTGGGCGTCGCCGGTGCGGAATTGCAAAAAGCGGTAGCGCAGGTGCAGGGGCTGGCAGTGGTTACTGAAGGAAATGTCAACGCACAGGCAGATATGCAGTTCAGTCAGACAGAGTTTTCTACGCAGGGTAAAACAACGCTGGCCAGGGAGCTGGGCTCGGCGCTGAAGGGAATTCGTAAGTTCGATGTTCGTGCCGGAGCACGTGGTAAGCTGACTTCACCAGCGCTGGAATTTGGTTCAGACCTCGATCGCCAGATCAGTGCTGCTTTCAGCCAGCGGATGAAAGCCAGACAGAATGAACTCGAACAGAAGCTGAGCTTAGCCATTAATCAGCGTCTGAATGAATATCTCGGCGGATCAGCACAGGATCTTCAGCGTCTGAATGAAATGGATGGAAGCCTGTCAGATAAGCTGGATCAGCTGTCGTCGCTGGGTGAAACAAAGCTGGAAGATTATCAGGCTCAGAAAGAGCGGGAAGCGAAAGAAAAAGCAGACCGTAAAGAAGCTGAGCTGAAAGCTAAACGTGATGCTGAAAAAGCAGAGCTTGAACGCAAGAAGAAAGAAGCGGCTGATAAAGCCAGAGAAAAATTGAAAAACCTGTTTTAAGAGATAGTAACATGCAGACCAGAAAGCTGACTGATGAAGAATTTAACGCGACACGCAATGCACCTTTACGTGTTGAGGACAGTACTCCACCGCTGGACTTCTGGTCTTATGTCGAAGCGATCCCTGCTGAAGATTTTGGCATTGCCGACTGCCGTGAAGGAAAAGTGACCCATGTTTATCGTATGGGGAACGAGTTTGAACACGTTCTGGTAAACAGTCAGTATCAGGGGGTCGCGATGGTGATTGTGATTGATCTTAAACAGGGACAGGTATACGGACACTACTTGCTGGATATTAATCCGCCGGGAACCAAAGAGGCTGAGTCTTAATTCAGACAACGATAAAAAAACGGGGCATCGCCCCGTTTTTTGAGTTCGTTCAGAAGAACAGCCCGGCTTCCAGCTGGGCTTCTTCGGTCATCATGTCACGGTGCCATGGTGGATCGAACACCAGCTCAACCGCTACCGATTCAACGTTAGGCACTTTGGCAACACGGTATTTCACATCAGAGATTAATACCGGGCCCATGCCACAGGTCGGAGCGGTCAGGGTCATACGGATATTCACCGCATGGCCATTAATATCGATACCGTAAATCAGACCAAGATCGAGCAGGTTAATCGGAATTTCCGGGTCGTAAATAGTACGCAGCGCCTGACGAACCTGGTCTTCATGCACCACATCATCACCGCGTTCTTCGTAGACAATGTCTTCCGATTCAAGGCCCAGTGCCGCCGCATCGGTACCATCCACGCGCAGCATATTGCCATGCAGCGTTACCGTGTAATTACCGCCGAGGGCCTGATTGATAGTCACAAAGCTACCCGCCGGAATCACAGTTGGTGTACCGGATGGAACCATACGGGCAGGGCACTCCTGATGTGCGACAACCATTCTGCGTTCCATAGCCTTCCTCTTGTGGTGTTGTTCCGTCGGGCGGATGTGTATTAATCAGCTGGTGGGCAGTGCCCACCCTACAGGGCGCGCATTATAGAGGCTTCTGAAGTTTTATCGAAGCCGCTACTTCAACGTAAGGCGTCCGGCAATGACTCTGAAGCGTTATCAAACCCGTAAGGCTTCTCTCAGTGGCTGGATGCAGCGCGAGGCGTCCAAATTACTCTGAAGCGTTATCGAAGCCGCTGATGCGAGGCGCAGCTGATTGAGGAAGCGGAGCGTACCGGGTTGTACGTGAGTATTCCGAAATCAGCTGCAACGACGCAGCAGCAATGCAGATAGCTTCAGACGTTGAAGGATTCCCCGCAGCCGCACAAGTCTTTGGCATTCGGGTTATTGAACTTAATCGTGCTGTTCAATCCTTCTTTGGTGAAATCGATCTCAGTGCCTTTGACAAAGGCGCTGGCATCGGCCGCCACAAACAACTTCACATCGTCTGCAACGGCAATGGTGATATCACCGTCGCTGGCTTGTTCCACAAACTCAATATCGTACTTAAAGCCGGAGCAACCGCTCTTCTTCACGCCCAGGCGAATACCCTGCATCTGCGGATTTTTCACCAGTTGCTTACGCACGTGGGTAATTGCTGCATCGGTCATGCTGACTGATGGCGCTGCAGTCGGATCAAAGCTTTTTGGATCAAAGGTTTCGGTGGTCATCCTTCCATCCTCACAGTAAAAACATTTTGGCTTTTTCGAGGCCTTTGAATAAGGCGTCGACTTCATCCAGGGTGTTGTAGAAAGTAAACGAAGCACGCACAGTGCCCGGCACTTTAAACTGTTCCATTACTGGCATCGCACAGTGGTGGCCGGTACGCACGGCAATACCTTGCTGGTCGAGCAGGGTACCTACGTCAGCCGGGTGTGCACCTTCCAGAATAAAGCTGAATACCGATGCTTTTTTCGCCGCATTACCGATAATCCGAATACCACCAATCTCTGCGGCCAGTTCATTGGCACGTGCCAGCAGAGCATCTTCGTGTGCAGCCAGCGCGGCACGATCGAGTGTATTCAGGTAATCGATGGCCGCCGCCAGACCAATGGCTCCGGCGATATTCGGTGTACCGGCTTCAAATTTATACGGCAGGCCGTTATAGGTGGTTTTTGTAAAGCTGACGTGCTCAATCATTTCACCACCACCCTGATAAGGCGGCATAGCATTCAGCAGGGCTTCTTTACCGTACAGTACGCCAATACCGGTTGGGCCAAACAGCTTATGACCCGAGAATGCATAGAAGTCGGCATCCAGCGCCTGCACGTCGATATCCCAGTGGGCAACCGCCTGCGCGCCATCGACCATGACTTTCGCGCCCATGGCGTGCGCCTGACTGATAATCTCGGCCACCGGGTTAATGGTGCCCAGTGCATTGGACACATGAACAACCGAAACCAGTTTTACAGCCGGTGTCAGCAGTTCGGCAAACGCGGCCATATCCAGCTCGCCATTGTCGAGCACCGGAATCGGCAGCAGTTCGGCACCGCTTTGTTCACACAGCATCTGCCACGGCACGATGTTGGAATGGTGTTCCATGCCGGAAACCAGAATGCGGTCACCGCTCTGAATATTGGCACGGCCCCAGGTACTGGCTACCAGGTTAATGGCTTCAGTGGTACCACGGGTCCAGACGATTTCTTCAGCTTTGGCTGCGTTTAAAAAGGCCTGAACGGTTTTACGCGCATTTTCAAATTGCTCGGTAGCACGATCACTCAGTGTGTGCGCGCCACGGTGCACATTGGAGTTGTCGTGCTCGTAATAACGCTGCAGAGCATCAATAACTGCTTTCGGTTTTTGCGTGGTAGCACCGTTATCCAGATAGATTAACGGTTTGCAGTTCACTTCCTGATGCAGGGCAGGGAACTGTTCACGAATACTGTTCAGAACGTCTGCTGACAGATTGCTCATGCGTTTTCTCCGGCAATGCCAGCCGCTTCATTTTCCAGCAGATGAAGGGCCAGATCCTGCTCACGGCCAAAACGCTGAGCCAGAATCGGGCGCAGCAGATTGGTAATGGCTTCGTCAGGCAGGGCCTCCAGCAATTCGTTAATAAAACCGAAGCTCATAATGACTTCTGCTTCACGTTTGCTGATGCCACGGCTGCGCAGATAGAACAGACCTTTTTCATCCAGCTGAGCAACGGTTGCGCCGTGCGCACATTTTACGTCGTCGGCGTAAATTTCCAGCTCAGGCTTGGTATTGATTTCGGCACTGTTGGTCAGCAGCAGGTTTTTGTTGCTCAGTTCAGCCAGTGTTTTCTGCGCTTGCGGATGAATATGAATACGGCCATTAAATACGGCTTTGGCTTTGTCGTTCATAATGCCGCGGAACACTTCATTACTGGTGCAGTGCGCTACCTTGTGCTCGATGCAGGTATGGAAGTCGACCAGCTGCTGATTCTGCGGAATATACACGCCGCTGATTTCACAGTGAGAGCCACCTTTGTTGTGGTTCACTACAAGATCGCTGCGGGTGATGCGGCTGCCCAGCGCCAGATGGAAGGCGTTGTACTGGCTGTCGCGGCCGAGATCGATATGAGTGCTGCCAATGTGCAGGGATTCTTCCTGCATCAGGTTCAGGCGGTAATGTTGCAGGCGTGCGTTGTCGCCGACCAGAATTTCCGTCAACGCGTTGGTGAAATTCACCTGGGCGTGTTCGTCGGAGCCGTAGTGCTCAACAACGGTAGCATCCGCACCGGTTTCCATCACCAGCAATATACGGGCGGTTACCGCAAACGGGTTAGCATTCTGCGTGGTCAGGTAGCTGATCTGCAGTGGTTGCTGCAGACGCTCATTTTTACCGACATGAATTAACACGCCTTCGTTCACGTTGGCATTGTTCAGGTCGTTAAACAGATGCTCAGAACCTTGTGCCTGAGTCAGTACGCTGTTCAGTTTTTCGCTGATCAGCGCCTGCTGGCCATCGTTTGCCTGACTGAACAGCGTGACTTGTTGCAGTGCTAAAGCATCGGATAACTCATTGCTCAGCTGGCCGTTAACGAATACCAGACGCGCGGCATCCAGACCATTAATGGTTGCTGCTGCAGTCAGTTGTTCATTGCTGCCAGCTACTGCCGGAGCGCCGTACTCATTGGCCAGCAGAGCGGTTAGCGAGGTGTATTTCCACGCTTCGGTTTTACGCGTTGGCATAGCGGCTTCTGCAAAAGCCTCGCGGCCCTGAGCATTGAGGGTGGTCAGCAGTGGCAGCTGCGCGACACTGTTGGCCAGTGCCAGCTGTTGTGTCTGAAATTGCTCTGCCATCTTACGCTGCTCCGTTATCGGAATTTTCCAGCCAGCCGTAGCCTTTTTCTTCCAGCTCCAGAGCCAGCTCTTTACCGCCGGATTTCACGATGCGGCCATTGGCCAGAACGTGAACGTAATCAGGCACGATGTAGTCAAGCAGACGCTGATAGTGGGTAACCACAATAAAGCTGCGCTTAGGATCACGCATAGCGTTAACGCCTTCAGCAACCACCTGCAGCGCATCGATATCCAGACCTGAGTCGGTTTCATCGAGGATGCACAGCTCAGGCTCGAGCAGCATCATCTGCATCAGCTCGTTGCGCTTTTTCTCACCACCGGAGAAACCTTCGTTTACGCCACGCTTAAGGAAGCTGGCATCCAGATTCACGGCTTTGCACTTTTCACGCGCCAGTTTCAGGAACTGCACGGAATCCAGTGCGTCTTTACCCTGATGTGCGCGTACGGCGTCAACTGATGCTTTCAGGAATTCGAGGTTAGATACCCCCGGAATTTCTACCGGATACTGGAACGCCAGAAACAGACCTTCGCGAGCACGTTCTTCCGGCTCCATTTCCAGAATGTCTTTACCGTTCAGTACTACAGAACCTTCGGTCACTTCGTAGCCATCACGGCCAGACAGTACGTTACCCAGCGTACTTTTACCCGCACCGTTCGGACCCATAATGGCGTGCACTTCACCTGGACCAATTTCCAGATTCAGGCCTTTCAGAATTTGTTTGTCTTCTACGTTAGCGTGCAGGTTTTTAATGCTGATCATGGTTGTATCTCGTTTAATCTGGCGCCCGGTGTCTGGCGTCGGGCGCTTTCGTTTAATTCTGGTCGGACGACTGAAGTCAGGCGTCTGGCGCTGATTCGATATGTGTTCCGTTGAAGCGCAGTAGCTTCAAATTAACCAACAGAGCCTTCCAATGAAACTTCCAATAATTTGCCCGCTTCTACGGCAAATTCCATCGGCAGCTCTTTAAACACCTCTTTACAGAAACCGTTAACGATCATGGATACAGCTTTTTCTGTATCGATACCGCGCTGACGGCAGAGGAATAACTGATCGTCGCTGACGGTAGAGGTGGTGGCTTCGTGCTCAACAACCGCAGAAGGGTGCTTACTTTCAATGTACGGGAAGGTATGCGCGCCACACTGGTCGCCAATTAACAGCGAGTCACACTGGGTGTAGTTACGGGCGCCTTCGGCGTTCGGATTCATACGCACCAGGCCACGGTAGGCGTTCTGACTTTTACCGGCAGAAATACCCTTGGAAATAATGGTCGAGCGTGTGTTTTTGCCCAGGTGAACCATCTTGGTGCCGGTGTCAGCCTGTTGGAAATTATTGGTCAGAGCAACGGAATAAAACTCGCCAACCGAGTTGTCGCCTTTAAGAATACAACTTGGATACTTCCAGGTAACGGCAGAGCCGGTTTCAACCTGAGTCCAGCTGACTTTCGCATTGGTGTGTGCGACTGCGCGTTTGGTCACGAAGTTATAAATGCCGCCTTTACCTTCTTTATCACCCGGATACCAGTTCTGCACGGTGCTGTATTTAATTTCAGCATTGTCCATGGCGACCAGCTCTACCACCGCGGCGTGCAGCTGGTTTTCGTCGCGCATTGGTGCGGTGCAGCCCTCAAGATAGGACACATGAGAACCTTCGTCGGCAACAATCAGAGTACGTTCGAACTGGCCGGTCTTAGCTTCGTTGATACGGAAGTAAGTCGACAGTTCCATCGGGCAGCGAACGCCTTTTGGAATGTAAACAAAGGAGCCGTCGGAGAATACGGCAGAGTTCAGTGCCGCATAGAAGTTGTCGCGCTGTGGCACGACACTGCCCAGATATTTCTTAACCAGTTCCGGATGTTCGTGTACTGCTTCGGAAATCGGCATAAAAATAACGCCAGCTTCAGCCAGTTTTTCGCGGAATGTGGTGGCAACGGATACCGAATCGAATACTGCATCCACAGCAACACCGGCCAGTGCCATTTGTTCGTGCAGTGGGATACCCAGCTTTTCGTAGGTGGCCAGCAGTTCCGGGTCGACTTCGTCGAGACTTTTAGGCTTGTCAGCCATGCTCTTCGGCGCAGAGTAGTAGGACAGTGCCTGAAAGTCCGGCTTAGGATAGGTGACGTGAGCCCAGTCAGGCTCAACCATTTCCTGCCATGCACGGAAAGCCTTCAGACGCCATTCGGTCAGCCATTCAGGCTCACCTTTCTTGGCGGAAATAAAGCGCACAACATCTTCGTCCAGGCCTGGCGCAAGGGTGTCGGATTCGATGTTGGTGACAAAACCAGCCTGGTAGTCATTACCAATGCGGCGTTCAATTTCAGCGTTGCTGCTCATAGCGAAGTCTCTCTTCGAAGGGCCCGGCGGCGTCCTGCCTGCTCTGGCGGCCTTGCGCTGTCTGCCTGAGCAGGTGTCTTTCCTGCAGCAGTCCAGTCGCTTGATTCATTCCGGATACGCCGATTATAACCGATTCTGAAGTAATATCAGAGTGTTTTACTCGGGTATATTGTTAATCAATACCGGATTAGTATGCTTTAATGGTTGGGCATTCTAGCAAAGTGGATGAAATCTGACCAATTGCGACAGATTCTCATTATGATGGACGGGCCTCATGCTTAAAATCAGCAAGCTCACTGACTACGGTGTAGTGGTTCTGAACGTACTGGCAGAAGCCGGTGCGGTAAAACTCTCGGGAGAGGAGATTGCGGGCAAAACCGGTCTGGCGATGCCCACCGTGCGTAAGGTTATGAAAGCACTGGCCGATAGTGGTCTGGTGATTGCTCAGCGTGGAGCACGTGGAGGATATCGTATCGCCCGGGCGCCAGCGCAGATTCGTATGCTGGATGTTGTGCAGGCTTTCGAAGGGCCGGTGGCGCTGACCGACTGCGCGGCAGAAGAGGATGCCTGCGATATCACGCACAGCTGTTCTCTGTCCTCTAACTGGGGGGGCGTAAATCAGTTGATTACTCAGGTTCTTGCCCGGGTAACCCTTAACGATATCCGCCAACCTGAGCGCCAGCAGCAGCTGGTGCGGGATTCGATACCACATACTTCATTCATTGATCTGATTGATCTCTCCTGACCTGATATCCGTATACAGTGCTATTGAGGTTCTGTTTTTAACCAAATGGTCAAGTGTGAATTGAGGGTTTATTGAGCTGGGTGACAAAAATTGTCAACCAGTTATCAAAATTGTCACCATGGCGTAAAGCGTCGTTGTAAAGAAAGGGTGATTTGCCAGAATGGCCCCAACGAACAACAACTCTACGCTTTGGAGTCATCTGTGAGATTGTTAACGCCGTTACTGCTGTTGCTGTCTTTTTCGTGTTCTGCCCTGAGTCAGTCGACTGAACTGAAAGGGGTGGGGCGCTTTGAAACGCTGGATAACCCCTGGTTTCTGGTGGCTCTTTACGGAGAAACTAATCAACAGGACAAGCTGGTTGCCGACAAGCTTGAACTGAAGGTGGTTGAGGAAAAGGTCAGTGTTCGTCGTTTTCGCCAGTTGTGGCAGGACGTGTTTGCGGTCGGTGCTGACCGCCAGCAGTGGCTCAAACATTCCGATGATCTCAGTCGTTTCCTGGAACTGACGCGTGGCCCTCTGAAGACTAACGACTACGTCGTAATCGAGCGTCAGGGAGATGAAGCAGTGGTCAGTATCAATTACCGGGAACACGCCCGTCTGTCTGCTGAGTTCCTGACGTTGATGGTAGATACCCTCACTGCGCGTATAGCTCCGATTCCTGAACTGCGTGAAGGGTTATTGGGTATGCTGCCGGATGCCGAGCAGGATCAGTTGGTACGTCAGTTTATCCGTGGCGAACCAAGCCTTGGTCGTATCAGTGAAACAGCTCGCTGGCTGCGTCGTATGCCTGCCTCTGACAAGCAGGAACAGGTTACTCAGCTCTGATATAATTCTGCGCCTTAGCCCGCGGTGATGTCCGCAGAGTACAGAGGTTTGCAGTTGAGTCCGGAATACACAGATCGTTTTGGCGGTATTGGCCGCTTATATGGCGTACAGGGCCTGAGCCGATTACAGGCGGCACATGTATGTGTCGTTGGCATTGGTGGTGTTGGAACCTGGGCTGCAGAGGCGCTGGCGCGTTCCGGTATCGGTGAAATCACTCTGATTGATATGGATGATATCTGCGTCACCAATACTAATCGTCAGATTCACGCAATGGACGGCGAAATTGGCAAGCTGAAGGTTGAAGCGGTTGCTGAACGTATTCGTCGCATTAACCCTGAATGTCAGGTACATGCGATTATGGATTTCGTTACCGAAAAGAATCAAACAACTCTGATTCACACCGGCCTGGATTACGTTATTGATTGCATTGATAGCGTAAAAAGTAAGGCCGCGTTAATTGCTCACTGCAAGCGTAATAAAATCCGCATTGTCACAACCGGAGCTGCGGGCGGCCAGATCGATCCGACTCAGATTCAGGTGGCGGATCTGAATAAAACATTCAATGATCCTCTGGCGCGCAAAGTACGTTCTTTGCTGCGTCGGGAATACAACTTCTCGCGTAATCCTTCGCGCAATTATTCGATTCCCTGCGTTTTCTCCACTGAGCAGCTGGTCTATCCACAACCGGATGGCAGCGTGTGTCAGGCGAAGCCAAGTGAAGGAGAGAGCACCCGCCTGGATTGCGCTTCAGGTTTTGGTTCCGCCACCATGGTGACCGGTACGTTCGGTTTTGTTGCTGCTGCACGGGTTGTGAAGCGCATTGCTGAAGGTGCCGGCAAAAAAAGCTGACACCTTGCTCGCAGTTTACAGGGGGAAGGGCTTATTTGAGGTGAGCAGGGCCATTCCCTTGACGATGCGGTACACCGACCAGATAAATACGCCCAACAGTATAAAGTAGCCGATAATAAACGGGCTCAGCACAAAGCCGATGATGGTGAGTCCAAGCCCCCACCAGAAAATACTGATCAGATTATTCAGGTGCCCGGCGTAGCGACTGCCATCAGCATCGCTGCGTTTGACCATGCACCAGATTCCACCAATCAGCCAGAAAATGCCGGTGAAGTAGCCAGCAATCATGCACAGGTAACCAACCAGTGCGGCGGTGCGTACGGCATCGTTCTGGTCAGAGTCCGGTTCCGGGAGTTGTGCAGGGTTCTGTTCGCTCATAAGGTCACTCAGAGTGATGCGCCATCAAACACTTCGACTGGCAAAGAGAATGGGTCAGTACCTTCAAGACAACCAATGTTGATGCGGTAATGATCTTTTTTTCTCAGTGTCTGGTGGAAAGGGTAGATGCCGCATTGTTTGCAGAAGTAGTGTGCCGCAATCCCACTACCGAAGCGGTAGACCTGAAGTGCGTCGTTTCTGACCTCCAGCTGCAGGGATTCCGGTGCGATGACATAGGGAGTCATCAGTGCTCCTTTGCGTCGGCATACCGAGCAATTACAGCGCACACCTGAGGTAATCTCGTCTGCATCAAACTGAAATGAAACAGACCCGCAGTGACAGCTTCCCTGATACTTCATCGACAATCTCCTTATGACTTCTGGTTAACCGGACAATCGGGTTCCAGACAGGTATTCACCTCGATGGTGACGTGTGCCAGTTGACGATAACCGCTTAGCAGCTGTTTGTAATGCGACACGTCCTGAGGCGTGTGTGTCATCAACGATATCATGGCTGCGTAGTGATTGCCGCTGACGCGCCAGATATGGATGTCTGTGACAATATTATCGGCATCCTGTTCCAGGGTTTTGCGAATAGCGGTTCGTTTTTCTTCGGCAAGACTGGCATCCAGCAGCACCGGAGCGCTTTCCTTCACCAGCCCAACTGCCCAGCGAGCAATAATCACCGCACCAACAATGCCCATCAATGGATCCAGCCAGTTCAGCCCCATATATTTACCTGCCAGCAATGCAGCAATGGCAAGCACTGACGTCAAAGCATCCGCCAGCACATGCATGTAGGCCGCGTATAAATTCATATCATGATGATGGTCGTGGTCATGCTTGTGATGATTGTCGTGGTCGTGGTCGTGGTCGTGGTCGTGATGGTGATCATGACCGTGATGATGATCATGACCCAGCAACATGGCGCTGATCAGATTAATCGCCAAACCCAGAACGGCTACCCAGATGGCCTGGGTAAACTGAATGGTCTGAGGTTCAAACAGACGCACAACGGATTCAACTGCCATAACCAGCGCAACCACTGCCAGAGCGACCGCGCTGGCAAAGCCACCCAGCACATTCACTTTACCAGTACCAAAACTGAATTCCGGATTGCTGGCATGACGACGGGCATAGCGATAGGCAAACAGGGTGATAAGGAAGGCCGCAACGTGGGTGCCCATATGCCAACCGTCCGCCAGCAAGGCCATAGAGCCATACCAGGCTCCGGCAACGATTTCCGCCACCATGGTAATGGCGGTCAGAATCAGTACCCAAAGCGTACGCTTTTCGCCTTCATTGTTCGTTGAGTTGAAGTCATGGCTGTGTTGCCACTTCTTTATGGAATGTGTATTCGCCATTGTGCTGATAATACTGCGTTGGATCGGAGGTCATCTGAAAGTATCAGGGTTGGCCGTGTTGTATCACAGGGGCTGACAGCTGGCCAGCAGACGCCCGTCTGTCAGTTGCGGTCATTTACCGACAGAGGCAATCGACTACTGGTACTGGCATCGTATTTTTCGTATGGTCAGAGGATAAATAAGAGCCGGGCACGAGTGATGCCGTACAGGCCATAAATTCTCACCATTAACCTGTATTTCTTTGGGGGATACCGCTTTGAAAATTGTGACATTTCTGCTGTTGTTATGTTTTGGCGGCTCTGCGATTGCGTCGGTGGCTGACGATGCGCAGCGTAAACGAGAATTGCTCGAGACTTATGCGCATCGCGTGACAACGGAAATGTGTCTGATTACCCGTAACGGGGGCGATAAGGCTGCCAGTCAGCGTTTGCAGGACGTTTTGTCTGAGGCAACAGTACTGAGTCGCGATATCGCAGGAATCTGGCCGGACATAAACAGTGAATGGCAAAAGACCGCGCAGTTTGTTGCTGATAATAAAGCCGCTGCTGACAGCGGTGACGTGGTCAATGTGTTACCTAACCTGCAGATCCGCCAGGAAGCTTTGTATCAGGCGTTTGATCAGGATCGCCCGGCCAGTCGCAGTGGAGCTGATGAGCAGGCAGTGATGGTGATGCTCGACAGTCTTGAGCGCATGCTGGCCAGCTATGTGATGTTTCAGACCAGTATGTTTGGTGGCCACGGCTTTACTGAGGTCGGGATTGAAAGCCAGAGCAAGCGTTTCGATGAAGCGCTGGCCTCTCTGCATGATGAAAAACTGAAAACCGATATTGCCGGTAAGTGGAAGTTCGTGAAGGGAGCCTTGCTGGCTTACAACGAAAAGGCCGCCGTGTTTATTGTTGACCGTACTGGCCGCTCAATCCGTGATCTCCTGGTGAATAACCTGCAAATGCCGCAGGTGGCAGCGGAATAATGATGCTTCGGGCCAGGCAGCAGCATCTGACTGACCCGTATACTTGCTCAGGACTGTTTTAACTGTTTCAGCAGGGACTCCGGTACCTTCGTGATACGCAATTCGTTACTGACGCCATCAAAAACAATTTCCTGTTTTTCCAGCATACTGGCCGAGAAACTCAGGCTGAGGTCTTTGTTCTTGCCACTGTAGCGGATAAAGCCTTTCAGTTTTTTACGGTCCGGAATCAGTTCTGTTTTTATCGCTTCTGCCACGACTTCCGTACTCGCACCCTGTGCGGCCAGTTGTTCCGGCGACAACGATTGCCGGGCTTCAGCCTGACGTTCTTTCTGTTTGTCGATGATGTAATGGGAAAACGCCTTGGCCGGCTCTGCCTTGATTTCGTTCGACAGATAATCGGCCAGCTCTTCGAATACCACGGGTTCGCCGCGCATATCCTGTTCCATGCAGTAATCCACAACCTTGGCCTTGCATTCGAAGCCCTGCTCCGGCGGCAGAGTGTGGCTGAACTGGTCAACAATTTCGAGGAAAGCTTCAGTCTCGGCTGCCGTATTCAATGTATCGGTAAAGCCAATACATTCGGCAAAGTGATTCTGCACTGGCTTATCGCCGCGCCCGAAACTGAAGGTCAGGTATTTGCTGTCATCATCGGCCAGCCAGTCTGTCAGGTTGAGCATCACGCCGAAGCCGGTGTTTGAGAAGTCGAGGTAGTGCGTTTCTGTCAGCGTCATATCCGGATTGATGGAGACACTGGTTTTGCGGCGCAGGTGAAAAATATACAGGCGATCGCTGTCGGCCAGCTGTTCCAGAAAGAACGCAAGATAGCCCTCGATGGCCAGTTCACTGTTGTCGAGGCTGTTGGCAAACTGCTTACTGATACGCCGGGTCAGAGCGATAAAGGTCTGGCGATCTGCCTGCCAGTCCTGAATCAGGGCTCTGACCTGGGTGATCTCCGGATGAAACACGCCGTAGCGTTTCCCTGAGCGCTGGGTAAAAACCCCTTTCAGCTGAGCGCTGGTCTGCGCATAGAAGTGCGCCAGGCTGTCATGCTCAAGATCGGCTTCCTGTTCACTGCTGACCAGGGTGGCGGCCGGATCTTTGCTTTCCTTGCTGATTTGATGCGTTACGAAGTGTTTCAGGCTCATAGTGGCGATCTCAATTCCGGGTTGTATCAGTGACCGTCGAATTCACAGATGGCGTAGACATCAAAACCAGCCTGCTTCAGGCGCTGGCTACCGTTCAGATCAGGCAGATCGATAATGGCGGCAACTTCGACCACTTCGGCCTGCAGGCGCTTAACCAGCTCACAAGCGGCCAGCATGGTGCCTCCGGTGGCAATGAGGTCGTCCATCACCAGAACACGATCGCCTGGAGCAAATGCATCGGTGTGCAGCTCAATGGTGGCGCTACAGTATTCCAGGTCGTAGCTTTGAGTGACGGTTTCGAACGGTAGTTTACCTTTCTTGCGTACCGGTACCAGGCTGATGCCCAGTTCGTAGGCCAATGGTGCTCCGAGAATGAAGCCACGCGCATCGATGGCGGCAATGGCATCCAGCTTCTGGTTCTGGTAACGATGAACAAAGCTGTCGATCAGCTTGCGAAAGACCGCCGCATCCTGCAGCAAGGGCATGATGTCGCGGAACATAACGCCTTTCTCAGGCCAGTCTGCTACGGTTCGGATGGCATTCCGGATATCGTCTGAATAAGCGCTCATAGTCTTCTCTGCGGTCAAAAGCGCCGCATTATAAACGCAAGGAGGCTAAACAGCATGGGGCTGGCTGTATCTTTTCGTTGCCTGATGTCCGGGGCGTTCATACAATCCGGCCTTTGATATCTACCAGGCCCGGATGGGATCCTCTCTCATGACATATGCGCTATCCCGTAGCGAGCACCTCGCGACTCTCAAATTGTCAAATCATCAGCGTTATCAGCACTTTATTGCCAAAGTGGTGGCTAATGGCGAAATCTGGAGCCTGGCAAACTCAGACGGTTGGGTGACATTGACGTCAGATGGCGACAATTGTCTGCCCGTTTGGCCACACGCCGACTATGCTTCAGAGTGGGCTAACGGAGATTGGGCAGATTGTGCTCCCAAAGCGGTGGCTCTCGATGTCTGGCTGGAACGCTGGACTAAAGGTCTTACAGACGATGAAACCTGGTTAGTGGTCTTCCCGAATCTGAAGGAAGAGGCTTTGCTGGTGGAACCGTCTGAGCTGGATGATGACCTGCGAGATGCGCTGTAAGGGGGTTGCCGTAAAACGGTAACACTCTGTCTGTACGCTTGGCCCATTCATCCAATTTGAGTGGAGACGGATCATGCGTACAGGGATTCAGATATCGCTATTCAGTGCAGTAATGACAGCCAGCGCGTTTGTTAGTGCGGAATGTCCTGCAATTTTTCAGCAGCCTATCAAGGCGCTGAATAATGAGGCCAGCATCGACCTCTGTGCTGTGACGGCCGGTAAGCCGGTGTTGCTGGTGAATACTGCCAGTCGGGGTGGTTTCGTCGAGCAACTGGCTGAACTTGAAGCCATTCATGAACGCTACAAAGATCACGGGCTGGTCGTGATCGGTGTTTCATCCGATAGCTTTGATGGCAAAGCTGATGAAAATGCTGCCGCTGACATCTATTTCCACAATTACGGTGTGACCTTCACTATGGCTGGCAATGTCGATGTCGCCGGAGATAACGCGCATCCTTTGTATCAGGAAGTCGCCCGGCAGTACTACGCACCGAAATGGAGTTTCTATAAGTATCTGGTAACAGCAGAAGGGCAGGTTGTGGCTACCAACAGCAGCTTTACCATGCCCAGTACTGAAACGCTTGATGCTCTGATCCGTGGCGAACTGCAGGCACCTCTGCAAATCGGATATCTTTCGGCTCGTTAATCAACGGGCTGGTGCTCATGCAGTGACTTTTCTATAGTTAGGGATATTCTCTTTCTATCGTGGAGTCACTCATGCTTCGTGTCTTGGTTACCCTGCTTTTTTCTACGCACATCGGCTTTGCGGCAGCAGCTGAATGCCCAGCCGTTTTTCAGCATGAAATGAAACAGTTACACAGCTCTAAAATACTGAATCTGTGTGACGTTGTGGATGGCCATCCGGTGATGCTGGTTAACACTGCCAGTCATTGCGGTTTCACTGACCAATTCTCGGACCTCGAAGCCATTCATGAGAAATACAAAGATCAGGGACTGGTGGTGATTGGCGTGTCATCGGATTCATTTAATCAGGAAGCTGATGATGAGGCCGAAGCCGCAGATGTGTGTTTCAAAAACTTTGGCGTGACTTTCACCATGCTGGCGACCGTGCCGGTGAAAGGGAAAGAAGCGCACCCATTGTTTAAGGAAATTGCGCGTCAGGACGTTGCTCCTAAGTGGAACTTCTATAAGTACCTGATCGATCGCAATGGCAAGGTTGTCAGTTCCAACAGCAGCTTTGGTATGCCGTCGGACGACGATATTAAGGCATTGCTGAAACCCTGACTGGCGCCTGAATTAACCATGACATTATCTGAATTACTGTCAATTGAGCCGCTGGACTGGTGGCACATCAGCTCCGCATTGATCTGCGGCACAGTCGTAGGGCTAGAGCGCCAGTTACGTGGTAAACCGGTCGGTATCCGCACGTCATCGCTGATCGTGCTGGGAACCTATGTGTTTGTGACACTGGCCCAGTCGGTTTCCAATGATGCCACTGATGCCTCGCGTATTATCGGTCAGGTGGTTACCGGCGTTGGTTTTCTTGGAGCTGGTGTGATGCTGGCAAAGGATGGCATCGTACTGGGTGTCACCTCTGCGGCTACCATCTGGGCGCTGGCTTCAGTGGGAGTTGCCTTGTCGTTGGCAGAGCCGAGAGTAGCAATCAAGTTGTCTTTTCTGATTGTAGTGATTCTGGTGGGAGTGGACCTGCTGGAGAACTACTCGTCTGCCTTCACCCGAGGCGTGCATTCACGCTACAGCAACTGGCGTTCACGTCGCTGAATCTGCAATTCTCTGTGCCGCTGAAGGTGGTTTTGTAACCTCGCCAGCTTGTGGTACCTTGCGCGGCTTTTTTCAGTGGTAAGAGAGACTGCGTTATGATCTGCGGCTTTGACTACGGCACTTCCAATTGTGCCATCGGTGTAAAAGACGGTGGCGCCATTCGCCTGGCACAGGTCGATGGTGATAAGACCTTTATGCCATCCGCATTGTACTCTCTGGGGCGTGAGCTGATCTGCGAACAGGTCGCCCATCATTTACCGCCATCACTCAAAGATGAGTTTGTTGCTATTCGTCGTGGCCAGCTGCAGTCTGCTCTGCGAGTGCGGCGTGAGCTGGATATTGCCACTGACGAGCAGGTGATGTTTGTCGGTCACCAGGCTTTTGCCCATTATTTTGCCGACCCGGAAGAAGGCTATTTCGTTAAGTCTCCGAAATCGTTTCTCGGTGCCAGTGGCCTGCGTCCCGAGTTTATGCACTTCTTCGAAGATATCGTCACTGCCATGATGCTGTCGGTTAAACAGCGTGCTGAGCTATCACTTGGACGTGAGTTGAAGCAGACCGTCATCGGCCGTCCGGTGAATTTTCAGGGGGCTCCAGCCAACGACACGGGTGCTGAGCTGAGTAACCAGCAAGCGCTGGATATTCTTGGTCGGGCAGCGACGCGTGCAGGTTTCACCGATGTTGAGTTTCTCTATGAACCGATCGCAGCGGGTTTAAGTTTTGAGCGTAGTCTGGATAAAAACCAGACCGTATTGGTGGTGGATATCGGCGGTGGTACCAGTGACTGTGCCATGGTACGCATGGGCCCGCAGCACCGGGTTAAAGATGACCGCCGTGATGATTTTCTCGGCCATAGTGGTGAGCGGGTGGGCGGTAATGATCTGGATATTCAGTTAGCCGGACGTCAGTTAATGCCGCTGTTTGGCATGAACGCCTTACTCAAAACCGGCAAGCCGATGCCAACCAAAACCTTTCTGGACGCCGTGTGTACCAACGACGTTGGTGCTCTGGGACGCTTTGCCAGCCTGGAAACCGGTTTGTATCTGGAACAACTGCAGCGTGATTGTGCCGAGCCGCAGCTTATCGAACGCCTGATCCGACTGCGCGAGAATAAACAGAATCAGCAGCTGGTGCGTAGTGCAGAAGAATGCAAAATTGCCTTATCTGAACAGGATCCGGTTGCTCCGGATCTCAGCTACATAGAGGCGGGACTGACGACGCAGATTTCAGCAGCGCAGCTGGAACAGGCCATTGCCCGCCCGTTAGAGCGAATTACCCGCCTGATGGAAGAAGCCATCGCCCAGGCAGGCGAACAGCCAGATGTGATTTTTGTTACCGGTGGTAGTGCCCGTTCGCCGCTTATTCGCCAGGCGGTAGCGCGTACGCTGGGTGATATTCCTATTCTCGATGGAGACCATTTCGGTAGTGTTACCGCTGGCCTGACTGAATGGGCTGATAAAATTTTTCGCTGAAAAAAGGGCACGCAGTGCGTGCCCGAAAAGTCTACCGACAGATAAGTGCTCTACAGCTGATCGTTGATGGCACGGATACTGCGCCAGTCGACCAGTTTGAAGTTCTGGGTGGTATCCGGCAGCAGATTACGACCATCCTGCACCACCAACATGCCTTCAGGGTAGTTATCGCCTAATGCCTGCGAGCTGACTGTTAAGCCGTCAGTTTCTGAGGCACCATCGATGGCTGAGCTGGCGTTCAGGCCGACGCGAAAACGATCGATATACTGGTAGGGTGCTTCGGCATTAAACAGCACATAGCTGTCATTGCCCTGACTGGAAACGAGCAGGAATGCTTTGCCATCTCGGCGATAGACGTCCATACCTTCGATGTCGTCGACCAGAATGTCAGATACCGCAGCAACCTGGACAAGCTCGGTAGCGTCGCTGGCTTCAGCTCCCAGAGTCCATACAGCGACATCCTCTTCTCCGATAAATAAACGCTTCATCTGGTCGTCGGCAGCACAACCTTCCGGCTGACTTTGTACGGCAAATTCGCGCACTTTGCGGCCGCTCCAGCCGTTCGCGCTGTCGATGATCTGATACTGCTCAAAGCGGCCATCTTTATCGTTGATAAAGACATAGACCTGGGACGACGGGCTGCGGTACATACAGAGTCCGTATACATCATTTAGCGATGTTTCGATTTCATTAACCGCAGTGACGATGCCGTTGTCCGGGTGAATATGGAACAGGGAAATCGCATGGCGGTCACGCTGGCTGGCGGCGGCGATATCCGCTTTTTTCCCTTTAAAAGTAAACCCCTGGCGTACATCAACATTGTTGACTCGACCAACCAGCAGTTCCTGTTTTTCCTCACCGAGCAGGTCATAAACATACAGACCACGCTTTTTATTGGTACCGAGAATCCGGCTCTCTTCTGGAGCGTGAGTATTTACCCATATCGCCGGATCATCGGCGGCATCACCACGATCAGCGACAGGAGTAGTTTCGCCAGTGGCTGGCACCTGAGCGATAGGTTGATGTGTCACTGGTGCTTGCGGTAACGGGAGTTCGGCGCTGAACAGAATGCCGCTGTCATCATCCAGCAGACTAACCCAGACGTTATCGGCAATGGCGCTTGCCGTCAGACTATCGCTGGCAATCTGTGCCGGTAAGTCCCACTGTTTGTGGGATGCGGTGTCGCTACCGTGCAGGTTGTAACTGTGCAGCCGGTGTGTACCGGCTTCGGCGATCAGTAAATGGCCGTTGGCCAGCGCCAGTGGGCCGGCATTTTTATGCAGATTTCCATGCGGAGCGATCAGGTCGACCACGCTGCGCGCGACTTCGCTTTCTGCCCGGGCGTTGTAGCTCCACACGCCGATATTTTCTTCACTGACAAATAATTGTTCAGTGACATCATCGACGATGCAGTACTCGCTGTTGGGTGGCAGTGGGAACTGACGGATTTCACTATGCAGCAAGGTGTTTTGCTGACCATCCGTTAGCAGCAGCTGGTGGGCCATTTGCTGCTCGTCCATTGCGAACAGATTTAACTCTGTTGCGCTCGGTTGATACAGACACATACCTTCAACCGGATAGGGCAGCGCCTGGCTGTAGCGGACATCGATAAACTTTCCCTGGGCTATGCGATAGCTGATCAGGCGGTTGTTTTTTGTGTCCAGACTGACGTAGCGATCTCCCTGCGGGTCTCGGCGCTGGTCGATGAATTCGGCTGCGGTAGCCAGTGTTGAAGTCACATCGCTGTGGCTGATCAACTGAATGCCCTGCTCAGCGTCAGGCACGAGCCATTGATTTTCATTGAGTGCCAGTGATTGTTCGCCAGCAAAAGGCAGTGGCTGCAGTGCAACCGTATTGCTGCCTTCATAGGAAGTGACACTGCTACAGCCAGTAATCAGGGTGCTGCCTGCCAGAGCGATGCTGATAAATAGTTTTTGCATAACGTTGTTAATACCTGATGCAGCTGTAAAACAGCTGCTGATAAATTCGCTTAAGTACGCCGGGCTGATGCCCGGCAAAGAAAGTTATCTGCTCTGAATCAGAAGCTGCTAAAGGTCACACCCAGACGATAGGTCGGACCGTAATCTTCGTACTGAGCGTTGTACTTCTCTTTATTCTGGTAGGTGTAATAAGGCTCATCGGTGATGTTGGCGATTTCGAAATTCACCTTAACCTGCGGGTTAATTTCGTAGGCAGCACTCAGGTCCAGTTGCGTCTGAGCGGCCTGATAAATGTCACCGTCCTGTGAAGCAAGGTCATTCACTTCGAGCAGGTATTCCGACTTATAGTTGGTTGCCAGACGCAGCATCAATCCGTCTTTCTCATAGCCAATGACCAGGTTGCCGGTAATATCCGACTGATTGGGCAGATCAATCGTTCGTTCACTGGCTACTCCGTCAGCCCCTTCACCGTAGCTGCGGATATTCGCTTCGGAATCACTGTAGGTGAGGTTGGCAGACAGCAATAAACCATCGAACGGAGCAGGTAGCATCTCCAGGCGTTGTGATGCGGCCAGTTCAATGCCGCTAATGCTGGCGTCGTCGCCGTTGCTGTAGGTGGCAACTTCTTCGTAGTCAATAAAATCACCGCTGCCGGCGAGATCCGTTTCAAAAATAAAATCACTGATATCTTTGCGGAACACAAACGCTGACAGAGCACCGGCGGTACCGGTGAAGTGTTCAATGCCGAGGTCGAAGTTGGCTGATGTCATGGCATCCAGTGCCGGATTGCCCATTTCGGCTTCAGCGCTGCCATCGTCAGTGAAGCTTGGCGCCATTTGTTCAAATGTCGGACGCACAACAGAGTTCGTCCAGGCCGCGCGCAACTGGGTACTGTCATTCAGGCGATAGCGGGCCTGTACGGAAGGCAGTACATGGCTGTACTGGTTGTCATTTCTGTAAACGGAAAATACTTCGGCGTCGGCATCGTAGCTGAAGCCTTTAAAGTGGTGCTCTGTATCTTCATAGCGTACACCGGCTAACAGCAGCAACTCATCGATTTCAATATTGGCCATCAGATAAGCGGCGCTGATATCTTCAGTGATACGGTAGTCGGCGATCTGTGAAGCCTCGTCATCCAGCGCATCCGCTTTGTCCTGCACGCTGATCAGTTCATATATGGCATCAGCTGAAATTGCCGGCCCAAAACGGCCGAGTCCATAGTCTGGTTCTGCCGCAGCGACGTCGGCCAGGGTTTCATCGTTAAAGTCTTTAAATTTCCAGGCGTCTTCATTCTGGATTTTTTCCCGGCTGGCGTATTTACCCCCGAATTTAAACTGCGCCGGATAATCTTTCACAAACAGATCCCGGGTGATATCGAAGCGCAGACTGTTCTGTTCGTCTTCGGTATAGGCTTCGGTGTATTTCACTTTATCGATGTCGTAATTACTGGCGGCAAAGTATTCCGCCGGCGCCTGCAGCTTCGGCTTGCGGGTATTAGTGAAGCCCATATCATCGAAGGAGGACTCGAACACCGCGCCACTGATGCCACCAGGCTCATCTTCGTTTGCTTTGCTGTAACCCAGTGCGTACTCGATTGTCCAGTCGTCGATGAAATGTTCACCGCCGAAGGTGGTGGAAACGATTTCCTGCGTCTCTTCGCGGGCTTTCAGTTCACGTGCAACATCGGCGCTGCCGGTACTGCCGGCGGTGAGAGCATCTTCAAATTCAATGACGCTGGCCTGACGTTGTTCGTCGTCAGTGAAGCTGCTGTACAGGGTACGCAGATAGAGGTGGTTATTGGCGTTAACTTCGTAGTCAAAGTTCAGAGCCGCGCCGAGGCGTTCGCGTTCGATGCTGTAGTCGCGGATCTCGAAGGACTCCAGGGCGTCTTCATCCCAGGCACCACCGGTTTCGACATTGTCGGAGCCGAACTTACGTTTGTCGTAACTTAATGCGCCGGCGATGCCCAGACGCTGTCCGTTGTCGAAGGTCAGCGTGTTGCCGCCTGACAGACCCAGGGCCGGGCTGGATTGTTCAGTCAGCTCATCGTAGCTGCCTTCGACACGCATGGTGTAAAAAGAGCCTTCCCGGTCCAGCGCAGAAAGACTTTCCACTTCAATGCTGCCGCCAATGGCGTTGGCATCCATGTCAGGTGTCAGTGTCTTGGTAACCACCAGAGCGCTGATTAATTCAGAGGGCATAACATCGAGGGCAACGGCGCGACGACCCGCTTCCGGCGCCGGTAGCTGGGTGCCGTTAACACTGACAGAGTTAAGATCCGGACTGATACCCCGTACGCGCACGAAACGGCCTTCGCCCTGATCACGTTCAATAGATAAGCCAGGTACCCGCTGTAAGGCTTCAGCGGCGTTAGCATCCGGTAACTGGCCGATGGCGTCGGCCGTGATCACGCTGATGGTGTTGTCGGCGAAACGCTGGCGGTCCAGTGCCCGTTGTAACTGAGCGGCCTGACCAACCACCAGAACTTCTTCCACATCCTGAGTTTCCTGGTTCAGAGTAATGTCGATACTTTTGTTCTGATTGTCTTCGATGGTGATGCTACGGCGCTCAATTTCCTTACCGCCGATGGTAACCGTCAGGGTATATCTTCCGGCTTTCAGTTGCGGCATGCGGAAGCGTCCGGCTTTACCGGTCAGTACTTCACGGTTCAGCTCTTCAATGCGTATCACGGCATCACTGTAGACGGCGATATTCTTGCCATCGGCAACACGTCCTTCGAGGTTACCATCAGCGCAGACAGCAGGGCTGGTTGCTGCACCAGCCAGGGCGATAACAGCGGCCAATGGTTTCAGGCGGAAATTCATGGGTTTACTCCGGGATTTATTTTGAATCGCTGCGGACGCTAAAAAGAGAATATGTCGTTTATGTGACAGTCGTTTGCCAGCCGCGGTTTTTCACGGGCAAAGTGTGCTGATTTTCCAGCGTTTGATCTCAACTGACCTGTTTACTCTGATGACAGGTGGAAGTGCTGTCCCCGTATGGCTGAGATCATGGGGCTAAAGCCAGAATTTATATGCTTTTTCTGCACATTATGTGAGCCGATCTGACCCCTGGCTGAAATTTTCATTAACGCGGCCTTTGTCATATATGTGTCATTTATCCCTGATATTACCCGGGTCATATTTCGTCACGAGACATCCCAATGCTGACTACCCTGCGCTTACATCAGCACAAGCTGCTGCTTATTTTTGGTCTGGCTGTCAGTTCCCTGCTGGCCTGTGTTGTTATCGGCGACGCCAAACAATGGCGTGAAATCGATTGGCTGGATGTGCTGGGGGAAGGTGGTAGTGCAGTGGCCATTGCTGTGTGGATGGTACTGATTCTGGGCAGTCGACCGGCAGGGCGGGTAACGGATTTACTGACGCTGGGGCTGGGGCTGATGTTTCTGGCTATGTGGCAGGATAACCTTGATGAGTTTATTCGTCTGCCATCGGAGCAATGGTGGGATCACTGGCTGGAATCGGTCGCCATGCCGGTTGGTATCGGCCTGTTAACCTACGGATTATTTCACTGGCACCGTGAGCAATTAAGCATTAACCGCCAGTTGCAGAAGCGCGAAGCATTGTTCCGGGAACATCGTTTCATTGATGGTCTGACACAACTGGGGCGTGCTGATTATCTTAAACGTCAGCTGCAGCTGCAGTTCAATAAAAATCCGCAGCAACCACTGACGCTGGCGATGGTTGAGGTTGCCGGATACCGCAACTGTTTGCGCCGTATTGGTCATCGCGAAGGCGATCGTCTGCTGCGTGAAATTGCCGAAATTATGTTGCTGAATGTGCGTCCTCAGGATGTTATCTGTCGTTACTCGGGAGAACGCTTTGCCATTGTTATGCCATCGACCAGTGAAGCGCAGGCTGATCGCCTGCTACAGGAAGTCGCTGCGGCGGTGCGACACTTTGCTTTTAAAACCGGCAGTCCGTCGGTAACGCATTTTCAGCAGCTGGTTCTGTCGAGCGCGGAGTGCGGGCAGGCAATGGATGCAGATCATCTGATTGCCCGCGTTAATCGTGGCTTGCAGTCACAACCGGACGGCCTGGCGGTCAACCGTGTCGCGTGATTTGGTGCAGCCATGGTATGAGGCAGACGAAAAATATCTGCCGGCCCATTACCAGCCTGCCTTACTGATGGATCTGCTGCTGGCCCGGGATATCAGTAGCCACCGTTTTCTGCGTGCGACAGGTTTGTTTTATGACGACGTACTGGACGGCAGGCAAATAGTGTCACTGCAGCAGCTCAGTCAGCTGATCCAGAACGGAGACAGGCTGGTGGCTGATGGCGATCTGAGCTTCCGCTGGGGGGCCAATCTGTGGCCGGGTCATTATGGCACTGCCAGTCAGTTGCTGAGTCAGGCGCCGGATCTGCGTCGTGCGTTGAAGGTATTGGTCAGTTATCGGCGTGTTCTTTGTCCATTGCTGGTGCCCAGAGTGTATGAAGATGAACGCTACTGCTATATACAGTGGCTCGATGCTGCCGGTATGCAAAGCGAGCACCGCTTTATGGTGGAAGCCTGCATGACTGGCCTGAGTGCGATGACGGCCTGGCTGTCAGGGCGGGCATTGCCCTGGCGCTATGGCTTTCACTACCGGCGTCCGCAGGCCGACGAGCACTATCAGGTGAACTTGCCGGGTAACCATTTCTTTGAACTGGGAACCGATGTCATGATCATTGATCGGGTGTGGCTTGATCGTCCGTGGCCAAGAGCTTCTGTGACGGCTTTTCAGGCAGCCTGGCAAGGGGCAGCGGTCAGTGAGGAGCTGTTAAAACCAGCATTTTGTGAGCGCGTTTATGAACTTATCCGCAACACGGCAGATCACGAGATGTCGCTGACACAGGTCGCCGATGTGCTGGCCATGAGCCCTGCAACCTTTAAACGAAAGTTGAAAAAACACCACCGTACCTTTCAGCAGATCCAGGATCAGGTAAAACTGGATATCAGCCTGTATCTTCTGCATATGCGTGGCTATAACAATGAGCAGGTGGCGCGTCATCTGCAGTTCAATGATACAACCAATTTCCGTCGTGCATTTAAACGCTGGACAGGTCTGACGCCCAGCGATGTACGTATGCAGTTCCGCTTAGCGGATATCTGAAATCAACGATTTTCCAGCCGGTTATAGTCAAGCAGACCATAGTTCAGCGGATCGTGCTGGCGAAACCAGCGGTGTATGTCATCGCTGTGCTGCCAGAAAGCGTGGTCTGTACGGCGTACGGCAAAGCGATCAGCCATCGCTTCGTAGTCATCCTCATCTTCCATCGCCTCCAGCGTTGCCACAAAATCGCCCAGGCGAAAGGCAGACAAACGATAGTAGGCGGCGGGATAGGAGCCAAGTACACCGGGCACAATGGTGAGATAATCTTCTTGCGGTAAACGGTTGTCTTCTTCGTACAGAAGCCCCGTCAGATTGCTGTGGGCACTGTTACGAATCAGGGTAAACACGCGCGCGTCACCATGCATATCGTCAAGCATAAGCAAAGACAGTTCAGGCATTATTGTAGCGGCTTCTCCCCGGATACGATTTACCCGGCTCAGCGTGTTCAGCTCCGCTGGCAAGGTGTGCTCAGCGAGATCATATTTTGTATCCATAGCCTGCTTCAGTTGCTGTTCAATCAGCGTCAGCAGTTCTGTTTTCGGATGTTGGCTGCGGAACTGAATGCCAGGGTCAGACAGTACATGCTCTTCATAATTAACCAGATGTTCACGCACTCGCTCACTTGTGTCGCGATACCAGTAGTCGGCCAGTTTAATCCGCTCGGACTGCGGCAGTAGTGTCAGGAAATTGTATTCACCCTCCATGCGCAGAAAATCCATATACAGGCGAGTCATCAGCTGGTGGCCGATGTTGCCGTAAACATCGAATTCCGCGACCAGTAAATAATGGATACGCTCCAGCAGAGAGTAGTCAATTAACCAGGCGGTTTTCGGCTCCTGCCCAACCAGACCTCTGACGACGGTTGAACTGTCAAAATGGCGGAAAATAGTCAGTGCCGCGTTCGGATTGTGGCCGTCACCATCCCAGACCAGCTGAGTATTCAGTTCCCGACCGTCGGGAAAGGCTTTGACCAGAACCTGATTTTTGGCATCCAGATACTGATTATGTAGCCAGGAATACTCGATCCAGTTGGTGACGATTCCGGAATTACTTTCAGCTTCACCGGGCAGGCGCAGATGTTCACTTTGTTGTTTCAGAAATTGTGCGTAACTGTCGGTGCTTAAACGTTTGGGGTCGACGAACAAGGTCCAGAAGTGATCATCAATCACGTTCAGAGCCACCTGACCGCGACATACAGGACCTTTAATGAAGCCGGTGATGGTGAATTCCGCTTCCTGTAGCATAAAGCGATAGCGCGCCTCTACGGGCAGGTCGACAAATGCCACAAACGGATTAGCGGCGGTTTGTGGCGTGTAATCCGGCAGGGTCGCCACCTCATAGTCGGGCTGCAGGAAAAGGGTGCGGATCCAGTCCATCCGCTCTGCACTCAGCTGATAGGGCATATGGGTTTTGGCGACAATACTGGCGCTATTACGCATTAAGCGGTAATACACCTGCTTCACCTTTGGGTCATCGTAGGGGCGACGACTGGCGATCGGTTTTACCGGCAACCCGGGTGGGGTCGATGAGCGTACTATACGGAACCAGTGTTGTGGGCGAAGGCTGTGGCCGGTACCGTAGCTATCCCTGTTAAACAACGGTTCATCTGAAAAATACAGGCTGGCCAAAAACAAATGCTCGTACAGGTAGCGGCTGGTCAGCTGGCTCTTATTATCCTGCTGGTTGAGCAACGTTTCCCACTGGTTTATCTGCCGTTGAATATCGCTGGGCAGAGGTGCTTCATCTGCAAGAGGGGCACCGCTGGCAATCCAGCTGGTTAAGGTTTCAAACTCTTTTTCCTTTAATCCGGGAAGCGCGTAGGGCATGCCCCACAAGGGGTTTTCTGTTGCGTAGTGGTCAAATTCGGCGCTATCCGGGCACTGCTGCGGACGGTTAAGGCCCAGTGTGAATTCATCATCATCCAGTAATTTCCCGGCCGGTAGGGGGTGGCTGGCTTTCAGTGCCAGCATTCGGTAGAGAACGCTGTTCTGCAGGTTAATCGCTTCCGTCTGACTGCGCTCATTCAGTACGGTAGAGAACCCCTTATCACGCCACTCGGCGGTGGATTGCGCGTCGATTCCCAGACGACTTGGCTCAGCCGCCAGAATACGTGTGCCATCATAGACCTTCGCTTTGGAGGCGCCTCGCATGATGCCTTCAGCAGATGACAATTTGAGCTGACAGGGGGCATCGTAACAGCCGTGACAGACCACGCAGCGGTTTTCCAATATCGGGCGAACCTGATTGGTGTAGTGCCGGGCACTGTCTGATTCTGACGGCATGCGCCGATCGAAGATCTGAGTGTTACCGAATAGCTGATTAAAATCGGGCGCCATAACCGCACTGGCGCACCCGGCCAGAAGCAGCGAAACGATGAAAAGGCGAAAGCGCATGATCAGTTACCACTCAGAAAACGTGAACGATGATCGGTGATTATAGCGGTCATGCTGCACATTCAGTGCAGGCATAACCGCAACAGTCTGTTAACCGCATTCAGCCATCAGGCAGCTCAGGCGTAATCGTAGGGTCCGCCTTTCTGCAATGCCGTCTGGTAGGCCGGCAGGGTTTGCACCCGCTTCACAAAGGCGGCGATGTTCGGGAACTCTTCGGCCTTTATGCCCCGGTGCAGAGACGCTTCCAGTGGAAAAATCAGCTGGAAGTCGGCGCCGGTTAATTGATCGCCGGCAAACCAGTGATTGTTACCCAGATGTGATTCGATATAACGCATATTGTTGGCGAGGTTCGGCCCGACGTAGCTGTTCATTACCTTGTCGGCGATACCTTTGGCGATCGGCCGGATAAAGAAAGGCATAGGTGCTGTTTTGACCTTGTTAAATACCAGTGACATAACCAGTAAGGGCATCAGAGAACCTTCGGCGTAGTGTAGCCAGTACAGGTATTGCCAGTATTCTGCAGAGTCTTTTGCAGGCATAAAGCCTTTATTGTCGTATTTCTGCAGCAGATACTCGATGATCAGTCCGGACTCCGCAATGACCTGATCGCCATCGGTAATAACCGGCGACTTCCCCAGTGGGTGAATGGCTTTGAGGCTTGCAGGGGCCAGTGATGTTTTTGTATCGCGTTCGTAGTGTTTGATCTGATAGTCAACGCCCAGTTCTTCGAGAAGCCAGATGATGCGCTGCGAGCGGGAGTTATTAAGATGGTGAAGAGTAATCATGCTTGCCTCCTGTAAAGTGACGACAAGCATGAAGGACATTTTCACACCATGGCAGTGCCATTTGTGCCAGCGCAACCTGTGGTGTTATTTAAACTGAAATACTTTCAGTTGCTCCTGAATTTCATCAGCAATCTGGCTGAGAGACTGGCTGGCTTTTTCGATGTCAGCGCTGGTACCCAGTACCTCGTTGGATAAATCCCGTACTTCATTAACGTTTTTATCAATTTCCCGGGTTACCGAGCTTTGCTGGTCGGCAGCCACGGCAATACGCTCGCTCATACCTCCGACCTCATCGGTCAGTGTTGAAATCTCCCGCATCAGCTCAGCCGCAGCAGTTACTTTTTCCAGGCTTTTTTCCGTTGCCTGTTGTGACGCACTGGTGGATTGCTGAACGTCGTTCACACAGCTCTGCAGCGACTGAATTTTATTACGGATATCCTCGGTACTTTCCGCTGTACGTTGCGCGAGTGTACGTACCTCATCCGCCACAACGGCAAAGCCGCGACCTTGCTCTCCGGCCCGTGCAGCTTCAATGGCAGCGTTCAGGGCCAGCAGATTTGTCTGATCGGCAATGGTTCGTATAACCTCAAGTACGTCGCCAATGCCCTGGCTTTCAGCTTCCAGTTGTTGCATACGCGTCAATACCTGACTCATATTGGCAGACAACTCATTGATTCCCTGACGGACCTCAGTCGATACGGCGTCGCTGTCTCTTACCCGACGCAGAGTGTGGCGAATCTTTTCGGCTGCGAGTTCGGCATTCTGTGATACATCCTGAACCGATACGCTGACTTCGGTTGTTGCCGTTGCAGCGGAACTGACTTCTTCTGCCTGGCGGGTTATGCGTTGCCGCGTTTCTGCGGTTGTTTTATTCAGAGAATCTGAACTCATATTCAGCGCATAAACAGTGGTTTCCAGTGAGCCGAGAAACTCCCTGATCTGCATAAATAAGCCGTTCAGTGCTGCGCCTAATTCTGAAAATTCTGAGGTACCACTATCGTGAAAGGATGCACGCAGATCACGACTCTGTGCCAGTTTGCGTACCTGCCCGGTGAAGGTTTCAATCGGACCGGTAATACGCATGGCCATCCAGAAACCGGCAGCCAGGAAAGCACCGCCGAGCAGCAGGGCAATGATGAGCGTTGCCTTCAGCATACTGGACAACAGCAGGGTCAGACTTTCATAAGCTTCGTCTTTATTAACTTTACTGATCAGACCCCAGCGGCTACCGAGGAAATCAACGTAGGTATAAGCCGCGAGTACTTCGTTTCCAAGGTAGTCAGTTACTTCTGTGATGCCTTCCTGACCGTTCAGAGCGGCGCTATCAGCAGAGGTTCTGCTTGAAATCAGCCCTATAGCATTGCCACTCACCGCCAGTTCTTCGAGCGTAGTGTCATCACTGCCAAGGGTTTTCATTCTCTCAATAAAGGTTTGAGTATTTTCACTCAGGGCCCGACTCTGACTGCGTAACAGTTGATCAGACCCGACCAGATAGCTTTCTCCGGTGGTGCCATAGCCGGAATCGAGCCACTTACCGCCCTTGGTCATGATGCTGTTAATTTCGTCGACAGGCATCTGGAAAATCAGCACTCCGACGAGATTTGTGCCGGAATAGATCGGACTGGAAATAAATGATGCAGCGTCATGGTAGGACGGCACATAGGGTTCAAAATCCGTAAACGCAGCCTCTCCATGAGCCAATGGCAAGGCGGCTTTGAAGGCTTTAGCCAATCCGGAATCTTTGTAGGGACCCGTGAGCAGGGAGGTGGCAAAGTCGAGCTCTTTGAATACGGTGTAGATGACGTAGCCATTATCCGGTTCAACAATGAAAACGTCGTAGTACCCGAACTCACGCTGGAATTCAGATAAATACGGGTGAATCGTCTGGTGCAGTTCATCGTATTCAGTGCCGTTCATGGCACCGTTGAAATTATTTTTTTCACCGAGAGGATTGGGGTTGCGAGCGATGAAGTCGTTCTGCAGGTAACGGCTGTTGTCACTCAATTGTGCGTACAGGGCATCCGGCCCTGAGGATTTGCCTGCGTTCTTTTGCTGGTAGCGAGTGTCAAATTCACTGCGGTAGTAGGCTTTCAGAGCTGTTTCGTCCAGTTCTTCCCCAAGCTGAAGAGGATAATCAAAGAATGCATTGCGCAGCAGTGAAGATACTTCACGGATTGCCGGACTACTGGACAGGTTTACCACCTGATTCCTGATAAACGAAAGGTAGCGTTCAAGACTGTCTTTGCTCAGATTACGCTGGCTGATCAGGCTTTGCTGTACCTGCTTAACGACATTGTCTGAAGCGATGGATCGTGCTGACTGACTTATCCCCAGTGCCGTCAGACCGATCGCCGCAACGGTGATCAGCATCACACCAGCGATAACCTGATGTTTGATCTTCATAAAATGGTCCAACTTATTCGCAGTAATGAATACAATGCTAGTTCATATTGCGGAGTGCCTGTGTAAGTGACAGGTATTTCTGATCAATTTTAGCTATTAAATGTTTGATAGAGATTAGTTTATGGAACGTGTAGAACGTGATTTCTTCGCCCGTGATGAAGATGATCAGGAGGCTTTCCTGACCCAGACCTGGTGCAATAACTGTATGGAAGCCGATCTGGGAATGGTTGAACCGGTTGAGTTTGAGGTTGAAGGCGTTGTCTTTATCGAAGGTAAATGCGCTAAATGTGGTGAGCCCGTCGTAACTGAGATTGCCGACGAGACCACCGATGGTGAATGGGACGACGAATAAGCCGTTGTTCAGCAGCGGAAACTGCTGGTCAGCTCTTTAAGGCTGGCCGCAACCCCCTCGATATGGGCGCTGTTCTTTAATGAATGCTCTGCGCGTTCTCGTGACGCCTGGCTGAGCATCAGATTCTTGTCCATGGCTGTTTTAACGGCCTGGGCCTGTTGATCCTGGTCGGCGGCATTGCTGACCAGAGTCTCTACCGATGCTGCGGTATCCAGCATTGCTGTTGCAATCTCGCCCAGCCTTTGTGTTGCTTCCTCGGTTTGTGTCAGGCTGCCGGCTGTTTTTTCGCGGGTGAGCTGGGCACTGCGGATCATTCGCTCCGACGACTGGCGCAGCGCGTTGATCAGGCCCTGAATATCGACCGTTGCCTCCTGAGTTCTTTGTGCCAGCGTACGAACCTCATCGGCGACGACGGCAAATCCTCTTCCCTGTTCGCCTGCGCGCGCGGCTTCAATGGCTGCATTCAGCGCCAGCAGATTCGTTTGCTCGGAAATATCTTCAATCACCTGAACCATGGCCGCAATCGACTGGCTGCTGTTCTGTACCTCACTGACGGTTGTCGCAGACTGAGCAGCCGTGTCATCGAGATCACGTAACGTCTGCAGGGCAATGCCCAGATTGCGTCTCCCTTCCTGGGCTTTCTGGCTGGTACTGTTAATCTGGCTAGCAGTGTCGTCTGCGATGTGACTGACGGTGTTGGCAAGGCCGGTTAATTCTGTAATTGCCTGTGTGGCTGAGCGAATACCGTCCTGCTGCTGGACCATAGACTGGGTGTTGGCATGAATGTTCGACGTAATGACGTTGACGCCATCTGCAAGGCTTTGGCTGTCCCCCTGCAACTTACGGATAACCTGACACAGGGTATCGCTCATCAGATTGAAACTGGCGATGATTTCGCCAATAACATCATCACTCTGGATATCGCAGCGCTGGCTGAGGTCGCGCCGGTTCACGCTGTTGACGACCTGTGCGATCTGCTGCAAACGGCGGATCAGCAGTCGTTTCAGCAGCAGATAGTTAATAATTCCGATGCTGGTGCCGGCCACCAGGCAGCCAATAATAAACCAGCCTTTCATGCCCGGAAGGAAATCGACGAAAAAAGCGGCGTAAAGGGGAAAGATTGCCCCCATAGCAATGCCAAAGCCAAGGAAGGCGAATAGCAGATTGCGCAGAATACTCTGAGTCATTGCAGGTTCCTTTGCGGAGCAGGTCTTAAGTAAGACTAGCTGATCCGCAAAGAGCTGCGTTGAGGCTTAGCTTTGTTCTTTCAGATCGGCCTTGCGCCAGCGGGTGTAAAGCATGGTGGCAATGAACAGAACCATGGTGGACGCGGCCATAGCCCAGCCCCAGACATTGGCACCAGGAGTGAACGCCAGCAGGATGGCCAGCACGAAGTACAGCATCGACATGTACGAGAGCCACGCAGTTGTTGAATGCTTGCGCTTAATCAGGCCGGGAATGAACAGAAGCAGTGGCAGAATCTTGAACAGCCAGATACCGATGCCGGAGGCAAGATACAGCCACAGTTCCATATCGTTGTCAGGCGCACTGGCGAAGGTGGAAATTAACAGAATCAGCAGGGTGATCAGGTAGCTGGAGAGGGTAGCAATATACGCCTTCTCGGTTTTCATTTCGGTACTCCGTCATTCAGGCTGGTCAGGGCTTCGGCAAGACGTGCAACACGTTCACCCTGGGCCTGGCACAGGTTGGTTTCTGCTTCTGATAAAGCATTCTGGTTATTGTTGCCACTCCAGTGGCTGGCACCGTATGGCGTACCGCCGGACTGGGTTTGCAGCAAGCCGGCTTCGCTGTATGGAATACCGGCGAATACCATGCCGTGATGCAACAGTGGCAACGCCATACTCATCAGTGTGGTTTCCTGACCGCCATGCAACGACGAGCTGGAGGTGAATACACCGGCGGGCTTGTCGATCAGAGCACCGGTCAGCCACAGTGGACTGGTGCTGTCCAGGAAGTACTTCAGTGGTGCAGCCATATTGCCGAAGCGCACTGGCGAGCCCAGGATCAGGCCGGCACAGTGCTTCAGATCATCGCTGCTGCAGTACAGCGCGCCGCTGTCGGGAATAGTCGCTGCGCTGGCTTCGCAATCAGCCGATACCGCCGGTACTGTTCGCAGGCGGGCTTCCATGCCGCTGATGCGTTCAACACCACGGGCAATATGGCGTGCCATGGCTTCCGTTTTTCCATGACGGCTGTAGTACAGAACAAGAACATAAGGCTGAGCCATTACAGGATCTCCAGAACCTGCTGTGGCGGACGACCGATACGCGCCTGATCTCCGTTGATTACAATCGGACGTTCAATCAGCTTAGGAAAACGACACATAGCCGCGATGATGTCATCATCACTCAGAGACTGATCATCGAGACCTGCTTCTTTGAATTCAGCTTCTTTGGTACGCAGTAACGCCCGTGCGTTGATGCCGAGCTTGCTCAGTACAGCTTTAATGTCCGCAGCAGAAGGGATGTCTTTCAGGTATTCAACCACCTCAGGCTCAATGCCTTGTTCCTGGAGCAGCGCCAGAGTCTCGCGGGATTTAGAGCAGCGTGGATTGTGATAGATCTGAATTTCGCTCATGCTTGCGTATATCCTCAGAATGAACAGGGTGGCTTTCTGAGCAGAGGTGACTCGCTCAGAGGTTAGTTTTCCCGGCATTGTATCAAAGGAATGGCTGTATCAGATGATAAACCCGCAACCAACCCCGGAATCCACGCAAACGTTGCCGCGCTGGCGCATGACGCTGGACGTCATCTGGTGGACATTACGTCGTTTCGAGGGCGAACAGCGCCGGCGGGATGCTGCGGCGCTGACCTACACCACGCTGTTTGCTCTGGTTCCCATGATTACTGTGACTTATGCCATTCTCAGTGCGATTCCATCGCTACAGAGCTGGGGAGCGGATGTACACAGTGAATTGCTGAGTTACCTGATGCCCGAGGGCAGTGGGGCTGTATCGGAATATCTGGTGCAATTCAGCCAGCAGGCACGCAAGCTCACCTGGGTGGGGGTGCTGTTTCTTTTTATTACTGCATTTATGCTGCTGCGTACCATTGAGATGCAGTTTAATCGCATATGGCATGTCGATAAGCCGCGTTCCGGTCTGCAGACCTTTCTGCGCTACTGGGCAGTGCTCAGCCTTGGCCCGCTATTGTTCGGCGCCGCCCTGGCTGCCAGCTCACTGGTAGCATCGCTGCCATTGTGGAGCAATTTTTCCAGTGTACCGATGCCGGTAAAAGTGGTGCCATGGTTACTCAGCAGCAGTGCCATTACCGCTATTTATCTGCTGGTTCCAAACTGCAGAGTGCCCTGGAAAGACGCGCTGATAGCGGGTCTGATCGTGTCGACGGTATTTGAAATCGGTAAGTTTCTGTTTGCCCGCATGGTCGGGTTATTTCCCTCTTATCAACTGATTTACGGCGCCTTCGCCGCGGTACCACTGTTTCTGTTGTGGGTGTATCTGGCGTGGACCATTCTGCTGTTTGGCGCAGAGTTAACCTTCAGCCTCAGCCATTATTCACCGCGACGCATTACGGTACCGCTACTCTGGCAGCGGCTGCGGGTCATTCAGACTGTGTGCTCCCGCCAGCTGCAAGGCGTCGCCAATGACGAGGCATCGCTGGCCGTCGCTATGCCCGATTTGTCGGCTGATATGGTCAGTGAGCAGCTCGAAGCCTGTCGTCGTGTCGGCGTTCTGACAATGTCCGCCGATGGCAACTGGTACTGGTTGCTGGACAGTCATTCCACGCCGATGCGACGCATCGTTTCTGACCTGCCGCTGGAGGCCTTCGCCGAGCAATTACCGCCTGCAGTCTTACTTGCGGAAGATCTGCGTTCGCATTGGTTGCAGTGGCAGCAGCGCTGGTCTGAGGCGTTGGATACGCCGGTAGCGGAACTGCTGACGATTTCTCAGTCTGGCGACTGAAAGCGATTCTGTAACCCGGCACTGCCATGACATCAGGCAAGGTTGCCGGGTCGCATTCATCATCTGCCTTGGTTAGAATCGCCGCCTTGTTGACCAGGAGGTTGCCCTTTTATGAAAGCGTCATTGCAGGATTCTTCACCGGATATTTCAGCACCATCGGTATCGCTGAAAGTGCATCCGTGGCGCTCGTCTCTGTATGAAGAACTGCACAACCGGCCATCTCCGGTGATTGAGGGTAATTGCCACGTAACCCATTTTACAGTGCTGATTGATAACAACCGCGAAGACCTCTACCAGCATGTTGCAGATCTTTGCCGTCGTTACAGTGTGCCGCCACCGGCACCCGAATCCTCCTGTCTGTATCAGGATTTTGGTGGTTTTGAGATGCGTTGGGAACGTCATACAGAATTTGCCAACTTCACATTCATCAGCCCCAATACCGAACCTTTCGATCCTGATGCGCTGAGCTTTGTTCCACGCGACTGGCTGGCGACTATGCCCGGTGAACTGGTTGTTGCGGTTAATCTGGCACTGGTGGATCAGGCACCGGACGACAAGCAATTGCATCGCTGGTTTGAAGGGCAGCGTATTTCCGGAGCCTGGGTTGCGGATGAAAAAGCGCAGGTCTGGACAGCGTTCAAGCTGCACAGTGATGGCCTGGGGCGGATTGTTGCCTGCAATCACGGATTAACGGCCTACCAGGCGGGGCGCCTGGTACAGCGATTGTTTGAACTGGAAACCTATCGCCTGATGTCGCTGCTGGCACTGCCGGTGGCGCGACAGATGGGTGGTGAGCTGAGCCGCATTGAAGACAACCTGGCGACGCTTAATCAGAGCATCTCCGATATCGAAGCGGATAAAGATGAACGTATTCTGTTGCAGGAGCTGTCGCAGCTGGCAGCGGAAGTGGAACGCCATCGGTCGAACACGAATTTCCGATTCTCAGCGGCGGTTGCCTATCATGATCTGGTGCGTGACCGCTTACGTCAGCTGCGCGAAGGTCCGATAGATGGCATGCAGAGCCTGCGTGAGTTTCTTGAACGTCGACTGACACCCGGGATCAAAACCTGTAACTCAGTGCGTGACCGTCTGGAAGATCTGTCGCGTCGTATTCACCGTACGACCAGTCTGTTGCGCACCCGTGTGGACTTGTCTATTCAGGAGCAGAACCAGCACCTGTTATCGTCCATGAATCGTCGCAGTCAGCTGCAGTTGCGCTTGCAACAAACCGTAGAAGGCTTGTCGGTTGTGGCGATTGGTTACTACGTACTGTCGCTGCTGGAAATCGCTTTTATGGGGCTGAAATCGGCGGGTATTCCCATTAATTCGGATATGGCCAAAGGCATTGCCTTGCCCGTGGTGTTGGGGGCCGTGTACTGGGGCGTTCACAGTATACGACAGCACATCACTCGACGTTCTCGTGGTGGTGCCGGGGATACGGCGGAAACCGAGCCGGATGCGGCGGCAAAAAAATGACGGTGAGCGGCCATTTATGGCCGCTTTGCTTTTTAAGTTATTGAAAAATATAGAAATACCCGTGCTGGCTTAGTAATTGCTGTATTCACTGCAGACATTGACAGTGAAGCAGAGGTTGGCGTGGATATTAATAATTCCTCCGGTGGTTATCAGAGTCTGTTGAGCATGCTGGGCCTGCAGAGCCAGGCAGATAGCAGTGCCACAACGACCACCACATCACCATCCTACGGTGCCGTTGACTACAGTGACGGCGATCGGGTTTCAGTCTCTTTGCGCGCCGAAAAGTTAAGTCGTATCAGCGCAGAATTTTTCTCCGGTGCGATTAATTCCAGCCAGATTCCGGCGCTGACCGAGCGGCTGTATGAAAATGGTTTTCTCTCTGCGGATGAATTTCAGATGCTGGGAGGGCAGACGCAGACGGTATCGGCGATAACGGAAGCTTCGAATTTTCTCAATCGTTTTATTCTGGATGAGTCCGTTGATGGCGATAGCGATGCCGCACGTGCGCTGTTATGCGTGGTCGCCGTCATTGATGGTATGGATGAACCCACAACGGGTGTTAAGCGTCGCCAGGAAAGCGACGCATATGACTATGTGGCCAACTATACTGATTTGCTTAAGGAAGCCGAGGCTCCTGCCGATATTATTGCTGGCTTTGAAAATGTGCTCGATGTTTTGTCAGCGCTGGATAAAGTCCGGAAAACAGAACAGTCGACAGGTGCACTGGCGAGTTACGCCAGCGTTCAGGAAGCATACGATGAGTTGTATAAAAATGCGTAAATTATTGCCAGCGGTCATGGTTTCTTGCCTGCTCACGGCACAGGCCAGTGCTGATGGCTTTTACTGGGCCCAGGAAGGAGCAGGTACACCGGATTCAGGCTCAGGGACATCGTTCCGGCGTAGCCAGATGTCGCTTACGCTGCCACTGGAAAATAAAAAGCGTCAGACAGAATCTTTTAAAAGTAGTGTTCATCTGGATATTACGGAATTTGACTGGGAAGGCACGACGGCCTTAATGAGCGAGTATTACTGGCTCTCTGTGCCGATGGAATATCGGCAGAAACGCGGTCGGAATGGAGAGTTTATAATCCGTGCGGAGCCCGGATTTATGACGGATCTGAACGTTCTTGATGGTGATAGCCTGGCTATGAATGTGGATCTGATCGGTCGTATTCACCAGCGTTCCGGAGCGTATTGGGAACTGGGTCTGACCGTCAATCGTGAGTTCGGTAACTTCAGTCCGCGACCGGTTATCGGCCTGGCCTGGAAACCTACCCGCGCTACCGAAATGTTGCTTGGTTTTCCGCGTACCCTGATTCAGACGCGCTGGTCACAGGAAGTGAATACCTTCCTGCACATTCGTCCGGAAGGTGGTGCGTGGCAGGAAGAAATTGTCGGGCAGACAGGTACCTATCGGGCAACCTATACCAACTGGAAGCTGGGTGTGGGCGGGGAGTTTCACTGGCGCGGCGCTATGTGGCTGCGGGGGGAAATCGGTCAGTTACGAAATCGTCGGGTGAAGGCCACAGATGACACAGGAACCTCGGTTGCTGCCAGCCCGGGTGCAGACCGTTTCTGGCAGCTTGGCGTAGAGTTCCGTTACTGATTGCTCTTAATATCGCGTGCCCACTGACGCATGGAGGTCTCAAGCGTTTCCATCGGTAGTGGGCCACCTGTCAGCAACGCAGAGTGAAAGGCTGCCAGATCAAAACGGGCGCCCAGACGATCTTCCATTTCCTGGCGCAGGGCACTGATGCGGAATTGACCCATCTTTGCCGACACTGACTTCCCGGGATTCAGAATGCATTCCTCCAGCAACGCCTCACTCTCTGCAACAGACAGCGGAGTCTCGCTGGTCATCCAGGCCAGAGCCTGCTCCCGACTCCAGTTTTTAGCGTGAATACCGGTATCCACAACCAGCGCAGCTGAGTCGCGTAACTCGTTCAGCAGCTGTCCCAGCAGTTCTTCCGTGCTGTTGTGCATTCCCATTTCAACGGCGAGCTTGTCGGCATAAAGCGCCCAGCCCTGACTGAATGCTGGTGCTGCACTGATGCGGCGGAAATCAGGCAAGGATTCATTCTCCCTGGCGACAGCGGTGCTCATATGCAATCCGGGCAGGGCGTTGCGATACGCCAGTGAAGCCTGACGCTGCTGGCTGATATCGTTCATTTTCTCCGGGTTCAACACCAGTAGTCCGGGACGCGAGCCATCCAGATATTGGGCTTCATAGTGTATTGCAGGGTCCAGCCAGGCCTGATTGTCAGGAACAATTTTGATGCCAAGTGGTGTCGCAGGAATGTCGACAAAAAAGTACGGTATACGCGCAGCCATATCGGCGATCAGTTTTTTCTGATAACCAATAAATTCGTCACGCCCGGCATCGTTATCTGTGTAGTGTTTCTGCTGACTGTTGATCCAGTCAAAAATCACATTGTTTGGATTTTCAGAAGGAATGGTCAGACCGGATTTAGCAGCATGTCTTTTCAGTAACTGCTGCACCCGACTGACTTCCGCCAGACCAATCTGATGGATGTCGTTGGCATCCATCTGGCCTCCACTGTAGTGCCCGAGCAGCAACTGGTAGTAGCGCAGCCCCTCGGGTTGCTCTCCAAGGGCGACGCGGTTCTCGCTGAGTTTATGCTGCTCATCCAGCAAGGTAAGCAGTGAGCGGTAGGCAGGTGCAACGTCATCCTGCAGTGCATTACGCGCTTTTCGTTCTAACAGTCTGGCCGTCGACGGGTAGAGGTGGAGGGCATCCAGTTTTTGCTTGAAATCGGACCACAGCGGAGAAAGTTTGCTCCCGCTGGTGAAAGGTTCGCCATCAAGAATCGCTTCGATGGTGGCGCGAACATCATCGTAAACAAAATCCGGTGCGACAAATCCTTCGTCGGACGCGCTGCGGATATTCTCTTCCCAGCGTTTGAACAGTTGCGGAATCTCCTCTAATCGGCTGATGTAGTCGTGCGCTTCCGGAATACTACTGATCGGATGATGCAGAACGAGCGTGCGGGCCACTTCTTTGTGCCAACCGTTCTGGTCGTTCAGGCGGATAACATACTGACTGAATGGTACCTGCAGCAGGCGATATTCCAGTGTATGCAACAGCGCCTGGTAGCTGGCTTTATCGCTATCACTGAGCGCATCCTCGCGTACGCTGCTGAGATCGTTACGTAGTGACTGCCAGCGGGCGACCTGATTTTCATACGCCTCGGGGGAGATGTCATCCCAGTCAAACTGGCCTGATAAGCCCAGCTGACTGCGCAGCACCGGACTATGGTCCAGCTCCGTCTGATAAAAGCGTTCAAATACATCCGTTACCGTTTGTCTGGCCTGATCGGTTTCGGCCTCAGTTGGTGGCGGCGGCAAACCATCGGTTGTCACCGGTACCTGACTGCAGGCAGAAAGAAAACCGCTTAAATGGATGATGACCAGAGCCGGAATCAGGTAACGATGAAGCATGAACAACCTATGCGGAGCAAAGAAAGGTGCGGCAGTGTAGCAGCCATAAAACTTGTTGGAAAACGACCGTATGCTCTTGCGGGGGCGTCTGCATCTGTTAACAATGGTGGGATAAACCTTGAAGGAGGGAATCATGCTCAGGCTTTTGCTGTTGTTGTCGCTTTTAATTCCGGGAGTGTCCTTTGCGGCTGTGCTGGAAGGATATGCGGGAGCCCGATTGCAGGATGAACAGAGTCGGCCCGGCGTAAATTATCGCCTGGTCCTGTCTGAACTTAAACGCAGCCAGGCCACGACCTTTGGCGAGCATGAACTGCGAGTGAAAGGCGATCTGACACGACGGGTGTGGGCATTGCCTGAACACATTCCTCTGGAGGACGTGACGCAGTTTTTTTCTGAACAGTTAAGCGGCGCAGAAACGCTGTATGCCTGTGACGGACTCGACTGTGGTAGCAGCCATTTCTGGGCCAACGAGATTTTTTCCAACAGTCGTCTGGTCGGGCGTGATCCACAACAGCAGTACCGGGTGTTTAAACAGCCGGATGCGCAGGGAGGTACCCGGGTATTTGTGCTGTACGTGGTGCAGCGTGCCACCCGACAGGTGCTGGTGAATCTGGACGAACTCACGACCCGCGATGCGGTATCGGTAGAGCGCGATCTGGCGGAACAGATTAACCAGGCTCTGACGGCCAGTCATGGTTGGCTGCCAGGTTTCAGCGTGAGCCGTGGGCAGTTGAATAAGACGGCCAGTGAACCTCTTATTCGCGTGCTGCAGGAACTGACTCCCAGCCTGAAGCGACGTCTGTATCTGGTGGTACATTGCTACGAAGCCAGTCATATGGCTGACAATATTGCCTGTTCTGAACAACTCGCCGAGCAATTACGGCAGGCAACAGCTGCTGGCGAACAACAACTGAATATCAGTGGGCACGGAGCATTGACGGCTGCTCCACATGATGGTCTGCAGCCTGCACTGCGTTTTATCTTCTGGCCGGGACGTTAATTATGACCAAAACAGTGGCTCTGGCATTGGGCAGTGGTGGTGCGCGCGGTTATGCCCATATCGGTGTGATTGATGCCCTGGAAGCGCGGGGCTATGACATCGTTTCAATTTCCGGTTGCTCGATGGGAGCAATCGTTGGCGGCTTCTACTGTGCGGGCATCCTTGAAGAGTATCGTCAGTGGGTTTCCGGATTGCGTTATCTGGATGTGCTTAAAATGGTGGATGTCAGTCTCTTGTCGTCGGGGGTAATCAAGGGTGACAAACTCTACAACCGGATAGCTGAGATGCTGAATGGCCAGCGTATTGAAGACCTGCGTATTCCGTTTACGGCGGTGGCGACGGATATTACCAATCACAAAGAAGTGTGGTTTCAACGCGGCTCCCTGCAGGAAGCTGTGAGGGCGTCGGCGGCTATTCCCAGCTTGTTTACACCGGTAAACCACAATGGTCGCTTGCTGGTTGATGGCGCAGTGCTCAATCCGTTGCCGATTACGCCCTGTGTATCCGCTCATGCCGACTGCATTATTGCGGTCGACCTGAATGCCGATGTTCCGATGCCCGAGGAAGTACAGGACCCGGCAGACCAGCAAGAGCAAAGTGAGGAGCGCAACGCCTGGTTTAATAACGTACTGGATCGCGCCAGTCAGTGGCTTGAAAACAAAACCGCAGCACGTGATCAGGCGGATGAGAACCTCGGTAAACTGGAGATGCTCAACGAAGTGTTTGACGTGATGTCGGCTTCGCTTACACGCTACAAGATAGCCGGATATCCACCGGACCTGCTGATCAATATGCCGGCTAACAGCTGCGGTATGTACGAGTTTTACCGGGCGGAGCAGGTAATTGCCATGGGACGGATAATTGCGGATAAGGCACTGGATGCCTTTGAAGCGGGAGAGACCAGCATCTACGGGGTGTCTAAAGGGTAAAATGGATGCCCCGTGGCGTCGAATTGGGTAAACTATCGCCCCTTTGTAATCAGCCTCTTAAGGTCCACATGACAGATCTATCCGCTCAGGCAACCGAAGCCGCCGAACAGCTCCGCACCATCGGAGACCTGATTCGCTGGTCTGTCAGCCGCATGAATGAAACCGGCGTCTATCTGGGTCATGGTACCGATAATCCCTGGGATGAAGCCCTGCAGCTGGTGACCCATGCCCTGAACCTGCCGTGGAACATCGCCCCGGAATGGCATAGCGCCAGTCTGACCCGCAGTGAACGTGAGGCCGTGATAGAGCTGGTGATGACCCGTATTACCGAGCGTGTACCAGCTCCGTATCTTACTGGTGTTGGCTGGTTCTGCGGTTTGCCGTTTGTGGTAGACGAACGAGTGTTGATTCCTCGGTCGCCGATTGGCCAGATGATTGAGCAGAAATTTGCCCCATGGTGGCAAGGCAAACGTGAGCAGAACCTCCCTGCGCCAGAACGTATTCTCGATCTGTGCACGGGCAGTGGTTGTATCGGAATCGCCTGCGCTGAGCAGTTCCCGCAAGCTGAGGTTGAACTGCTCGACCTGTCATTTGAAGCACTGGAAGTCGCTGATGAGAATATTCAGCGTCATATGCTGCAGGATCGGGTGGTCGCGTTACAGTCCGATCTGTTTGCGTCGGCCAGTGGTCGATACGATCTCATTGTGTCTAACCCGCCCTACGTTGATGCCGATGACATGAGCTGTCTGCCGGATGAATACCATCATGAGCCGGAGATGGCGCTGGCGGCGGGTGATGATGGACTGGATCTGGTTCGTATCATGCTGGCGGAAGCCCGCAACTATCTGACTGACGATGGTCTGCTGGTGGTTGAGGTAGGTAACTCCTGGCCAGCCCTGGCTGAGGCCTATCCGCAGCTGCCGTTTGTGTGGCCGGAATTTAAGCGCGGTGGGCATGGTGTTTTTGTCCTGCAGGCGCGCGACCTTGATGCTTTGGCATTAAACTGATTTTTATGCGGGGCGATGCCCGGCTGAACGACGGATAACGAGTGAAGTTATGTCTGGAAATACTTTTGGTAAGAGTTTTACGGTTACCACCTTTGGTGAGAGTCATGGCCTGGCACTGGGCGCTATTGTTGATGGTTGCCCGCCGGGGATCGAGCTGACGGAAGAAGATCTGCAGCTGGATCTGGACCGCCGCAAGCCAGGTACCTCAAAATTCACCACTCAGCGTCGTGAGCCGGACCAGGTAAAAATCCTGTCAGGCGTTTTTGAAGGTAAAACAACGGGTACGCCGATTGGTTTGCTGATTGAAAATACCGACCAGCGTTCCAAAGACTATTCCAACATTGCCAAAACCTTCCGTCCTGCACATGCGGACTACGCCTACACCCAGAAATACGGCATCCGTGATTACCGTGGTGGCGGCCGTTCTTCCGCTCGTGAGACCGCGATGCGTGTAGCTGCCGGAGCGATTGCCAAGAAAGTACTGGCAGCGAAAGGTATTGAAGTGCGTGGTTATCTGTCACAGCTGGGGCCGATTGCTATTGATATGGCAAACTTCGATTGGAATGAAGTGGGTAATAACCCTTTCTTCTGCCCGGATGCCAGCAAGGTTGAAGCGATGGAAGACTACATGAATGCACTGCGTAAAGAGTGCAACTCCGTCGGTGCCAAAATCTCAGTTGTGGCCAGTGGTCTGATGCCGGGACTGGGAGAGCCTATCTTTGACCGCCTGGATGCCGAGCTGGCCCACGCGCTGATGAGCATCAATGCCGTGAAAGGTGTTGAAATCGGTGATGGCTTTGAGAGCGTTGTGCAAAAAGGTACTGAGCATCGCGATGAGATGACGCCGGAAGGTTTCCTGAGCAACCACGCTGGTGGCATTGTTGGTGGTATTTCCACCGGACAGGACATCATTGCTCATATGGCACTTAAGCCAACTTCCAGTATTACCATTCCTGGTCGCTCAATCGATGCCGATGGCAATCCTATTGAGGTGGTAACCAAAGGGCGTCATGACCCTTGTGTCGGGATACGCGCCACGCCGATCGCAGAAGCTATGATGGCTATCGTATTGTGTGATCATCTGCTGAGGCATCGTGGACAGAATGCTGACGTTGAGTGTTCAACGCCGGTGATTGCACCGCAGGCCTGAAGCTAAAGGAAATGCCACCCAGCGGGTGGCATTTTTGTATGAACCAGCCGCTGGAGAACAGAACATTGAATCCGGCTGTTCCCTACAAGCGTTTATCGCTTTTTTACCTGCTCTATTTCTCCCTGCTCGGCTGTATTGCGCCGTTCTGGGGGCTGTATCTGCAACATAAGTCGTTCTCTGCCGAGGACATAGGCCTGCTGATGGCCAGCTTTGGTCTGGTACGTATTCTGGCCCCTAATCTGTGGGCAGCGATGGGTCATCGCTTTACTTCTCCCTTGCATATGGTTCGCCTTGCAGGCGTGCTGACTCTTGGATGTTTTTCTTTAATATTTGTTGCTGATTCAATTGTCAGTATGGCTGTGGTGATGGTCAGCTACGGTTTTTTCTGGGCGGCCATGTTGCCACAATACGAAGCCATCACCATGCAGGCGTTAAAAAACCGTATTGAGGAATATAGTCGTATTCGTTTGTGGGGCTCGCTTGGTTTCATCCTTATTGTGCTCGTGGCAGGCGCACTTCTGGATGTTGTTTCCATTTCATATTTGCCCTGGTTAATGCTGTTGCTGATGTTGTGTATTGTTATTAACAGCTGGGCAATCCGCAGTGGCAGTTTTCGTTTTCGTGAGCAGCCATCTGACAGCAATTCTTTTTTAAGGCGGGTTGTCAGAAAGCCAGTGATGGCTTTTTTAATCATGAGTATTCTTTTGCAAATCAGTCATGGACCTTTCTACACATTTTTCAGTATTTTTCTGGAAGAAAATCAGTACAGTGGTACAGAAATAGGGCTGCTCTGGTCTGCAGGTGTTGCTGCAGAAGTTATTTTGTTCTGGCAGTTTAAGCGAGTACTCAACTGGTTCAGCTGGGCCGACTGGTGTCTGGTGAGCTTTGCTTTAACAGTAGTTCGCTGGACGCTGGTAGCCCTGTATCCGCAGAGTTCGGTGCTGATGTTTGTGGCGCAGTCTATGCATGCGCTGAGCTTTGGCGCTATGCACATTATTGCCATGCAGTACGTACAGTACTTCTTTCCCGGGCGTTTACATGGGCAGGGACAGGCGTTGTACTCCAGTATTGGCTTTGGCCTGGGAACGGCAATCGGTGCATACTGCAGTGGCCTGCTGTGGAACACGGTAGGGCACGCCAATGTTTTTTTGCTGGCAGCTGTGGCAGCGTTAGCAGGATTTGGGGTTGTCTGGTTTGGTTTGAGGCCGGAAATTCCTGAGCGATAATTGGCAATAATGTTTATAAGCTAAGTTCTCACTTTTACAGGGAAGCCGTTCCATGAAAATTAATGTGACGTTTGATATGACACCGGAAGAGTTCCGTAAGGTAATGGGACTGCCGGACGTGCAGGAATTTCAGCAGGAGTTCTTTAATACCGTGCTGGAAAAAATGCGAGCGGGTGAGGAAGGCTACGATCCGATGACACTGTACAAGCCGATGTTTAACGAAAGCATGAATGCCATGGGGCAATTTCAGAAAATGATGTTTTCGATGATGTCGGGCAATGGTAATAACGGTAGCTGATAGGTCAGATCATGCCACCATTGGCGTGATTGTACGTCCGTCGCAAAAAGCTTCATGCTTAAGATTGATAAAACGCAGGAATTTATGTCAAACATGGCGTAGTGTCATTTAAGTGTAAGACTCTTTGCACTACTATGAGCAGGCCTTAACTGCTATTAGACTTTTGAAGGAGCAAGACTATGCAAGAAAGTATTCTGAACGCATTCACAGAGCAGGCTAAAACCATGTATGCGCCTATGGCCAAGTTCAACTCTCTGTTTGTTGAAAACATGGAAAAGATGACTGAGTTCCAACTGAACGCGATCAAGTCGTATTCAGAAATGGGTCTCGAGCAAATGAAGAAAGCTGCGGACATTAAAGACGCAGACTCCATGCGCTCCTTCACCGCTACTCAGGCGGAGTCAGCTTCAGCTCTGAACAAAAAGATCATGGAAGATGCTAAGGCACTGTCTGACATGGCTATGGATTTCAAAACTCAGGTTGAGACTATCATGGAAGAAGCCCGCTCTACTGCAGCAGCGACCGCTACTACCGCGAAGCCAGCAACCAAAGCTAAGTCAGCGGCCTGAGTGCAACTGACTATTGAGGCCACCTAAGGGTGGCCTTTTTTAATCCTACGTTTCTCTTGCAGGTGAGTTATGAGTATGCCAACGGAAAGCATAGAAACTGCGGTGCGTGATTTTTATGACGCAGCCGGCCATTTGACAGAACACTACGGCCAGGCCATGGCCAAATTCATCGAACAGCCAACCTCCGCTGAAGACCCTTCTGCGTCGGTCATGAGCGACTTTATGGGCGCTATGACAGAGTTTGGTAAAGCTCTGATGCAGCATCCGGATAAGCTGGTTGCCAAGCAGATGGAGCTGATGAAAAAGCAGCAGGAGCTGTTTCAGCACACTGCATTGCGTTTCCTGGGTCAGGAAGCAGAGCCGGTGGCGACGCCTGATCGCAGTGATAAACGCTTTAAGGACGAGCAGTGGAGCGAGAACCCGCTGTTTGACTACATCAAGCAGCTGTATCTGCTGCAATCAAACTCGATGATGGATGTTATTCACGACACGGATGATATGAGTGATAACGCCCGCAAGAAGGTCGAGTATCTGGTTCGTCAGTACGTAAATGCACTGGCACCGACGAATTTTGCCTCTCTGAACCCGGAAGTGATCCGTAAAACACTGGAAAGTGGTGGTGCTAATCTGCTGAAAGGGCAGGCGCAGCTGATGAAGGATCTCGAAGAAAGTGTTCAGGGTGCACTGAACATCGCCATGACGGATACCAGTGCCTTTCAGGTGGGCCGCAATGTTGCGGTAACGCCGGGAGCTGTGGTTTATCAGAACGATCTGATTCAGCTGATTCAGTACACGCCAACCACAGCCAAGACCTATAAGCGTCCTCTGCTGGTGGTTCCGCCGTTTATCAATAAGTACTACATCCTGGATCTGCGCGAGAGTAACTCTTTCCTCAAGTGGCTGACAGATCAGGGGCACACTGTATTCTGTATCTCCTGGGTAAATGCTGGCCCGTCACTACGTGATAAAGGCTTCGATAATTTCGTCGAAGAAGGTGTTGTTGCAGCACTGGATGCCATTGAGCAGGCTACAGGTGAGAAAGAAGTGAATGCCATTGGCTATTGTGTTGGCGGTACGCTGCTGGCCACAACCATGGCATACCTGAATAAGAAGAAGCAGGGTGATCGTATCGCCAGCGCGACCTTTATGGCGACTTTGCTGGACTTCTCCATGCCGGGTGAAATAGGCGTTTTCATTAACGAAACGGCCATTTCGGCACTGGAAAAACAGATGAACCTGCTTGGCTACTACGATGGTCGCCAGATGTCATTCAGCTTTAACACCCTGCGCGAAAATGATCTGTTCTGGTCGTTCTTCATTAACAACTACCTGAAGGGTGAGCGCCCTGCAGCATTTGACCTGCTGTACTGGAATACTGACAGCACCAACCTGCCAGCGCGTATGCATTCTTACTATCTGCGCAATATGTACCTTGAGAACAAGCTGGTTGAGAAAGACGGCATTGAGATTGATGGCACTGCCATTGATCTGGCGGCAGTTAAGAGCCCTTGCTACTTTATCTCAACAGCTCAGGATCATATCGCTCTGTGGGAAGCGACCTATAAGGGCGCGAAAGTACTGGGTGGCGGTAAAAATACCCGCTTCGTGCTGGGTGGTTCTGGTCATATCGCCGGTATTGTTAATCCGCCAGTGGCCAATAAATACGGCTACTGGACCAATGACAAGCTGGCAGCAAGCCCGGACGAGTGGTTTAAGGCAACTGAGAACCATGACGGTTCCTGGTGGCTCGACTGGCAGTCCTGGGTTCTGCAAAAAGGTGGTATGGATGAGGTGGAAGCCCGTCAGCCTGGTTCAGGCAAGTTACCTGTGATAGAAGAGGCCCCGGGTCGCTTCGTTAAGCAGCGCATTATTGACGTACTGAATAAGTAAGTTCAAAGTGACCTGCATCGGCAAAAACGGCGCAATTGCGCCGTTTTTGTTTTCAGGTAATTCCGTTATGATTCTGCCAGCAATCAGTTGTAAGGAAATTGCGTGTCATCATTCGATCAGGAATCCATCGTCTACGGCGTTATCCGGCATTGCCCGGCTGCCGATGAGTTTACTGCCCGCCTGCAACGACGCAGCAACTGGAGTGCGGTTCAGGCATTGCCGACCGGTATCGACGACGAGTGGTCACTGCTGTGCCGCGAAATGTTCTCTATGCCAGGTGATGATCAGTTCAGTGGCACCTTTCAGACCCAGTTGATTCACTTTGCTGCATCTTATCGTGCTGTTGAGTATGAATGGGAACACTGGCTGGCGCAGTTTGAGGCGCTGCTGAAAGGCATGTACTGGGTATCGGCGACGGTTCATCTGGAAACCGAATTATCGGGCAAGCATACCTTTAACTGGAATGCTGATCAGGGCCATATGCCTTCTGATGCTGAACTGCGTATGAATTGCGAATGGGAGCGCGAAGCCGGCTTCGCGATCTGATATGGATACTCCGTTCGATGATGCGCCAGAGCAGGGTGTTCTGGCCATTCCCTATGAGCGTCTGAGCGCGGAAGCGCTGGATGCGATCCTCGAAGAGTTTGTTACCCGTGAAGGTACAGACTACGGTGATTACGACTATTCTCTCGACGATAAGAAGGCTCATGTTCAGCAGCAGCTTCGTCGCGGGGATGCCATTCTTTTATTTGACCCTGTCTCCCAGAGCTGCCACATTGAACTTAAGCAGGTTCTTAATGTTCATGGTTGGTCGGGTGACGAAGATGGACGATATTAAACAGCAGCAGGTTAAACGCCAGATACGACGGGCGCTGACGGACATCGAAGAGATGAAGCAGCAGCTTGCCGGTGTTCGTCAGTGCTGCCAGGAACTGGCTCAGACCATGCGCCAGATTCGCGAAGAGTCGGAAAAAGCCCGCGAGAATGCCCGCCGCCGTCAGCAGATGAAACGCGTTATCTGATCTCTGGTCAATCTTGCGCAATCTTTCTGCGCACCATATCCCTCAGTAAAAATCTCCCCGGCCACAGGGCTTCAGCGATGTCCTGAGACAACGGCAGCGCATCGCCAGTGATGCGTGCGGCAAGCAGCTCGGCACACAATGGGGCGGAAGCCAGTCCGCGAGAGCCAAGGCCAATATTCAGCCACAGCCCGGGCAGGTTTGGTGCTGCCAGCGCTGGAATGCGTTTGGCGTTGCGCACCATGGGGCTGAACGCTTGCAGGAAGGCCTGAGTGTCCGGTACTTCACCAACCATCGGCAGATAGTCCGGAGTGGTGCAGCGGAAGCCAACACGACCACCTCTAACGGCCGTTAGTCCAATGTCCTGCGCCAGAGCATGCCACTGCGGGCCGAAATCCTGCAGGTGGTCAATATTGTTCTGATGATCACTGTCACGCAGGCCGGTCTCATCATCTTTCAGATTATAGGTCGCACCCAGACACAGCTTGCCGTTACGGGCGGGGGCCATATAGCTGCGGCCACAAAGCACGGTATTCAGCTCTGGCGTCTGCTGCGGGTCCAGATAACTGAGCTGGCCACGGATCTGTTTAACCGGCAGATAAGCGTCTGGTAACAGTTGGGCCGCATCGTGGGCGGTGGCGATGACCAGTGCAGGCGTATTCAGGCTGGAACCGTCAGAACACTGTAGCGACCATTGTGCATTCTCGTTGCGGCTGATGGCTGCGACTTCCTGTTGCTGAATGCTGATAGCGGGGTGGCTAAGTAGTTGCTGGCAGGTTTCTGCCGGGCTGGCCCAACCGGCGGCCGGGAAGAACACACCGCCACTGTTCTGCGGGCTGCCGGCGATCTCTGATGCCTGTTGCTGATCCACTAGTCTGACCAGAGCTTCTGGCAGGCTGCGGCTGTTGGCGAATTTCTGCTGACGCTGGGCTTCCTTGTCATCGTATGCGAGCTGCAGGACACCACATTGCTGCCAGTAGGGAGAGGAGCCATCGCCGGCTCCCAGATAATGTTTCATGTAGGGCAGGGCAAACAGATAAGCGGCAAGATAGAAGTCGGTATGAATGGCCTGATCGGATGCTGCCAGTTTCACGTACAGACCGCCCTGGGGATTACCCGAGCCACCCTGGGCGATACCGTTACGATCAATAACCGTGACCTGATAGCCGCGCTCTGCCAGAGCACGGGCAGTGGTGGCGCCGGCTATACCCGCACCAATAACACAGATTTGCTTGTGCTGCTGTGCTGGCGGATTCAGCAGCCAGGGCTTGTTCAGATTATGGGGTGGTAGTTCCGGGCCGCAGCGCTGATTGAAACTGCCGGCCAGCATTTCGCGTTTACGCCCGTAGCCCGGAACGCGGCTGACGCTGAAGCCGGCGCCGAGTAAACCACGTCTGACCAGACCGGCAGCGGTAAAGGTGGCAATGCTGGCGCAGTGTTCGCCACGGTACTGTTGCGGTGCTTGCTGACTGAGGCGGCGCATATTGCGGAACAGCGCTTCGCTCCACATATCCGGGTTCTTGGCGGGGGCAAAACCATCCAGATACCAGGCATGTACCGGGCCAGACAACTGCGGCATGGCCTCGTGCACGTCGGCAAATACCAGAGTCAGGGAAATCCGTTCCTGCGGCCAGCTGAGGTGATGAAAGCCTGCGACGGGCAGCGGGTACTGTTCGGCCAGCTGTTCGGCCAGGTCTTCCAGTTCAGGCCAGAGCTTCAATGCTTTGATCAGTTGTTCCCGCGTCATCGGGTACTTTTCGATGCTGGTAAAGTGCAGCCAGCGATTCGGGTCCGCCGTGTTCTGCTGCTGCCGCCAGCTTTGCCAGGTCATGAGAAAGTTCAGGCCCGTGCCGAAGCCGGTTTCAATGATGGTAAATGGCCCTTGCCATTGCTGCCAGCGCTCGGGTAGTCCGTTGTTGTGTAAGAACACATAGCGGCTTTCTTCCAGTCCGTTATCGACAGAAAAATAAGGGTCGTCAAACTGACTGGAGACCGGCTGGCCATCGTCACGCCAGGTAAGTTCCGGTGCGGATGGTGAGTGATTACTGACAGACACTGGTGTTATCCGGATAAAGCAGGTTAATGGGCAGAGCACTTATGGTGACGCAGACAAGTCCTTATCTGCTCACGTATGATGCGCGCATGATAACCGAAATTTTCCCTGTTATGGCCCCGGTTCTCGCCTGTGCGGCCATTGGCTACTTCTGGGCTCGTCAGGGCTACCAGTTTGATCCCGAGTTTGTCTCTCGTCTGGTGCTCAACGTTGCAGCGCCCTGTCTTATGTTATCGGTGCTAGGAAGTGTGCAAATTGATCTGATCACCTTTCGTGAAACGGCACTGGCCTGTGTGTTGGTGGCCATTCTGATGGCCGTGATTGGAATAATTGTGCCGCGAGTGCTCGGACACGATGTGCGCGCCTATCTGCCCTCGTTCGTATTCCCCAACGTTGGCAATATGGGGTTGCCTGTCTGTTTACTGGCGTTTGGTGAGGAGGGACTGGCACTGGCGCTGGCGTTCTTTATGATGCTGTCGGTTGCTCACTTTCCGGCTGGCATTCTGCTCGCTGGTGGCCGTCAGGCGGGTGGTATCAGTGGCTTGCTGAAAATGCCGATTCTGTACGCCATTGTGCTGGCATTGTTGCTGTTATGGCAGGATTGGCGCTTACCGGCTGCGTTGCAGAATTCACTGCAGTTAATCGGTGGAATGACCATTCCACTGATGCTGATTACGCTTGGGGTATCGCTGCAGCGCTTGCAGGTACGGCAGTTTAAAACTGCGTTGCTTTACAGCGTGTTAAGAATAGGTGGTGGCTTCGGAGCCGGATTGCTGGTGGTGTGGATGCTCGATCTGCAAGGTGTCGCACGCGGGGTCGTGCTGATTCAGGCATCAATGCCGGTTGCGGTGTTTAATTACTTGTTTGCCGAGCGCTTCGGGCGTGAACCCGAAGCGGTTGCTGGCATGGTCGTGACATCGACACTGTTGTCGTTTGTCACCGTGCCATTACTTCTCGGCTGGTTGCTCTGAAGGCTCGTCGTTGATGACTTCAACGGTCTGAATAACGATCGGGGTGATCGGCACGTCGCGTGGGCCGGTTTTTGTGGCAGCAATAGCATCCACAACGTCCATACCGGACGTTACTTTACCGAACACCGCGTAGCCGAAGTCACGTTGGCCATGATCGAGAAATTTATTGTCGACGACGTTGATAAAAAACTGGCTGGTGGCACTGTCTACGGAACGGGTTCTTGCCATAGCGATGGTGCCTCGTTCATTTTTCAGGCCGTTTTCGGCTTCGTTTTTAATCGGTGGCAGCGTTGCTTTCTGACGCATATCTTCGCTGAAACCACCGCCCTGAATCATAAAGTTTTTAATCACCCGATGATAAATCGTACCGTTGTAATGACCGCTTTCAACGTAGGTGATGAAGTTTTCCACCGACAGCGGTGCTTTTTCACGGTCCAGAGCCAGCTCAATAACGCCCTCTGATGTCGTCATTTTAATTCCGACCAGATCTTCTGCCAGGGCCTGGCCTGTAACCAGCAGAGCAGTGCTCAGTGTTGCTGTGGTCAGTAGCTTGTTAATCAGTGTCATGTACCCTCCATGGGTGTGTGCGAAACAAATAAAAAAAGGTGAGTTATAACTCACCTTTTCTGTCGATCAGGACCAGCCTGAGCTGCGCTTAGGTCGGATATTTGGCAGGATCAGGCCAGCCAGAATACCGATAATGACCAGAGCACCACCATACAGGATGTAAGTTTGCTGGCGGTTATCAGAAAGCTGGGTATTTTCGGCGGTCAGAGCTTCCACCTGAATTTCCAGTTCCTGATTACGCTGGGTCAGCTTTTTCACTTTTTCGTCCAGCGCCAGAGCGTTGGATGAAATGGTTTTAATTCGCTCCAGTTCTTTTTCAAGATCTGTGTTCTCGCGACCTAGTCCGGAGCGCTCGCTCTTCAGCTTTTCCACTTCACTTTTGTATTCGTCTTTCTGAGCCTTGGTGGTGTCCAGCTCTGCTTTTACTTTATCCAGTTCACGGTTGGCCAGAATCAGTTTCTCTTTGGCCACGGGTTCCATTTCCAGAAAACGGGTAAGCACCCAGCCTTCAAGATCTTTATCGGTTTTGACTCTGGTGTAGCCGCTGTCTTCATCTTCCTCGAGGAATATCAGATGCTCTCCACTTGGCAGTGCCTTCAGAATACGAAATTCCTGACTGGGACCAGAACGCAGCTGCAGCCACAGGGTATCGGTAACGTAACGTTTTTCTACGGCGCTGGCACCAACGGCCATCAGCAGCAGGGAAAAGGCCAGTACAATTTTTTTCACAGTCTTGTCCTTATCTTTTTGTTTTAAGGCAGTACTTTGCGGAAAGGCTTAACAGTCACCTGCTGATAAACGCCAGCGGCGACATAGGGATCGGCGTCGGCCCAGGTCTGAGCTGCTTCCAGTGAGCTGAACTCTGCGACCACCAGACTACCGGTGAAACCTGCGCTACCCGGATCTTCGGAGTCAATGGCCGGATGAGGACCTGCAATCAGCAAGCGGCCCTCTTCTTTGAGCGACTGCAGTCGTTCAATATGAGCCGGACGGGCGCCAAGTCGTTTTTCCAGGCTGTCAGGCACATCCTGACTGATAATGGCGTACCACATGCTTACTGCTCCTCATGATTCATGTAGCGATACAAAAACAGTGACTGACCAATGATGAAAAGAACGGTCAGCCCCAGTAAACCAAACAGTTTGAAGTCTACCCAGATTTCTTCCGAAAACTGATAGGCAACGTACAGATTTGCGAGGCCGCTCACGACAAAAAAGGCCACCCACGCATAGTTCAGGCGTGTCCAGACAATTTCGGGTAACTGAATCGCCTGATCCATCATGCGCTGCAGCAGGGATTTACTGGTAAACCACTGGCTTCCCAGAAATGCTGCGGCAAACAACCAGTTCACCACGGTTGGCTTCCACATGATGAAGGTTTTGTCCTGCAGAATGACGGTGGCGCCGCCCAGCACGATAAGCAGGCCAAGGGTAATCAGGTGCATCTTTTCAATCTTACCTGTGCTGATACGCAGGTATGCGACCTGAATGACGGTTGCCGGTATCAGTACGATGGTTGCCAGTATCAATGGCATTTCGCGGAACAATGCTGCGCTGTCGGCAGACAGGTAAGGTTCCAGCAGTAGGATCAGTTCCGGCGCCCACTTGTAGACGAGGAAAAAAATGACAATCGGGAGGAAATCGAGAATTAACTTCATTCGCTAACTGGCTTCAGTCTCATTACAATGGTGGGAGATTATGTCTTATGCAGGGGTAAGCGTCCACGTGCTATCCGAGATCGACCTTCATTGTCACAGTACAGCCTCCGACGGCAAGTTGCCTGCAGCCGAGCTGGTGCAGCGGGCGGCCGAACGCGGCATACGTACTCTGGCAATCACTGACCACGATACCGCCGAAGGGTTCCGTCAGGGGCAGGCTAAGGCCGGTGAACTGGGGGTTACGCTGATCCCGGGCATCGAGCTGTCCTGTGTCTGGGGCGGTATCACCATTCATATTGTTGGTCTGAATTTCGATCCGCAAAGTGACGCCATGCGTGCTGCAGAACAGGCGCAGAGTGATGCCAGAGCATCACGCTCAGAAATCATTGCCGAACGCCTCAGCAAGCGTCTGAAAACAGACATTAACCTGGCCGATGTGCAGGCGCTGGCCGGTGGCGATCAGGTTGGACGACCGCATTTTGCCCAGTATTTGCTTGATCGTGGTCTGGTGCCCTCGATGAATACCGCATTCGGTAAGTATCTTGGTGCTGGTAAACCGGGCGATGTAAAAGCCAGTTGGCCCGAAATGGCACAAGCTGTGCGCTGGATTGCTGACGCTGGCGGTATACCGGTGATGGCGCATGCTCACCTTTATAAGATGACCCGTACTAAACTGAAGGCTTGTATCAGCGATTTTATTGACGCCGGCGGTCGCGCCATTGAAGTTGCCTATGGTCAGATGGACAGTAACCAGCGTGGTCAGATGAGTGCGCTGGCACGTGAGTTCGAATTGATGGGTTCCTGTGGCAGTGATTTCCACGGCCCCAACCGTTATGGTCTTGATTTGGGTGTGATGCCGCCGTTTCCGGCTGACGTTACCCCGGTTTGGCACAGCTGGCAGAAACCTGCCTGATAGTGTGCCCTTAGGAGTTCTCTGTGAGCCAGTTTTTCCAGATTCACCCTGATAATCCCCAGCAGCGCCTGATCAAACAGGCTGCTGAAATTCTGCGTAACGGTGGTCTGGGAGTCATTCCTACCGACTGTGCTTACGCTCTGGTCTGCCGCTTAGGCGACAAGAAGGCGACCGAACGCGTTCAGCGTATGCGTCAGCTCGGGCCGAAACACAACTTCACGTTGCTGTGCCGCGATCTGTCTGAGTTGTCGACCTTTGCGAAAGTCGACAACACCAAGTATCGCCTGCTGAAAGCCCATACTCCGGGTGCTTTTACTTTTATTCTGGAAGCTACGCGCGAAGTCCCGCGTCTGCTGATGAACCCGAAGAAGCGCACCATTGGTATTCGTGTTCCTGAAAATAGTATCTCGATGGCTTTGCTCGAAGAAATGGGTGAGCCACTGATGAGCAGCTCACTGATTCTGCCGGGCGAAGACTTCCCGTTGTCGGATCCATATGAAATCCGTGAGCGCCTGGAGCATGAGCTGGACTTGGTGATCGATGGCGGCCATTGCGGCTTTGAGGCAACCACCGTGATTGATATGACGGATGAAGTGCCGGATGTGCAGCGCCAGGGTGTCGGAGATGCTTCTGCCTTTGTCTGACGAGTGCTGCCATTGCGACCACTGAAAGACTGAAACCCGGCGTTAAAACCGGTATCATGCGCGGCTTACTGTATAACTGTCTGAGTATTAGAGTCGTATGAGCAAGCAGCGCGTTTTAACCGGTATCACCACCACCGGCACACCGCACCTGGGTAACTACGTAGGTGCGATTCGCCCGGCAATCGAAGCCAGCCGTGATACCAGCAACGAGACTTTCTATTTTCTTGCCGATTTGCATGCCCTGATTAAGTGTCAGGATCCTGCTGCTGTGCATCAGTCCGGTATGGAAATCGCTGCAACCTGGCTTGCTCTGGGGCTGGATACCGATAACTCCGTGTTCTACCGCCAGTCAGATATTCGTGAAATTACCGAACTGACCTGGATTCTGAACTGCGTTTGCGCCAAGGGCCTGATGAACCGCGCCCACGCTTATAAAGCTGCGGTAGATGCCAACGTGGCAGAAGGTGAAGATGCCGATAAAGCAGTGACCATGGGGCTGTTCAGTTACCCGGTACTGATGGCAGCGGATATTCTGATGTTTAATGCCAATGTGGTTCCGGTTGGTAAAGACCAGATTCAGCACGTTGAAATGGCACGTGATATTGCCGGCCGCTTCAATCATATTTATTGCAAGAAAGAGCCATTGCTGACGCTTCCGGATTATCAGGTAGACGACAATGTTGCCGTTCTGCAAGGTCTGGATGGCCGCAAGATGAGTAAGAGCTACGGCAATACCATCCCGCTGTTCCTACCGGAAAAACAGCTGAAAAAGCACATCAACAAAATTAAAACCAACCTGCTGGAGCCGGGTGAGCCGAAAGATCCGGATACCTCAACGGTGTTTCAGGTATGGCAGGCATTTGCGACAGCAGAGCAGACGGCTGAAATGCGTCAGGCATTTGCTGAAGGTATCGGCTGGGGTGATGCCAAGAAGAAACTGTTTGAGTTGGTCAATGCAGAGCTAGCCGAAGCGCGTGAACGTTACAACGACCTGCTGAATCGTCCGGCGGATATTGAGGCGGAACTGCAGAAAGGCGCCGAAAAAGCGCGTGCCATCAGCAAACCGCTGATTGAGCAAATCCGCGAAGCCGTTGGTATTTACGGTCTGGCCTGAGAGCAGAGACAAGCACAGTGAGTCAGGTTGAACCGCACAGGCGGGTTGTTTCCGGCATGCGCCCGACGGGCGCATTGCATCTGGGGCACTATCACGGCGTACTGAAAAACTGGGTACGCCTGCAGCACGAGTACGAGTGTTTTTTCTTTGTTGCCGACTGGCATGCGCTGACTACTGATTACGAATCTACCTCGGGTATTCGTGCTTCGTCGCAGCGCATGCTGGTGGACTGGCTGGCGGCGGGAGTGAATCCGGGATCTGCGACTTTGTTTGTACAGAGTCAGGTTCCGGAAATCGCGGAATTGCATCTGTTGCTGTCGATGATCACGCCGAATGCCTGGCTGGAACGTGTTCCCGCCTACAAAGATATGCAGGAGCGTTTGCAGGAACGCAGCGCCAGTACCTATGGACTGCTGGGCTATCCGTTACTGCAGAGCGCTGACATTCTGGCGTATCGGGCCGGCCTGGTTCCGGTGGGTGCAGATCAGGAACCACACGTTGAAATCGCGCGCGAAATCGCCCGTCGCTTCAATTTTCTTTATGGTCGGGACGAAGGCTTTGAGCAGCAGGCAGAAGCGGCTATTCGTAAGCTGGGTAAAAAGAATGCAGCGCTCTATAAACTGCTGCATTCGGCGCATCGCACACATGGCGATGAAGGAGCGTTGGAAACTGCTCGTGCACTGGTACGTGAGCAGGCACAGCTGACGCTGGCGGATAAAGAACGCCTGCTGGGGTATCTGGAGGGGTTAGGTAAAAGTATTCTCGCCGAACCTCGGTCCCTGCTGACAGAGACGGCCAGAATGCCGGGGCTGGATGGGCAGAAAATGTCAAAGTCCGGCAGCAATCTCATTCCGTTGCGGGCAGAGCCGGAAGACGTTGAAAAACGTGTCCGCACCATGCACACCGATCCGGCCCGGATACGACTGACGGATCCGGGCGAGCCTGAGCGCTGCCCGGTGTGGCAGTTGCATCAGTTGTATTCGGATGAATCTGTGCGTGATACGGTTCAGCTTCAGTGCCGAAGTGCAGGCTGGGGATGTCTTGAGTGTAAGCAGCCGGTGATTGATGCCATCATTGCTGAACAGGCTCCGATCAGAGAGCGAGCTGAGCAGTTTGAGAACAATCCGGATTTATTGAAACGATTGCTGTCTGAAGGTACTGAAAAGGCACGCGATGAGGTGCGCAGTACGTTGCAGGATGTGCGAGAAGTCATGGGACTGACGGGTATCTGAAGCAATGAGTGAACAGGATTCAGCACAACAGGCAGAGAATGCGCCGACAGAATACGATGTACCTGTTCGGGGACGCGGGCTGAGCGGCCAGCAGGAGATGCCTTTTGCGCTGGTGCAGGGGCAGCCGATGACGCAGCTGCCGCTGGATCTGTATATTCCACCCGATGCGCTGGAAGTGATTCTCGAGCAGTTTGAAGGGCCACTGGACCTGCTGCTGTATCTGATCCGCAAGCAAAACCTCGACATCCTTGAGGTGAACGTGTCGGAGATCGTCGAGCAGTATCTGGAATACATTGATCTGATGCAGGCGCTGCAGCTTGAACTGGCAGGCGAGTATCTGGTCATGGCGGCAATGTTGGCTGAAATCAAAAGTCGGGTGCTGTTACCGCGTAATCGCGAGGATGGTGCTGAGGACGATGAAGAAGATCCGAGAGCTGAACTGATCCGGCGTTTGCAGGAATACGAGCGCTTTAAGACTGCAGCGGAAAACCTCGACGAATTGCCGAGACTGGAGCGGGATACCTGGCTTGCCGATGTCGATGCCCCTGATCGCATTCAGGAAAAGGTGCATCCAGAAGTGGATATGAAGGAGTTGATGCTCGCCTTCGCTGCAGTGTTAAGGCGTGCTGAGCGCTTTGAGCATCATGAAATTCAGCGTGAGCAGCTGTCGACTCGTGAGCGTATGAGCGATGTGCTTGAGTGTCTGAAAGGAGGCAATTTTGTTGCATTCCGTTCTCTGTTTGACGATGCAGAAGGTAAACTCGGTGTTGTGGTAACCTTCCTCGCCATTCTGGAGCTGGTTAAAGAAGCGACGATTGATATTGTTCAGCAGGAAATTTTTGGCCCGATTCATGTCCGGATGCGGACTTCGAAGCCGGTCGATGGCCCGTCTTATCATGAGTTCAGTGGGGATGCGCAATAATGCCAGCGCTTAAGAACATTATTGAAGCGGTATTAATGGCGGCAGGCGGGCCTGTGTCGCTGGAGCGTATACAGAGCTTGTTTGAAGAGCATCAGATTCCTAAACCACAGGAGATTCGTCAGGCCGTTACCGAACTGAAGAATGACTTGCTGGGGCGTGGTATTGAGCTGATTGAAGTGGCCTCCGGATTTCGTCTGCAGGTGCGCACAGAGGTAGCCCCCTGGGTGGCGCGACTGTGGGATGAGCGTCCGCAGCGATACTCGCGCGCGTTGCTGGAAACGCTGGCTTTGATCGCCTATCGCCAGCCGATTACCCGCGGGGACATTGAGGATGTGCGCGGGGTTGTTGTCAGCTCCAGTATTATGAAAACGCTGCTGGAACGAGAGTGGGTAAGGGTTGTCGGGTATCGTGATGTTCCCGGGAGACCAGCTATGTATGCCACCACCAGAGAGTTTCTCGATTACTTCGGATTACAGAGTCTGGAAGACCTGCCAAGCTTAATGGAAATCAAAGAGCTTGATGACGCCAATCGCAAGCTTGAGCTTGGTGACGAGGCTGAGGCACGTAAAGAAACGCCGCGAGAGTACGACTTCAGCTCGGAAGATGACATTGCGCAGCGTGGTGCTGATGTACTGGCCTCGACAGAGGATGATCTGGCCGCCGCCGCCGAGCTGGTTGCCAGGGTGGAGCTGAATGTCTTCACTCGCGATGATGAGGATGAAGCAGGCTCGCAAGCAGAGGAGAGCGATGCTGAGCCGAGTGAATTCAGTGCGCTGGTGGCGAAACTCGCCGCCAGGGAACCGCAGGATAATGACGAATCCGCAGCTGCGGACGTTGATGCAGAAAATACTACTATGGAGATCCGTCGGGATGCGCCGGGTCTGTTTAATGATAACTCTGATGAAGGTGTGCCAGATGGCGCCGGCTCAGAGACGGGCAAAGAAGACTAATCAGAGATGAATGAACGTATTCAGAAATTACTGGCGCTGGCCGGTGCAGGCTCTCGCCGTGAAGTGGAACGCTGGATCACTGAAGGCCGGGTAACGGTAAATGGTGAAAAGGCACAGTTGGGCGGCCGTGCTGGTCGTCACGATGACGTACGCGTCGATGGTCGTCGTATTAACCTTGAAGATGCCGGGCGTACCCGTCGTGTGCTGGCGTATAACAAACCGGTTGGTGAAGTGTGTACTCGTAATGATACGGATGGTCGCCCAACCGTGTTTGATCATCTGCCAAAAACCAAGGGTGAGCGCTGGGTAAATATTGGCCGTCTTGATATCAATACCAGCGGTCTGCTGCTGTTTACTACCGATGGTGAGCTGGCCAATAAACTGATGCATCCGTCGACCGGCGTGGACCGTGAATATGCGGTGCGTGTTCGTGGTGACGTTGATGAAGCCATGATCGAGCGCCTGAAAGAGGGTGTTCTGCTGGAAGATGGCATGGCGCGCTTCACCGATGTTAAATTCTTCGATGGTGAAGGTCAGAATAAGTGGTTCCACGTGGTGCTCATGGAAGGTAAAAACCGAGAGGTCCGCCGTCTGTGGGAAAGCCAGGGGGTTGAGGTCAGCCGTCTGAAACGCGTACGTTACGGCTGTATCTTCCTGCCATCCAATGTGCCTGTTGGTACCTGGGTGGAACTGGGACAGCGAGAGCTGAATGACCTGGCGGATATGGTTGGTCTGGAGCGTAAGCGGGCCAAGCGTATGATTGGTCGTGAAAAGGAACAGTTTCAGCGTGCAGCCAAGCGTCAGAAAGTTCGTCAGCAAGCCAACAGTCGTAAGCGTGTTCCCAAGGTTCGCCAGAAGAAGCAGTCTGAACTGTAAATTGTCAGACATAAAAAAGCCGGTATTCACCCACTGCTGTCCCACAGTTTTAAAGATATCTGTTTTCTATAAACGACTTTTAAATCTGCAATGCCTACTGCCTACCAGGGGAA
>NZ_JAEDAH010000031.1 GCF_020320395.1 Thalassolituus marinus | reverse complement strand
CCTGCGAGGCAGCAGGCCTTGATGTTAAAACATGCTGTTTTTGTCAGCTATGGTGCTGATTAAAAACTGTGGGACAGCAGTGGCTGATGCGCCTTTTTTACTGGTTTACTCGGCTTCGATGCCGACAATCAGCCATGGAGCGCCGTCTTTGCTCAGATCGCGCTCCAGATGCCAGACGTCAAATACACCGTCTTCCGATTTTTCCAGCTCGTCTTTCACCCGGCCACGGAACAACACGCTGACCTCAGCCAGAACATCGCTGTGATCGGCACGCACGATCTCGGCGTTGAGATCCAGAATTTCAGTCTGTGGCGGTACCATCATGCTCTGGCGCTGACGGGCCAGTGCTGCATAAAGCTCAGGGCTGACGTATTCGGCAATAACGCTCAGGTCGCCGTTGTTCCAGGCATTCTGAACATCACGGAAATGCTGCAGGGCGCCGTCGGTAAAGGCCTGCGCATCAAAACCGTCAGGCAGATTCATTGGCTGCTGCTGACTATCCGCACCACCATCGAAATGATGAGCACTGGCCGGGTCCGGAGTATGCCCCGGCATATTGCCAGCCCAGGCCTCACGAGCCTGAGTCTGAGGTTGAGCGCGGCCACGCAGCAACTTCATAACGATGAAAATCAGACCCGCAATCAGCAGAATATCCATCAGCTGCAGTCCCTCGAAAGCACCGCTGCCGAGCAGATAGGCAAACAGGCCGCCAGCCAGCAATCCGCCCAGCATGCCACCCATCAGACCTTTGCTCTTACCGGCAGGTGCTGCCTGAGCTGGCTGTTGCTTCTGCGGCGCCTGCTGAGGCGTGGTTTTTTTGTAAGGGGTTGTCTGAAAGGCTTTACCGAAGCTGCCACTACCGAAACGTTTGCCGGCGTCGGCTGTTGATACCAGGCCCACGGTCAGAATCAGGCTGGTGAACAGGGTCCAGAAGATTTTCATAGTGCATCCAATTGTGTCAGAGGCAGCCATGGTAGGACATCTTGTAAGCCCCTGCCAGATGTTAACTGCTGCTTGTCATTTAACCACACTTTCTGTGTGTAATTGATTCAGATCAATTTTTGAACGATATGCTTCGATAGACTGCGGCCTACTCCGATAAGACTATCAATAACAAAAGAGAAGACCCGGCTGCAGAGCTTATGGAAAAGTTTGAGTGGACTGAGGACATGAACATCGGTATCGAGGTAATCGATTCGCAGCACCGGCGTATCGTCGATTACATCAATGACCTGTCTGATGCCATCAGTAAGAGCGAAGTCGAAGAAGTCTTCGACGTGATGGAACGCTTACGTGATTACACCTTTGATCACTTTGTGTTTGAGGAACAGCTGATGGAACAGGCGGGGTATCCGTTGCTGCAGTCGCACCAGATGGTACATCGCCGCTTTGAAGACAAGGTGCGCAACATGTACGACGAACTGACCGGCGGTAAAGATCCGTTCAGCGTTGCCCGTCGCGCCCGCACCTCGCTGATGGTGTGGCTGATTCAGCATATTCGTCATGAAGACGAAGATTATGTGTCGACGGTGAAAAAGATCGTCAGCAAAGAGCAGACCTGGATCAGTGGGGCCCTGAAGCGCATCTTCGGGGCCAGTGAGAAAACCAGTGGCTGAGCAATGCTACCGTTACCAGAACAGCCAGGCGTAGAGGGTAATGCACAGGATACAGACCAGATTGATAACGAAGCCTGCGCTCATCATCTCTTTCTGCTCTATATAGCCTGAAGCAAATACAATCGCGTTAGGCGGTGTCGCCACCGGCAGCATGAACGCACAGGATGCCGACACCGCAATCACTGCTGACAGCGCCACCGGAGATACCCCCAGGCTTTCGGCAATGGCAGCAAATACCGGCACCAGCAATGCTGCACTGGCGGTGTTGCTGGCAAATTCGGTGAGGAAAACTACAAAGGTTACCACCACGCCAATCGATAGCAGGGTGCCAGCCTGATGCAGTACATCACCAATGGTGTGGGCCAGAAACACACTGGTGCCGGTGGCTTTTAATACTGCGCTCAGGCACAGGCCGCCGCCGAACAGCAGCAACACACCCCAGTCGGTGGTGCGTTCAATATCGCGCCAGCGCACTACGCCGAAAAAGGCCAGCAGAATAATGGCGTTAATCGCGACGATGCTGTCGAATTTCGCCAGACCACCCAGCAAGGCGTTGATCGGTCCACTGAAAATCCAGCACAGCGCGGTAAACAGAAAAATAACCAGCGTCATGATGCGCGCTGGTGTCCACTGTAGTGGCTGGTGTTCTGCTGCAAAGCGATAGCCAAGATCCGGGCTGGTTTTGCGGTACAGAACATAGATTGCCAGGGGAAGCAGAATGGCAGACACAGGTGCGGCCAGAATCATCCAGTCGGCAAAGGTCATACCGTTCTGAGCGGCAGCGATGGCATTTGGCGGGCTGCCCACCAGAGTGGCAATGCCACCGATGCTGGCGCTGTAGGCAACCCCCAGCAGTGCAAAGACGTAGGTCGGACGCTGTTTAACCGGGTCCAGCTGACTGAGTACACCAAGCACCAGCGGCAGCATCATGGCCGTGGTGGCGGTATTACTGATCCACATCGACAGCCCTGCAGATACCGCAAACAGCATCAGCAGGGCGACACTAAGCCGACCACGAGCAAGGGTGAGTACCCGATTGGCGATGGCGGCATCCAGTTGCTGAGCATGTAATGCCGCGGCCAGGGCAAAGCCGCCTAAAAACAGAAAGATAATCGGGTTGGCAAAACTGCTGAGGGCTTTGCTGGTATCGAACACGCCGAAACCAACCGCCAGCAGTGGTACCAGCAACGCGGTAATGCTGACGTGAATCGCCTCGGTCAGCCACAACACCGCGACAAATACCAGAATACTCAGGCCCGTCACGATCTGGGGTTCTAATGGCAGGAAATTGTACAACGCAGCAAACAGCAGCACATCGAGCAGAATGATCAGATGTTTGCGATCAAACAGCGGTTCTGCTGGAACCTGTTCTGGTGTGTATTGGGGGCGGATATCCGACATAACTACCTCTGAATGTCATCGGCCATACCCTACACCTTTCGTCGGTCGGCGACCTGACGAGTGTCAGGAAGCGATAAAGTCGAAGTAAGTATCCGGGAATGGTTCGGCTTTCAGAGTAAAATGCCACCATTCTTCATGCACGCCAATAAAACCATGGGCTAGCATGATCTTCTGCAACATGGCGCGATTAGCCTTCTGTGAGCTGCTGATAGCCGAGTAGTCAGTCCAGGATTGCGGACCGAAAAAATCGAACGGCGTGCCCATATCCAGCTCACTGTTATCGGACAGACGAATCAGCGTCAGGTCGACCGTGCTGCCGCGGGAGTGTCCCGATGGCGAGTTCAGGTAGCCTTCTACCAGCAGGCGAGGTTTATCCAGCGCCGGATAGAATGCTTCTTTGCAGGTGATATCGTGATCGTCCGCGGCCCATTGCAGGAAAAAATCCACGGTACGCTGCGGGCGGTAAGCATCAAATACTTTAATACCCAGTCCCAGCGGTTTCAGCTGCGCCTGCACATCGCGCAGGGCACGTGCGGCGTCGCCGGTCAGAACGGCCGTTGCGTGCTCGTAACCAATCAGGGGTTTGCCGACAAAGTTATCGTCACTGGCGTATTTCAGGTCGACCTGCAGGTCCGGAATAACATCGGTCAGGCGTACAAAGCCTGAAGGGAGTTCGCCAAGGGCAGCGGAAAGCGTGGAAGATTGCATCAGAGTCATAACGGCTTAGCCAGAAAGTTACGCCCAGTATAGGCATAACGGTCGCCAGCAGGCGACCATCCGTTATGGTTTTCAGTATTGCGTGCCAGAGACAGTGCTCACACAGTGGCGGTCACTGTCTCCGAGCGCAAGCCTGTTAGGCGATACCGAGGGCAACGCCCGTTACGGCAATGGCAGCGCCTGCGCTACGACGGCTGATGTCAGCCGCTTTGCTGTAACCCAGAGACGCCAGAACGTAACCCACTGCATGCAGGATTGCCGTAGCCAGCAGGAAACCAGCGCTGTAAGTCATAGCGGATGCCATCAGTGGCATTTCTGCGCCGTGTGCAGCACCGTGGAAGAAAGCAAACACGCCGGCCAGAGCAACGCCTGCCAGCGCGCCTTTTTTCAGGTTAAGCGCCACCAGAGCACCGAACACCACTACAGACGCCACAATCATCATCTCGATACCGGCAATCGCCAGATCACTCATACCGGCGAAAGCACCAACCGCCATCATAGCTACAAACGCCAGCGGCGCCGCCCAGCGTGCACTGCCAGACTGACGTGCAGCCCACAGACCAACCGCCAGCATCGCCAGCAGGTGATCCAACCCGGTAAACGGATGGGCGACACCGGCAGCAAAACCAGAGGTTTCATGACCGGTGTGAGCCATAGCAGCGGCAGGCAGCAACAGGGCTGCGGCGGTGATAAATACTTTTTTCATAGTGTTCTCCCTGATAGGAAATTTTTTTAAGCTTGAAGCCTGACGCTGGAAGCTGGTTGCAGCGTCAGGCGTGTAAATTATTTTTCCGGTATCCGGTATCCGGCATCCGACATCCGACATCCGGCATCCGACATCCGACATCCGACATCCGACATCCGACATCCGACGTCGGACGTCCAGCGTCCATTACAAATACCTGAGCGTTATGAGCGCAGCTGAGGCAAGGCAAAAACAACTGAGGGAGCGCAGTGTATTAACCTACATGAGTATCCCGAAGGCGTTTTTAACGCCGCATCAGCAAGCGCAATAGCTCAGGTCAGACTACGGCTTTGGCTGGAGGGATCTCTTTCACCTCCAGCATCCCCTCGCTAACAATAAACTGAATAATATCGTCCAGGCCCTTCGCCACTTTCAGGTTAGAAAACACAAACGGACGCTCGCCGCGCATTTTCTTGGCATCACGATCCATGACATCCAGATCGGCGCCTACCAATGGTGCCAGATCGGTTTTATTAATCACCAGCAGATCAGAACGGGTAATACCCGGGCCGCCTTTACGTGGAATTTTGTCACCGGCGGATACGTCGATTACATAAATGGTCAGGTCGGATAATTCCGGGCTGAAGGTAGCGCTCAGGTTGTCGCCACCACTTTCGACAAACACCACATCCAGATCGCCATGACGCTTCATCAGTTCATCAATAGCGGCCAGGTTCATGGAGGCATCTTCACGAATGGCGGTATGCGGGCAGCCACCGGTTTCCACACCCATAATGCGATCGGCTTCCAGCGCTTCGTTACGGGTCAGAAACTCAGCGTCTTCCTTGGTGTAAATATCGTTGGTAACCACGGCGATGTTGTAGTGCTCGCGCAGGGCAGAACACAGGGAACGCAGCAGAGCAGTTTTACCGGAACCAACCGGGCCGCCAACACCAACGCGCAGAGTTTGTTTTTTCATATGTTTCTCCAGAAATTCTGAGTCTTGCTTAAATTCTTTAGTTTTACTTTTCAGGGCGCTAACCAAATGCAGATAACGCCCTGGTAATTATTACTTTCAGAGCGTTGGCGAAGCTGCAATGCCATACCGCTAATGATGAGGCCCTGTTTCCTTTGCTAAAGGTGAAGCAGTCAGGACGCGGCAAAAATTATCGAAGGAGCGGAGTGTAGTTAGTCTACATGAGCATCCTGAGAAAATTTTTAACAAAGTCCTGACAATGCAACTAGCCCTCATGAGCGGAATAGCCTTGTATATTGCGTCTCATGCTTAGCACTCGCTATCGCCATCGCCGGTAACGAGCCGCCAATTTCGTCTTCTTCCACGCCATGAGAAATTTCGATGGTCTGTGGAATCAGGGTCTGTAAATCACTTAATAATTGCTGCGCCTGGGTCTGTCCCAGAGGCACCAGCTTGGTTGCCGCCGCTACCTGATTTTCCAGCCAGGCCCAGCTTAAGCCAGTGGCGGCGGATTCATAGGGAATCTGCCACTGCACCGCAGGCCAGGCGTACAAAGCAACAAAACTGATATCGCCTTCTGCATTCAGGGCGTAAGCGGGCAGGGTGACATCCAGACTTTTCAGCAAACGCACCAGCGCTTCGCCCATGGCGGTATCGGTTAAGCGCAGCTCGCGGGTTTCGCGGCTGGCGAGAATTAAATCGTTCCACTCGCTCCAGCGAGCTTCATCTGCCGCCGCTACCGCCTGCATCGCACCTTTTAATACCGGCAGATCAATCAGCGCCTGGGTTTCATGCAGCTGCATGGCAATCCAGTCGCGGGTTTTTGCCATATTGCTCACCCAGCCGCTTTCTACGGCATACTCCAGCCCCTGAGAAAAGGCGAAGCCGCCCACCGGCAGGCTGACACTGGACAGCTGCAATAAACGCAGTAAGCCCGGAGTGGTGAGCAGAGCAGACTGATCAGTCATGGTCATGACCATGTGAGTGCCCGTGCGAATGCCCATGACCATGCGAGTGCCCATGGCTGTGTGAATGACCGTGGCTATCTCCATGGCTGTGTGAGTGGTCATCATCATGGTGATGGCCATGCGAGTGACCGTGAGAATGGCCTCCGGAATAGGCGCCATTTTCCGGTACAAATACTGCCTGTTCATGGCTCACCATTAAACCTAACTGATGCAGCATATCTTCCAGCACATGGTCGGGTTTAATGCGCAACCAGCGGTCGCCCACTTCCACTTTTACGTGGCGGTTACCGAGGTGATAACAGGCCTTGGCAAAGGTATTCCAATCGTCTGACGTGGCCAGCGCAACGTCCTCGACGGCGCCCTGTACCTGCACAATTCTGCCATCACTGGCTTTTAAATATTCGCCCACGATTAACGGCTTACCACGCTCCAGAAACAGGCGAACTTCTTCGCCATCGGTGCTGGTGAGTTTCAGCCGACCACGGTCGCGCTTTTCGTAATCAACCACCACGGTGCAGTACACTGTGGTGTTGTCGATATTCTCAGGATGAGTCCCTAAGCGTTCATATACTTCAAGCATGGGGCGTCCTTAAAACAGGTTATACAGTTGTGCCAATGGCAGTTCGGTGGCTGGCTCGCAGGTGAGCAGCTCGCCGTCGGCACGAACTTCATAGGTTTGCGGATCGACGGTAATGGTCGGCATCCAGTCATTCAGCACCATATCGCTCTTGCGAATGTTGCGGGTATTTTTACAGGCGGCGAGATTTCGCTGCAGACCGTATTTTTCTTTAACGTTATTGTTCAGTGCGGCTTCCGACACAAAGGTAACGCAGGTTTTATTCACCGCGCGGCCCATGGCGCCAAACATCATGCGGTAGTGCACGGGTTGCGGGGTCGGGATTGACGCGTTCGGGTCACCCATGGGTGCAGCAGCGATCATACCGCCTTTAATAATCATGCTCGGCTTGGCCGCAAAGAAGGCTGGTTTCCACAGCACCAGATCCGCCAGCTTACCTTTTTCGATGGAGCCGATTTCATGCGATACACCGTGGGCAATGGCCGGATTGATGGTGTATTTGGCAATGTAGCGACGGGCGCGGAAGTTATCGGCACCCAGATTTTCATCTTCTTTTAAGTAGCCGAACTGTACTTTCATTTTATGTGCAGTCTGCCAGGTGCGGGTTACCACTTCACCGACACGGCCCATGGCCTGAGAATCGGAAGAAATCATGCTGAAAGCACCACGGTCGTGGAAAATATCTTCGGCAGCGATGGTTTCCTTACGGATGCGCGAATCGGCAAAGGCCACGTCTTCCGGAATGGAACTGTCCAGGTGGTGACATACCATCAGCATATCCAGATGCTCGTCCACCGTGTTAGCGGTGTACGGACGCGTCGGGTTGGTGGAAGAGGGCAGTACATTCGGATAAGCGCAGGCGCGGATAATATCCGGCGCGTGACCACCACCGGCACCTTCGGTGTGGTAGGTATGAATTACACGGTCTTTAAAAGCACCAATGGTGTCATCGACAAAACCCGATTCATTCAGGGTGTCGGTGTGAATAGCGACCTGAACATCGTATTTTTCCGCCACCGATAAACAGCAGTCAATCGATGCCGGTGTCGTGCCCCAGTCTTCGTGCAATTTTAAACCACAGGCACCGGCTTCCAGCTGTTCTTCCAGTGCTTCTGGCAGCGAAGCATTGCCCTTACCGAGAAAGCCAAAGTTCATTGGCAGATCGTCAGTGCCCTGCAGCATCTTTTCGATATACCAGGGGCCGGAAGTACAGGTGGTGGCGTTGGTGCCGGTCGCCGGGCCGGTACCACCACCAATCATGGTGGTAACACCGCTCATTAAGGCTTCTTCAACCTGTTGCGGACAAATAAAGTGAATATGGGCGTCGATACCACCGGCGGTAAGAATCGAACCTTCACCGGCGATGACTTCGGTGCCGGGGCCGATAATAATATCGATGTTGTCCTGCACATCCGGGTTGCCGGCTTTACCCACGGCAAAAATGCGACCGTCCTTAACACCAACATCGGCTTTAACCACACCCCAGTGGTCTAGAACCACGGCATTGGTAATCACCAGATCAACACATTCTTCACTCGTACGCTGGCTCTGGCCCATGCCATCGCGGATTACTTTACCGCCGCCAAACTTCACTTCGTCACCGTAGGTGGTGAAGTCTTTTTCAATCTGAATAAATAATTCGGTATCACCCAGGCGCACTTTATCGCCTGTGGTCGGGCCAAACATCTGCGCGTAAGACGTTCTGTCCATGGTACGGCTCATAATACTAACCCCTTACTGTTTACAGTTTGCCCATTACATCGCCACGGAAACCGTAGACGATACGATCACCAGCGTATTCCACCAGTTCCACTTCACGGCCCTGACCCGGTTCGAAACGCACGGCGGTGCCGGACGGGATATTCAGACGAAAACCACGCGCCTGTTCACGATCGAACGACAGTGCCAGATTGGTTTCGTAAAAGTGGTAGTGTGATCCGACCTGAATAGGGCGGTCGCCGGTATTTTCTACGCGAATGGTGATGGTCTTGCGTCCTTCGTTCAGAACGATCTCGCCATCGGCAGGAATAATTTCACCCGGGATCATGTTCTTCTCCTTAAATTCTGGCAGCGCCGGTAGTTTTAAACGATAGGCTCATGAACGGTAACGAGTTTGGTGCCGTCCGGGAAAGTCGCTTCTACCTGCACTTCATGAATCAGCTCCGGCACACCGTCCATTACCTGATCCGCAGTCAGTAGGGTTTTGCCATAACTCATCAGTTCGGCCACGGTTTTGCCATCGCGGGCGCCTTCTATAATTTCCATAGTGAGATAAGCCATCGCTTCCGGATAATTCAGTTTCAGGCCGCGGTTTAAACGTCGCTCGGCCAGCAACGCTGCGGTAAAAATCAGCAGCTTGTCTTTCTCGCGTGGCAGCAGTTCCATCGTTCACCTCAAATAATTCTTCAATAAATACGGTTAAAAAAAGGTTGGCTATTCGTATGCTTTATGTCGCCCAGATACGCGGCGCGCAAGCCGGGCGCTGCATCAGCGCCGGGCGTAATAACTTCCACGCCTCAGTCAGCAGCAGGCGCGCTTTTTCACTACAACTTCCCAGATAGCGCACAGTAATAAACTCACCATTTTTACTGGCACCTGCCATATGTTCGTCACACAGGGTCTGTAGTTGTGTCATTAAGGCTTCGGCTTCGCCCTCTGGAGGAACAGAAGAAAAAGGCCCGGCAACCAGTAAGCCGTGCACCGGCAACTGACGGTACCCCGCACTGGCATTCAGCACGTCGTTATTGTCCGGGGTTAGCTTTAAGCGCTCGTTCAGTAACAGGCGGCCATCACAATAAATTTTCAGCCCCTGTTTCAGCGTGGTTTGCTGGTCTTCATCATTTAAACGGATACCGTTGGCGGGCAGTCCCAGACTGACAATATCCCAGCCAATAAAAGTGCTGCTGTCGCTCATATTCACCCGGGTTTCCAGCCGCGCCTTCGATGACGGAAAGAGGATGGTCTCCAGCGGCATCCACTCCAGTGCCGATTGCTTGCCAATGACGAGCTCAATCGTTTGCTGCTGCAGCAGACCATCGGGACGGGCGCGATAGACACGGCCTGCACCGGGAGTTGTTACCAGAACATGAGCCTGTTCGACACTCTCTACCCGAATGGTCAGCTGGTCGCCAGACACCATGCCACCGGGTGGGTGCAGTAAATACAGGTGTGCACAGTCCGGCCCTTCGGGATAGAAAGGTTTTTGCACATAAAGAGGGCCTTTGTGGTTTTTATGCACCAACTTTGTGCCTCTTGCGGTTTTTCGCAGAGTTAAGTCCAGATGAGCGTTCCAGTATGGTGCATCAACCTGTGGGCCTGTCAGAGGCTGAACGGGCAGATTCAAGCCGTTTCTCCTTAGTCACCGGCAACCCTGCCAGCGGTTCATAACGCATTAATGTGCCTTTACTAAGCAAAGCTGATACCAAGCTGACTAGCTGGTCAGGTTTTGGGACTTTCAGGTCTGCGGTCTGTTAGCTGTGGGGTAAAGTCCAGCGGACTGGTCGTGCCGGCAAAATGCTGTCCGATGACATGGGTATAGATCTGAGTCGTGGCAACATCGCTATGGCCCAGTAACTCCTGTACCGTTCTGATATCCCGTCCCGAGCGTAACAGCTCGGTTGCAAAGCTATGCCGGAATGTATGGCAGGTAATGCGCTTTGAAACCAGATCGGCATCCAGAACCGCCTGTTTTAACGCCCTGCGTGGCACGGAGTCATGTAAATGGTGGCGACAAAGGATTTTGGTATAAGGGTGGGTACAAACCGTCGTCGATGGAAAAACAAACATCCACGCGGGTTGCCGATGAGCAGATGGGTATTTTTTGCCAAGAGCACCAGGAAGGGAGGGCCCCAGACCTCGGTCGTTATCGCTTTTCTGTAATGCTATTGCCTTATCGAAAAAATCGTCACATAAGGGCTTCAGGCTTTGCGGCAGGATAGTAACCCGGTCTTTAGCGCCTTTACCGTCGAATACCGTCAGCGAACCGCGCGGGAAATCAAAGTCTTTAATGCGCAAACGCAGGCACTCGGATATACGCAGTCCCGAACCAAATAACAGTGAAAATATAAGCCGATCGCGTTTATCACAGACGCTGAGAATTCTCCCTACCTCGTATGGTGACAATACCGTGGGCAAATGCCGCGGGCGTGTAGCAAAAGTAAACCCTATATCACCAAGAGGTTGGTTCAGGTACTTGTTGTACAAAAAGGCCAGAGCATTAAGTGCGATTTTCTGAGTGTTAATGGCAACGTCTCTGCGGTTAGCAAGAAAGCTGAGAAACATGATGACATGGTCAGGCCCCAGGCTGGCTGGATGCTGCAAACGGTGAAAGCGGATATAGAACCTGATCCAGTAAATATAGGTATGTTCCGTGCGGATGCTGTAGCCATGCAGTCGCATGAATTCACGTACTTCTGTCAGAAACTTACTCTTCGCCATCCCGATCTCCGAATGTAAAGATATACTGTTTATATATACAGTATATTTCCGGATTTTCAAGAAATCTGGCACGCTTTACATTCGTGCTTGCTCGTTTTGCCAGAGGGTAGTAACGTAAACGTCAAATGAATCAATAACTTGCCCTCTGTTTGCAGGAGAGGTTTACAAGTTTATGTGCGCAGCAGGTCGGAGTTAACAGGCGTGCGCGTTTTTCTGGAAGGGATTTTTGAGTTATGGAAGATTTCTCAACCTGGTCAGTAAGTTACGTAGGGTTTCTCGAAAGAGTCGCCCAGGATAAGTGCGCACGCACACTAATAAGCTGTTAAGTTTCTAGGAGAGCTCATTGCAAGCAGCAACAATTAAAATATTTCTAGTTCACGGAAGCCCGAGCGGGCTTAGAACTGCAGAACTATCGAATTGGTCTGGGAAAGCTATTGCTGCTCCGAGGACTGAGATATCCGACCTTTTGAAGAGAGAAGAGCTCGCAAGCCCTGGATTTTATCTTCTGACAGGCGTTGAACCTGACTCAGGGGAAAGAGCTATTTATATCGGCGAAGCTGAAAATGTCGCGAATAGGCTTAAAGGTCACGCTACTAAAGACTTTTGGAATGCAGCAACTGTCTTTGTATCTAAAGATGAAAACCTCACTAAAGCGCATATTCGGTATCTAGAGGGTATTTTAATTGAAAAGGCGAATAGCAATGGCGCAGCCATTGTTATGAACTCTGCGAGTAGTGGAGCAAGGTTGCCTGAGTCTGATGCGGCAGAAATGGATGTTTTCCTAGAGAAATGTCTACAGTTACTTCCAGTCTTAGGTATTCCAGATTTTAATGAAAAAGTAGATCAAGCTAGCGAATCGAAAGACCTTTTATATTGCAAAATTAAAGGGCTGACGGCTACTGGCAAGAGAACAGCGAATGGTTTTATTGTATTTGCTGGCTCGCAAGCTGTTTTAGAGCATAGGCCTTCAGCAAAGCGTATGAGGGATAAAAGGGAGCAGCTTATTGAGAAAGGGCTTCTCTTGGAAAAGGATGGCCATCTTGTCTTTGTGAAAGACATTGAATTCGGTTCACCAAGTACTGCTGGCAGTGTCGTTCGTGGCGGCAATACAAATGGCCTCACTAATTGGAGAAATTCGCAGGGCATTCAGCTCAAAGAGATTGAAGCCAGCGAAACTTAACAAGCGCATGTTGTCGGACTGGTGATCTTCCCCCGCTTTAACGGACACCAAAGTCAAACTGACGAGGTGTCCAATGCCAAAATATACTCAGCCAAGGAAGACCTGGCAGTATTCAAATGAATTTAAAGTCAAAGCAGTACAGTTAAGTCTGATTGAAGGGATTCAGGTTCAGGAAGTTGCCAATACACTCGACATACATCCGTTCATGCTGTCACGATGGCGGAAAGAATACCGTGAAGGCAAAATCGTGGCAGATAAGCGCAAGAAGTTAACCGAAGCGACCAGCAAGCAAGAAAAGGAAATCTCCAAACTGAAGAAACTTGAAGCCGAGAACAAAAAGCTGAAACAGGAAGTTGACCTGCTAAAAAAGTGGCAACGGTTTCTTGCGGAGGAACATCAGCAAGATATCGATTCATCGAGAAATTCGGACAAGAACTAGGCGTTAAGCGCACGTGTGAGTGGCTGGGTGTATCCCGTAGTGGCTTCTATGCATGGCTTAACAGAGAGCCGTCTGAACGTAAGCAATCAGATATGGGGCTAAAGATTCTCATCAAGAAAATCTCGGATGAGAACGAAGGTCGCTATGGAAGCCCGAGAATCTGGAAAGCCCTGTTAAAGCAGGGATATCAGGTCAGTAGGAAGCGTGTAGCGCGGCTGATGCAAGAGATGGGACTGATCGCTCGGGTAACTCAGGTAACGCACCGGGCACCAGGGTTGAGACGCTTTCTGGCGTCAGGAGAGAACCTTCGCTCTGATGGAGCAGTTCCTGACAACAAAAATAAAGTTTGGGTGGCTGATGTGACGTACCTGAAGGTGAAGAAACAGTGGCATTATCTGTCGGTAATCATGGATCTGTATTCACGCCGGGTGGTTGGCTGGAGCCTCGACACCAAAAGAACGACGGAAGTTACTCGCAGAACATTGTGTTAGCGTGGGTGTCTCGGTAGTTCGCAGCAGAGGATTTGAAGTATGCTTTGGCGAGATACATCAATGATTACTACAACAGAAAGCGGCTGCATTCGGGAATCGGTTACTGTTCACCGATGGAATACGAGCGAATAGCAGCATGAAAATGAACGTGTCCGTTTATCGGGGCAAGATCAGCCCTTCGGGCACCGGACTCGCTTCGCTCGCCGCTGTTAGCGGCGTTATGGCTTAGAGGTAAAACGATGATATGCCCTCATTGCAAAGAAAATGTTGGAGTCTTCTCCAAAGCGGTGAATACTTGGGGAAAGAATAAGATTTGTCCGCATTGTGGAAAAATTATCGCAATTTATATTCCAGCTAAAGGTACCGCTCTAATATCTGGTTTGTTTGCCAGTTTCATAATATTTGACGATACCATCGAGTCGTATATTGGTGTTATTGGGTTAGTCGTTTTAGCTAGTTTTGTAGGTGGTTTCGCGGCACTTTCCTCGCTTCGCATAAAGCCTTTGAATAAGTAAACTACGAAAGTTGTTTGCGCGAGAAGTTGTGTTAGCGTGGGTGTCTCGATAGTTCCTTGTCTGCTGCAGAGCTGGGATGATTGGTACGGAAGGATTTGAGAATTTAAAAGGCAGAACAGCTACTTATGATTAGTATCAATAAGGATCAGGGTGTAATTGATATCGACTCCCCATTTGCTAAGAGTGTTCATGGATGGGGTAAGGTGTTTGTCGGTGTCGGGGTGGCATTCTTGCTGGCAGCTGCATTTGAACCAGTACTGTCTCCGGCCATGTGGGTGATGATTGTTACTGCGGTTGTGGTTTTTTTCATACCGGGTTTTCTGATGCTGCGTTACAGGCTTCATATTCTTATTGAGAGAGGTCGCTTAGTAGAACATAAGATCCGTCTTTATAAAGAAAGCATCACTGAAATTCGTTTTGACAGTGTGAGTAAAATCTGCTTGATGTTCAGTATATCAACTGCAACCAGTGCCGGTAATCAGACCACCTTTATGATCTACCCGGTGTTGGTTCTGAATCGCCAGGGCATTGCCCGCTATGGCGATTATTATTATTCACTGTTGGGCAATCTTGGGCTGGATGAATTTGCCAACAGAAGGCAGTTTTTTGATGCGTTGGATGATTTGTCGGAGATCACCGGGCTGCAAGTAACGGCCAGCAAACTTTGCCCGCCAGAAGTATTTGAACGATTTGAAAAAGATGATTGGAGATAATATGGCTCAATCAATGAATATCAGGGGGCAGCGTATGATGCGATGGTGACAAACTAACGAGACATGATCTTCCCCGCTTTAACGGACACCAAAGTCAAACTGACGAGGTGTCCAATGCCAAAATATACTCAGCCGAGGAAGACCTGGCAGTATTCAAATGAATTTAAAGTCAAAGCAGTACAGTTAAGTCTGATTGAAGGGATTCAGGTTCAGGAAGTTGCCAATACACTCGACATACATCGAATAAGTAGGACATCCACTCTAATAAACCCGTACTTTACAGCCTGAAAGGCAGCTGCTTGCAGTCCAGCTTGTTCGAGTGTAAACAAAATTCCTATGGCCTAAGCCAGTGTTCTGAATTAAGAGGCGAGAGTGGATATTCCAGGCACGACGACCCCTCAGGAGTGCCTGATTCTTTTGAGATTGTGAAGGGAAATACCTAACCGAAGGCTGTCCGACAACGATTCAGCCCGGGTGGGCGTTGGTATTTTAATCGCTCGCAGGTGGTGCGGAGTTTTTCTTCGTTGCCTGCAAAGGTGCTAAACGTTTGCTCGAAGTTCTGCGTCATGCTGAGCCAGCGATCTTCATCTAATCCCAGTCGTTCCAGAATCTTTGCTGAGTTGTCTGGAATATATCCTCGCTTGTCATCTCGGATTATACGGCCTGTGGCATCGACCAGTTCCAGATAATCAGAAGAATAAGTAGGACATCCACTCTAATAAACCCGTACTTTACAGCCTGAAAGGCAGCTGCTTGCAGTCCAGCTTGTTCGAGTGTAAACAAAATTCCTATGGCCTAAGCCAGTGTTCTGAATTAAGAGGCGAGAGTGGATATTCCAGGCACGACGACCCCTCAGGAGTGCCTGATTCTTTTGAGATTGTGAAGGGAAATACCTAACCGAAGGCTGTCCGACAACGATTCAGCCCGGGTGGGCGTTGGTATTTTAATCGCTCGCAGGTGGTGCGGAGTTTTTCTTCGTTGCCTGCAAAGGTGCTAAACGTTTGCTCGAAGTTCTGCGTCATGCTGAGCCAGCGATCTTCATCTAATCCCAGTCGTTCCAGAATCTTTGCTGAGTTGTCTGGAATATATCCTCGCTTGTCATCTCGGATTATACGGCCTGTGGCATCGACCAGTTCCAGATAATCAGTAAGTTTCATAGAAATGCCCTTGGGCATATTCTGGCGAGGGTTTCCGGCAAATGGCAGTAGTTCTTTAGGTTGCTGGTGCAGGTGGTTGGGAGCCTGCACGGTTTGTGCTTTTTCAGATCTGGATTTTATGGATGTATGGTCAGACTCTTCCGGCGTTTTCGCCATCCCTGCGCGTACAGGGTTTAAATCGACATAGGCCATGCAGGCAGCAAGAGCCGCTTCATCCAGTAGCGCCTGTGATTTAAATCGTCCCTCCCAGAATCGACCAGTGCAGTCATCTTCCAGATTTGCCTCTCGGGCGATGGATTCATTCAATACGCGCATAAACCAGCTTATGTCGGTAAGGCGAGAGCGCCATTCTGTTATGTAGATTTGCAGGCGAGCCAGATCGGCTTTATTCAGATCATCACCGCGCATAAGGCGCTGAGACAACAGATTTCCTTTGAATAGTGAATGCCAACGTTCGATGACTTCCTCATCGGTCCAGCATTCGCTCGCGTCGGAATCTATATAAAGCACCACATGATAGTGATTGCTCATAATCGCATAGGCAGCGATTTGAATGGCAAAGATCTGTGGCAGCTCTAAGAGTTTGTTCTCAAGCCAGCCACGACGATGTTCGTAACTTTCACCGGTTAAGGAGTCTGTACCACAAAGAAACGCACGTCTGACACAACGGGAAACGCAGTGGTAATAAGGCGTATCTTCAATTGATACCTGTTGCTTCCGTGGCTTGGGCATGACGCATTCCATTGCAGATCGTAATCATCAGCTTAGTGAGTGCTTTTTAATCCCGCAATCGGAAGTAAGAGCTAGAGTGGATGTCCCTTTATAAGGAAATCTCTGTATATGAAAGCGCTATTTATCCAGCGCCCAATCCAACTTGTCTTCAAACTGCATCATCTCACCATTTGGGTGTTTAAACGCCAGTTCGCTGGCGTTCAGCATGAGTCTTGGCTCTGCGTGCAATGCTTCGTCGTGGGCGTATAAATCGCAGCCCAGAATCGGATGGCCGATGGACTTTAAATGCAGGCGCAGCTGATGCTGGCGGCCGGTAACGGGCTTTAATGTCACCAGTGTACGGTGGGTGTCCGGATTCCGTTGTTCAACGATGAAGTGGGTGAGGGAGGCTTTGCCTTCTTCGTAATCGATTTTGCAGCGCGGGCGGTTTTCCCAGTCTTTGCCGATGGGCAGGTTAATCTCACCTTCGTCCTGCTCGACTATTCCCCATACGACCGCCTGATAGGTTTTCTGAATTTCACGGTCACGAATCTGTTGCGATAACACCTGACGCGCACGCTCTGAATGGGCTACGACCAGCAAGCCGGATGTATCCAGATCCAGGCGGTGCACAATCACCGCTTCCGGGTAATCCGGTTGCAGGCGGGTGATAACCGAGTCGTTATTTTCCGGGCCACGGCCAGGTACTGTGTAAAGAAACGCTGGCTTGTTGACCACGATCAGATCGTCATCGACGTGCAGAATTTTCAGTTCTTCTTCACAGCGTGGGGCGATGTAATAAGACGGTGTGGTGGATTCAGACATAGGGCATTCAACGTGGTTGAAAAAGGGGGAGGGGAACTGGTCGTCACAGCGGCGGAATCAGCCGCTGTGACGACGCAGGGTATTACATCACACGCATACCTGGCTGGGCGCCGTCGTGTGGCTCCAGCAGGAAGATATCTTCACCGCCTGGGCCTGCCGCCAGTACCATACCTTCGGACATGCCAAACTTCATTTTGCGTGGTGCCAGGTTGGCAACCATTACCGTCAGTTTGCCTTCCAAATCCTGCGGGTTGTACGCAGATTTAATGCCCGAGAACACGTTGCGTGTTTCGCCATTGCCGATGTCCAGCGTCAGTTGCAGCAGCTTGTCTGCGCCTTCTACATGGTCGGCTTTCACGATGCGGGCAATGCGCAGATCGACTTTGGCGAAGTCCGGGAATTCGATGGTTTCAGCAATTACTTCATTGCCGTCTTCACGCAGCTCCGGGCCTTTATTTTTCGCTTTTTTCTCGTCTTTTTTCGCCGCTGGTTTTTCGTCTTTCTTACCATCGGCCGGTTTGCCGGTTTCTTTTTCCAGCTCGGCTTTGGTTTCTTCCAGAATGGCAGTCACTTTATCCATTTCAGCTCGCGCCAGCATTGGCTTGAACTTGTTGATTTTGTGACTGAGCAGAATGTTGCGACGCGCTTCCCAGTCGAGTGATTCCAGATTGAGGAATTCTTTGGTTTTTTCCGCAATTTCAGGCAGCACCGGCGACAGATAAGTCACCAGCTGACGGAACAGGTTGATGGCCACAGAGCACACTTCCTGTACTTCCTGCTGGCGGCCTTCTTCTTTGTTCATCGCCCACGGGGCTTTTTCCTGAATGTATTCGTTGGCGCGGTCGGCCAGTGCCATGATGTCTTTCATCGCACGGCTGAATTCACGTTTTTCGTAGTGTTCGGCAATCAGATCGCCAGCATCAATGAATTCCTGCACCATGGCTTGTTCAACACAGTTGGCGCTCAGTTCTCCGCTGGCCTTGGCAATGAAGTTGCCAGTACGGCTGGCGATGTTAACCAGTTTGTTAACCAGGTCAGCGTTCACACGCATAACGAAGTCTTCGAGGTTGAGGTCGAAGTCGTCAACGCTGGAGCCCAGTTTTGCTGCGAAGTAGTAACGCAGGTAAGTCGGGTTCAGGTGGTTCAGGTAAGTACGCGCCTTGATGAAGGTGCCGCGTGACTTGGACATTTTCGCACCGTTGACGGTAACGAAACCGTGGGCATTCACGGCGGTTGGCGTGCGGTATTCTGCCGCGCTCAGCATGGATGGCCAGAACAGTGCGTGGAAGTTGATGATGTCCTTACCGATAAAGTGGTACAGCTCGGCTGTGGAATCTTTTTTCCAGAATTCGTCGAAGTCGATATCGCCACGCTGGTCGCACAGGTTTTTGAAGCTGGCCATGTAGCCGATCGGTGCGTCCAGCCATACGTAGAAGTATTTGCCCGGTGCATCCGGAATTTCGAAACCGAAGTAGGGCGCATCACGGGAGATATCCCATTCCTGGAGACCGGAGTCGAGCCATTCCTGCAGTTTGTTGGCCACTTCGTCCTGTAATGTACCGGAGCGGGTCCACTCTTTCAGGAACTGCTGGAAGTCCGGCAGTTTGAAGAAGTAGTGCTCAGATTCTTTTTCCACCGGGGTAGCGCCGGAAATGGTGGAGAACGGGTTTTTCAGTTCCGCCGGGGTGTAGGTAGCACCACAGACTTCACAGTTATCTCCGTACTGGTCGGCAGCGCCACACTTAGGGCATTCGCCTTTGATGTAACGGTCAGCGAGGAACAGCTCTTTTACCGGATCGTACAGCTGCTTGATCTTGCGCACATTGATGTGGCCTTTGTCGCGGCAGGCTTTGTAGATCTCGGAGGAGAAATGGCGGTTCTCTTCGCTGTGGGTGCTGTGGAAGTTGTCAAAGGCAACCTGGAAATCGGCGAAGTCAGTTTCGTGCTCGGCTTTTACCCGGGCAATCTGTTCTTCCGGACTGATCCCTTCTTTTTCGGCGCGCAGCATGATGGCGGTGCCGTGGGCATCGTCGGCACAGACGTAGTAGCACTCGTTACCACGGGCTTTCTGGAAGCGTACCCAGATATCGGTCTGAATGTATTCCAGCATATGACCCATATGAATGGAGCCGTTGGCATAAGGCAGGGCGCTGGTGACGAGGATTTTACGAGGGTTCTGTGCGGTCATGACAATTCGCTACGGTTGCTCTTGAAAAGGGCGCATATTGTAGCGGTTTTTAAACTCAGTCGCGATGGCTGAGCCGGATGGCGGCCAATAAAAACGGGGCCGCAGCCCCGTTGTTATGACATTCAGTCGGGATAGCGGTAGTTCGGATTGATGGTGAACTTGGCCGCACGCACGATGTTGTCTTTGATCTGCAGAATCTCAATGCGGTATTCGCCAATGGTCAGACACACCGGCGCATCGGGAATATGCTCGAGGATCTCGACAATCAGCCCGCTGATGGTTTTCGGACCATCGGTCGGCAGGGTCCATTTCATGGTTTTGTTCACATCCCGCACATAGGCGGCACCATCGATGATGTAGCTGCCATCTTCCTGCGGGTGAACATCCGGAGAGCTGGACGCAACCACGTCAGTGGTAAAGTCGCCAACGATCTCTTCCAGGATGTCTTCCAGCGTACAGATACCTTCGACATCGCCGTATTCATCCACCACCAGGGCGATGCGGCGCTTGTTCTTCTGGAAGTTAAACAGCTGGGTGTGCAGCGGTGTGCTTTCCGGAATGAAGTAGGGCTCGCGCGCGACCTTTTCGATCTCTTCTTTCAGCAGCTCGCCCGAGTTGAGGAAGCGGCTGATATTGCGCGTGTGCAGAATGCCGACCACATTGTTGATGTCGCCACGGTACACCGGCAGACGTGTATGCTGGGTAGTGCGCAGCTGCTGCAGTACCACTTCCAGATCGTCGTCGAGGTTGATACCGATAATCTCGGTACGCGGCACCATAATGTCATTCACTGTCATTTTCTCGAGGTCGAGAATACTGATCAGCATGTGCTGGTGACGCTTGGGAATCATGGAGCCAGCTTCACGCACGATGGTGCGCAGTTCTTCGGTGCTGAGGTTGTCCGGCGTGGCGTTGTTCACGTCAATGCGCACCAGTCGCAACAGACCATTGGCGATGGTATTCACAAACCAGACAAACGGATGCAGCGCCCACTGCAAACCGAGCAGAATGCGGCTGGCCGGGAAAGCGATTTTCTCAGGCGTAATGGCGGCCAGTGTCTTTGGGGTGAGTTCGGCAAAGATCAGTACCACCAGAGTGAACAGAATGGTGTTCACAAACACGGCCAGATCCGGGTTGTCGGGCCACAGGCGCTGACTGATGATGGTGGCAAGAGCAGCAGCCGCAAAGTTAACCAGGTTGTTGCCGGTCAGAATGGTGCCGATCAGGCGATCAGGTTTTTCCAGCAGTTTGGACGCGCGCATCGCACCTTTGTGCTTGCTTTTCGCCATGTGACGCAGCCGGTAGCGGTTCAGCGACATCATGCCGGTTTCAGAGCTGGAGAAGAATCCAGAGAAGATAATCAGAAGAACGAGTATGCCGAAGAGCATACTTAAGGGAACGTCGCTCAAGGACGGGATCCTGTAAAAATGAACACCCAGCCATCATAGGGCTACAGGGCCGGGTGTCAACAGGCTGCAGCTCAGCGCTGCAGCAGAATTTCCATCACGAATTTGGTGCCGAAGTAGGACAGGATCAGGAAGCCGGTGCCAATCAGGGTCCAGCGGCTGGCAATGATGCCGCGCCAGCCAAAGCGGTAGCGGCCAACCAGCAGAATGGCGAACACCAGCCAGCCGATGCTGGCAAACACCACTTTGTGGATCAGGTGCTGTCCTTTCAGATCAAATACGAACGGCCAGCCAATGGCAAAGGCTGCGGTCAGCAGAATCATGCCCAGCCAGATCATTTCAAACAGCAGCAGATCCATGGTCTGCAGGGGTGGCAACGCCTGAATCAGGCCTCGGGTCTGGTGCTTCTTCAGCGACAGGTCCTGCAGATAGAGCAGTACCGACTGCACCGCAGCGATGGTGAATACTGAATAGGCCAGAATCGACAGCAGAATGTGCCAGGCGAGTCCGTAGCTCAGGTGCGGTAATGGCGAGTTCTGCTGGCTGATGGCGGCGCAGAGCAGCACTACAACGGCCATCGGCAACAGGCCGACCAGCAGGTTATCCACCGGCTTGCGCCAGCTGGAGAACAGAATCAGCAGGGTAATCACCCAGGTAATGAGTGAGCCAACCTCGAACATGGCGAAGTTGATGTGCTCGCGTCCGAGCATGCTGCCACCGATATAGCCCAGATGCAGCAGGGCGCCAATCATGGTGCAGGTCAGAACGATTGTGCGGTTCATGGCCTTGCGGCCGGTAATGGCCTGCCACTGGCGGAACGCCGCAAACAGATAAAACAACGATGCAGGAAGGGCTAAAGCAAATAACGACATGTCAATCCCTCGGAAAACAGCCGCAGTTTCGCACAAGCCAAAGTCAGGTAAAAGCCTGTCGCTCAATACTCATCGTTCTGCAGAGTTTGGGGGATAGTGGCGGGCGCGGTATACTGCGACGAATTTTTTTATCCGGTTATGAGTCATCCAAGATGTTTGAGAGCCTTACCGACCGACTTGGCAGTGCGTTAAAGAGCATTACTGGCCAGGCGAAGCTGACCGAAGACAACATTAAAGGCACCGTGCGAGAAGTACGCATGGCGCTGCTTGAGGCCGATGTGGCCCTGCCAGTGGTGAAAGCCTTTACCGATCAGGTGAAAGAGCGTGCCATCGGTACCGAAGTACTGAAGAGCCTGAATCCGGGCCAGATCTTCCTGAAGATTGTTCACGAAGAACTGCAGAAGGTGATGGGTGAAGCCAATGAGAAGCTGAACCTGGCCACTCAGCCACCGGCCGTGGTGCTGATGGCGGGTCTGCAGGGTGCTGGTAAAACCACCACCGTGGGTAAGCTGGCTAAATTCCTGGCGGAGCGTGAAAAGAAAAAGGTAATGGTGGTTTCTGCCGACGTGTATCGTCCGGCAGCGATCAAACAGCTGGAAACTCTGGCCGGCGATGTGGGTGCTTTATTCCACCCGTCAACACCGGATCAGAAGCCGCTGGATATTGCGCTGGGTGCCATTGATGCAGCCAAGCGTGCAGCTGCAGACGTGCTGCTGGTGGATACCGCAGGTCGTCTTGCTGTCGATGAAGAGATGATGGCAGAGATCAAGGATCTGCACGCCGGCATCAATCCGATTGAAACCCTGTTCGTGGTTGATGCCATGACAGGTCAGGACGCGGCCAACACCGCCAAAGCCTTTAACGAAGCCCTGCCGCTGACCGGTGTGATTCTGACTAAGGCCGACGGTGATGCCCGCGGTGGTGCGGCGCTGTCGGTACGTCATATTACCGGTAAGCCAATCAAATTTATGGGTATGGGCGAAAAGACCGATGCCCTGGAGCCATTCCACCCGGATCGTGTGGCCTCGCGTATCCTCGACCTCGGTGACGTACTGTCGCTGATCGAAGAAGCCGAGCGCAAAATCGACAAGTCGAAAGCCGACAAGCTGGCGAAGAAGATCAAGACCGGTAAGGGCTTTGATCTGGAAGACTTCCTTGATCAGATTCAGCAGATGAAAAACATGGGTGGTCTGACCTCCATGCTGGAGAAACTGCCGGGTATGGGTAACCTGGGGCAGATGGCGAAGCAGACCGATGCTGCGGAGAAAAACTTCAAGCAGATGGAAGCCATCATTTACTCCATGACCCGTCAGGAGCGTCAGTTCCCTGACAAGATCAATGGCTCGCGCAAGAAGCGCATCGCTGCGGGTTCCGGCACCCAGATTCAGGACGTTAACCGCGTGCTGAAACAGCACAGCCAGATGCAGAAAATGATGAAGAAAATGACGGCCAAAGGCGGTATGCGCAAAATGATGCGTGCCATGGGCGGTATGGGTGGTCCCGGTGGGATGGGTGGCCCGGGCGGTCCATTAGGTGGAGGCGGCGGTCCTTTCGGTGGCGGTATGCCACCGATGCGGTGATCGGCGTACAGAGGAAGCGGGCTTAGCCCGCTTTTTTATGCGCTGCGTCCGCTTTGCCTATCTCCCCGGAGATATATTGTCCATCTGGTAAAAGACAGAGAATCCGCGAAACCTTTTTTAACGCGGAGATTCTTATGCGTCTTTTCCGGCTTCTGTTACCCCTGCTGCTGACTTCGGCACTGAACAGTCAGGCTGAGTCAGCCACCACATTACGAGTGCTGAATTGGGGTGATTACATCGACCCCGAGGTGATCAGTGCGTTTGAGGCTGCTCATCAGGTAACTATCGAGTATGTGGAATACAACAGTGTGGATGAATTCAGCACGCTGTTTTTTAACCCGAAAAATCGCTTTGATGTGATATTTCCGGCATCACGTACGGTGCGCCGTCTGGCCGAAGCCAACTTAATTCAGCCGCTGGATTTAAACCGCCTGCCCGATTATGGCAATCTACGCAGCGATCTTATGCAGGAATATCTGCAGCAGGACTCGGGTGGAGTACATGGTATTCCGTATATGTGGGGCACCACAGGCCTGGGGTTGAATACCGCAGCGTTGCAGGCGCTGGGTATCCAAGAACAGGATTACAGCTGGGCATTGTTATTTAATTCAGCGTTGCGCAAAAAAGTGTCCACCTGTGGTATCGCACTTCTTAATGAGCGTGATGAGATTTTTGCCGCGGCGCTGCGTTACCTGGGCCATTCGGTAAACACTCAGAATGAAGCGCATATCGATCAGGCCGGTGAACTGATTCGTGAAGCACTGACCGATGTAAAATATCTGCATACCACCCAGTATCGGGACGATCTCAAAGCCCATAAAGTGTGTCTGGTGGTGGGCTATTCCGGCGACATCCTGGCGGAGACCGACGGTGATGATGCGCTGACCTATCGTATACCGCAGCAGGGCGCGGCGATGTGGATAGATATTATGTCGATCCCGACCAACAGCGAGCAGCCGGCACTGGCTTATCAGTTTATCCGCTACATGATGGAAGCCCGCATTGCGGCGCAAAATTCCAATTATCTGGCTTACCCAACGGCGATGCACAGCGCTGTTGCCTACGTCGATAAAGACGTTCTGGCCACGCCGGTGATTTATCCATCGGTCGATGTTCTGCGTAGTCTGGAGGCGATGAAACCGCTGGAGCGTCGCACCAACAGCCGCATGCATCGTCTGTGGGTGAAGGCGATGTGTTCCGGCCGCAGCTGGTGTTCGGTTCCGATGAAATCGTTTTTCTGATTTTTGCGGTGTTATTCGGCCCTGTGCACTGGCTACAATGGCGATCCGAATAACAGCGCAGGGAATCCGTATGTGGTTGCAGAAAGAAATCCGACTGAAAGAAAAGCGCCGTGGTTTTCATCTGATCAGTGGCGAAATACTTGCTCAGTTACCAGAACTTAGCCGCATTAATATCGGCCTTGCGCACATTTTTATTCAGCATACTTCGGCGTCACTGACGATCAATGAAAATGCTGACCCTACGGTGCGCAGCGATTTTGAAGCGGTTTTCAATCGTCTGGTGCCGGAAAATCAGCCTTATTATCAGCATACGCTGGAAGGCAGTGATGATCTTCCTGCCCATATAAAATCCAGCTTGCTGGGGCCGTCGCTGACTATTCCCGTGACTGACGGAGCATTTAATTTAGGCACCTGGCAGGGCATTTATCTGTGCGAACATCGTAATCATGGTGGCAGTCGCCGACTGGTGATTACCCTGCAGGGAGAAAGCCGATGATTGTTCGCCAGCGTCCGGGGGCTCTGGCCCTTATGTATGTGGTTCGTGGCACGATTCTGCCAGTGGTGTTGCCGCACCTGGCGGTACTGCTGTTGTTTGCCCTGTTAGTACAGCTGTTCCACGATATGGCCTGGTTACAGGTGCCGGAATTTTCGCCGGCGCCATTTACATTGCTGGGTGTGGCATTGTCGATTTTCCTCGGCTTCCGTAACAACGCGGCCTATGAGCGCTGGTGGGAAGGGCGCAAACAATGGGGTCATATGGTGGATGAAATCCGCAGTCTGGCACGCACCAGCGAAAGCCTGCTGGCCGGGCATGCCGATCAGCGGCGCTGGTTGCTGGCGCTGTGCGCGGGGTATTTTCACGCTCTGCGCGGACGTTTACGCAACGAAGATGTTCGTGAAGATCTGGCGCGCTGGCTGGGGGACGATGTTGCCGCTGCTGCACTGAGTCACGGTAATGTCTCCGACTATTGTTTACGTGAAGCTGGCCGTCATATTGGTTAGCTGTATCGCCAGGGGGCGCTGGATACCATTGGACTGCAGATGCTTGATCGTCACCTGACGGCACTGGCGGCTATTCAGGCGGCCAGCGAACGTCTGGCGACGACGCCGTTGCCTTTTGCCTACACGGTGCTGACGCATCGCACAGCTTACCTTTACTGTTACTTGCTCCCCTTTGGTCTGACTTCCGGACTGGGCTGGCTGGCACCGCTGTTTGCTGTGCTGCTTGGCTACACATTTTTTGGCCTGGATGCATTGTCCGAGCAGCTGGAAGAACCGTTCGGACGCGAAGCCAACGATCTGCCGCTGGATGCCCTCTGTCGGGTAAATGAAATTTCCATTGCCGAATCTCTGGGGGACGAGCCGCCACCACCACTGGAGGCAAGCAGGTTTATCCTCAGCTGAGGGTTGTTCGTAAACAGCCGCCGGGTTGGCTCCGGCGGCCAGCAATACCGTTAAATTCGCATGGTTATTGGCTGACCTGTCTTTTGTAATTGGTAAGTCAGGCAGTGGATTTCCGGTGCCAGCCTTTGGGAAGCAACTGTTCACTCAGGGGGGTATGGACCTGACGGCTTATCTGACGTTGCTCGCCAGGCACGGTGGCTCAGACCTGTATCTGTCTACTGGTGCGCCACCCTGCGCCAAATTCAATGGCACGCTGAAGCATCTGCGCCAGGCCCCGGATGTGATTCAGATCGGTGAGATTCGCGATTAGGAAACCATGGAGCATGTGCTGAATTATGCCGAAACCGGGCATCTGGTGGTGTCGACCCTGCATGCCAATAATGCTAACCAGGCGATTGATCGCATCCTGAATTTCTTCCCGGAAAGTCGCCATCCACAGATTCTGCAGGAGCTGAAAGAAACCATGGAGAAGAGTCGTAACAATGGCATGCAGACGTTTGATCAGGCGTTGTTTCTGCTGGTGCAGGATGGTCTGATCGATGCCGACGTGGCGTTACGTAATGCCGACTCTGCTAATAATCTGCGGGTGCAGATGAAGTTATCAGGGCGCGCTGCGCCCGGGGGAATGGATGACGTAACCCTGTCGGATATGTGATCGTCCGACAGGGAAGGTTGTTACTGACCATTCCCGAACTGGGAGGACTTCTTACCGCTGATGTGTGTGTAATGTTTACGGATCGCCGCAATATCGGTTTCGGCATCGCCGCTGGTGGTGAAGGTGCCAAGGAAGCCGCCACGCTTACGCTGAAAATCAAGAAAGCCCATCAGCACCGGTACACCGGCACCGTGCGCTATGTGGTAGAAACCGGTTTTCCAGCTATCGACCTTACTGCGGGTACCTTCCGGCGGAACAATCAGGAACATCTGTTCGCTGGCGTTCATTTCATCAATGGATGCCTGCACCATGTTGTTGGCTCTTGAACGGTCGACGGGCACACCTCCCATCCACATCATCAGGCGCCGGAATGGCGGTTTGAAAATACTGTCTTTGCCCATCCAGTAAATCGGCGCCTTCATCGCGAAGGCAATCATCAGCGTAAAAGGCAGGTCCCAGTTACTGGTATGAGGGGCGGCAATCATCACACACTTTTTCAGATCGGCCGGGATTTCACCCTCAACTTTCCAGCCGGCGAGACGCAGAGTGATCAGCGAAAACGCGCGCAGAACGGGGCGAACTATCGGTGTGTCGAACATGGTACGGTGCATGAGATGTCTCTTGGTAGTGATTCTTATGAGGTTAGCACCCTTCCCTGGTGGCGGCGGCATCATACGCACCTTATGGGCGGTGAGAAAGGAATCTGGGTCAAGAGACAGGTGCTTTTCAGTGATTTATCAAAAACAGAAAAGCAGCCCGCAGGCTGCTTTCTGAGCACGGATAAGCGCTGAGGGTTATACCAGCTGCATCAGAGCTTCTTTGCTGTAGTCTTCCAGCTCGTCGTAGCGACCGCCTTTGACTTTCAGTACCCACTGCGGGTCCTGTAGCAGGGCACGACCAATGGCGACCATATCGAATTCGCCCTGTGCCATACGCTGACCCAGTTCATCGATCGATGCGGTGGCCACACCGGACTGAGCCACCATGTCACGCTTGTCTTCATCAATGAAGCTGGCGTTCAGGCCGACACTGCCTACGGTGATCACTGGCTTACCGGTCAGCTTCTTGGTCCAGCCAGCCAGGTTAAGTTCAGAGCCTTCAAATTCCGCTTCCCAGAAACGACGGGTAGAGCAATGGAAGATATCCACACCGGCCTCAACCAGCGGTTTCAGGAAGGCATCCAGTTCCTCGGCACTGTTACACAGGCGGGCGCTGTAGTCCTGCTGTTTCCACTGTGAGAATCGGAAGATGATCGGGTAATCGGCACCAACACGTGCGCGAATGGCGCGTACGATGTCGCAGGCAAAGCGCGTACGGCCAACCAGGTCGCCACCGTATTCGTCATCGCGCTGGTTGCTGCCTTCCCAGAAGAACTGGTCGATCAGGTAGCCGTGTGCACCATGTACTTCCACTGCATCAAAGCCGATACGTTTGGAATCTTCTGCGGCCTGAGCGAAGGCTTCGATGACTTCCTGAATATCTTCCTTGCTCATGGCAACGCCGTTTTCAACACCTGGACGCACCAGACCAGACGGACTGTAACCCGGTACCGATGGATCCGGATCGGCGCCGGTGTTTTCTTTACGGATGGCGCCCACATGCCACAGCTGTGGAGCAATTTTTCCGCCCTTGGCATGTACGGCGTCAACCACTTTCTTCCAGCCAGCCAGAGCGTCGTCGCCATAGATGAACGGTACGCGCGGATAGCCGTTCGCGGCCTTGTGGTTGACACAGGTGCCTTCGGTAATGATCAGACCCACTTCGTTTTCTGCGCGGCGGGCGTAGTAGGCCACCACCAGATCATTGGGCACGTTACCCGGGCTGAAGGTACGGGTCATAGGCGCCATTGCGATGCGGTTTTTCAGCTGCAGTGGGCCCAGTTCAATCGGTTCAAACAGTGCGCTGACAGCGCTGTGTACGTTGCTCATTCTCTGTTCCTGTAGTGCAGGTTATTGATGTGTTTGTGGCAGCCACTGACGCAGCAGTAATGCCATGCTTTGTTCGAAGTGTTCACGTCCCAGCAGACGCGCATAGAACAGCGCGCCCTTGCAGGCAACGATAAAAAGACGGGCCATTTCACGTGCGTCAGTGGCAGGCTGTGGTGCCTGCAACTCGCCATTTTCGAGGCCCTGCTGAAACACAGCGGCTACCCAGCTCAGTTCGGTTTCACTGAGTGCTTTCAGGCGTTGCTGAATGGCTTCCGACAGTACCGGCAGGTCGCTGTGCAGTGCACTGATCGGGCATTGCTTATCGTCGTTGAACGCGTGTTTGGCGGCTGCGCGCAGGTAGCGGTTGAGCTTGTCGACCGCGCCTTTGGCCTGCCGGTCAAAATGTTGAAAACCGTCCAGTAACCAGGCTTCGGTCCAGTCGCACAAGGCCAGCCCCAGATCGGCTTTCTGCGGGAAGTGGTGGTGTACCGACGCCTTGCGAATACCCAGTTCGTTGGCCAGATCCTGATAGCTGAAACCAGAGAAGCCGCGGCGACACAGCAGGTCGGCGGAAATCTCCACCAGTTGCTGACGTGTATTGTTGGCTGATCGGACCATAGTGAACTCCCGTGAATGTAACCAGCCTACCTACTGGTAGGTTGGTTATCGCGGGGCAAAAGTGACAGTTTTCGGGTAGGGAGACAATTGTCGGGGAAGTGACAGCCCCGACTTCGTCAGGGCGTATGACTGTGTTGCTTAACTGCGGGTGGCCATGGCACCGAAGATCGCCTGTAGCTGGCGTGGAATAAAGCGGATACCAAATACCGATACTTTATACAGCAGGCCTGGCACTACGCTGGCCTTGCCGCGGATAACCCCTTGTAAACCTGCGCGGGCAACGGACGTGCTGCTCATGATGGCCAATTCGCGCATGCCGCGAATGCTCTGGCCGGCAACATCCATAAACTCGGTGGCGGTGCCGCCCGGGCACAGGGCGCTGATGCGAATATTGTGCGGCTTGAGTTCCTGCGCCAGGGATTCGGCGAAGTTCAGCACAAACGCCTTGCTACCGGCGTAGCTGGCAAAGCCCGGTCCCGGCAGAAAACCCAGCAGCGATGACACCAGCAGAATGTGGCCACCGCCACGCTGCTTCATGTCTTTGGCGTAAAGCCAGGTCAGTTCGGTCAGGGTGGTGACCATCAGCGCAATCATACGGCTGTGAACGTCCAGCGCGACGTCAGTGAAGTTGCCGTGCCGGGCAAAGCCGGCGTTATTTATCAGCAGGTCCACCGGGCGTGGCAGGGCCTGAGTGCGCTGAAACAGCTGCTGTGCTGAACCGGGCACGGACAGATCCTGCGTCAGTACCTCGACACTGATCGGATACTGTTGTTCCAGTTCCTGCTTCAGCGCCTGTAAGCGTTCTTCCCGGCGCGCGACCAGTACCAGATTGCAGCCGGCTGCGGCCAGCTGACGGGCGAAAGATTCACCTATGCCGGCGGAGGCGCCGGTGATCAGGGCAGTTTTGTGCTGAAACGTTTTCATGTGTTTTTATACTTTGATAGTTATCGAAGTATTTATGCTAAAAGAACAGTTTGATAACTGTCAAAGTATTTTGGCGGTTAAAAAACGCCAGTTTACGCAGTACACTGCCGCCCATAATCAACGGCCCGGAGATGGGTATGTGTCGAATGACCAGCACGGGGATCAGCCACCTGGCCGCAGCGTTTAAGGCGCTGTCGCATCCTAACCGGCTGCAGATATATCTGGAGGTGGTGGATCATCACCGTCAGAACAGGGGCATGCCCGCGCCTGACAGTGGCTGCGGTGTCACCGACTTCATCAGTAAGCTGAATATCGGTGCGCCGACGGTGTCTCACCATGTAAAGGCGCTGGTGGATGCAGGGCTTATTCGTGTCGAAAAGCAGGGCAAGTTCCTTACCTGCTATCTGAACGATGCGCTGTTTCAGGAACTGAGTGAATTTTTTCAACACTGAGCGAATTGCAGAAAGTCTATGAAGCTGGAAAACATTGATAAGAGTCTGTTCAAAAAACGCCTGAATCGCTTTCAGGGTGGGCTGGTTGCTGGCTTGCTGGTGCTGTCGCTGCTGTTATCGCAGTTGTTTATTGCACTGTGGTCTGACGGCGACTCTAACACTCTGCTGAATCTGGCGGCGGTGGCAGTATCCGCCTTCCTGCTGGCGGGTGTCGTGAATGTGATTAAAGACAAGCCTTATATGGCCGAGATCACCTACGCGCGACGTCTGAAGTCTGAGCTGAACCGAATCTACCGCGCCAGCCGTAAGCTGGAGAAGGCGCTGGAAGACGAGCGCGAAGTGGCGTTCGTGATTCGTTACTTCCAGCTGCATGGCTCCCGCCATCTGTACCAACTGGAAGACAACACGCTCACGCTGGATGATCTTAATCGTCAGATTGCTGAGTTTGATGAACGCCTGGCCGCGCTGGGACTCAGTCCGACGGTTGAGGACTACGCGCCCGAGCTGTTGCAGCAACTGTGATGACGTCGGCCTGCCGTGATGCACGCTGGGCCCGAACCATGTAAACTACGCGCAATTTTTTACTATCGATTGAACCTGCAGGCTTTCCTGACATGATGAAATACATTTCCACCCGCGGTAACGCCCCGGAGCTGACCTTTGAAGATGTGCTGCTGACAGGTCTGGCGACCGACGGCGGCCTGTACGTGCCAAAAGAAGTACCCCAGTTCAGCCTCGAAGAGATTGAATCCTGGCGTGACCTGCCGTACACCGAACTGGCACACAAAGTGATTTACCCGTTCGTGGAAGGCTGTGTTGATTCTGACGCGCTGAAAGGCATGCTGGAAGCGGTGTACAACAACACCAACTTCGGCCACAAAGCGATCGCACCTCTGCAGCAGATCGACCACAACGAATACGTACTGGAACTGTTCCACGGCCCGACACTGGCGTTCAAAGACTTTGCTCTGCAACTGCTGGGTCGCTTGCTGGACTACGTACTGGAACGCCGTCACGAGAAAGTTGTGATCATGGGTGCGACTTCCGGTGATACCGGTTCTGCTGCCATTGAAGGCACCAAAGCCTGCCGTAATGTGGATATCTTCATTCTGCATCCGAACGGCAAGGTATCCGAAGTTCAGCGTCGCCAGATGACTACCGTTGAAGGCGACAATATTTACAACATCGCCATCGAAGGTAACTTCGACCAGGCGCAGGATATGGTTAAAGCCAGCTTCGGCGATCAGCAGTTCCTGCGCGGTGAGCGTAAACTGGTTGCAGTAAACAGCATCAACTGGGCGCGGATCATGGCGCAGATCGTTTACTACTTCTATTCCAGCCTGAACCTGGGCGGTCCGCTGCGTCCGATGGCCTATTCCGTGCCAACCGGTAACTTCGGTGACATCTTCGCCGGTTACATGGCGCGTAAGATGGGTCTGCCAATTGAGCAGCTGGTAATTGCTACCAACAGCAACGATGTTCTGCACCGTCTGATGAGCAAGAACCAGTACGAAGTACACCCGCTGCAGCACACGATTACTCCATCGATGGATATCGCGGTCTCCAGCAACTTCGAGCGTCTGCTGTTTGATCTCTACGATCGTGACGGTGCAGCACTGGCGGATCTGATGACTCGCATGAACGCTAAGAAAGACGTTGTCTCTCTGGCTGAAGACAAGCTGGCGAAAGCACGCGAACTGTTCGACAGCTACGCCGTTGATGAAAACACCACCGTGGCGATGATGCAGGAAGTGTTTAACGAAACCGGTTACCTGCTGGACCCTCACACTGCGATTGGCGTGAAGGCCGCGCGCGAGTGTCGCCGTAACAACAACATTCCGATGATCACTCTGGGTACTGCCCATCCGGTGAAGTTCGAAGAAGCGGTACAGCGTGCCGGCTATGACATGCCGAAACTGCCACACCACCTGACGGACCTGATGGAGCGTGAAGAGCGCCTGAACGTTCTGCCGGCGGATCTGGCAGAAGTGCAGGCATTTATCGCTGCCAATACCTTTAAAGACTGAGTTTACTCAGAGCTTTTACGGAACAGGCCACCTTCGGGTGGCCTTTCTGTTTCTGTGCAGGCATTCAGCCTGTGTTCAATAAATGCTACCCTTTCAGGATTGCAACAGGTTAAACGCTTCATGAATTATCAGAACTGGTCTGACTACAAACAGGGTTGGGTTTTCCGTCATCGTGAATTACCGGTGCCGGAGGAAACCCTCGCCGATATTCGCCCACTGGCTGAGGCCGATGCCAATCAGTTCTGGCGACAGCACATCAGCAAAGAAGCGTCACATGCCAGCCACTTTATGAATGATGACTGGCCGGCACGTAATGGCGTCTGGACGGATCAGGGCGACTGGCAGGGCCCCTGGGATGCTGACAGCAACGAGTTACCGGAACTGATGGCAGCGCACCTGAGCTGGGATGACAATACCCAGGTATTCTTCTGCTACAGCGTCGATCATATTGTTCACACCAGCTGGAAGACATTGCGTCTGCACTGGAAGAACTTTTTATTCTACGATGACGAGCCAATTCTTATTGCCCGTAAACGCCAGCAAACGGTGCGTTTCCATTCTGACGGTACCTTTGATATCGGCATTCGCCCGGCTGGCTGATTGCCATAATATCCGCCGATGATGGCGGATATTATCCGCATCTGATTCTCACTTTAATTACTATTCATACTCTGTTTTTAACTAGCGCAATTCAGGCGAAAAGTTATGTAATAAAACAGGCGTTAAGTTGCACCTGAAACCCGCTGGGCATAGACTTTATCGATACTCAGCGCAGGAGCAGACCATAATGAAAGGCGATGCCAAAGTGAACGAGTACCTGAATCAGGTGCTTGCTATCGAACTAACGTCCATTAACCAGTATTTTCTTCATGCCCGCATGTTTAAAAACTGGGGTCTGAGTGCGTTGAATGAAAAGGCCTATAAAAAGTCCATTAAGGATATGAAACAGGCTGATGAGCTTATTGAGCGCATTTTATTTCTTGAAGGTCTGCCGAATCTGCAGAAACTGAATCGTTTGCGTATTGGTGAAAATACCGCCGAAATGCTGCAATGCGATATGGATCAGATTCTTGAGCAACTGGATGTGCTGAAAGAGGCCATTGCGTACTGTGAATCGGTAAAAGATTACGTGTCGCGTGAGCTGCTTGAAGAAATTCAGGAATACGAAGAAGAGTACCTCGACTGGCTGGAAACTCAGCAGCAGCTGATCAGTCAGGTGGGTATCGAAAACTATCAGCAATCCATGATGTAACCGGAGGCAGATCATGAAAGGCAATCCACAGGTAATTGAAAAACTGAACGAGCTGCTGGCCGGTGAACTGAGTGCCATGGATCAGTATTTTATTCATTCCCGTATGTACGACGACTGGGGACTGAAGAAACTGTTCGAGCGTATTGATCACGAATTTGAAGACGAAAAAGAACATGCGTCCAAGCTGATTGAACGCATTCTGTTTCTTGGCGGTACGCCGGATATGGTAACCCGCGTACCACTGAATATTGGTAAAGATGTTCCGGCCATGCTGCAGAGCGACCTTGATCTGGAATACAAGGTGATTGTTGATCTGCGTGAAGTGATGGCACTGTGTGAACAGGTTCAGGACTACCAGACACGCGATATGTTGCAGGTGCTGCTGGACGATACCGAGAATGATCATACCCACTGGCTGGAACAGCAGCTTGGCCTGATCGGCAAGATCGGTCTGCAGAACTACCTGCAGTCGCAAATGGGCTGAAACAACAGTCTGTTGCATGAAAAGAAAAGCTCCTGCGGGAGCTTTTTTCGTTTCTGCGGGTCAGATCACGCTGACTTTGTGATTGCCTCTGGCCCCTGATGAAAAAGAATGAACTCTGGTTCTGGTTGCCCACCCATCTGTGGTTAAATGCCCGCCGCACTCCCTTATTTCTGGAGGTTTCCATGCCCACTCGGGCGGCCTGTATTCTGCTGTTTCAGGGCGTTCTGCTGACCACTGGCTGTTCAGTCTGGCCAGGGCCTGATCATCGTTCTGTTACCCTGGATCGCATCCAGTCTCTTATCGACGATTCTGAGTCCCGTCATCGCCAGCAGCAGTGTCAGAGCTTCGATGATCTGCGTACCGAGATGGCAGAGCAGCGTCAGACTCTGGAACGGGTCGAGCAGGGCATTGGTAGCATCAACTCATCCAATCCGGCCTTTATCACGGCAGAGTGTCCTCCTCAGGAAGCACCTGCTGTTGTTTATGAGGGTAAGACCATTATTGGCTCCAGTGAATGGATCTATCTGTCACCGCCGGGTCACCATTACCAGGCTCGGATCGATAGTGGGGCGGCCACCTCTTCTCTCAGCGCCATGAATATCGAACGCTTCGAGCGCAATGGTGAACGCTGGGTACGTTTTGATTTACAGCATGATGACGAAGCCAAAGCGCTGACCATTGAAGCGCCACTGGTCCGTCATGTTCGTATTCGTCAGGCCAGCAGTGATGAAGCAGAACGTCGGCCTGTTGTTGCTTTAACCGTGAATCTTGGTAGCCATTTACAGCAGGAGACGGAATTCTCGCTGACGGATCGCTCACAAATGACCTATCCCATTTTACTGGGGCGCGAATTTCTTCGGGACGTGACCCTGATTGATGTCGGTCAGCAGTTTATTCATCCGAAGTTTGTACCGGATATCCCGGCCACTGAAGAGCATCCACAGATGCAGAATAATGAAGGGCCGCAGTCATGAATCGTCCTGCGATGAACACGCTGACGCAATTGCCACGTCTGCCGCTGTTTGCGGTGGTGACCTTCCTGCTGGTGGTTGGTAGTGTACTGATCCTGCACCGGCACTGGGCTTATGAAGTCCCGTTGCTGTACGGCGAAACCCAGACCATCTGGTCGGTGGAAGCACGTGTTGAATTTGATGCTAAGGGCGATCCGGTGCGGGTGGCCATGGCACGGCCAACCAGTCAGACCGGATTTACCTTGCTCAAGGAGGCAGGAGCTTCACCGGGTTATGGACTGAATTTTATAGATGGTGATCAGCCTCGTGCGGAATGGACTATCCGTGCGGCGGATGGTCGTCAGGAATTGTTTTACCGGGCTGAGGTTCTGGTCAGTCCCTCTGCCGATGTAGCACCACCGCCTGCGCCTGCTCTGAGAGCGGTCAGCTGGGAGGAACCCTATGCTACCGCCATCGGCAGCGTACTGAATGAGGCTTACACCACCTCGGCTGATAATTTCAGCCTGGCGCGCGAAATTCTGAAGCGCTTCCACGATGATCAGCAATCTCAGCATATCGAGTTACTGCGCACCCATTTTGCCGGTCGTTTACCGGAACTGTGGGTCAATATGCTGCACAAGGCACGGGTACCAGCGTCGGTTGTTTACGGCCTGGCACTGGAAGACGGGCGCCGTCGACAGCCACTGCTGCCGTTGTTAAGAGTCTGGAGTGGCGACGAAAGTGAAGTCTTCCGCTTACCGGGATTCGAACACTCGGCTTTTGAAGCGGAAACTCAGGCACCGTTGTTACTCTGGGAACAGCGCGGAGCACCAGTACTGGATGTAACGGGTGGGGTGGATTCAGGAGTGCGCTTTTCCATGCTGCGTCGCGAAGAATCTACTTACGCCAATATCGCTGAAAAGCTTTCCAGTCAGCACGATTTCCTGAACTTTTCGATTCATAGTCTGCCGGTTGAAGAGCAGGCCATGTTCAAAACCATTCTGCTGCTGCCGATTGGTGCGCTGGTGGTGTGTGTGCTGCGGATTCTGATTGGTATCCGCACATCCGGTACCTTTATGCCGGTGTTGATTGCTCTGGCCTTTATTCAGACGTCGCTGGTGACTGGCCTGATTGGCTTCCTGCTGGTGGTGGCTACCGGTTTATTTATTCGTGGCTATCTGTCGCGGCTGAATCTGTTGCTGGTATCGCGGATCACAGCGGTGATTATTACCGTGATTGCCATTATCAGTCTGTTCAGTGTGCTGTCGTATAAGGTGGGGCTGACGGAAGGTCTGAAAATCACCTTTTTCCCGATGATTATTCTGTCCTGGACGATCGAACGTATGTCGATTTTGTGGGAAGAAGAAGGCGGTCGCGAAGTGATGATTCAGGGTGGCGGTAGTTTGCTGACGGCTGTACTGGCTTACTGGGCGATGAGTAACCCCTGGGTGCGCCACCTGACCTTCAACTTCATCGGGGTGCAGTTCATTATTCTCGCGCTGGTACTGATGATTGGTTCTTACGCAGGGTACCGTCTGCTGGAGCTGAAACGCTTCCGCGTGTTCGGGAGCTGATATGCTGATCTGGCCATGGCAGTTGCGTAAGCGCGGTATTCTGGGCATGAACCGGCGCAATATCCGCTATATCAGTCGTTACAATCCTCGCCATCTGTACCCGTTGGTGGACAACAAGCTGAAAACCAAACTGCTGGCACAGAAGGCGGGAATCACAACGCCTGGGCTGATTGCTACGATTAACAGTCAGCATGATGTGAAGAGACTGGGTGAAATAATTGCAGATGTCTCCGGTTTTGCCATCAAGCCGGCAAAGGGCAGTGGTGGCAAAGGTATTCTGGTGATGCGTCGGGATGAATCCGGCGTACTGGTGAAAACCAGTGGCTCGACGGTAAGTATGGCGTCGATAGAGCGTCATGTATCAAATATTCTGGCTGGGCTATACAGCCTTGGTGGGACGCCGGACACCGTGATTATTGAGGAACTTATCGAATTTGATCCGGCGTTGTCGGACTTCTCGTTCGACGGTGTTCCTGACATTCGTGTGATTGTCTGTCGGGGTTATCCGGTTATGGCGATGATGCGTTTATCGACCCGTTCATCGGATGGCAAAGCGAACCTGCATCAGGGTGCTGTTGGCGTTGGCATCGATATCGCGACGGGTCGTGCTCTGAAGGCTGTTCAGGGCGGTGAGCCTGTCACGCATCATCCGGATACCGGGGTCGAACTGGCCTCGCTTTGCATACCGGATTGGCAGCAGCTGCTGGTACTGGCTGCCCGCTGTTACGATGAAACCGGACTGGGCTATCTGGGCACGGATATGGTAATCGATCATCGCTATGGCCCGATGTTGCTGGAACTCAATGCCCGGCCCGGGTTGTCGATTCAGGTTGCAAACGGTTTTGGGTTGTTGCCTCGTCTCGAAGTTATCGACCGGCTTGCAGATGCTGATGTGTTAAAGCCTGCTGAGCAGCGGGTTGCTCTCAGTCAGCAGTGGTTTTGCTGCTGAAATAAAAAAGGCCCCGAGGCATTGCTGTCCCACAAATTTTTATTTGAACTTTTGCGAGATATTCCAGGCCCCTTGTCCTCATAGAGGGGCCTTCCGAAACGTCGGACCGCCCCTATCGCCGGAAGGGCGTGATTCCTGACCGCCATGGATGGCGGAAATGCAGGTTTTGCAGGAGCAAAAACCGGCCCGCTTCGCGCTGTCCTGGCTCGTTTGCCCT
>NZ_JAEDAH010000030.1:27495-49840 GCF_020320395.1 Thalassolituus marinus | reverse complement strand
AGTTCCCCTGGTAGGCAATAGGCACTGCGGATTTAAAAGTCGTTTATAGAAAACAGATACCTTTAAAACTGTGGGACAGCAGTGGGCCAGGGCCGGGTTTTTTTATCACTACCAGTCAGTCTCAGATATCAGCCAGAGACTTCAGTGGGTAGTTGGCTGGCAGCGGCTGACGAGCCACACCAGTATCAATAGCAGCCTGAGCTACCGCAGTGGATACAGTACCCAGCAGGCGAGTATCGACTGCTTTAGGGATGATGTATTCACGACCGAATTCCAGAGAATCCAGACCATATGCATCCAGAACTTCCTGAGTCACAGGCTCTTTCGCCAGACCCGCCAGCGCTTTAGCAGCAGCCAGTTTCATTTCTTCGTTAATGGCAGTTGCACGAACATCCAGTGCGCCACGGAAGATGAAAGGGAAGCCCAGTACGTTGTTTACCTGGTTAGGGTAGTCAGAACGGCCGGTTGCCATGATGGCATCAGGGCGTGCTTCAGCAACGATTTCTGGCATGATTTCCGGCACAGGGTTCGCACATGCGAAGATGACTGGGTTTTCAGCCATCGCTTTGATCTGCTCGCCAGTTACCATGTTAGGACCAGACAGACCCAGGAAGATGTCTGCATCAGTCAGAGCATCGTCTACAGTGCGCTTGTCAGTATCAACAGCGAACGCCTGCTTGTACTGGTTCAGATCGGTACGGCCAGAGTGGATCACGCCGTTACGGTCACACATGAAGATGTTCTCAGGCTTCATACCTGCCAGGATCAGCAGCTTAGAGCAAGAGATCGCTGCGGCACCGGCACCCAGTACACACATTTTCGCGTCTTCAATTTTCTTACCAACGATTTCCAGTGCGTTCAGAGCACCTGCAACCGTTACGATCGCAGTACCGTGCTGGTCATCGTGGAATACTGGAATGTCACACTGTTCGATCAGAGTGCGTTCGATTTCAAAACACTCAGGTGCTTTGATGTCTTCCAGGTTAATACCACCGAAAGTGTTCGCAATACGACGTACAGTGTCGATGAACGCCTGTGGGCTTTCTGATTCAACTTCGATGTCGATGGAATCAACGCCTGCGAAACGCTTGAACAGCAGGCTCTTACCTTCCATTACCGGCTTGGAAGCCAGAGGGCCCAGGTTACCCAGACCCAGAATAGCGGTACCGTCAGAGATTACAGCGACCAGGTTGCCTTTAGCGGTGTACTTGTAGGCGTTTTCAGGGTCGGCAGCAATTTCCTTAACAGGCTCAGCCACACCCGGGCTGTAAGCCAGTGACAGATCACGTGAAGTCTGTGCCGGCTTGGTCAGTTCCACGCTGATTTTGCCCGGCTTAGGGAACTGATGGTAATCCAGAGCTGCTTGTTTTAAATCTTCTGACATAGTGCTCATCCAGTCTCGTCGCATTATTTATAAAGCCGGCTGTGTTACTTCATCCTCGACACAGGGGGCTATAGGGGCCGTCCTTTCTACCAAAAACCTATTGTCTTTTCCAGAGAATCGGCCATTCGTTAAACAGAAAAATGCGCCAGATCAGGCTTATTTTCCAATTGGTAACGTCATTGCGACGCGCAGGCCCTGCGATTGATTGGTAGCAACGACGATTCCGTCGTGCAATTCAACAATCCTTTTCACTAACGCCAGACCGATACCGTACCCTCCCGATGCATGGTCGCGGGCAGGATCAACCTGAGTGAAGGGTGCAAAAATACGCTCAAGCTCGTCCTCCGGCACGCCCGGCCCCTGATCTTCGACCCAAAGCTCAACCGCACGATCACGAACCGTAGCACCGACACGTAAAACACCATTTTGCGGAGAGAAGCGGATTGCGTTACGTAACAGGTTGTCGAAAGCCCTTTCCACCAGAATCCAGTCCCACTGACAGACCAGGGTTTCCGGCGGCAGAGCACTTTCCAGCGTCAGCCCATGCGCTTCCACTTCAAGCTCAGCATCCTGCAACCACTGAGTCATCTGACCATGCAGATGGCGCCTTTCAGATTGCAGGCCACGGGTGTCCGTTTGCTGCAGACGCGCCAGGTCGAGAATCTGAGCAACCAGTCCATCCACCTGCCCCACAGCCCGTTCAATACGGTCGTGTTCGGCGGCCAGAATCTGCTGCTGGTCTTTCTTTCGGGCGATTCCCAACGCTATCTGTAGCCGGGTCAGAGGAGAACGTAACTCGTGGGACACATCGCGCAACAGCTGCTGATGACTGTGCAGCAAACGTTGCAGCGAATCAGACATATCGACCACCTCACTGGCCAGCATGCCTATTTCATCATGACGGTGCAGGTCACCCTTAAGGTCGGAAACATCGAAGTTACCTTCGCCCAGCTTGCGCACCGTTGTCTGCAGGCGGCGGATCGGCCGGGTCAGGCTCCACACCAGAGTAAAGCACAGCAAAGTGACCACCAGTACCATAGCTACAGGCACCATCCAGCGATCTTCGTTGTCGAGCATGCTCTGCCATTCTTTACGGGCAACCGCTACGTACAGATAACCCTGCGTCTGCAATGGCCCGATCATCAGCCAACCGTCGTTCTGCCCCCACAGCACAGAGTCTGAATCTTCGGCCTGATCCACAAATTCTTCCAGGTCGTGCGGCAGCTGGCTGAGCATATCCACCGGCACCGCCACCAAGTTCCACCCGGGACGAATACGCCGCCAGAGCTTACGCCCCTCGGCGATAATCGGCCGCTGACTGTCCATCATGCGAATCAGGTGCAGGGTTTCTGCTTCCGAGGCTTTGCGGAAGTAATCATCCTCAATCCATTCGTTGGTGAGCACGGCGGCCCACATGGCAAGGAAGATTACGCCCCAGAACCAGAGAAAGATTTTGAAAAACAGTGAGCGGTACCAGCGCATCAGATGGCCAGCATATAGCCGCGCGAGCGCACGGTTTTGATCCAGTCAGAGTCGTCAGTACGACGTCCGAGTTTCTTACGCAGGTTACTCACATGCATATCAATCGAGCGGTCATAGGCCATCAGCGGCCGACCAAGCGCAGCAATCGACAGGGAATCCTTGTCCACCAGTTCACCGACGTTTTCCATCAGGCACTGCAATACGCCAAACTCTGCCCCCGTCAGCGACAGTTCTTCACCCGCCAGCGTAACCAGACGCTTGCCAATGTTCAGCTCAAGGTCACCGACTGCCAGCATGCCCGGAGCCGGTTTAACCACCTGCTCTGACGCCAGTTCGATACGACGGAACAGCGCTTTGATACGCGCCACCAGTTCATGATGGTGATATGGCTTAGGAATGTAATCATCGGCACCGTGCTCCAGCCCCAGCACCCGATCGACACTTTCGCCGCGCGCGGTAAGCATAATGACCGGAATATTCGATTCCTGACGCAGGCGCTTGAGCACTTCAAAGCCGTTAAGCTTCGGCAGCATGACGTCCAGTAATATCAGATCAAACTCGCCACTGAGCGCTTTTGCCAGACCGGTTTCACCGTCCTGTACGGCTGTCAGACTGAAGCCCTCCATCGACAGGTATTCCTGCAACAGTTCGCCCAGTTCGTAATCATCATCAACAAGCAGAATGGATTTCATCGGTACCTCCATAAGCCCAGTCTAGCGCTGCGCGCCGTAAAAACGACAAGGGCTTTACCCTTCTTTGCCATGTTGGATCAGTGATCCAGCAAGGTAGCAATCCAGCGACTCTGAGGACGTGTCTCAAGAGCAATCTTAACCACCATGGTCAGTGGAATGGATAGCAACATGCCCACCGGGCCCAGAATCCAGCCCCAGAATACTAACGACAGGAACACCACCAGCGTCGACAAACCAAGTGAGCGGCCCATCAGGCGTGGCTCAACCACATTGCCAAATAAAGTGTTCACGCCGACGTAAACCGCCGCGGTAAGTGCCGCCGCCGCCGGGCCCAGCTGAATCAGAGCGATCAGTACCGCCGGTACAGCTGCGATAATCGAACCGATGTTGGGAATGTAGTTGAGCAGGAAAGCCACCACCCCCCACAGAGCCCAGTAATCGACACCGATAATCACCAGCAGCAAAGACACCGCGACACCGGTGCCAAGACTGACCAGGGTTTTAATCATCAGGTACTGCTGCACCGACTGTGAAAAACGCTCAAAGTGATCGAAGGCCTGGGTTTCTTCACCGAACGCCTTTTTCACTTTGTTCGGGAAACCGGAAGCTTCGAGCAGAATAAACACGACGGTAAACAGAATCAGGAAGGTATTGGTCAGTACGCCGCCCAGACCATTGAACACTTTCGCCACAGTGCGCATCACCACACCGGGATTCACATATTCGCGGATAATATTATCGGCGACTTCGACGCCCATACCGCGCAACCAGGTAACACCCGTGGTAATCAGCGTCTGCAGCTTCTGCTCATAAAACGGCATGTCTTTGTAAAACGCATTCAGCGTACTGCCGACGAAAGAGGCGAGCATAGTGCCGATCAGTAAAAAGCCAACCACCAGCAGCAGCACGGCAATCACATCTGGCACCCGATGCCGGGTCAGCCAGTGCATCAGCGGTGCACTGAGCACCGCAATAAAAATGGCCAGCAGAAAAGGAACCAGCATGGCAGCAGCACTTTTCAGGCCTGCAATCACAATCACGGCCGCCGCAGCGGTCACCAGAATGTTGCTGGCTAAACGGGGATTGGCGCTCATTTTTCGTCCCTGATAAGGCTAAAGGCGCACAATACACCAGCTGCTTATTGCAGACGAGTAGTGATACGCTTGGCAACAGCAACTAACTTATATAATATCCGCGCCCTGAATGCGGAAGTGGCGAAATTGGTAGACGCACTGGATTTAGGTTCCAGCGCCGCAAGGTGTGAGAGTTCGAGTCTCTCCTTCCGCACCATCTCTTCCCGGGGCTGTTCACAATCGGAGAGCAGTACATGCCCGGTCTTCTCGGCCTGCTGATTTTTCTGTTACTTGGCGGCGTCCTGCAGGATTTTCTGTCGTTACCCGTCCCTGCCGCTATTGTTGGCATGTTACTGCTGCTGGCTTTCCTGATTATTCGTGGTCGTACACCGCAGGCATTGCAGGACATTACCCAGACCCTTTCACCACTACTGCCGTTATTCCTGATTCCGGTGAGTGTCGGTATCGTCACGCAGAAATCGCTGCTGGCTGACTACGGCGTGGAATTGCTGGTTATTCTCACGGTCAGTCTGATCCCTGGCGCTCTGGTATGTGCCTGGATCATGAAAGGAGGGCGTTCGTCGTGAGCGCGCTACTGCAAACACCACTGTTCTGGGCAGCATTGACTATTGCCGCCTTCATTGCTGGTCAGCAACTCTATCGCCGCACCGGTAATAACGCTTTCCTGCCGCCCATTCTGACCGGCATTGTGCTGGTCTCCACCACGCTGGAACTGAGTGGCATCAGTTACACAACCTATATGGAAGGCGGACGGTTCCTGCACCTGATGCTGGGGCCAGTCGTCGTGATGCTGGCCGTGCCGCTGTATCAGTTCATTCACACCATGCGTAAGCAATGGCTGCGCATTGCTCTGGCGGTGACCATCGGCAGTGGCGTAACGGTTGCTTGCGCCGTTGTACTGGCTCACTTCTGGATTGGCGACGACGCCATCACGCGCACCATTTACACCAAGTCCATTACCACTCCGGTTGCCGTCGCAATCAGTGAGCAGGTGGGCGGCATCAGTGCCCTGGCTTCTGCCTTTGTCATCATTACCGGTATTTTGGGTGCTCTGATGATTCCACCGATGCTGAAGGCAACCCGAATGGATGACCCGCAGACACTGGGCTTAACCCTTGGCATCTGCGCCCATGCCATCGGCACCAGCCGGGCACTGGAGCTGGGGCCGCAACAATCAGCCTATGCGGCGATGGCCATGACACTGACGGCCACACTGCATGCGCTGGTTTTACCCTGGTTGGTATAGGCATCTCGCTGACAAACATCTATCGTAGAGGGTAAACCTTTGTCAGGACGATTTATGGCCCGCCAGCGCCCTTACCTGTGGATTCAACTGGGTACACTGATCATCATCACCAGTCTGGTCGGGACATCGGTCTTTTATATTCGCGGGTTAAGTCAGGTACATGAAGAACTGCAAAGCCTGACCACCCTGCTGGCAGCCAACACGAATGCGACGCCAACCATCAACCAGCTGTTTGATGGCGCAGAAATCATGGTGCAGAAAGCGGGTCAGCGGCAGCTGTTCCCGCGCAGGAAAGACACCCGCCTGCGCTATGAAGAACTCGGCCTCGCGCTCAACGGGAAAACCGGTTGCAGCCGCTACAGCATTGAAAATGAGCAGTACATCGCCTGTTACAGTCCGGCAGCAGACGGCTCAGCCATTGTTGTCGGGCGTTCGCTCTCCAGTCAGCAGAACCACACACTGACCTCTGTCTGGATCACATTGCTGATTAATGCAGCACTGTTAATCATCGCCTTCGCCGGTTACTACCAGATCACCGCACCACTGCGCGAGAAAGCGCGTCAGAAGCGCCTGCAGAACAGTCTCGGCTGGGAGCATATGAGCGGTATCGCGCTATTGCTGAGCCCGAAGCAAATGCTGCTGGAAGCGAATCCCGGATTTCGTCGCTCGTTCCGCCTGGAGTCTGGCAAGCGGCTGCAAACCCTGCTGCCCTCTGATGAGCAGGTACGGGTCACCAGCTACCTGCAACAGGCCATCGACAGCGCCACCACCGTCGATTTCGAATGCAGTCTGACGGATCTTGATAGCGAAGAGAGTCGCTGGGCCATGCATGCCCGTCCATGGAAAATAGAAGGCGAAAGTTTCCTGCTGGTGACCGGTGAAGACATCAGCAAGCGCCACTTTATGGAACAGGAATTACGCGCAGAACAACAACGCGTCAGCGCCTACTTCAACGCCATGCAAACTCTGCTGATCATCTGTGATCGCGACGGCAACATTGTGCGCGTCAACCACCCGGTTAACAGCCTGCTGCAAATGACCGACAGCCAGCTCAAAGGCCAGCCCCTGGCCTATCTGGTGCCACGTTCCGCTCAGGAGGGACTGCAACAGCAATGGCAGCAGGTGCTGTCATCGACCGAAGATTATATTTCCTCGGAATTTCCGGTGATGTCGGCCAGCGGTCGGGAGTCGTTCGTCAGTTGGCGCATGACCACAGTGCAGGGCAATACCGAGGACAGTGGCGCCGTTCTGCTCGCCGGTCTCGATCTGACAGAACTGATTGCCAACCAGAAAGCGCTGGAGTCAGCCAACGTCCAGATTCGTGAAGCACTGGATCAGGCAGAGCAGGCTAACCGCTCAAAATCGGTATTTCTGGCCAACATGAGCCACGAGATCCGCACACCGATGAACGGCATTCTGGGCGCCGCAGAACTGTTACTGGATTCCAGTCTGAGTGAAGATCAGCGCCGCTATCTGGATATCATCCACAGCTCATCGCATGTACTGCTCGATATCATCAACGACATTCTCGACCTGTCCAAGATTGAATCCGGCAAGCTGGAAATGGAAAGCATCAGCTTCGATCTGAATGACCTGCTGACCAACGTCTACCAGCTGTTCAATGAGCCCGTGCGACGCAAAGGGCTGAGTCTGTTGTATTACTATGATGGCGGCCTGCCGACCCACTGGATGGGTGATCCGAAGCGTATCCGTCAGATAATCACGAACCTGCTCAGTAATGCCCTGAAGTTCACCGATAAGGGCCGCATAGAAATTCGTGTCAGCGGTCATCTGACCGAAGAACACAACTATCAGGTCAGCATTGATGTGCGCGACAGCGGCATAGGTATTCCTGCCGACAAGCAGGCGCAGATTTTTCAGGCCTTCCGTCAGGCAGACAGCAGCACCAGCCGGCGCTATGGTGGCACCGGTCTGGGTCTGACCATCAGCCGTCACCTGGCACAGGCGATGCGTGGCAACATTACTATTCAGTCAGGCATGGGCGAAGGCAGTGTCTTCACACTGAAACTGCCGCTGCCAGAAAGTCAGCAGCCTGTCTCGCGCCGCGCTCAGCCAAAGCAACGAGAGCTGCCGAAGCTGTCCGGCCATTTACTGCTGGCAGAAGATAATCAGGTGAACCAGAAGATCACCGAACGGATGCTCGAACGTCTGGGTATGACCTGCCATACCGTAGCGGACGGTGAGCAGGCAATTACCGCCCTGATCCGCGATGAATTCGATCTTATCCTGATGGATGTGAATATGCCGGTGATGGATGGTATTACTGCGACTGAACGCATTCGTGAGCTGAGCAGTCAGAAACGCTCGGTGCCGATCATTGCGCTGACTGCCAATGCCATGCTGGAAGACCGCCAGCAATGTCTGGAAGCCGGAATGAACGGCTTCGTCAGCAAGCCACTGCGCACCGAAGAGCTGGCCAATGCGATAGCCAGCGTACTGACCATTCAGGGCTCCAGCACTTCACCCTGAAAACGACCAGCCAGATACTCCTGAGCCAGCGCCAGCGCCGCAATAGCCCGTCCTTCTGTGCAATCGGCCCGACCATACAGCTCATGCAGCTCGGCCAGTTTCCATGGCACCAGTTCCAGTGGTTCCGGCTCATCACCTTCCAGCTGTGAAGGGTACAGATTGCGGGCAAACACCACGTCGATACCGCCACTCATGTAGCTCGGCGACAGGCTGAGCTTTTTCAGATAGACAAACTCATGGGCACCAAAACCAATTTCTTCCTGCAGCTCACGGTTGCAGGCATCACGCAGACTCTCGCCAAGGTCGATTGCACCTTTTGGCAATGTGAGGGTGTAATCCTCGATTCCGCCCCCATATTCACGAATCAGGGCCACATGCTCGTCGTCCAGTAACGCCACCACCATGACTGCACCATTACCGCCCGGCACCAGACGTTCATAGGTACGCTCGACGCCGTTACTGAAGCGCAGATCGAAGGATTCAACGCGGAACAGTCGGCTCTGCGCCACCAAATGACGCTCCAGAATCTGTGGTTTTTTCTGCATAACAGCCCTGTTTTAATATGGTTTCACTGATCCCTTGAGTATAACCCTATGAGCCTGCCCGACTGGCAACAAATTGATACTGTGCTGCTGGACATGGATGGCACCCTGCTGGACCTGCACTTTGACAATTACTTCTGGCTTGATCATCTGCCTGCCGCTTACGCAGCCCATCATGACATGAGCGAAGAAGAGGCCCTGAGCGAGCTGAATAAGAGTTTCGTTGGCCTGCGTGGCACACTTAACTGGTACTGCCTCGACTACTGGACGGAACTCACTGGCTTGCCTATCGCCGAGCTGAAACGTGATGTTCAGCATAAGATCGGCTTTCGCCCACACGTCAAAGACTTCCTGCAACAACTCAGAGTCATGGGTAAACGCACGGTGATTGTAACCAACGCTCATCGCGACAGCGTCAATCTGAAAATGGAACACACCGGCCTGGATCAGCTGGTCGACCGTATCATCAGTTCCCACGATTATCAGGAACCAAAAGAAAGCCAGGCCTTCTGGGACCATCTGAGACAGGATGAAAACTTCGATCCCGCTCGCACGCTGCTCATCGACGACAGTCAGGCTGTGTTAGAATCCGCCGCCCGCTGGGGTATCGGCTGGCTGCTGACCATATTCCATCCGGACAGCCAGAAAGCACCGAACACCGATAGCCGCTTCCCTGGTGTGCATCATTTTGATGAGCTGAAATTCTGAGCGAGTGCCTGCGCGGAGACACCATGAGCGACAGCAACGAAAAAATTCGCCTCGACAAATGGCTGTGGGCCGCCCGTTTTTTCAAGACCCGGGCACTGGCCAAAGCCGCCATCGAAGGGGGCAAGGTTCATTACGACGGACAGCGCTGCAAAGTCAGCAAAACCGCCGATGTAGGTGCCAAACTGACCGTACGTCAGGGCTTTGATGAAAAGATCATCATCATCAAAGCGCTGTCCGACCAGCGCCGCGGTGCACCGGAAGCCCGCCTGCTGTACGAAGAAACACCGGAAAGCATCAAATCCCGTATGGACGAAGGTGAGCGTCGCCGGGTACTGCGCGCCTCCATGCCGATGCCAGACCACCGCCCGAACAAAAAAGAACGTCGCGACATGCGCCGTTTTGAAGAGAAATATCAGGACTGAATACCATGAGCCACAACCAACGCGACATGCTGCAGCGTTTCAGCTTCGACAATACCGATATCCGTGGCGAAATAGCCCTGCTCGACAGCGCTTACCGCGAAGTGATTAAACGCCACAGCTACCCGCAACTGATTGCCCGGGAACTCGGAGAGCTGATGGCAGCCACCGCGCTGCTGAGCGCTAATCTGAAGTTTCCCGGTCGCCTGACCCTGCAGGTGCGTATGCCCGGCAACGTATCCCTGCTGCAGGCAGAGACCAACGACAAGGGTCAGCTGCGTGCTATCGCTCGCTACGATGAGCTGGCCGGTGACGAGCAACTGAGCTTTGCTGACGGCCAGATGGTGATCACCATTGAACCGGAACAGGGCCAGCGTTATCAGGGTATTACCGCGGTCAGCGGCGGCAATATTGCGCAGGCTCTGGAAGACTACTTCGAGCAGTCAGAGCAGCTGGGCAGCCGTTTCTGGCTGTTCTGTAACGGCCAGCAGGCTGCCGGCATGATGCTGCAGAAGATGCCTGCCATGGCGACCGATGACGCCGACGCCTGGGATCGTATCGGGCATCTGGCATCGACCGCCCGAGAGGATGAAATCCTTGGCCTGCCTGCCGACGACATGCTGCATCGCCTGTTCCATGAAGAACAGGCACGGATTTATCCTGCCAGCGAACTGAGTTTCTTCTGTACCTGCTCAAAAGATCGTATCGCCAATGCGCTGCATCAACTTGGCTACGAAGAACTCGATACCATGCTGCAGGAGCAAGCCGGTAAAATCGACATCACGTGTGAGTTCTGCCAGCAGAATTACACCTTTGACCGGCCTCAGGTGGATGCAATCTTCCCCGAACGGAAGCTGCACTGAGCAGAAAATAATCAGGCGCTATGGTCCTAATAGAGAATCTCTCTCAACTGGCTTGACAGAAGGGCTTAGCGTTTGATCAATTTTCTGGCATAATCCCGCGCCTTCACTTTTGGGTTCGCCCGTGCATCCCGGGGCGGTAGCTAGAACATTCAGATATGGCCAAAAGCCGTATAAGTCATAACGAGGACCCTAACGGGCACAGATATGAGTACTGTTTACACTGATTTATCAACTCCGTTCCTGGTAGAACAAGCCATCGCTCGCGGCGAAGGTCAGCTGCAGGACAATGGCGCTCTGGTTGTTAAAACTGGCGCACGTACCGGCCGTTCACCGATGGACAAATACATCGTTGAAGAGCCAAGCAGCAAAGACGCTATCGACTGGGGCAACATCAACCGCCCATTCGACGCCGACAAGTTCGATGCTCTGTGGGAACGCGTTGAAGAATACCTGGCTCAGCACGACAGCTTCGTATCTCACGTACACGTAGGTTCTGATCCTCAGCACTACCTGCCAGTGAAAATGACCACTCAGACTGCATGGCAGAACCTGTTTGGCCGTAACCTGTTCATCCTGCCAGAAAGCTACAACCCTTCTGACAAGGAAGAGTGGCAGATCCTGAACGTTGCTGGTTTCGAATGTGTACCAGAACGTGACGGCACCAACTCTGACGGCGCGGTAATCGTTAACTTCGCACAACGCAAAGTACTGCTGGCCGGTATGCGTTACGCAGGCGAAATGAAGAAAGCCATGTTCGGCGTGCAGAACTTCCTGCTGCCGGAAAAAGACGTGCTGCCAATGCATTGCTCTGCAAACGTTGGTGAAGACGGCGATACCTGCCTGTTCTTCGGCCTGTCCGGTACTGGTAAAACCACCCTGTCCGCAGACCCTGAGCGTTACCTGATTGGTGACGACGAGCACGGCTGGGGCAAAGGCACTGTGTTCAACATCGAAGGTGGCTGCTACGCAAAAACCATCGATCTGTCTCAGAAGAACGAACCGATCATCTGGGATGCTATCAAATTCGGCGCTATCGTTGAGAACGTTGTTATCGACGAACAGACCCGTAAAGCGGACTACACCGACGTAAGCCTGACCGAAAACGGCCGTTGCGCTTACCCTCTGACTCACGTTGAGAAGCGTGTTGAAGAGAACATGGCTGGCGAACCAAAAGCCGTTATCTTCCTGACCTGTGATATGACCGGTGTTCTGCCACCAGTTTCTATCCTGAGCAAGGAACAGGCTGCTTACCACTTCCTGAGTGGTTATACCGCGCTGGTTGGCTCTACTGAAATGGGTGGTGTTAAAGGTCTGCGTTCTACCTTCTCTACCTGCTTCGGCGCACCATTCTTCCCACGTCCAGCAGGCGAATACGCTGAACTGCTGATGAAGCGTGTGACTGAATTCGGTTCTCAGGTTTACCTGGTTAACACTGGCTGGACTGGCGGTGCTAACGGTAACGGTGGCGAGCGTTTCAGCATCCCGACTACCCGTGCTGTGATCTCCGCGATCCAGACTGGTGCTCTGCGTGACGTTGCAACCGAGTCCCTGCCAATCTTTGGTCTGGAAGTTCCATCTGAACTGCCAGGCGTTGAAACCAAACTGCTGAACCCAACCAAAGCGTGGGCAAACGAAGCAGATTGGGAAGAAGCCGCTAAGAACCTGGCTGCTCAGTTCGTTGAAAACTTCAAGAAGTACGACGTATCTGACGCCATCGTAAACGCCGGTCCTCAGCTCTAAGCTAAGCGACAGACGCGTTACAGAAACGGGAGCTTCGGCTCCCGTTTTTTATGGCCGCTTACTTATTGCCTGTACAAGTCATTGTCCTGTTCGGAGCCAACCGCTAGACTCTGCGCCTCTTACAAGGAACCTGTTTAAACAAGGAGCAGTTATGGCCTTCTGGGGCATTTTATTCGGCATTCTGTGTATTGCCGCCATCATCGCACTTGGATTTTTCCGTGCCTCTCAGCAAATGAAAGTTGAGCGCATGCGCAGTGAACTGGAAGCGCAGGGCGTTAGCAGCGAAGAGATTAACCAGCGTCTGGAATCCATCTCTTACAGCATTCCACAGCAAGTTGTCCCGTCTCTGGTTGGTGCCGCCGTTCTGTCGTTTCTGGTAGGCATGTTCAATCAGGTTTTCTTTTACGCCGAGCCTGGCTTTGTTTACCACGTACGCACCATTACCGGTGAAGAGAAAGTGGTTTCTGATGTGGGTTACAACACCTACCTGTTTGGCCGCTACAACGCCTGGAAGCGCTCCATGACTGTTCAGGCAAGCGCAGGAACAGGAGAAAGTCTGACCGCCGAGTCTGAAGGAGCCATGGCCAGTGCCCTGCTACCACCACTGAACATCATGTTCCTTGATCAGGTTGATGCGGACGCTGAAGCCACTGTACGTTTCTCCATCCCGCAGGATCAGGACAACTTCCTCAAGCTGGCGCATGAATACCGCTCTCCGGAAAACCTGTTGCGTACCGCTCTTATTCCGGCATTCAAGGAAACCCTGCAGTCCACGGCGTCATTGATGAGCGCGGAAGAGTACTACTCCGGTGGCCGCTCCGGGTTTAACTCCGAGTTCGAAAATCAGATGACCAACGGTATTTACATCGTCCGCCGTGAAGAGCAGCTGACGCTTACTAACCGCAAGCAGAAAGCCTCCGCCAATGCCACGCTGGGCGACAAACAGGAAGACTACGGCGACGAAACCAAGATCGAGTTTGTCGTCAACAAAGTCGTCGACGAAGCTGGCCTGCCGACGCGTAAGGCACAGAAGTTCACCAACTTCGGCATTACCGTACTGGATGCCCGCGTGACCGATATGCGCCCTAACCGCAAGTTCGTTGAGCGTATGCAACTGAAGCAGAAAGCCTCTGCCGACCGCGCCATCGCCCGTGAGCAGCGCATTCAGGAAGAAGAACAGCGCCTGCTGGCCATCGCCAAAGGTGAACGTGAAGTTGCCGAACGTCAGGCCCAGGCCAAAGTGGAACAGATTCAGCGTACAACTGAAGCGGAAACCGAAAAGCAGCTGACCCTGACCGACGCCCAGAAACTGAAAGAGCAGGCTGCAATTGCCAAAGACACCGCCCAGATTGAACTGGAAAAAGCCCGCATTGAAGCGGAAACCCAGCGCACACTGGCCGATGCCGAGGCTTACCAGAAAGAAGTGATTCTGAAAGCGGATAACGCCCTTGCACAGAAACTGCAGGCAGAAATCGAAATTCAGAAACTGTGGGCTGAAGCCTTCGCCAAACGTCAGGTTCCGACCAACGTATTCGGTGGCAACGGTGCTGGCGGAGCGCCGGTTGGCTCAGATGCCGAGACCAAAGCCTTTATGCAGATGCTGACGCTGGATGCCGCCAAGCGACTGAATTACAGCCGCGAAGTGACCCAGTCTAAATAACACCTGCTGTATATCGAAAACGGGAGCTTCGGCTCCCGTTTTTTTGTAGCAGCAGTGACAATGCGACAATTCGCCTCACGACATAACCATAAAGGCATATAAACTGAATCTGACTCCATGACAGAGAACAGTCACTATGCGTTCCATTCTTTTATTTATCGCGACCAGCCTTCTCGCCGCCTGTGGCGCAGATGAGCAGAACAATCCGAACCAGAATGCCGCCAATGGGTCAGAGCCCAACGAGCAGGGTTCTTACATTAACTACCTGAAAACGTATCACGACCAATATTCGGATTTCGCCGATGCCAGCTCACAGCCGCTGCCGCAAACCATCAATGGCGATCAGATTTACTGGGATATCGATGCTGGAAGTTCGGAGCATGCCGAGGCGCTGGCCACCCATATCGGCTTTATGTCGAATGCTTTGTATAACGACCAGATACCGCGCAGCTGGGACAAGTTGTTCGTGCTCGAAGCCTTCCTGCATGAAGACATTGAAACCGTCGTGGAAACCGATGGCAGCCGGGTGACCATCTACAAAACCGCGACCAGCCCATGCGCGTTACTGCTGATTCAGACCCATGCCAGCGCGGTCAGCGAAGAGTTCTTTGCTACCGGGGATGTGAGCACAGACCACTCTGCCGCTGCCGATACGATCCTCAGTTCGGCCGCCTGCGACAGCGAACGAGCAGCAGCTCTGACCTTTATCGACGCAAACTGGCAACCTGTTCTCTGATCAGTACGACATCATTCAGACAGGTAATCTTCCGGACTGGTCTGCAGGGGGATAAGCGTCTGCAGAATACCCCGGATAACTTCCTGCTGCTTACTGACCCCCAGTTTGTGAAAGATATTCTTTACCTGTGTACGCACAGTCTCTGTACTGACACCTTTGTATTCGGCGATATCTGACAACTTAAGACCGTTAACAAGGCATACCGCCACCTCAGCTTCCGCTGCAGATAATGCGAATATCTCCTGCAGCTGCGCGGGGGAAATATCGGTTATCGAGCCCGGGTCACTGATGCGAACAACAACGTCGAAGGTATCTTCAGCACCTGCCGTTTCAGACTGCTGCAAGGTCAGGAAAAGCACCAGTGGGTATGCATAATTCGGATGCGACAACGAAATGATTCTGGTCTCATCCAGCGCTGACGAACTCCGCAAGCCGCCCGCTCTGCTTAATTCGGCAATAGCCCTGTCAAACTGCCGCTGATACTCCCGACTGAATAACTTCAGACAACCATTGTTCACCGATAATGCTTTGTGCCTGAGCAGGATATGATCGGCTAATAAATTGCTGAATCTTATGCGCCCCGAGCCATCCACAACCACCATGCCAACAGGCACATTGTGCAGAAGGGACTTCACCTGCTGCGCTTCTCTTCTGGCGTGAGCAATTTCCCGCTGAATCACAGCTGCGCGGCACACATGCGGCGCTATCTGGCGCATAACATCCGCCTCTGTATCAGAGAATGGCGCCTCACTGGTCGATCGATGCACCGCCAGCCCGAGACGGATATTGTCATCCTGGTACAAATCGGCCACCGAAATGTGGCCGATGTCGGCGGGTTTCAAAATGAACTGGTAGTAAGTCGGGATATTGTTCTTCAGATCCTGGGATGACAATAAAGTCACGTCCAGTTTGGGCGTCTGAATCAGAGAAAATGTATTGTCGTATTTGCCCAGGCCGGCATTGTAGGCAAGGGAAAGAATTCTCCGGATACCATGCGAGCCGATAATTCTTCTGACAGATGTTCTCTGATCCTCGACCACCAGCACAGCAGATTTAGCCCGTGTCAGCAGGCACAGCCCAGCCATCACCGTATCCCAGTTTTCTGGCCTGATCGAAGCGTCGTAAACGTCACCGATGAACTGCAGTAATTCGTTCTGCATGGTTGCTCCCTGCTGATAGTAATAATGACTGAGACCAGAGCCCCTTTATCCCCCGTACGGGTGATGGCCGCCAATAACAACCACCTTACGATAACTCCTATGGCCTGTGCCAGCTCAGCTCCTGCTTTGCGGAAGACGACGTCTGCAGCCGGGATTCAGAAAAATTGTAAAGGGAGTTCCCCATGAAACTATTTCCAACCATGGCAGCAACGTCCGTCATACTCTTATCAGCCTGCGGTGGCGGCAGCAGTAGCAGTGGCGGCGGTAATAACAACGATGACGACGACAGCACGCCGGTGAACACTGCGCTGTTTGTTGATTCAGGCGTAGGCGGGCTCAACTACAGCTCGCCCAGCTATCAGGGCACCACCAATACACTAGGCGCTTTCCCTTATGAGCCGGGTGAAACTACCACCTTCAGTTTTGAAGGCCTGACTCTCGGCAGCATCACTATTCCCGCAGGCACCGGCACCCTGACACCACTGGATTTATTCAACACCGACGACATGAATGACCAACGGGTAAAAAATACGCTGGTGCTGTTACAGAACCTCGATAGCGATCGCAACCCGCAAAACGGTATTACATTGCAGCCATTTCCGGGAGGCAGCGGTGCCGATATTTCCGCGCTGGATTTAGCCGCTGACTCGGCCGATTTCAGCAGCGCGTTACTCAGTGCCGCCTTTCCTTATGAATCCGAACATGAGCTGATATCCGAAGAAGATGCCCTGGCTCACTTCGAGCAAAGCCTCAGCGCTATTAACGCCGGCCTGGAGCTGACCGGCACCTGGCTGGAACGTAATGACAACGGCGAAATCCGCTACAAATATACCTACGAAAGTAATGGCAATATGACTGCGGTCAGCTATTCAGACTGCACTGACGACGACTTTTACCTTGCACCAACCGAAGCCTCGGTGAATCGTAATTGCCGTGTTTCCAGCGCCTCCTACACCTATGAGTTTTCTGAACGGGTGCTGACCATCTACAGCAATGGTGAATTCGCCGATCGCTGCACCGTGCTGCGCGCCAGTGAGTACGCCTACGATGCCACCTGTACCACCGATGAGTTTATTCACCTGGAGCGCGTGATCGGCGATCTGAACAACAACCTGATTGCCGACAGCTACCGGCTGGTCACGGTTGGCAGCAGCAGTTTCAGTGAACTTACATTCGACAAAGAGAGCGGTACCGGCTCCTACCAGAGCTATATCGATGGCATCGCCGGCAGTGATAACACCGACTCCGGTACTTTTACGACCTGGTCTGCCTCCGGCAACACACTGACCTACACTGGTACTCACAAAGACGACGTTACCACCTTCTCCGACACCCTGACCCTGAAAAACAATAACGCCGGAATCCGTGGTGCTCTGGTGACCACCTCCGCCGAAGAAGGTACAACCCAGCTGTTGATTCCTTACTTTGACAGCAGCCTCGCTGCCACGTTCTTTAACCGGGGAATCTACAACATCTACGATGCTGTCAGCGGCAACTGTGAGGCCATCTACTACGCCACGGAATCCGTCGATGGCAGCACCAGCCTGAGCAAACTAAACAACGCCGGTAACAGCAATATCTGCCAGTACTCGCAGGCTGACATCGACGGCGCCACCGCCGCCATTGATGTCACCGCGCTCCACGGCTCACTGGTGCTGAGCGAAGGCGGTGAAGATGAAATTTGCTGGCCGGTATCGCACAATGTCACCGCCGAAAACGGCAGCTACACCCTGATGGCATGCTCACCGGATAATGGCGGTCCGGACAGCTTTAACTACCAGCTCTGGTATTAATCCGAACAGCCGGATGATCAAACCAAACGGGAGCCTCGGCTCCCGTTTTTGCTTCTCTCGTCCGTATTGCGACGTTATCGCCGGAATATTGCTGTACCTTCCACCTCTCGCACGGACAGGTTCAGGTGCTTAACCAGCATGAGGTTTCACCGGACTATCCTGTTTATCTACTAATGTCAGCAAACACCTAAAGCCTGTATCCACGGGCTTTAGGCCACAAATAAAAAGGAAACTTGCATTTACTACTAATTTTCTGAAAATTAGTAGTAAATGTTTTGAGTGATCATATACTCACTCAATAAGTCTGAATGCCGGGTAACCCTGATGAAAATTCCGCAAACGCCACCCAATATTGAAAGCTATCTGGCGCAACTGGATTCCAGAGAAGCCATGAGCAAAGTTGGCAAAATATTCTCGGCCAGCCTGGGGCCTTATGACAGCAAAGGCCGTTATCTGCACTGGGATAAACTCCGCCATCTGACACCGCCGGAAGGTTACGACCCGGAGCTTTTCTGGCTGGCAATCAGACAAAGTCGGACCCAACTCAGTAAAGCGCTTCCCTTTCGTGATAAAGCCGGCAAACCGTTTTCATTCTGCATGCCGGATGGTGTCGTCAGAGATCTGCTGTGGATAGAAAAAAACAGTACAGGTGCCATTGTTGTTGATGAGCAGATAACCGATGAGAAAACCAAACGGACTTATCTGATTGGCTCTCTGATTGAAGAAGCGATCAGCTCCAGTCAGCTGGAAGGGGCTTCTACCACCCGAAGACAAGCCAAAGAAATGCTCAGAACAGGCCGGGAGCCACAGGATCATTCCGAGAAGATGATCCGCAACAACCACCGGGCCATGCTCTTTATCCGTGACTACAAAGAAGAAAAGCTCACACCATCGCTTATTTTTGAACTGCACAGAATCCTGACGGAAGACACCCTGGGGCCGGAAGATACAGACAAGGCAGGCACATTCCGCGAGGCGGCGGATGATATTTGTGTTTTCTCGGAAGATGATGTCTTACTGCATATTCCCCCGAAAGCCAGTGAACTCCCCCAGCGCCTGCAGGCCTTGTGTGATTTTGCCAATCACAGTGATGGCATGGACAGCCCGAATTACATTCCAACCGTTATCCGCGCCATCGTGGTGCATTTTATGATCGGTTACGACCACCCCTTTGTGGATGGCAATGGCCGCACGGCAAGAGCGCTGTTTTATTGGATGATGGCAAAGGATCATTACTGGCTGATGGAATACATATCCATTTCCCGCGTTATCAAAAAAGCTCCGCGCCGCTACATGCAGGCCTACCTGAATACGGAAACGGATGCGAACGATGTCACCTATTTCGTTATCCACCAGCTCGAAGTCATCCGTGAAGCCATCCGGGATTTGCACGAGTACCTGAAGCGGCGCTCTCAGCGTTTGCAGGAAGCTTCGTCACTGCTTGAAAACTCGCACTTGCAACAGGTGCTCAATCACCGCCAGCTGGCCTTACTGCAGCATGCCCTGCGCCACCCGGGAATGGAATATACGATTAAAAGCCATCAGGGGTCACACGGAACAAGCTATCAGACATCAAGATCCGATTTGCTAAAGCTATCAGATGAATTACACCTGCTGCGCAAGGTTAACGTGGGCAAGAAAGACCTGTTTATTGCACCATCAGATTTAGCAGAAAAAGTAAAAACAGGCCGATAACATGCGTTTCTACTAATCATTCAAAACGCCGGAAAGTCCACTAACAGTGGGCTTTCCGGCTACATCTGAGCCCCCCCGAAAGTCTTATTACTAATTTTCTGAAAATTAGTAATAAGACTTTGAGTCACCGTCTCTCCCTCAAGCCTGCTGGCTTCGTTATACTCCTCTCTCTTTTTCACTGTTCCACCGTTTGAGTAGTTTATGAGTCACGAGTCGATTGGTTTCCGTATTGCCGAAGAACTGGGCATTCGCCCACAACAGGTTTCTGCCGCCGTTGCCCTGCTGGACGAGGGTGCCACCGTGCCCTTTATTGCCCGCTACCGTAAGGAAGTAACCGGTGAGCTGGACGACAGCCAGCTGCGTACGCTGGAAGAGCGTCTGCGTTATCTGCGCGAGATGGAAGACCGTCGTTCCGCCATTCTGAAAAGCATTGAAGAACAGGGCAAACTCAGCCCGGAGCTGCAGAATGAAATCCTCAACGCCGACACCAAAACCCGCCTCGAAGATTTATATCTGCCGTACAAGCCCAAGCGCCGTACCAAAGGCCAGATGGCGATTGAAGCAGGCCTTGAGCCATTAGCGGATGCCTTGCTGAACAACCCGGATCTGAACCCGGAAAGTGAAGCGGCGGCGTTTATCAACGCAGACAGCGGTGTGGCCGACGAAAAAGCCGCCCTCGATGGTGCGAAGTACATTCTGATGGAGCGCTTCGCCGAAGACGCTAACCTGCTGGCCAGCCTGCGTCAGTTCATGCAGAAAGAGGCCACGCTTTCTGTGCGCGTTGTCCCTGGTCAGGAAGGCACCGGCGCTAAATTTGCCGACTACTTCGAACACGACGAGCCACTGAAGAACGTGCCAAGCCACCGTGCGCTGGCCATTCTGCGTGGCCGCAACGAAGGTGTGCTGAGTTTCTCTCTGGTCACCGGTGATCCGTCCGACAAGCTGGCCACCAGCCCATGCGAAGCCATGATTGCCGAGCACGTCGGTATTAAGAACGACAACCGTGCAGCTGACCGCTGGCTGAACGAAGTGGTGAAGTGGACCTGGCGCATCAAGCTGCTGACTCATCTGGAAACCGAGCTGGTTGGCCAGGTACGCGAACAGGCGGAAGAAGCCGCGATTAAGGTATTCGCCGATAACCTGAAAGACCTGCTGCTGGCAGCACCGGCTGGCCGCAAAGCGACCATGGGCCTCGACCCGGGTCTGCGTACCGGCGTTAAAGTCGCAGTGGTGGATAACACCGGTAAGGTCGTCGATTACGCCACCATTTACCCGACCCCGCCACAGAACAAGCTGGCAGAATCCGCAGCGGTACTGAGCGCGCTGATCGCCAAACATAACGTTGAGCTGATCTCCATCGGTAACGGTACCGGCTCACGCGAAACCGACAAATTCGTCGGCGATATGATCAAAGCGCAGCCAGCACTGAAAAACGTGCAGAAAGTGATGGTCAACGAAGCCGGTGCTTCGGTGTACTCGGCTTCTGAGCTGGCGGCAAAAGAATTTCCGGATCTTGATGTAACCATCCGTGGCGCGGTATCCATTGCCCGCCGTCTGCAGGACCCGCTGGCGGAACTGGTGAAAATCGAACCGAAATCCATCGGCGTAGGTCAGTACCAGCACGACGTTAACCAGAGCCAGCTGGCGCGTTCACTGGACGCCGTGGTTGAAGACTGTGTGAACTCTGTGGGTGTTGATCTGAACACGGCCTCGGTTCCCCTGCTGACCCGCGTGTCCGGCCTTAACCCGACACTGGCTTCTAATATCGTCGCCTTCCGTGACACCAACGGTGCGTTTAACTCGCGTAAAGATCTGCTGAAAGTACCGCGCCTGGGTGACAAAACCTTCGAACAGGCGGCTGGTTTCCTGCGAATTATGAACGGTAAAAACCCGCTCGATGCCTCTGCGGTTCACCCGGAGTCTTACACCGTGGTGGAAAAAATCGCCCACGAATTCTCCCGCGATGTGGCCAGTCTGATTGGCGACAGTGCGCTGCTGAAATCCGTAAATGCCGCGAAATTCGCTGACGAGAAAACCGGTGAAATCACCGTCAAAGACATCGTTAATGAATTGCAGAAACCGGGCCGTGACCCACGTCCGGAATTCAAATTTGCGGAATTCAAAGACGGCGTAGAAGACATCAAAGACCTGAAGCCAAACATGGTGCTGGAAGGCGTGATCACCAACGTTGCCGCCTTCGGAGCGTTTGTCGATATCGGCGTGCATCAGGATGGTCTGGTGCACATCTCAGCCTTGTCCGACACCTTCGTTAAAGATCCACGCGATGTGGTGAAAGCCGGTGACATCGTTAAAGTGAAAGTGATGGAAGTGGACGTGCCACGTAAGCGTATCGGCCTGTCCATGCGCATGAGCGACGATGCTACTGAGCGCGCGAACGAACGCACACCGGGCGAAAAGCCAAACCGCGATCGTGGCGCCAGCAAACAGCGCAGCTTCGGTGGTAATGGCAGTAACAACAACCAGCAGCCACAAGGCGCCATGGCTGGCGCGCTGGCGGCAGCGTTTGCAAAAGCGAAGAAGTGACGCGTAGGCGTCTGAGGTCTGAGGTCTGAGGTCTGAGGTCTGAGGTCTGAGGTCTGAGGTCTGAGGTCTGAGGTCTGAGGTCTGAGGTCTGAGGTCT
>NZ_JAEDAH010000030.1:0-27485 GCF_020320395.1 Thalassolituus marinus | reverse complement strand
AGGCTTGAGGCTTGAGGCTTGAGGCTTGAGGCTTGAGGCTTGAGGCTTGAGGCTTGAGGCTTGAGGCTTGAGGCTTGAGGCTTCTGGCTTCTGGCTTCTGGCTTCTGGCTTCTGGCTTCTGGCGTCCGGCGTCCGGCGTCCGGCGTCCGGCGTCCGACTATCATGCAACAGTCTTACCCAGTAGCAACAACACCATGATGGTATCGTTGCTACTGCATTTCCCCCTATAATCCGACGTTTTCAGGATCGCTGCCGAGGCCACCTTGACCACATATCAGCAAGCTCTGTCTCTTCTCAGTCAGGCTGAGAATCTGCCCCTTCTCAATCGCATTCAGCGCGGTATTGAAAAAGAAGGTTTACGCTGCTCGGCGCAAGGGGTCATCAGCCAGCGTCCTCACCCGAAAGGTCTGGGCTCGGCACTGACCCATCCGGCAATCACGACTGATTACTCAGAAGCGTTACTGGAGTTTATTACGCCGGTATTTAACAGTGCCCATGAAGCACTGGCGTTTCTGAATATTGCTCACCGCTATACCTACAAGCATCTGGATGGCGAGCTGATCTGGCCAAGTTCCATGCCGTGCATTCTGCAAGGTGAAATGAGCATTCCCATTGCCCACTACGGCTCCTCCAACCTGGGCAAACTGAAGCACGTATACCGCCATGGCCTGTGGCACCGTTACGGCCGCACCATGCAGTGCATTTCTGGTATTCACTACAACTTCTCGGCGCCAGAGGAGCTGTGGCCGGTATTGTTTAAGCTGGATGGCCTGACTGCTGATACCAGCAATACGCGCCAGATGCAGAACTACATTTCCGCCCGTTACTTCGGCCTGATTCGCAATTTCCGCCGTTACTCCTGGCTGCTGATGTATCTGTTCGGTGCATCCCCAGCTGTGTGTGAAACCTTCCTCGAAGGTCAGGACCACAAGCTTGACCGCATGCATAAACACACCCTGTATGCGCCGTATGCAACGTCATTGCGCATGAGTGATCTGGGTTATCAGAACAATGCCCAATCCGGGCTGATGGTCTGTCACAACACCCTGGAACGCTACGTTACAACACTGGGCAAAGCCATCAATGAAACCGTGGCCGATTACGAAGCCATCGGTGTGCAGGATGAACATGGCCAGTACAAGCAGCTGAACACCAACCTGCTGCAGATTGAAAACGAGTACTACAGCGATATCCGTCCGAAGCGTGTTGCCCGCGATGGCGAGAAGCCGCTGCAGGCGCTGGCGAAGTATGGTGTTGAATATATTGAAGTTCGCTGCACCGATGTAAACCCGTTCCTGCCACTGGGACTCGATGTGCCGCAGATGCAGTTTATGGATGTATTCCTGATGTGGTGTCTGCTGAGCGACAGTCCGGATATTGATGAAGACGAATACTGGCTGATCAAGCGCAACCAGCAGAAAGCCATCAACGAAGGTCGTCGTCCGGGTCTGATGCTGGAACAGGGTGAGCAGAACATCAGCCTGCAACAGTGGGGGCTGAACCTGCTGGACGAGATGTCCGAACTGGCGCAGGCGATGGACAAATCCGCCGGTCATACATTCCACATGGATGCACTGAATCAGCAACGTCTGAAGCTGGCTGACAGCAGCCTGACACCGTCGGCACGGGTATTACGCGAGCTGCAGGAAAAGAATCAGGAGTTTGCGCAATTCTCTCTGGAACTTGCCGCACAGCACCGTAAGACACTATCCGAAAATCTGGGCAAGGACGTTCACAAGCAGTGGACCGAAGATGCCCGCCAATCCCTGCAGCAACAGGCAGAGATGGAAGCAGCAGATACAATGCCATTCGAGGAGTATCTGACTAACTACCTGCGTCGCAGCTGACAAGCACACATAAAAAAAGGAGGCCTTAGCCTCCTTTTTTAATGTGTGCCATGCGTCAGTTCTGCACCACAAAATTGTTGAAATACAGATCGTCTACATACGGCATACCTTCCAGCTTCACCATCAGAGCCCTGACTTCATCCAGCGCTACCTTACGCAACGACTCACGCCCCTGAGAAGTATTCATGGTCTCCGACTCCTGCGCACTGAACAGCATCACCAGGTTATTGCGAATATATGGTTTGTGCTGTGTCACCTTGCCTGCGGCTTCCGCACCGGTCACCTTCAGTGCCACTTCGGTACGCAGATATTTCATGCGTCCACTGCTGCCGTAATTCACCACCAGCGCAGGATCCAGATAAATATATTTAGCCGTTACCGCCGGTGCCTCATCTTCTGCCCGCACCGGCCCCGCCAGTACGATCAGCGATAACATCAACAGCGTGTAACATAAAGAGCGGAACATATAGCCTCCCCTGACATCGAATATCCGTTCAGTGATTGCAGAGCGGCTGCCAACAAACGACCAGCCCTGTGTATACCTGTTCAGCTTAGACCAATTAACCCGTCACGGTGCTGTGATAGACTGAGCGCCGTTGTATCACCGGATGATTTCCTACATGAAGAACCTTATTCAGTCCCTGCAGTTACACCATGGCTATCTTGCAGGTTTTCTCACCTGTGCCGGACTGATGGGCGCCGCCTATTACTTTGAATACGTTCTCTATCTCGATCCGTGTCCGCTGTGCATGCTGCAACGTCTGGCAACTGTGCTTATTGGTGTGGGCTTCCTGGCAGCTTTCTTTACCCGCAGCAAACCTGGCCAGTCCGGCAGCTGGTTGCTGATAGCCGCGTTGTTGTTTACCGCGGCCGCAGCTGCACTGGGTATCTGGGCTGCAGATCATCAGCTGTGGCTGCAGGCGCTGCCCGCAGAGGAAGTGCCAGCATGCGGTCCGAGTTTTGATTACATGATGGAAACCATGCCCCTCAGTGAACTGCTGAAAGTTATGCTGCACGGCGATGGCAACTGTGCGGAAGTCAGCTGGACACTGCTTGGTAAAAGCATGCCCTGGTGGACCCGTGTCGCTTACGCCGGATACTTCATTGCAGCGCTGTTTGCCCTGTGGAAAGTCTGGCCACGCCGCCGCTGATACCTTCGTCTGGCAAGCAGAAAGTGCCTTATTTGCAAGTCAAAAAAGACAAAAAAGCTGCTTGCCTCGCTGTTTCCGCCCGCCCTATAGTGGTCTCAACAACGACAAAGAATAACCTCTGCGAACGCCGGGGACCGAAGGAGAAGACACTATGCTTGAAGGGTGCAAAACCGCACAGGAACGCTGGGGCGGCGTTCACAAGCTGATCGACAACTGGCTGAACACGCGCCAGGAAATGATCGTTTTATACTGCAACCTCAGCGCCAGCAAGCCGCTGTCCACCGAACAACCACTGGCTCTGAGCGTACAGCGATTCTGTCAGAGCATGATGGATTACTGCTCTGCAGGTCACTTCGAGATCTACGAGCAACTGCTGAAAGAAGCTCGCGATTACGACGACGAAGAAGCCCTGCAGCTGGCTCGTGAAATTGTTCCCAAGCTGGATGAACTGACCAATCAGTGCGTCGACTTCAACGACACCTTCGACGAAAACTGCAGCTTCGACATGCTGAGTAAACTCCCGACCGAACTGTCACAGATTGGCGAAGTGCTGGAAGATCGTTTCGAACTGGAAGACCAGTTAATTGAACGCCTGCACAACATTCATCGCGAGCTGGTAGAAAGCTGATAAATCCGGCGGTCAATGAATTGGCCGCCACATCTCCCCCCGACACTCTGCGAAGCAGCTACACTTAATGAGATTCTGTTGAACCTCAGGGATGTAACTGCCGATGTCCACACGTCTTTCCACGCTTGCGCTCACACTACTGCCAACTCTGCTGTTTCTGAGTGGTTGTGATCAGGGTAAGGAGCCAGCGGAGGTACGTGAAGTCGCCCGTCAGGGCGTGTACTCCATGACTTTTTCTGCCGATGGCAGCGATGTACTGGTAGGTAGTATCCATCACGGTGGCAGCCTTTGGAGCACTCAACCCTCTGAACGGATTTACGACTGGAATCATGTCGCCGAGGGTTACAGCAACATTATCAGCAGCGCCTTCTCTCCTGATGGCCGCTTTATTGCGACTACCGATAATCGCACCATCGTGCTGTGGCAGCGCGAAAGTGGTGAAGCAGTCTGGTACTGGAATGCGCCCGGCGATATTCAGGACATCGCGCTCACCAGCGAAGGCAACTACGCCCTACTGGGAATGCGAGATTTCACCGCCACGCTGTTTGATATCAAAAATGGTGGCATCCGCCAGCGTCTGGCACATGACGGCATCGTCTATGACGTCAGTATTACTGATGATGGCGTACTGGCTGCGACGGGTAGCGACGATCTCAACGCACGAATCTGGAATCTGGAAAACGGTAAACTGCTGCAAACACTGGCGCACAATAATCAGGTAAAAACAGCGCAGCTTTCCAAAGACGGCCGTCTGCTGTTTACCTCAGCACTGAATGAGACGGGCAAAATATGGGATGTCGCATCCGGCAAACTGCTGAAAGAATTACCACCAACCCGCGGTCACTACAGTGCAGCGAAATTTGCCGACAACGATGCCCAGCTACTTACCGGCAACAGCTCCGGTAAGATTGAATTGTGGAACGTCAGCACTGGCGAACGTCTTCAGTTCTGGCGGGCCAGTCCCCGCGATACCTGGGTCAGCAACAATGTTCTGGTTGAGGATGTCAGTTTTACCGGCAACGGTTGGCTCGCTGCCGGCACCAACGGACTGCTGTATCTGCTGCGTTAACGCACCTGCTGCAACTGCTTACTACGTTCGTCCACCAGAGACTGAACGTTTTGCGCATCCTCAATCAGCTTGGGAATTTCAGCTGGGTTGACCGTCATAGGTAAGCCAGGAATAGTCTGCGGTGCGGCCTCCGCCTTACGCTTCGACGCGACTTGCTCTTCTTTCACCGGCACCTTCACGCTTTGCAGAATGTTAGCCGCCGTGTCGACACTGACAGGTACGCCGACCGCACCTTCCGGCACCTCATCCCCGAAATGCCACTGACCTTTCGCATCCTGCCATTTAAAGAATGTCTGACGGGTCTCTTCTGTGGATAACTGTGAATCCATTTTCGGCAGGCTCATCAGCGGCTGTCCGTCCGGCCCTTTGATAAAGTACGGCGCGACTGCTGCTCCGGCCAACACCAGGATCATCATCGCGATCTTGTATTTCATTGTTTCATCCTTGTGATTCACTCCACGGCAGGCAATTATAACCTATGCTAAAAGGGTGTCCGGTAATTTATCCGCCCCAAGGCATAGAAATGGACTTAGCACAGGATCAGGATCAGTTCGTGAGTGATGCAGAATCGCACCAACCAACATCGCCCGGTGTTCGTGTTGTCAGCACGACAGTACCCGTGCGCATTATGGTGGCCAACGCCAAGGGTGGTTGTGGGAAAACGACTATGGCGACGAACCTTGCCAGCTACTTCACCCGTCATACCGAAGTGACAGCCCTGATTGATTACGACCCACAGGGCTCGTCCATGGACTGGTTGCAGGCAAGAGATGAACACCTGCCAACCATCAATGGCATAGCTGCATTTCAGCGCCATGCACCATCGGCCACGACCCGCACCTGGAGTCTGCGCGTGCCGGCGCGAACATCCCGCATTATTCTCGATACACCAGCCGGTCTCGCCGGCAACGAATTGTCTGATCTTATCCAGATGTCTGACATGATCATCATTCCGGTCATTCCCTCGGCCATCGACATTCGCGCTGCAACCGGTTTTATTCGCGATGTACTGCTATCCCGTGCTTACCGTCTGAACCCGAAACCCATTGCGGTGGTTGCCAACCGCGTACGGAAAAACACGCTGATTTACGCCAAGCTTGAGCGTTTTCTTAAAAGCCTGCAGATTCCATTTGTCGCAGCCTTTCGCGATACCCAGTTCTATGTTCGTGCCAGCGAGCACGGCCTCGGCCTGATTGACTTCGACCAACCAGATTCCCGCGATATTGCCGAATGGAAATCGTTGATTAACTGGATCGAAGAAAACATTCTCAGAGCACGAAATAAAGAATGACAAAATATTTTGTGCGCCATGTAAAAGACCTGCTTCAATAAATCTCAGCCGCTGCGAATTTTCATACGAATTTCATGGATGATTTTCACTCAATTCGTATAATGCCCCAGTCCAAACCTGAATGAGGAAGTGCACATGGCCGCACGCAAACCTGCTACAGCAAAAAAAGCACCTGCTAAAAAAGCACCTGCAAAGAAAACTAAAGTAGCCGCGAAAGCGACGAAAGCACCGGTAGCGAAAAAAGCACCGGCCAGAAAAGCTCCTGCTCGCAAAGCCGTAGCGAAAGCAAAAGCACCGGCTCTGAGCGCCGTTCAGGTTCTGGAAAAAGACATCGCAGCTCTGCAGACAAAACTGGACAAGGCTCGTGCGAAAGAACTGAGCGATGCAGAAAAAGCTGTCACCAAAGCAAGTGCGGCTCTGGTTAAAGCCACCGCCGCAGCAAAGAAAGCCAACGAAGCTCGTGCGAAAGCCGCTGATGCAGCAAAGACTCGCAAAACAGCAGCGACAGTAAAACGTCTGGATGCAGCACGTGAAAAAGTTGCCGTAGCTAAAGCAGCTGCCGCAGCAGCCAAAGAAGCCGTTGTTGCAGCTAAAGCTGCGCAGGCCGAACTGGTAGCAGCCGAAAAAGCCCGTGCAGCTCTGGCGAAGACAATTGCTCAGTTTGAAAAAGACCAGGCGAAAGCGGCAGCGGCCAAAACTAAGAAAGTAACCCGTAAGCCTGCTGCCAGAAAACCAGCGGCAAAGAAAGCGCCTGCTGTTAAAGCAGAAGCAGTTGCGGCCCCGGCAAAGAAAGCAGCGGCAAAACCAGCAGCCAAGAAAACAACCGCTAAACCTGCAGCTAAAAAGCCAGCTGCAAAACCGGCAGTAAAAAAAGCACCGGCTAAGAAAGCCACAACCACTGCTAAAAAAGCGCCAGCCAAAAAACCAGCAGCGCCAAAAGCACCGGCCAAACCAAGCGCAGAGAAACTGGTCGCTAAACCAGTACCAGAGCGAGTAATGAAGCCAATCCCTGAACTGGTTGCTGCGGAAGCTGCGCGCGCAGCAGCTGCACAGGCAGAAGCTGAAGCTGCAAAAAAAGCGGCAGCGGAAGCTGAAGCGGCAGCAAACGTTGCAGAAGCCAAGCCCGCTGAACCGGTTGCAGCACCTGCAACTGAAGCCGTAGCCAGCGAAGAGAAAAAAGACGAATCAGGTTCCAGCCTGTTCGGTCAGGAGTAATCAGTCTGATATCAGATTGATAAACTGCTGAAAAAGAGGCCTCAGGGCCTCTTTTTTTTGCCCGGCGATCTGATCATAGAAGGCCGCACTGGTGTCCAGTACATCAACCGGTTCATGGCTCTCCACAGTATTATTCAGCACCCGATAGAGACGCCGGATAGCTTCCTGCTCTGCACTCAGTTCGGCTTTCAGTAACTGTGAACGCAGTGGTTCCGAATCGCGACTCAGCAACTGCCTGGCAGCGCGCAGCGGTACGATAATGGCATCACGCCAGGCCAGATAGTCTTGCAGCTGACTGTCATCCGGCCAGCTCAGTTGCTGTTGCTGGCGCCACTGATCTGCCAGCAGCATCACCACATCCACAGCGAATTCATTCTGCATGGCCAGCACAACCTCTTTCACGCCGGGTATGCCATACGTAGCCAGAGCATATTGCCAGAGTGGGTTATCACCTGATTCTGTGGCAAACTTCGCCGCCATTGTTCCTGTCCTGTCAGCAGTGCGATCAGCACTCATTGTACACCGCTGTGCCGGATAGCATTACACCACCCCGGACGACAAACCGATTGTCAGGCTGCAGATATGATCGAATTTAATCAGGTTTCCATGCAACGCGGCACGCAGATGCTTCTTAAAGAAGCCAGCCTGCGTATTCACGATGGCCAGAAGATGGCATTGATCGGCCCGAACGGCGCCGGCAAATCGAGCCTGTTTGCGCTGCTTAATGGTGAACTGGGTGTCGACGGCGGTGACCTGTATATTCCGCAGAAGTGGCGTATCGCCCATATGCGTCAGGAAGTTGAAGCCAGTGATCGCTCAGCACTGGATTACGCGATGGATGGCGACAGCATTTACCGCAGCATCGAAGCTGGTATTGCCAACGCCAGCAGCGATAACGAACTGGCCGACTGGCTGGATAAAATGGATCAGCATCAGGGCTATCAGGTGCCGGTTAAGGCCGAGCAACTGCTGCACGGTTTAGGTTTCAGCAAAGACCAGCTGCGTCTGCCGGTGAAAAGTTTTTCCGGTGGCTGGCGCATTCGCCTCAACCTTGCTCAGGCGCTGATGATGCCATCCGACCTGATGCTGCTCGACGAACCAACCAACCACCTGGATTTAGAAGCGACCCTGTGGCTGGAACAGTATCTGAAAGGTTACCCGGGCACACTGCTGTTCATTTCCCACGACCGCGATTTTATCGACGGCGTCGCCAACAACATCGTCCATCTGCATAACCAGTCTCTGACACTTTATCCGGGTAACTACAGCGCCTACGAACGCATTCGCGCCGAAAAACTCGCGCAGCAGCAGAGCGTGTATGAGAAACAACAGGAACGCGTCGCAGAGATCGAAAAGTTCGTCACCCGCTTTAAGGCCAAAGCCAGCAAAGCCAAACAAGCTCAGAGCCGTTTAAAAGAATTGCAGCGTATGGAGCTGATTGCCCCTGCGCATGTCGACTCGCCATTTCGTTTCGAATTTCCGGCCTACGAAAAGATGTCGACGCCACTGCTGGCCATCGACCATGCCGCTCTGGGTTATGCCGAAAAAACCATTCTGCCGGACGTGAAACTCAGCATCGTACCAGGCCACCGCGTCGGTCTGCTCGGACCCAACGGTGCAGGTAAATCGACTCTGCTGAAAACCCTGTGCGAAGAACTGCCAATGGTCAGCGGCGAGCGTTCCGAAGGCGAACACCTGCGCATCGGCTATTACGCTCAGCATCAACTCGAATCCCTTGATGTAAAAGCCAGCGGCGCTCTGATTCTGCAACGCCTGCGACCAAAAGCATCGGAACAGGAAATCCGTAACTTCCTCGGCGGCTTTGGTTTTCATGGTGATCGCGCCCTGGAAGTCATCGAACCCTTCTCCGGCGGTGAGAAAGCACGTCTGGCACTGGCGTGTGTGGCATGGATGAAACCCAACCTGCTGATCATGGACGAACCGACCAACCATCTGGATATCGAAATGCGCGAGGCACTGACTGTAGCGCTGCAGAATTTCCCCGGTGCCATTCTTATCGTCAGCCACGACCGTCACCTGCTGAAAGCCACCGTCGATGAGTACTGGCTGGTTGATAATGGCCAGGTGAAAGAATTCGACGGCGACCTCGACGACTACCACGACTATCTGCAGCAACGTGAAGTGCTGCTGGAAAGTTCAGTGGCTAACGAAGATAACGCACCAGCCGCCAAACCAGTTGTCGATCGCAAAGAACAGAAACGTCTGGAAGCCGAACGCCGCCAGCGCCTGGCACCACTGCGTAAAAAACAACAAGCCGCTGAAAAGCAGATGGAAAAGTTACAAAGCCAGCTGGGCGACATTGAAGAGCAGCTCAGCGACAACACCCTGTACGATGCCGCACGCAAAGACGATCTGAATAAACTGCTGCAACAACAGGGCAAAATTAAAGGCGAATTGGAAGACATCGAAATGGAATGGATGGAACTGACCGAGCAGCTTGAAGAGGCTGAGTAGTAGACAATCCGGGGGATTTTCGCTATCCCCTAACCCTGAGCCCGCTAGTTGTTTCCCACGCCCTCTCAAAGCTACACTGGCAAACTCTGGCTCGAAGGCATCGTGACACGATTTCCACCTTCTACTTAATCGGGTTCAGCAAACGAGGTATCTGTGGTGGCAGGTACAGCAGGAACGGCCGCCCTGCTCCAGAAGCCAGTAACACAACCTGTTCCGATTTCGCTATTCTTCCACTACCGTTCAGCTATACTCCGCAGCACTCAGGCTGACTCCGTCCGGGCCCAGCCGCCACACCTGCGGTGATACCATGACCCCCTCCGAAACCATGCTGATGATGCTGGCCCTTGTGGTTACCAGCTCGTTTTTTTCTGTGTCTGAAATTGCGCTGGCAGCGGCTCGCAAAACCCGTCTGCAACTGCTCAGTAACGAGGGCAATGCTCGCGCTGCAAAAGTGCTGCAACTGCAGGAAGCGCCGGGGAATTTTTTCACCGTTGTGCAGATCGGTCTGAATGCCGTTGCCATTCTTGGCGGTATTATCGGTGAGTCGTTTTTTACGCCCTACGCGGCGGTTGTTTTATCGCTGTTTATCGAAGAACCCTGGCTGAGCCTGCTGTCATTCGGCTTTTCGGTTTTTCTGGTCACCGCTCTGTTTATTCTGTTTGCCGACCTGATCCCTAAACGACTGGCAATGATCGCGCCAGAGGACATCGCCTTAGCCGTGGTTAAACCTATGCTGTTGCTGATTACCCTGCTCAAGCCGCTGGTGTGGTTTTTCAATGGACTGGCGAATCTGTTCTTCCACCTGCTGCGCCTGCCGACCATGCGTCAGAACGACATTACCTCCGGCGACATCATGGCGATGATGGATGCCGGTGCTCAGGCCGGTGTGCTGCAGCAGCATGAACACCAGCTACTGGAAAACGTGTTTGAAATTGAGTCCCGTACCGTCACGTCCGCCATGACCCAGCGCGAGAACCTGATTTACTTCCTGCAGGATGAACCCATCGACAGCATTAAAGCCAAGCTGGGAGAACATCCTCATTCTAAGTTTCTGGTTTGTAATGACGTGCTGGATAACATCGTCGGTTGTGTCGACAGTCGTGACCTGCTGATTCAGGTGCTGAATGAGCAACCTATATCGATGACCGCCGAGGGCATACTAAAAACATTGCCGATCCTGCCTGACACGCTGACGCTGTATGAAGTACTGGAGCAGTTCAAATCGACGGGGTCTGATTTTGCGGTTGTTATCAATGAATATGCTTTGGTCGTCGGCGTCGTCACCCTGAAAGATGTCATGAGCATTGTTATGGGCGAACTGGTCGTAAATGAAGAAGAGCAGATTATCGAGCGTGATAAAAACTCCTGGCTGGTCGATGGCCTGACACCGCTGGCTGATGTTATGCGCGTGCTGGAAATCGACAGTTTTCCACAAGCAGAAAACTATGAAACCGTCGCCGGCTTTATGATGTTTATGCTGCGTAAGATTCCCAAACGTACCGATTCCGTCAGCTACGCCGGCTACAAGTTTGAAGTAGTCGATATAGAAAGCTACAAGATCAATCAGCTGCTGGTAACCCGCACGGAACCACTGCCACAGAGTGAGGTGGCGTAAAGCGGCGATTGGCAATGCGCTGCTTGCCACGCATACTGGCCCATCGCTCACAGACAATCATCGGATAGTTATGGATCGCCGTCGTTTTTTAGCCGCTTCACTGGCAGGTACCACAGGTCTGTTACTGAGTGGCGTTGCGGTTAAGCAGGTTGCCGACAGTCATCAGTTTGATCTGGCTGCGTTAATCGAAGAAGTGGCTGCGATGCCTTTAGCACAGTTAAAGAATGATGGCGCATGGTCCGTGGCTCAGGTGTTTCAGCATCTGGCACAGAGTATCGATTACGCCATCGATGGTTATCCACAGCTGAAATCAGCGGCCTTCCGCGCAACGGCAGGCAGCGCTGCGTTCAGCGTATTCGGTGCCGTTGGCGCCATGCGTCACCCTCTCGATCAGGCCATCCCGGGGGCACCCGATCTGGATGAAAGCCTCAGTACCGAAAATGCTTTTCAGCTGCTGCAGGCCAGTGCCGCTCGTTTCCTCGCCCACAGTGGCGAACTGGCTCCGCATTTTGCCTATGGCGACCTGACGCACCAGCAGTATGAAAACGCGCACTGGCTGCACATTCGCAATCACCTGACAGCCTTTACCTCAGCGATAGTCTAAAAGCCCGATATCCGGCAGATCCGCGAAATCTGGACTAACCTGAAAGTATCGCTTTGAGTGTCTTTCCGGCGTCTGGCAGGCGTTACTTCCAGGCCGCACTGGCGAAACCCACGACTCATGGAATTCGCACTGATGCTGGCAGTTTCCGATCTTTTTCTTACCCAATCCGTCGCTACCGAGCTGCTACTGATTGGTGAATATGACCCCGCACTGGTCGCACTCTCTCTGATTATTGCGGTGCTCACATCCTATCTGGCGCTGACATTATCGGCAGCAGCCAGACGTACGCCCACTCCGGGGATGCAGCGCCTGCATCTTATTACCGGGGCTGGAGCGCTGGGCGTTGGTGTGTGGTCCATGCACTTTATTGGCATGCTCGCCTTTGATCTGTGCACACCGGTTGATTACCGGGCCGATATAACACTGCTCTCTATGCTACCGGCCATATTCGCCGCCTGGGTGACTCTGACCATGCTATCTGGCAAGGATGTCACCTGGCACCGGCTGCTGGCCGGAGGCGTAGTTGTCGGGCTCGGTATCGGTAGCATGCATTACGTGGGCATGGCAGCCATGGTTCTGGGCCCATCATTGCGCTACGACCCGGCTTACTTTGCGCTGTCTATTGTCGTCGCAGCGGCTCTGGCAACGCTGTCATTGTGGGTTAGCTTCGGCCTGCGTGGACGCCGTGCAATGAGCGGTAATACCCGCCGCCTGATTGCCGGCAGCATAATGGGGCTCGCCATTGCCGGGATGCATTACACCGCGATGGAAGCCGCCCGTTTTGTCGGCTTCGCCGATCAGAATTACCAGCCCGGCAGCCAGCAACATTATTTATTGTCGTTTGCCATTGCCGCCGCAACCATCCTGCTGGGAATCTTCATCGGTGCTCTTAATGCACTGGTGCGCTACCGCGCGTTACTGCAGCACAGCAATGAGTCCAGCAGCGAGTTGCAGGCGATGTTCGATACCGCAGTCGACGCCATTGTGAAAATTTCCGCCTCGGGGGAAATACTGTCTGTAAACCGCTCGGTAGAACGCATGCTCGGCTATTCGCAGCAGGAGTTGCTTGGCCGCAACGTCAGCATGTTAATGCCCGCTCCGCATCGTGAGCTCCATGATCATTATCTGGCGAATTACCTCGCAACCGGCGAAGCTCGCATTATCGGCCAGGGACGCGAAGTCATGGCCCTGCATAAAGATGGTCACGAAATTCCGGTGCGACTGGCCATTGGTGAGTTCAAGCGCGGTGGCACACCACGCTTTGTGGGTTTCCTCAGTGATATTACGGAACGCTACGTAATGGAGCATGACCTGCGCAGTGCCAAGGAACAGGCTGAAGAAGCCGCTCAGGCCAAAAGCGCTTTCCTCGCCAAAATGAGCCATGAAATCCGCACCCCGATGAACGCCATTCTCGGCTTCACCGAGCTCCTGATGGACAGCCCACTGAATGAGCATCAACAGCAGAATCTGGGCATCGTGCGTAATTCAGCTCAGTCACTGCTGGCGTTACTGAACGACATTCTCGATACAGCTAAATTCGACAGTGGCCGCGCTCAGTTTGAACAACGTAATTTCTCTTTGTTAGCGTTGTGCCAGCATATTGTTGCCACCCAAAGCCTCAATGCTGCGCGCAAGGGCCTGCAACTGACTCTGGATTACAGCCCGCAGACAGATGAGTTTTTTTGCGGTGATCCGCTGCGCATCCAGCAGATCGTGCTCAACCTGTTAAGCAATGCCGTCAAATTTACTCAGCACGGCAGTGTGAACCTTAAGGTCTCTCCGCTGACAACAGAACCCGGCGTTACTATAGACGTTGAAGACAGCGGCATCGGCATCCCGCAAGACAGACTGGAATCGATATTTGCGCCGTTTTCCCAGGCAGATTCCAGTATGACGCGGCGCTTTGGAGGAACCGGCCTGGGAACCACGATTGCCCGTCAGTTAACTGAACTGATGGGTGGTCAGATCAGTGTGGTCAGTACCGTGGGGAGTGGTACAACCTTCAGCGTCCGGTTACCTCTGCCCATTGGAGAACCCGTTGAGGATGACATCAGCGAATTACCCGAATACCCACTACCACCATTACGAATACTGGCTGCTGACGACGTTCCACAAAACCTGCAATTACTCGAAGCTATTCTCAGTCAACGTGGGCATCAGCTGATTTCTGTCAGTAATGGCCGCGATGCTCTGACGCTGTTCCGCTCCGGTCTGTTTGACCTGGTACTGATGGACGTTCAGATGCCGGAGATGGATGGCCACGAGACCAGTAAAGCCATTCGCCAGTGGGAGAATCAGCATCAGCGACAGGAAACCCCCATCATTGCGTTAACGGCCAGCGTACTGGAACAGGACCGTGTCAGTGCCAGCGATTCTGGTATGAACGGATTCGCCAGCAAACCACTGAACGTTGCCCAGCTGACTCAGGAAATTGCGCGAGCCCTGGGGCTGCAAGCCAGTCAACAGACACACAGGTCTCAATCACGCCCGCAGCTAAGTATCGACTGGCAACAGGGAAACAGTTTATGGGGCACAAAAGAGAAACTCACGGCCGCGATACGTCATTTTATTAACGACGCACAGAATCAGCCACAACAACTGAAAGACTGGATTAAAACGGATGCCGATGAAGCACTGAAACACCTCCACCGACTGAAAGGTGTCTCTGCCAACCTGTGTCTGACATCGCTGGCGGCGGTCTACCAGCAACTTGAAAGCGAGCTCACGCAAGGCGAGGTAAACGACCGCAATCTGAATACTGTATTTAATGCATTTCATGCAGTTCGTCTGGAAATGCAATCGACTGAACATGCATCCGAGTCTGCAGACACGCAACAGGATGAAGTGGACGCTTTGTTTATTCAGGCTCTGAGCGAAAAACTGATGGCGGGTGAATTTCCCGATAGCATGATAAGCAAAGCCATCCGTATGTTGCCTTCGGGGTTACGAGAACAGGCACGTGAGGCCGAAATGGAATTTGATGCAGAAAGTCTTTCAGCATTGCTGCAAGCCTTTATCCAACAGACTGAGAAAGGGGAGTAAACCTGTGCCCGGAAATACCATTCTGCTGGTTGATGACGAAGCAGCAAACCTTCAGGTTCTGAAAAATATTCTGGAAACCGAATATCGCTTGCTGTTTGCTCGCGACGGAGAAAAAGCGCTCGCTCTTGCTCTGGCAGAACAACCGGATTTAATTCTGCTTGATGTAATGATGCCCGGAATTTCCGGACATCAGACCTGCGCCCGGTTAAAAGCTCAGGACAAGACAGCACATATTCCGGTGATTTTTGTGACCGCACTAGCTCAGGAAGACGACGAGACCAAAGGCTTCGAACTGGGAGCTGTCGACTATCTTACCAAGCCGGTCAGGCCCGCGATTGTAAGAGCGCGGGTAAAAACACATCTGTCTCTGGTGCGTGCCGACGAACTGAAACAAACCCGTTTGTCGATTGTTCAGCGCCTCGGCCGCGCCGCCGAATACAAAGACAATGAAACCGGCCGCCATGTCATTCGCACGAGTCTTTTTTCTCTGATTATTGGTCGTCAGCTTGGGCTCGATGAGCATCACCTCGACGATCTTTTGAATGCAGCGCCAATGCATGACATCGGCAAAATCGGCATTCCTGATGCGGTGCTGCTGAAACCGGGAAAACTTGATCCGGATGAATGGGAGATCATGCAGCGCCATGCACAGATTGGTGCGGAAATTATTGGCGAAGATGGTTCCAGTCTGCTGAAAATGGCACGGGACATTGCCCTGTGCCATCACGAAAAATGGGATGGAAGCGGCTACCCGCAGGGGTTAGCGGGAGAAGCGATTCCGCTGGAAGCGCGTATTGTTGCAATCGCCGATGTATTCGACGCGCTGACCAGCGAACGTCCCTATAAAAAGGCCTGGACCATTGATGATGCCTGCCAGTTAATACGCGAGCAAAGCGGTAAACATTTTGATCCGCAGCTGGTCGAACATTTCTTTAATGCACTGCCGGAAATTCTTGAAGCCAGACAGAAGTGGCTGGACGATGCTCACGACAACCAGAACATCAATCACTGACAACCTGTATTGCTTCCAGTAGTACCAGCTCGCAGGCACCATTACCAACGTCGTCACGACTCAGGGAGCTTACCCAGTGCCAGCCATCACTGGCATCAACCCGCACCAGTTTTCCCTGCAACTGAATGAGTTGATGTTTACGCACAGCTGCCAGATTTTGCGCAACGGCAGCATCGGCTGCGATCATATGCATGTTTGCAGACTGACGTTCAACATCACGACGAGGAATCGGTAACCTACTGGCTTGCCAGTAATACCAGCGGTTGCTCTGGCGAATTTCAAACTGAGAGTAAATGTCTGGCTGTGCCATCGAACCCCAGCCCAATGCCAGATCGGTGGCAGAAATATCGGCCTCACGGCCAAAGGAATAATCTTCGCGCCCGAGGACCCGGGCGGTCAGCGTAAAAGAATCCTGCAATACCGTAATGCGGTAGTCTCCGGCCTGATACCCCTGTGCGCCGTTTTCAATCACTACAGGCTGCGGACGGAGCCACCACCAGCAGGCGATGATAACCATCGCCAGCAGGATTTTTTTCATAGATCAGGCAGCGCCGGCAGCACGCAGCGATTCAGCGTACGGAGCACCTTTTGTATGGCTGGCGATGGTTTGCAGCAGAGTCACACCCTGTGCATTTTTCGCGTTTACATCATGGCCTTCCGCTGCGAACAGACCAACGTAATCCGCGAATACTTCCGGCAGCATATGACGGTAGGCACGAATCGCTGCAACGTAATCGGCATCGCTGCCGTCGTAGCTTTCGGCGGATAAAAATTCGCGCAGCATGTCTTCGCTCCACTCACCACCGAATACTTTTTCTTTGTCTTTTTTCAGCATGATTTATTTCCTTATTTAAAGTCGGATGTCGGATGTCGGATGTCGGATGTCGGCGCTGGACGCTGGAATCTATAGCAAACGTCTGCGGTGCGCAGTGCGCACCCTACCAGGTAAATTCGAGCATCGAGCATCGAGCATCGAGCATCAGGCGTCAGGCGTCAGGCGTCAGGCGTCAGACGTCAGACGTCTGACAGCTAGTGGATCTTGCGATACATCATATCCCACACACCATGCCCTTTACGCTCACCACGTTTTTCAAACTTAGTCAGCGGGCGGTGTTCCGGGCGCGGCACGCAGTTACCGTTACCGGCAATATTTTCGTAGCCTTCCTGAGCATCCATCACTTCGATCATATGCTCCATATAGTTTTCCCAGTCGGTGGCCATATGGAAAATACCGCCCGGCTTGAGAATACGGCGCAGAGTCTGAGCAAACTCAGTCTGTACGATACGACGCTTATGGTGCTTTTTCTTGTGCCACGGATCGGGGAAAAATAACTGCACAGTATCGATGCTGTTATCCGGAATCAGTTTCAGCACTTCAATGGCATCGTCTTTATAAGTGCGCAGGTTAGTAACGCCGGCTTCTTCTGCCAGATTCAGCAGCGAGCCAACACCCGGCAGGTGCACTTCAACACCAATAAAGTCTTTTTCCGGCGCGGCCTGTGCCATTTGCACCAGTGACTGGCCCATGCCATAACCGATTTCCAGTACCACATGACCATCACGGCCAAACACCTCAGCCGGTACGATCGGGCCTTGTTCCAGTGTCATGCCCATCACCGGCCACTGACGCTCAAGTGCGCCTTCCTGGCCTTTGGTCAGTCGACCGGCACGAATTACAAAGCTTTTAATACCGCGACGGTACTGAGGCTTTTCCTCGCTACCTTGTTGTTCCACGGTTTCGTTCTGGTTTTCTTCTGTCACAGTCAGGACCTGCAAAAATAAAATTCAGGAATGCTCAGGCGTTTTCAGTTTACTGGCAGCCACCAGCAGCAACGCCCATCCAATCAGCCAGCTGACACCGCCAATCGGGGTAATGATTCCCAATGGGCGGATGCCCGTCAGTGCCATCAGGTACAGGCTGCCGCTAAACAACAGCAAGCCGGCGAGCATCAGCCCGGCAGAACGGCGCAGCCAGATCGTTGTGGTGCCTGGTGGCAGCGTCATCAGTGCCACCGCCAGAGCCAGCAACACCACGCTGTGGACCAGATGGTACTGCACTGCGGTTTGCCAGACGGCAAGCATATTGGCCGATAACACACTCTTAAGGCCATGGGCACCAAACGCGCCCAGCGCAACGCCGCTAAAACCGGCAATGGCGGCAGAGATCAGAGTGGTTCGGGCTTGCATGCGATGTTTCAACCGGGGAACACAGAAAGCCGCTGATTATACAGCAGTTATACAGCCGGGCCAGTCGGAAGCTGTTAGAATACTTCGGCAATTATCCATCCTAAGCTGACAGATGAGGCAGTTGGTGAAATACAAAGACCTGCGCGACTTTATCAAAATGCTGGAAAAGCGTGGCGAGCTGAAACGCATTAAAACTCCGGTTGATCCGCATCTGGAAATGACCGAAATCGCTGATCGGGTGCTGCGCGCCAAAGGGCCAGCGCTGTTGTTTGAGAATCCGACAGGCTACGACATGCCGGTGCTGGCTAATTTGTTTGGCACACCTGAGCGGGTAGCGATGGGCATGGGAGAAGAATCCACCGAAGCCCTGCGCGAAGTCGGTAAGCTGCTGGCGTTTCTGAAAGAACCTGAGCCGCCAAAAGGCATGAAAGACGCCTGGTCGAAGCTGCCGATTTTCAAGAAGGTCCTGAGTATGGGGCCGAAAGAAGTGAAAAAAGCCGACTGCCAGCAGGTGATACTCGAAGGCGATGCCGTCGACCTGAGCAAAATCCCGGTGCAGCATTGCTGGCCGGGCGATGGTGGCCCGTTAATTACCTGGCCGCTGGTGATCACCAAAGGGCCGCATAAAGAACGTCACAACCTCGGTATTTACCGTCAGCAGGTGATTGCTAAGAACCGGGTGATTATGCGCTGGTTAAGCCACCGCGGTGGTGCGCTGGATTTCCTCGAGTGGCAGAAGGCCCATCCGGGTGAGCCCTTCCCGGTGACGGTGGCACTGGGGGCTGACCCGGCGACCATTCTGGGGGCGGTGACACCGGTGCCCGACACCCTGAGTGAATACGCCTTTGCCGGTTTATTGCGGGATAGCCGCACCGAGCTGGTAAAAAGCATCGGTAACGATCTGCTGGTGCCGGCGTCGGCCGAAATTGTGCTGGAAGGTGTAATCCATCCGGATGATATGGCGCCGGAGGGGCCGTTTGGCGATCACACCGGTTACTACAATGAGGTGGATCACTTCCCGGTGTTGACGGTGGAGCGCATTACTCATCGCAAGAACCCGATTTACCACAGCACCTATACTGGCCGGCCGCCGGATGAGCCGGCCATTCTCGGGGTGGCACTGAACGAGGTGTTTGTGCCGATTCTGCAGAAGCAGTTCCCGGAAATCGTCGACTTCTATCTGCCACCGGAAGGCTGCTCCTATCGTATGGCGGTGGTGAGCATGAAGAAACAGTATCCGGGTCACGCCAAGCGCGTGATGATGGGGGTCTGGTCTTTCCTGCGTCAGTTTATGTACACCAAGTTTGTGATTGTGGTGGATGAGGATGTTGATACCCGTAACTGGGAGGATGTGATCTGGGCCATCACCACCCGCATGGATCCGGCGCGCGATACCACGCTGATTGAAAACACGCCGATTGATTACCTCGATTTTGCCTCACCGGTGTCGGGCCTGGGCTCGAAAATGGGGATGGATGCCACCAATAAGTGGCCGGGGGAAACCGACCGCGAGTGGGGCACGCCGATTGTGATGGATCAGGCGGTGAAAGATAAAGTGGATGCCATGTGGGATGAGCTGGGGCTGTAACGACAGATGAAGCAGTCACACACCATCACCTTCCAACCATCCGGCGTGCGCATTCAGTGTCCGCCGGATCAGTCCATTGCCGAAGCGGCTCTGGAGCAAGGTGTCATTGTCCCGGTCAGCTGCGAAAACGGGGTATGCCAGATCTGCCAGGCCGAACGCCTGTCAGGAGACTTTAACTTCCGCAATGAGCTGGGCGAAACAATACTTGAGCATGACAATCAGGTATTATGTTGCGTAGCTTATCCACAATCCGATGCTGAGATTTCTATGTCCGACGTGTTCGCTCCATACCATAAACCCGAGCTGACCCTGGCCTGCCAGGTAGCTGGCGTCATGCCATTGCCGGGCAGTGTGTATCGTGTCGAACTGCTGGCACCGGCTGGTAAGAAAGTGGATTTCTGGCCCGGCCAGTACCTGATGCTGGAAGTCGAAACCCGCGAAGGCAAACAGCAGTTACCCTACTCCATTGCCTGCGCACCGGGTACGGACGATGACAACCGCCGTATCGAACTGCATATCGCTGCCAATGGTGAAACCGCCGACGACGTTATCCGCTATCTGCAGCAGGCCGTGATCGTCCGCGTTACCCTGCCGTTTGGTGACTGCTTTATTCAGCCGGATTTTGTCCGCCAGCATAGTGCCACACCCGTGCTGATGGTGGCTGCTGGCAGTGGCTTCTCGCAAATCAAAAGCCTGATCGAAGGTTATCTGCGCTGGAATCCGCAGCAGGAAATTCACCTCTACTGGTCGAATAAAGCCAGCGATGCGTTCTACCTCAGTGAACAGCCGCTGGCCTGGGCCGAAGCGTTTGCGAACTTTCACTACCATCCGATTATCGAACAGCACAGCGACGGCTGGCATGGCCGTGCAGGCTGGATCTATCAGGTTATTCACGAAGACTTCACAGACCTGAGTCAGATTCAGATGTTCGCCTGTGGCTCACCGAACATGGTATACAGCACCCTAGACCAGCTTGAGCCGCTTGGACTGTCACAGAACAATATGCACTCAGACGTTTTTGCCTACGCCCCGCGCGGCTGAATAATCGTCTGCACTAACCTTCAGGAGATCCGTAATGGAATGGAATATCGACCCACAGCAACTGTGGACAGACTACGTGCTGCCATGGAGCACTCAGATTCTACTGGCTCTGGTCATCTTTATTGTCGGTCGTCTGCTGGCCGGCATGATTACCCGCGCCACCGGTAAGGCGCTGGAAAAAGCCAAGCTCGACCCGATTCTGATCAACTTCCTGCGTACCGTACTGAGCACCACCCTGACGCTACTGGTGATTGTCTTTGCTCTGTCACAGCTGGGCGTCGACACCACATCGCTGGTCGCCTTACTTGGTGCTGCCGGTCTGGCCGTTGGTCTGGCACTGAAAGACTCTCTGTCGCACTTCGCAGCGGGTGTGATGCTGATTGTCTTCCGTCCGTTCAAGCTGGGTGACTATGTTGAGGTTGGTGGCGTGTCGGGTTCGGTCGATCAGATCACCATTTTCAGTACTCGTCTGAAGACCCCGGACAACAAAGTGGTGACCGTGCCGAATGGCAATGTTTTCGGAAATACTATGGTGAATTTTTCCGCAGAGAGCACCCGCCGTGTAGATATGATTGTCGGCATCAGCTACGGCAGCGACCTGCTGAAAGCCAAGTCGCTACTGAAGGAAATTGTCGAGTCCCATGACAAAGTACTGAAAGATCCGGAGACCAAAATTGCGGTGTCGGAACTGGCCGACTCCTCAGTGAATTTTGTCGTTCGACCATGGGCCAAAGCCGAAGATTACTGGGCTGTGAAGTGGGAACTGACTGAGCAGATCAAGCTGCGCTTCGATGCTGAAGGGATCGAAATTCCCTTCCCGCAGATGGATGTGCATCTGCACAAAGAAAGCGCCTGAAGGCAAAACAAGGCTCCTCTCTGAGGGGCCTTTTTTGTGTCCGTCATTCTCAGCAGCAACAGGCGCTAATGGTCTGAGTAATTCACCCATGCGACTAAAGCGTAAAGGCAGCTTTGTCCAACTCATCTCATCATGGCTGGTCCGAACAAATAAATGAGGGCGTGTGATGAAACGCAACATTGTGCACCTGTGTCTGACAGGGCTGCTGATGCTGGCTGGATTTGCACAGGCTGCAGAGCCAATCAAACTGGGACTGAATTACCCATCCACCGGACGCTACAAAGAACAGGGGCTGGCCCAGGCCCGTGGGGCGTTGCTGGCGGTTGAAGAAATCAATGCCAGGGGCGGCATTCTTAAACGCCCGGTGGAATTACTTACTGCCAACTCCGCATCCAAACCGGATAAAGCGGTCGACAACGTCAAAGAGCTGGCCGCCCAGGGTGTGTCCATGTTGTTTGGTGGTTCTTCCAGTGCCGTAGCCATTGCAGCTGGTCAGGAGGCAGCCAAACACGATTTGCTGTACTTCGGCACCCTCACCTACGCCAACGAAACCACCGGCGCGCAGGGACACAAATATATGTTCCGCGAAACCTACAATGCACATATGGCAGCGAAGGCGCTGGCCGCTTATCTGAACGAAAGCCTGAAAGACAAGAAGCTGTTCTACATCACCGCCGACTACAGCTGGGGCTGGTCGACCGAAGACTCGCTGCGCGCTTTCACCAATACCGAAGACAAGGGAGTGCACTCAGGCGTGCTGACCGCCTACCCGCGCCCGCGCGACTCCGACTTCAAAGATGCATTGCAGCAGGCCGAAGCCTCCGGTGCCGACGTGCTGATGCTGGTGCAGTTTGGCGATGATATGGCCATGGCCCTGAAAGTGGCGCAACAGATGGGGCTGAAGGACAAGATGACTATCATAGTGCCGAACCTGACGCTGGGTATGGCGCGCTCGGCTGGCTCCGGCATTATGGAAGGCGTGATTGGCACGGTACCCTGGTGCTGGCGCGTGCCATATGAGTACGACTTCGCCGGCGGCAAAGCCTTTGTCGAAGCCTTTGTGGAGCGCTTCAACACCTATCCATCGAGCTCAGCTGCATCAGCCTACAGTATCGTTTACCAGTTTAAGGAAGCGGCCGAGCGCAGTCGTTCACTGGACACTGCGAAGCTGATCAAAGCCCTTGAGAATCATAGTTACACCCATCTCAAGGATGCACAGCAGTGGCGCGCGATGGATCATCAGAATGTACAAAGCGTTTACGTCGTTCGCAGCCGCCCGCGTAATGACGTGCTGAAAAGCGACCTGCACGAAGACTTCTTTGAGATTCTGCTGCAACTGCCTGGCGAACAGGCGGTGCAGACTGCCGAGGAATGGGCGCTGGAGCGCAAATCGGTGGGTAAGTCACTGGCGCTGGAATAACCAGCAAGGCAAATAAAAAACGCCAGCGGATGCTGGCGTTTTTTATGTCTGCAATCAGCGTAATGCTAGCTGGAAGTGCTCACAGGCAAGCGTCTCATCGCCTTCGGCCAGCAACACCTGACCCATTTCCGCATGCAGCTCATTCAGGCCCTTAATACGCAGCCCTGTCTGCAGGTACTCACGGGCTTTCTCCAGATCACCCTCACGTCGTGCCAGCTTGCCCAGTACCAGCAGCAGTACCGGGTCATTCGGACGCTCCTGCAGTTGCTGCTCGGCAAACAGTAACTGGCGGTTAGGATCGTCGCCGTTCAATGCACCATACAAACTGATCAGGTCATCGTGCCAGACGTATTTGAGCGCGTTACGCAGCTCCTGCTCGGCCAGTTTTTCTTCACCGGCTTCTTTCAGCAACTCAATATAGCGACGGGTAATGGCCAGCGAATAACGCGAATTACGTGGAATTTCCTGATACAGGTGCTTCAGTGCCGAGGTAACGCTGTCCTTGCGGGCGGCATGACCGTGCGCGGCTCGTTCCAGTAATTGCAGGTGAACATTTTCTTCCAGTTCGCGGATTTTTTCCGCCGGAATCTTGCTCGACTTACGCAGCAGCGGCAGCAGATCCTGCAATGCCACCCAATCTTCCAGATCCAGGTAGGTCTTCACCAGCAGCTTAAGCAGGTACGCATGCTTCGGGTGCTGTTTACGCAAAGTCAGCAGTACTGCCAGTGCCTGTTCTTTCTGGCCACGGGAGTTGAGCAACTCAGCCTGTGTCAGACCAACTGCCAGCTCGGCGCCTTTGGTGCTCTGGCTGGCGGCTTTCAGCCACTCATCGGCAGCATCCATTTTGCCCTGCTCGTAGGCGGCACGGGCCGCCGCCAGATAGTTGATCAGCGGGGTATCGGAATCGTCAGCGCTGAGTGTCAGCATACGCTCGGCACGGCGCCACTGTCCCTGAGCCAGGCTCAGCAGACCACGGGTGGTCTGACGGCGGGCGCGCTGATTGCGACGCTGACGACGCCATTCATTGAAGCGCCAGTCACTACCCAGCAGTAACAGACTGAAACGCAGCAGTGCGTAAAACACGCCCATCGCCACCAGCGTCATGGCGATGAATATCCACACGCTGGTCTCCATGGTGTAATGGCTCCAGCTCACCAGCACATAACCGGCATCAATCGCCATCAGGGTGCCGGCAATCAGACCGATAGCGAGGGTAACAATCAGCAGTACCAGCAGAACTCTCATGCGTCAGCCTCCGCGGCCGGAGCCACCGTACCACGGCGCTGTTCTTCGATCTTTTTCTGCAACAGTTGCAGCGAATTGCTGATATCCGGAATCGCTGGTGCCACATTCCACTGCTGCAGCTCCTGCAGTGATGCCTGTACCGCACGGGCCTGATCGTCGGCCATCATCAGGTACTCATTCAGCCAATCAACAACACGTTTCAGACTGTGCTGATAAAGATCGGCCTGCTGACGCAACAGCGCAATCTGCGCCTGCTCCAGCATCAGGTGCATATTCTGCTGCAGGTAATACTGCTGATCAGGGCTGAGTGGTCCCTGAACAGGTACCTCACGGTCGCGGATACGTACCATCCCGACCAGCGCCTGCGACAAACGTTGCCATAACCCTTCGTACCAGGACAGGTCGCTGGCCGCTGCCGGCTCTTCGCCTACCTCGGTCTGAGCCTCAGGCAGCATACGTTCAGGCACCCATGGCAGTTGTGGAATAGCTTCCTGCAACGCCTGCAAACGTAACACCGCACCGGTGTAGTCCAGCGCCGGAGCAGCACGTAACGCCAGCATTTCTTTGGCCAGTTGGGCGCGTACTTTGCTGTACGCCGGGTTGCGGGTTTCGACCAGGACGTTATCCGCCGCCTGCAGCATGCTCAGAGCACCACTCCAGTCACGCTCGAGCTGTAAACGCTGATTAGCCATGCGCATCAGGTATTCGGCTTCCGCCAGCAACCAGTCCTGACGTTCGGCTCCCGGCAGTTTGCCTAAACGGTCAGTGTTGTGCGCGACCTGCTCGGCCAGTGACGACGCCTGCTTGAGTAAGCCTTCGGTTTTGACCAGCAACTCGCCTTCAGTGGCCGCCAGAGCACTGGCTTCATTCTGAGTCTGCTGCAACCGATCACGCAGCACTGCCATTTCGGCGGCCGTCTGCTGCTGCTGTTGCCAGGCCAGCCAGCCACCATAACCGGCTACGCCGGCCAGACCCGCGATCAGAAACAGATTTACCATCGACAGCGGATGCATACGCGCATTCTGGCGCGCGGCTTTGCCAGCATTCGGCAGAGCTTTCGTCTGCCCGGCATTGCTTGCCGGAGTCTCTGCGGGAGTTGAGGTCGCCTGATCTTTCTGGTCGGTGGTCACTGTTTTTATCCTTACCCGGCTCTGTGTCCGTTGTTTATCTTATTCCTGTTGCAGCCCATCCTGCAGGCACAACAGCATGTCCTCATCACGCGCACTGGCAGCTACCAGTACGCGTCGATACCCTTTCGCCTCGGCAATATGAGCGATACGTTCGCTGGGCAGTACCAGTGTGGTAATGCGCTGCGCCAGATCCGGCACCTGCTGCTCGACAATATCAAGGGCCTGACTGCTGCTCAGCATCAGTACCGGATCATCAGCCAGCGTCTGTTGCCAGCATTCGGTGCCCCAGTCGATCTGCCGGCGTTGATACAATTCAGCATAATGCACGTCCGCGCCACGCTCACGCAGTACCGCAGCCAGTGTTTCACGGCCGCCGATGCCACGCCAGATCAGCACCTTTTCGCCACAGATACTATCCGCCTGCAAGCCAGGCAAAGCCAGCACCCCTTCGCTGTCGAAGCGACTCTCTGGCATCTGCACGTTAAGACCTTCAGCACGCAGCACCTCGGCGGTGCTCGGGCCGACGGCGTACCAGTCAATGGCCAGCGGCGGCTGTGGCCAGTAACGGTCAAGCCACTCCAGCCCGGTGCTGGCAGCATTCGCACTGATAGCGATGACGGCACGATACTGGTCGAGATCAAGAATTCGCTGACGTAACCCCGAGCGGGCCGCCTGCTCATCATCACTGACCGGCTCAATGTCGATCAATGGCTGGCGGCGAACGTTAAAACCACGTTGCTGCAGTGCGTCCACCAGCTCATCAGCCTGATCTGCCGGACGCGTAACCACCACAGTGGTCATCAGTTCACTTCGTGTCCGTAAACGGCGCTCAGGATAGCACCTGCACCCTGTTCTAACAGGTGCTCTGCCGCCTGAATCCCCAGAGTCTCGGCGTCTGCGGCCGCACCACGATTTTCAGTTCGCAGAACAGTCGTACCATCGACGCTACCCACCAGACCGCGCAACCACAGCTGATCTTCGCTACGTTCGGCATAGCAGGCAATCGGCACCTGACAGCCACCCTGCAGGCGACGGTTCAGCGCTCGTTCGGCCAGAACGCAGCTGGCAGTGATGTCGTCATGCAGCGGCTTAAGCAGCTCGTGAACCGCCGTGTCGCCTGTACGCCATTCGATACCCAGTGCCCCCTGACCACCAGCAGGCAAAGATTGTTCGGCCGGAATAAACGCGGTTAAGCGATCCTGCATTTCCATACGCAGCAGGCCAGCGGCTGCCAGAATGATGGCATCGAATTCACCGGCATCGAGCTTGCTCAGGCGGGTCTGTACGTTACCGCGCAGGCTTTTGATCACCAGATCCGGGCGCTGCTGCTGAATCTGACACTGGCGACGCAGGCTGGAGGTACCCACCACCGCACCCTGCGGCAACTCATCAAGCGACTTGTAGGTATTGGAGACGAAGGCATCCTGCGGGTTTTCACGTTCGCAGATCACACCCAGCTCCAGCCCTTCCGGAAACTCCATCGGCACGTCTTTCATAGAGTGCACGGCAATATCAGCGCGCCCGTCGAGCATAGCGGCTTCCAGTTCTTTTACGAACAGACCCTTACCACCGATTTTCGCCAGCGGCACATCAAGGATTTTGTCGCCCTGAGTGGTGAAGGTCACCAGCTCAACCACCAGCCCCGGATGCATAGCCTCAAGACGGGCCTTGATGTGTTCAGCCTGCCACATAGCGAGCGGGCTTTTACGGGTAGCGATGCGGAGGGTGGTCACTTCAGACATGAGATTCCTTAAGGACGTTAAATGCGAACAATATTAAGCCGCATCATACCAGTGCTTAAGGAAGGGGGGGAATGATTCAGGTCGGCATTGGCGGAGTCGGACGCTGGACGCTGGACGCTGGACGCTGGACGCTGGACGCTGGACGCTGGACGCTGGACGCTGGACGCTGGACGCTGGACGCTGGACGCTGGTGATCAGTGTGATTTTTGATCAGCCAGCGTCAAGCTTTTTTCGAGCTTCATGCTTCAGGCTTCAGGCTTCAGGCTTCAGGCTTCCGACATCCGACATCCGACATCCGACATCCGACATCCGACATCCGACGTCCGA
>NZ_JAEDAH010000029.1 GCF_020320395.1 Thalassolituus marinus | reverse complement strand
GTTTGGGTTTTGGCGAATGCAAACTTAACCGATTTTACTGCCGTTCTCATTTTTCACGCTTAAATGCGATGAACCTTTTTTATTGGTTACACGCCATCCCAGTCGTATACGTCGCTACCAATAATACGCTGCTGTTTTCCCATGCTGTCCAGAACCAGACTACCATCCTGTACTTGTGTTCCTAATGCTGTAGCAGTCAGCTGAACACATTGCGTAATAGGAAGAGCTGTACCACCGCTATCAGTGCAGGTGCTGGCAGTGATTGTGTAAAAGCCTTTTGCAGAGCTGTATGTTGCCGATGGGAAACCAAGATCACGCAGATCAGTGGTATAACTCACGTTGTCGTTATAAAAACGCTCCTGAGCATCCATAATGGCTTGCATTGGTGCGATAGCATCAGCTCGATTACCTCGCATCACGTAGTTCCCATACCAGGGCATAGCAACCGATATCAGAATACCAATGATGGCGACTACGGTCATCAGCTCGACCAGAGTAAAGCCGCGCGATACTTTTCTATTAACACTATTATTCTTAGTCATCGTTCAGTCTCAGGCTGTAAAGAACAATGGTGGAACTCTGTACGTAGCGAGGAGTTCGATCATTGTTAAAAGTATAAGGGTCTGCATCTGCCAGTACATAGCTTCTTGTTGCTGGTGTAGACGCTTGTCCGGAAAAGGCCCTGGCTAACACAAATATTCTGACGGCTTTTACTTCATCCCAAAGACCGAGTGCTTGCACCTGATCGGCATTGATATAACGCTTACCGTCAACGGTGTTCCCGGCAGCATCAAGGGTAGGTTCTTCAACCTGGTAAAGCACCTGCATGCCCTCGACACCATTCGCAATGGTTTGAGGAGTTGTATTCACGATAATTGAACCATTCTCTCGATAAGTGACGCAACGGAGTAGATCATCATAAGCATCGCCATCGACACCGGTATCGGCTTCCACCCAGTAAACATCCGTCAGAATTTCTTTATCGGTAACTATGGCTGAGATATCAGTGCCGGTGCAATCCTGCTGATCTCGTGTGAGTGTTGAGGTTGCGTCGTAACGCCAGGAGACTGCCAAGCGATCGGACACTTCATCGGTCGCTTCGTAGGTACAATTCGCGTTATTGGCTGGAGGAGGCGCTGCTCCTGCTGCACATGTCGGCTGAAATGGTGCAATAAAATCCTGCTTGTCCATTTGTGGTTGGTAACCTGCTCGCCTGGCTTCTTTGGCCAACCAACTCATGACAAAGCGGCCGGTTTCCTGAGCTTGAGAGATGCCATCGGAACTGGCTGCAGCTCGATTACTGTTGATCATGATATTCATAATGAAGTAGGACACAACCATGGCTAATGCCCCTGCTACCATTAATTCAATCAGTGTCATACCTTTCTGTCTGGTGAATGTTCTCATGGGTAAATCACCGTTGATATCTGATTTCGCGCATTGCTAACACCGCCAGCAATGGTGTTATAAATCTGATTGCCATCAGCGTCTATTCCGCTGGTTCTCACGTCCCAGCTTAAAACAACGGTTGCTCTGCGCTCTGCCACATCCACTTCAACAGACAGCATTGGATTTGCGATAAAATCTGTAGCGCTACCTTTGGTGAAGTCGGAGGAGGCTACATTTGCGGGTAAGCCGCAAGCGACTTCCCACAAATCCCAATTCGCCTGCTCGGCAGGAGTGCAGGTAGCTGCTGCCGCAACTCTGGCTGTCCCATTGTTATAATCAGAACAGGATGTCGTAGGCATCGTCCCACATTGAAAAACGCCACCAGTGTCGTAACTGGCCAAAGCATCATCATTTGCTCTGATGCGGTTGGTCAGATCCTCGATGATCCATACGGCCTGTGATCGGTTTCCTGAATCGAGCGTCGAACGATTCGCCTGAGTTTGCAGAGTGCTCAATCCTAACAAGCCGATAATAGTGATTGTCAGCGTGACTAACACCTCGATCAGAGTCAGCCCCTTTTGTTGTATTACTAAGGACATGCGGACTCCTGCTGAATAAGCTGGCCAATTTGATTGATGGACAGTTTAAATACCTTGTTTCCAGAGCAGTACGGAACGTGCAGAGTCAGACTGCCGGTAGACTGAGCCCGTCCACGATTATCAAATGTAATGGGTGTACCAGAGTTGTAATCCGTCGAGGATATAACGCCAGAATCTGCTATTGGGTTACTGGTACTGCCACGACTTCTCAATTCAGTAGCGCCTTGAAGTACCCTCCAGCCGTTACTCCAGCTGCCGTTGATCGGGATTATCTGAATTGTAGTAGACAGTGATATTGCCTGTGATCTGGCAAAACCGATGTCCAGTTTCAACTCGTTGATCAGCCTGGATGCGGTGTTATTGGCGTTCATACTTTTCAACGAAGGTATGGAAACCGACAGTAAAATGGCCGCAATACTGACCACCACCATTAACTCTACCAGAGTTACCCCCCGCAGGAATGCGGAGGGGGTTTGAACATTATTCCACTTCATGCCAGTAATTCTTATTCAATGTTATGCATGAGTCCAGCTCGAAGCTTGCACTGCCCACTAATAGTGTTTTTGTTCCAGTACAGTCCTCACGTTCTGGATCAGGACCAGAACCAGTAGCAGAGTCATCTTCCTTATCAATCGTTGTATAGGCAACTTCCGGCTCAGGAGGAATGCCTGAAGCAATATTGATATCCGGAATTTCAACATTCGGCTGCGAAGGACGTTCACGATCTGTCGGGCAATCGGTACATTCAGAGTCACTATCATCAGTACTGTCTTCGCCGAACTTAAGCGTAAGGATATAGAGTTTACCCTCACCGGTATTTCCGCTACAGCTTGTTTGATTGTTGATGTCCGCAGGCTTATAGGTGGTGAAATAAATGGACCCATCAATGGTAATGGAGTTGGTCAGAGACTTTTCTCCGGTTCCCATCAGAGCAAAGTAAAAACCGTTATAGGCTTGTTCGTCACTGGCACTGCTGAAGGCATTATAATCTGCCAGATCATCACGATCTTTTGTAACGTACGTTGCCAGCTCTGCTTTCAACTCATCTGAATTTTCAGATGTCATGTAATCATAGATTACGTAGTAATTGTCATCGACGGTTTCATCCAGAGGGTGAGAGCGATATCCGGAACCAATGCCGACGACATAACGCCCCGACATGTACGAAACATCCGGTGATGTATAGAAACGGGTGTTAGTCGCTGAAGTTCCACCGTTCAGGTCTGCCAGGATGATACCGGATTGAGTACCGTCGTCGTGGAAATCGATGCGCCAAATACGACCACCCATATCCGCCGCATAGAGAAGATCGATATTACCATCACCGTCGTTGTCTACAGGCGTAATATCCGATGTGATACTGCTGGTCATACCGGTCAGGCGTAAGTCTGCAGATGAGTTCGCAGACGCTTTCCACAGCAGTTCACCAGTCAAAGCATTTACGATGAAAATAGCATTACCCTGATCATGGGTGATGCGTGTGCTGGTATTGTCTTCATCGGCATCGTAACCACCACCAAACACCAGTACTTTGATCGACTCATCGCTTGCACTGAGTCCGAGGCTCGCAGGGTCCATGGTGATTGGCAGCATTTTGGACCAGGTTTGTCCCAGCTCGGCGAAATCACCACTACCACCGTTGATTTGCCACAGGAACTTAGGCTTGTCTCGGTCAGATACGTCAATCGCGTAGTAGCTTTTACCTCCACGACGCATACCAACGTAGAGAATAGCCTGATCTCCGCTGTTGATAATCAGCCTGTCGCCCTCATCTTTAGCCAGGTAATAACTGATAGGGCCATCCAGACCATAGACTTTACCCAGCTGGGTGCCATTCTCGTAGTACTCGAACACATTTGGCAGTAATTCCTGAGGAATATAGGCAAATCGTTCACGTGGATTATCTACATTAGAGTCAACTGCGTGCAGGAAACCAGAGTTAGTTCCAAAATACACAGTACTGTCGAGTGACTCTCCATCATCCAGCACGCCGTAGTGCAGGATGACTGGTCGGCTATGCAGCGGATCTTCAATAGAATGGCGGTACACCCAACTGCCCGAGTCATTTACCTTGAGACCATTGGCCCAGGCCAGCATGCTGGTGAACTCTTCATCAGTCATTGTGGTATTGAACAAGCCTTGAGTGATATTGCCAGGAATCGTAAAGCTACCAGGGGTGCCTGTTAATAAGTAGTCATCGATAGTGCCGCTGCTGCTGCCAATATGGGTGATTACTTTACGGTTATCCTCAAGGCGACTTGCAAAACCGCCTTTATTGACGATGTCACCGTCCGGAATGCTTGTGCCCTGAGTCCAGAAACTGGTGCTGCTTTCACTGAAGAAACCCGTTGAACTGTCTACTGCAAGGTTTCCATTGGCATCCAGAATGTCGCCACCAGAGCCAAGTTTGTAGCGCTTAAGATTTCCGGTCCATCCTTTAGCTATGTTTGGTTCAAACAATGCGAAGTAGAGCTCGTCTGAGTTTTCCAGGCGATTCAATGCGTTTACTGCAACAGATGGCGCAGAAAAGCTACCCGCAGTTGAGGCAATTTCAGAGAACAGGTTGCGCAGCTGAGTGACCAGCTCATCATAGTTCTGAGCAGTACCTGCAACGCCATCGCCTCCATATTTTGCCATCAGTTCCAGGCGTTCGGTCGCGGCCTTACCGCCGTCGGTACTGGAATTCAGGAATCCACCAATAGTATGGGTAATAATGCGCTGAACAGATTCTACGCCGGTATTATCGTCGAACTTGAGTTTTGAGTCGGCGATGTTATCCGTTTCGTAGTAGTAGAGAGCTGCTTCTTCCAGGCAGCTATCAGAATTATATTTGGTAATGCTACCTGTACCTATAGGGTTCGTGGTTGTACAGCTGCTACTGATGCCTGTTTTTCCTGACCAGGTACTGGTCGGCAGAGATTTCAGCTGAGTACGAACCGTGCTGTCACTTTCGTCATCCTCATACGATTCACCATCCGTAAATACAACGATATGGTTTGACTGGCAGGTATCGTTAATAGGCGAAATGTATTTTCCGGTGGTGTCGTCCAGAGAATTGGTATCACTCATGTAGAAATACTGGGGACTGGACGTACCTGAGCATTCCTTTACGTAGTCTGTATATTCGTAGCCTTCAACCCATTCGTCATCAACCCAGCCCCAGCGGTCACATCGGTCAGTCTCCGTGGTTTCCCAGTCTATGCAGCGGGTTTCCCACCATCCCCACCATCCATAAGACACCCAGACGCTGCCATACTCCTTACAGGTTTTTTCTGTTCTGTATTCAACACACACTTGTTTCTGGGTGTAATACCCATCAACCTTAATTGTTTTTTCCTTATCTTCACAATCAATGTAGCCGTACAGTTTTCCGTATTTTACATCGTCACCACGCAAGTAACGTGCTGCTTCTTCATAGCTTTCCAGTAGAGGGGTGTAGCTATCGCCAGGGAGGTCGTCGATGGTGCTGATCAGTCGGCTTTTGTGGTCGTCGTCATTAATGGAGCCCATTGGTACCGAAATAAGACCGCCGTAATCACTGTAAACACGAGAGCCTGCCGGAGAACGGTAGACGCCGTAATTTCTGAGCGGAGATCTGTTATGTTCGCCTGTCTGGAACTCCATCACGGAGATGTTGATATCACTGAGTCCCGAGATAATATTGATTGCGGCATCTTTGGATGCCTGCAGACGTGTAACCCGTGAGCCATCCTGACCTGTTGTGTAGTTGCCTGACATACTGCCCGACGTATCAAAGATGAAAACAACGTTGGGGTCTGAGACATTCGTTGTTTTACCTGTGTAGATCTCTACATCGTCTGCAAAAGCAAAAGGAGATATCAGCAACAGGAGAAAGGTTAAAATTTTCTTGTTCATTTTAAGGACTCCTCTGTGCTGTTGTTGTCAGCTCTGCCGCCATTTTCAATGAAAGGACCAAAACGAAGCGCGAATAGTTTCAGATCCCCCTGCGCTGAATAAATATGCAGTGATACGTATGCGTACTGCGGCGATACATACAATTCTGTCGCTCGCTTAAGGTCAATCTGCTGATTCATTTCAAACAGGGTCGTTTCTCCGGTTGAGTCGACTTTGACCGGTTCACAGTTTGCGCACAATCTGGCTACTGCACCGGAAGCGGAAAAGGTCACCAGATCGGAAGATGGAATCCGATATTCGCTCAAAAGCCCATCTGCAGTAGCCAGGCTACTCAGCAGGGCTAAAAAAAACAAAGTGATAAGATTTTTCATCGTTTTTTCCTCATCCTTTACTCGATCGCAGGAGCGACCAGGCTTAATGCAATTTCCTGGGTAGAGCGTATCTGGCCCGCCCCTTTTTCTGCGGCTGTCGCACGGTATGTAAACCGATAGGTCGTTTCACCACCCTGGCTATTGCCTTCGTTGGCCTTCACATTGCTGGGGCTGAATGTGACCGTCACTCCGGACACAGTGCCCGAAACATCACCAACAATGTCTGCCTTCAAAGGTTTGGATATGCCAAACTCCTCGTAGGGATCCACCGCGCCATTGTTGCCGATAAGATCCGACAGCATATCGATAGCATCTGTCGGTGAATCGGTCATTTTGAAGTAGCCGTTGGCAAGGTAATTGAACGTTGCATTGAAAACCTGCTGATCACGTTGCATGCTGCCAACCATGCGTAGCTGCAACGTCGAGCGCTGCATGGCTACCATGGCTGTCACGGTGATCATGGTGAGCACAACCAGTCCCATAACCAGAGCGGAACCACGTTGATGACGGTGTATCAATGATCGTTTTGTGAGCTGGTGTGTCATACAGACCTCGGAATATTGCCTTACTGACACAATACCTGATTTCTGTTGCGCAGCCAGATGCTCCCGACTAATGGTCGGGAGCTGACTATAAACGGTTCGGGATCAGACCTATAGCGTCAGGTAGAAGGGCAGGGGATGTTTTTACCGTTCGGAGTCTCTGGCAGGCCATCGCCATTTCGATCTGTACCGGGTCGTATTCGGCCGTTACGGGATATTATGAATACACTCCCGCTGAAGTTGCCACCTTGATTGCTATGGCAAAGCGACAGTGAGCCGGTGTGAAAGCCGGCAAAGCCTCGTTCGTCGAAGCTGATCACGCTGCTGTTGAAGTGACGCAGTGCTCCGCTATGGCTTATCCCGCTGACAGAGCTGTAGATGGTTTCGCCAGCGTCAACCCTGCGATTGCTGTTCGAGTCGTTGAAAGCCGTCAGCTGCTGGTTCCAGTCTCGTGTACATTCATATCTGGTGCTAAGAGGGCAAAGTGTAATGCGGCTTCTCTGAGTAATCGCCAGCGAACGCGCCAGGCTTATGGCCTGATGCAGCTCGGCTGACTCACGGCTTATACGAATGCGTTCGTTGAAGCGGGTTAATGCGGGTACAGCCATTGTCATGGTAATACCAATAATGGCAATACAGGTCAGGGTCTCAATCAGTGTGAGGCCGCGCAGAGCATATCCTTTGCTCATAGGGTTTCTCCGGATGTCCTTATCCACTGCTGACTGTAACGCAATTACCTCAACAGGGATTCGGTCTCCGGTAGTAATTTAGCCCGGTCGGAATACGCTGAGTTTCTAATCAATCCCCAGCTTTTTACAGCGGTAACGCAGGGCGCGAAAACTGATACCCAGCTTTTCCGCAGCGGCGGTCTTGTTCCAGCGCGTCGCTTCCAGTGCCTGGGTAATCGCGCGGCGCTCGATGTTTTCCAGATACGCTTCCAGGTTGTTGGTTTCGATGCGTTCTTCCTGCGGAGTGTCTGTGTTGCTGGCATGTGCCACTTCATGCAGATTCAGATCCGCGAGGCTGATGGTTTCACCTTCGGCCAGGGTTACCGCCCGTTGGAGGATATTTTCCAGCTCCCGCACGTTGCCGGGATAGGTGTATTCCAGCAGTGCATGGGCGGCATCGGCATCCAGCTGTAATTCGGGCATCCCCCAGTCAGCGGAATATTTGCGGACAAAATGGCGGATCAGCATCGGAATGTCTTCGCTGCGTTCTGCCAGGCGCGGTACATCAATCTGAATCACATTCAGCCGGAAATAGAGGTCCTGGCGGAACTTCTCCTGCTGTACCAGCAGTGCCAGATCTTTGTGGCTGGCACACAGGATACGCACATCCACAGGCGTTTCCTGCTCGGCGCCGACGCTGCGAATATGTTTTTCCTGAATGGCGCGCAGCAGCTTGGCCTGCATATCCATTGACAGTTCCGCGACTTCATCCAGAAACAGCGTTCCGCCCTGAGCCGCGCGGAAAAAACCAGCTTTATCGCTGGTGGCACCGGTAAAGCTGCCTTTCTGGTGGCCGAAGAATTCACTTTCCATCAGATCACGCGGTATAGCGCCGCAGTTTACTGCAATAAAAGGCTGCTCCACCCGAGCGCTCTGATGATGAATCAGACGCGCTACCAGTTCTTTACCTGTACCGGACTCGCCCAGAATAAAGACCGGAGCCTGAGTACGTGCGACTTTGTAAATACGCTCTTTCAGCTGCTGCATGCCCGGGGAGGTACCCAGCAAACCATTGCCAGATGGAATGGTGTCCAGATTGGCCGGTACCCGGGTCAGTTGCAGGGCGGCTTTAACAAGCTCACGCAGGCGCTCGGTATCAATGGGCTTTGCAACCACATCGAAAGCGCCAGCTTTCAGTGCGCTTACGCCGAGTTCCATGTTGCCGTAGGCGGTAATCATGGCGATCGGCATATCCGGATAGCGGTTGTTACACAGCTCAATAATATCCAGACCATTGCCGTCCGGCAGTTTCATATCGGTTATGCAAAAGTGGTAAGGGCGTTGTTGCAGCAGACTGAGCGCTTCGCTGACGTTGGCGGCCTGGTAGCAGTCCAGGTCCATACGTTGCAGCGTCATGCTGATCAGTGTGCGGATATCCGGTTCATCATCAATGATCAGCGCGGCATATCGGTTCATGTCTTCATTCCTGAATCGGTGCGTTTTTCAACAGAATCCTGAAGCAGGTTCCGTTTGGAATCGGGTGATACTGTATGTTGGCCTGGTTGGCTTCGCACAACTCGCGGCACATATACAGGCCAAGTCCGGTGCCATGGTGTTCGGTGGTATAAAAGGGTTCAAAAAGATGCGCCCGTTGTTCGCCTGAAACGCCACTGCCATTATCAATGACGTCCAGCTGAACCTGCAGACTGTTAACTGGCGTCACAACCAGTGTCAGCCTGGCATTGTCTGGCGAGGATTTGATGGCGTAGCGCAGGCCATTAGCGCACAGGTTATCAAGAACCTGCTGTAACTGGTTGGGGTCAAACAGAATCTTTACGTTCTGCGGACAGTGAATATTCAGTTGATATTGCTGGCCATCGGTCAGCTGGCGGAACAGGCGTGCAAAATCGCTCAGCCAGACGGATAGTTCGATCGGCTGCAGCACCGACTGGCGACGTCTGGACAGCTGCAGAATATCCTCGATGGTGCGGTTTATGCGCATGCTGTGTTGCTCGATCATGCGTGTGAGCTGCAAGTCGTTCAAACCAATTTCGGGCGATTCAGACAGTAATTGCGAAGCTTGTCGTAAGGCGCTCAGCGGATTACGTATTTCGTGGGCAATGGATGCGGTCAGTCGCCCCAGAGATGCCAGTTTGAGCTGTTGAGCCTGGGCCGAAATTCGCGAAGAATCTTCTATCTGCAACAGAAAGTCGCCATTCGCATCGCCGGATAAACGAATTTTGCGCACAATCAGCGTGCTCTGGTCGTTGGCGATATGAACCTCCCCCTGAATATTCCGTAAGGTAGCGGGGAGAGGTTGTTGTTCCTGCAGGTTGAACCAGTTATTGACCCGGCGATTAAAAAACAGAATACGCTCATTGGCATCGCAGGCGATGATACCTTCCGGCAGTTCCAGCAGCGCTTGCTGACTCAGGCGCTGTAATCGTTGCAGACGGTCGGCCTGGTCCGATGCCAGGGTAAGAGCACTGTTGAGTCGGCGCGACAGGGTTTGAGTCACCCAGGCCAGAACAAAACACAAAGCACCGTACAGACCTGAGTTCACTACCTCCTGTGCCTGCAGTGAGCTGAACGGCGCTATGTGCTGACTGTAGAGCACTGCAATGGTGGTCCAGGCGGCGACGCCGTAACCAAGAATGCCGGGTGCCAGCAGGTTGGCGATAACGACCGGAATCAGGATCAGACTGGAAAATCCGGTTTCAAGGCCACCGGAGGCGTGCATCAGGGTGACCAGCAAGGCGATTTCAATAAAAACGTAGCTGGTGGCCTGCTGTGGGTCAGGCTCTCGGGAGGCTACAGCGGCAAACAGTGCTGCAATGACGACATACAGGGATGATGCAATGAGGAATATGTGCGGTAAGCGGCCGCCCATAATGATGTTCTGACTGTCGATAGAGTCAGTAATCAGCAGCAGCAGGGCAAGGAACAGGGAATAATAGCTGTACAGGCGCAACAGGCGTTTGCCCTGCACAATCAGGTCTTTTTGTTGTAGCCACCTGAACACGTAAATCTCTCCCTGAGGCCGGATACTCATTGCACCAGCCAGTTAATTTCCAGACAATATCGCGCAAATTCGTGAGGGTACCCCGACACTATGACGCAGTCACTTACCATTGCTCTGGCACAACAGAATTTTCTCGTTGGCGATATCGCTGGTAACGCAGAGCTTATCGTAAAAATGGCCCGCGAGGCACAGTCGAAAGGCGCAGAGCTGATTGTTTTCAGTGAGTTAGCGCTGACAGGATACCCGCCTGAAGATCTGTTGCTGCGACCCAGTCTGCAAACGCGCATAGAAGCGGCACTGAATGGGATTAAAGCGGCGAGCGCGGAGATTGCCATTGCTGTTGGTTATCCTTGGCGTGAACAAGGGCGCTTGTATAACTGTGCGGGCTTCTTCGCTGATGGTGAGATGCTCGGGCAATACGCCAAGCAACACTTGCCCAATTATCAGGTCTTTGACGAAGAGCGTTACTTTGCTGCGGGTGACCAGGCTTGTGTCATAGACTGGCGTGGCACCCGCATAGCTCTCACCGTCTGCGAAGACATCTGGCACGAAGGGCCGGTGGCGCAGAGCGCAGAACTGGGCGCAGAGCTGGTTCTGAACCTGAATGCATCACCTTTCCATATGGGCAAACAGCCTGAACGCATGGGCTTACTGTCCAATCACGCGCAGAACCACAATCTGTCGCTGTTGTACGTTAATCAGGTAGGTGGTCAGGACGAGCTGGTTTTTGATGGCGCGTCGTTTGCCGTGGCGGCGAATGGCGAAGCGGTTCTGCAGATGCCGGCTTATGAAGAAGCTCTGGGATTGGTGACCTTTGCCGATGGCACGCTGACTGCCGCGACAGATTCTGTTGTCGCACATAATGACGAGCTGGCCAGCCTCTACCAGGCGCTGGTGCTGGGCGTTCGCGATTACGTCAATAAAAACCGCTTTAAAGGCGTTATCCTCGGCTTGTCCGGTGGCATCGACTCGGCGCTGACTCTGGCCATTGCTGCAGACGCTCTGGGGGCTGAGCGCGTTAAAGCCGTTATGATGCCGTTTGCCTACACCTCGGATATGAGTAAAGAAGATGCGGCAGAGCAGGCTAAGCGTATGGGGGTTAATTATCAGTCGATCTCCATTGAGGCTATGTACCGTGAATTTATGGCTGGCCTGGCAACTGAGTTTGACGGCCTGCCGGTGGATACCACCGAGGAAAACCTGCAGTCACGCTGTCGTGGTGTGCTGTTGATGGCGATCTCCAATAAGACCGGTTACATGGTGCTGACCACAGGTAACAAGAGTGAGATGGCTGTAGGCTATGCCACGCTGTACGGCGACATGGCTGGTGGCTATGGCGCACTGAAAGACGTTTACAAAACCAAGGTCTTTGCCCTGGCTGAGTACCGCAACACCATTGAAGCGGTGATTCCGCAACGCGTCATTGATCGTCCGCCATCAGCCGAACTGGCACCGGATCAGGTGGATGAAGACAGCCTGCCAGCCTACCCGGTGCTGGATGCGATTCTGGAGCGTTATATCGAGCGTGATATGAGCGCAGAGGCCATCATCAGTGCCGGTTTCCTGCGTGATGATGTGATGCGTGTGCTGCGTCTGGTGGATGTAAATGAATACAAGCGCCGTCAGGCACCGATTGGTGTGCGTGTGACCCAGCGCGGTTTTGGCCGTGATCGTCGTTATCCGGTGACCAATGGCTGGAAAGCCGGTGTCTGAGTATTTCTGACACAGGCTCAGACTTCTGTTAGAAAATCATTTAAGGTCGCAGATGCGGCCTTTTTTATTGTTTGCTGGCGCCGGTGATTCGCGCGGCCCACTTCAGCACCACTTCTTTCAGCAACAGCAGAGAAACGAAGGCCACCGGCCAGGCAACCAGATAACTGGACAGCCAGCGACTGATAAAACCATGGTCCATTCCGGTATTAACTGCGGTCACAATGGCAGATACCAGAGCAGCCATGCAGCAGGACATCAGAAAGGCGAAAACAACAGGGGTGTGTTTGGGTTGCAGCATATAACTCACCGGATAATGCCCGACAAACCGGGCTTGATAACCAGTGAGTTATATTATGCGCTGCGCCGCGATCAGTCCAGCAGGCCGAAACTGATGATGTTGATAAATGAACGACGATCGACCTGCGCCAGACCGGAATCAACGAATTCGCCCTCAACCAGCTGCGCGTGTTGCGGGTAGTTCAGAGTCAGTAAAGCCAATGCCTGGTCTGCATCACTTTGCATGCCCAGCGCACGGTAAGCTTCCACCTGAATGGCCAGCGCATCGGCAACCGCCGGGGTTTTCTGGTAGTGCTTAATCACTTTGGCACAACGATTGGCTGCAGCCATATAGGCATGGCGCTTCATGTAGTAGCGCGCCGACACCAGTTCGTGAGAGGCGAGGCGCTCACGCAGATAAATCATGCGAGCCTGAGCGTCAGCGACATACGGGCTGTCCGGGAAACGGGTCAGCAGCTCGGAAAAGTGGTTAAAGGCGTCGCGCAGAGGTTCCGGGTCGCGCTGGGCCATATCGGTGTCAACGTAACGCTCGACAAAGGCGAAGCCCATTTCATAGGTCGCCAGGCCGCGCATGTAGTAGGCGTAGTCCACCTGAGTATGCAGTGGGTGCAGACGAATAAAGCGTTCAGCATTGGCCAGTACGTTGTCCAGATCGGCGGTCATGTAATAGGCGTAGATCTTCTCCAGCTGTGCCTGCTCGGCATAGCTGCCGAACGGATAACGTGATTCCAGCAGATTCAGACGGTCGAGCGCGATCATGTAGTTCTCGTTGTCGAGGGCTTCGCGTGCATCGCTATAGTATTCGCGCTCGGTCAGTTCGTCGGGTTTCTTCTCAGTTGAGGAACAGGCTGTCAGCAGAACAGCAAAAATAACCAGCAGCCAGCGGGTGTTCATGGAGTGAATTCCTGATTGTCGATATAATCTTGGCAAGCGCCGTATTAAAACACAGACCTGCATTGCTCCCAACAGGGACAGCAAGGGTCCACTGAATTCCGAGATGTTATGACCAATCAGATTTCCCACACCGCAGAAGTTCCCTTTGAGTTGGGAAATAAACGCCTCGATCAGGTGGCCGCACAATTATTCCCTGATTACTCCCGTTCACGTTTGCAGCAGTGGATCAAAGACGGTCAGCTGACGGTGGATGGTAACGTCATTCGTGCCCGTGACAAGCTGGTGGGGGGGGAGACTCTGACCATCAATGCTGAGCTGACACCTGAAGGCGACTGGCAGCCAGAGGAGATTGATCTGGATATCGTCTACGAAGATGACGATATTCTGGTGATCAACAAACAGGCGGGCCTGGTTGTGCACCCGGCTGCCGGTAATCACGACGGTACATTACTGAATGGCTTGCTGCACCATTGCCCGCAGCTGGAAAACGTTCCGCGTGCCGGTATTGTTCACCGTCTGGACAAAGACACAACGGGCCTTATGGTGGTAGCAAAAACCCTGCAGGCTCAGCATCACCTGGTTGGCCAATTGCAGGATCGCTCCATGGGGCGTGAATACGAAGCCGTCGTCGTAGGGCATATGACGGGTGGTGGTAAGGTTGATGAGCCGATTGGCCGTCATGGCACCCAACGTACCAAAATGGCGGTAAATCCGATGGGTAAGGAAGCGGTCACTCATTATCGTGTGCTGAAAAAATTCCCCACCCACACTCACATCCGACTGAAGCTGGAAACTGGCCGTACTCACCAGATTCGTGTGCATATGGCTTATATTGGTTATCCGCTGGTTGGCGATACTACCTACTCAACACGTGCCCGTCTGGCAAAAGGTATTGGTCAGGATTTACGTGAACTGCTGGTGCGCTTTCCGCGTCAGGCATTGCATGCCCGCAAACTGGGTCTGATTCACCCCGCCACCGACGACTGGATGGAGTGGGAAGTTGAGTTGCCAGAAGACTTCGAAGAATTGCTGGCAGCGCTGGAAGCTGATGCCGAACGCTGAGTTTTTTATTCCCCAATGGGATCTTCCTGCGGGGGTTGGTGCCGTCGTCAGCACCCGCTCGGGCGGCTGTTCCAGCGCTCCGTGGGATACTAATAATCTCGCCTTTCATGTTGGCGACAAGCCGCAGCATGTTGCTCTTAACAGGCATGCGCTGCTGGCTTCATTGCCCGACGTACGCGCAATTCAGTGGCTGGAACAGATCCACAGTGCCGATGTTGCCAGGGCCTGCTCCGGCTCCGTTACCCTGACTGCCGATGCTGGTTTTACTCAAGATAAGGGCCTGGCATGTGCTGTTATGACAGCCGACTGTCTGCCCGTCCTGTTCTGCGATGATGCGGGGACTCAGGTTGCAGCGGCTCATGCCGGGTGGCGAGGGCTGGCGGATGGCGTGTTGCTGAATACGCTGGCAACTTTTCCCGACCCTGCGGCTGTGCGGGTGTACCTGGGCCCTGCAATCGGCCCGCAGGCGTTTGAGGTGGGGCCTGAAGTTGCGCGCAGTTTTCCCTGGGCGGATAGCGGGCATTTTCGTCAGGGGAGGGGGGATCGCTTGTTTGCCGACCTGTATGGTCTGGCTCGTCAGCAGCTTAACTCTGCCGGTGTGCGGGATATAACGGGTGGAAATCTGTGTACCTATACGCAGCGTGAGCTGTTTTATTCCTACCGCCGTGATGGCCAGACCGGCAGAATGGCCAGCCTGATCTGGCTGGCCCGCTGAGCGTTACTGGCAGTATGCCTTGATCATGGCATCGGCTTTTTCCAGTTTATCCGCGCGTTGTTCGTCTGTCAGGGGACGATATTCACCATCTTCCTGCAGGAAACGACGGGAATAATTCGATGACAGAGCGAGTTTGTACTCGCGGGCTTTTCTGCACTGTTCCTCCATTTCTTCTTTTGGTAACGAAGGTTTTACCGCCTGTTTTGCCGCCACGTCTTCGGCTTTTTTCGCTGCAGCTTCCGCTTTCTGTGTGCGGTAGTTTTCGGTGTTGATCCGATATTCCTGACTGCCGGCGGTTGGTCGGGTGTAGCTCGGCTTGTATTCCTGAGCACTGTCACGCTTGTCTGCTGGTGGCTGGGCAGAAAAGTGGGTTTGTCCGCTCTCGTCGGTCCAGCGGTAGATTTTGTCCGCGGCATTGGCGGTCGTCGCCGCGACCAGAGTCGTGAGGGTCATCGCAAGCAGGAGTCTGGACATACTTAAATCCGTTTCAGTCGTCGCTGTTGCGACTGTGTTTATCGTAGCGGCCCGGCGCTGGAAAACGCTGTTCCGACAGTGGGGTACAATCCCGGCAGAACCATTCAACAGAACCGTCTTGCGATCGCACCTGATCCGCTCAGGGCAGCGTTGATACCAGCATATTCTGCTGCGCCGCGATTGCAAACAGGGTCAGTGTTGAGTCAACACGCCGTTAGTCGCACGGTTATAAAAACCACGTGATTTGTCAAGGATTTACGCGGCATTTTTACTGGACTTAAGAGGCTGACCTGCTAAAATTATGCCGCTTTTGCCAGACGGCCCCGCATACACCCAGTGCCCAGCCGACTGACATACACAGCTTCGGACCCGGTTATCTCCGGTCCGGTTTCAGACTCGGCGTCCTCGACCAGGCAGCGAGCACCTGATGAGTAACTACAAGTTAATCATCCAGCCTGAGAGAGCCTAAGTTGTTTCTGGCTCAAATCGTATTGTGAATTTAGTTACCCAAGCTCCAACGATGGAGTATGTGAAAGAGGATAGTACGGTGGAATTACTTTCCGGCGGTGAAATGCTGGTTCGTGCACTGCACGAAGCAGGCGTTGAATATATTTACGGCTACCCGGGCGGCTCGCTGCTGCACGTGTACGATGCACTTTACAAACAAAGCGCCGTAAAACACGTACTGGTCCGTCACGAGCAAGCTGCTGCTCACATGGCTGATGGCTACGCTCGTGCGACCGGCAAGCCAGGTGTGGTTATGGTCACCTCTGGCCCTGGCGCGACCAATACCATTACCGGTATTGCGACGGCCTTTACAGATTCTGTTCCAATGGTTGTTATCTCTGGTCAGGTAATGAGCCATCTGGTGGGCGATGACGCCTTCCAGGAAACCGACATGCTGGGTGTGTCTCGTCCGATCGTTAAGCACAGCTTCAGCGTAACCCGCCCGGAAGACATTCCTGAGCTGGTTGCCAAGGCGTTCTACATTGCCAGCACTGGTCGTCCGGGTCCGGTTGTTATCGATATCCCGAAAGATATGACCATGCCTAACGAACGCTATGAATATGCGTATCCGAAAAAAGTTAAGCTGCGTTCATACACGCCACCACAGCGTGGTCACTCCGGCCAGATCAAGAAAGCCGTAGAGATGCTGCTGAAAGCCAAGCGTCCGATTATTTACGCTGGCGGTGGTGTTATCCTGGATGGCAGCTCAGACAAGCTGCGTGCGCTGGTTGATCGTCTGAACTTCCCATGTACCAACACCCTGATGGGTCTGGGTTCATACCCGGGCACTGGCGAGCGTTTTGTTGGCATGCTGGGTATGCACGGTACTTATGAAGCGAACATGACCATGCATCACGCCGACGTGATTCTGGCCATCGGTGCGCGCTTTGACGACCGTGTAACTAACGCAACCAACAAGTTCTGTCCGGATGCCAAGATCATTCACATTGATATTGATCCGTCGTCTATCTCCAAAACCATTATTGCCGATGTTCCGATTGTTGGTCCGGTAGGTAGTGTTCTGGATGAAATGACAGCGCTGCTGGATGAGGCCGGTGAAACGCCGGATGCAGAAGCACTGGAAGCCTGGTGGAAACAGATCAACGAATGGCGCCAGCGTCATGCGATGCGTTATGAAAAGAACGAAGACGGTCTGATGAAACCGCAGGAAGTGATCGAAGCCATGTGGGAAGCCACCAAGGGCGACGCTTATGTAACTTCGGACGTTGGTCAGCATCAGATGTTCGCTGCGCAGTACTACAAGTTTGATAAGCCAAACCGCTGGATCAACTCCGGTGGTCTGGGCACCATGGGCTTCGGTTTCCCGGCGGCCATGGGTATTAAGATGAACTTCCCGGATGAAATGGTTGTATGTGTAACCGGTGAAGGCTCTATTCAGATGAATATTCAGGAGCTTTCCACCTGTCTGCAGTACGGCATTCCGGTAAAAATCCTGTGTCTGAACAACGGCTCTCTGGGCATGGTTCGTCAGTGGCAGGATATGAACTATGAAGGCCGTCACTCACACTCTTACATGGAATCTCTGCCTGACTTCATCAAGCTGGTTGAAGCTTATGGCCATGTGGGTATCCGCGTTGAGAACCGTGATCAGCTGCCACAGGCGCTGGAAGACACCTTCGGTAAATACAATGACCGTCTTGTGTTCCTCGATGTTGCTGTTGATGAGCATGAGCACGTATATCCGATGCAGGTGCCGACTGGCTCCATGCGCGATATGTGGCTGAGCAAGACGGAGCGGACCTGATCATGAGACACATTATTTCGATTCTGCTGGAAAACGAGCCGGGCGCACTGTCCCGCGTAGTTGGTCTGTTCGCACAGCGTGGTTACAACATCGAAACCCTGACTGTGGCGCCAACGGAAGATAACACGCTGTCGCGTCTGACCATGACCACCAGTGGTGATGATCGTAAGATTGAACAGATCACCAAACAGCTGAACAAACTGATTGAGGTTGTGAAGCTGGTTGACCTGTCTGAAGGTGCTCATATTGAGCGTGAACTGATGCTGATTAAAGTGAAGGCTGTCGGTGCCCAGCGTGCTGAAATTAAACGTACTGCGGATATTTTCCGTGGCCAGATCGTGGATGTTTCGGCCAGCGTTTACACCATTCAGCTGACAGGCACTACCGATAAACTGGAAGCTTTCATTGAAGCTATTGGTCCGGGTTGTGTACTGGAAACCGTGCGTACCGGTGTATCCGGTATCTCACGCGGTGAGAAAATTCTGAGCCTGTAATTATTCAGGCGCAGTCAGAAAAGCCCTCTTCGGAGGGCTTTTTTATGGTTCATCGCACTTTACCGGGAAACGCCGCTTTGATTTTCAAAAAGAAGTAGTCGTTGTCCCGGTACCCAT
>NZ_JAEDAH010000028.1 GCF_020320395.1 Thalassolituus marinus | reverse complement strand
CAAACGGGCTTCTCGTACAGAAGCGAATAAACCTGAATAGTTAGAGCCAGGCCTATTAATCCAGAGATTCCTGATCTGATGACCACGACCATCAAAAGTAGTGATGAAGGGGGTGGAATAACTGCCAATCGGCTGCCAGCCTTCTCCGTTATTCCACCAGTCATCCAGTGCATTCATCTGGCCATCGCCGTTGGTGTCGAAGTTCAGATCTGCCGTCAGCTCAAAGCCGTTACAACCACCAGCCGGGCAGCCGGTACTGTTGCCATAGAGTGATGTGCCATCCAGGTTGTTGCGGATTTCATTGAGGTCGGCCAGGTCATTAATTTCGATCAGACCATCATCGTCCAGATCGTAATCACTGCGGCCATCGGCAGCGAGTACCTGAGTGCCTGTCAGCAAACAGACGAGTGAAAGCAGAATAAGTGCGGGGTTATTCACTAAAGCATTCCTTGCTGGGAGTCATTGTCCATGTGGCCTGCTTGGCAGGCAGCGGCATTGTACATGTGCCGCGGTTGTTTACGCGGCCGTCTTCCTGACGAGCGCTGAATTTACTGATTTATCACTAGCCGTTCGGCGTCGTAGTCTGACGCTGTCATTTCAGCCGCATATAGCCACCCGGTACCTGGCGCAGCCAGCCACTGAGTTCCAGATCGAGCAGCTGTGGCAGCAGCTCGGCAATGGTCAGTGCCGAGCGGATGGCAATAACATCGGTGGCTGTCATGCTGTAGTCGATATGATTGACCAGTGCCGGCACGCCAGTTGCTGCCGGTTCAAGCGCCAGTGCCACCTGAGCTGTCAGTCCGTCCTGCAACCCCAGTTCCTGGCGGATTTCATCAGCGTTCTGCACCAGCAGAGCGCCTTCGCGAATCAACTGGTGACAACCATGACTGAGAGGGTTGGTAACCGCGCCAGGCAGCGCAAATACTTCGCGGCCCTGCTCGGCGGCCAGACGAGCGGTAATCAGTGAGCCGCTTTTCTGCGCCGCCTCGACCACCACCACGCCCAGACTGAGGCCGCTGACAATACGATTACGTGAGGGAAAATGCTCAGGTTTAGGTTGTGTACCGGGAGGAAACTCCGACAGCAGCAGGCCTTTCTGCATTACCATCTGGGCTAACCCCAGATGACGCTGCGGGTAAATCACATCCAGACCGCTGCCAAGCACAGCAATGGTACGTCCGCCGCTCAATGCCCCCTGATGAGCGGCACCATCGATACCCAGTGCCAGACCGCTGACCACGGTAATACCCGCCGCTGCCAGTGACGACGCACAGCTTTGCGCCCACTCCAGGCCATAGGGCGTCGGATTGCGGCTGCCCACCAGGGCCACCATAGGCTGCTTGAGTGCTTCCAGATCACCGTGATAGTAGAGGAACAGTGGCGCATCGCGGGTTGCGGCCAGCGCTTGCGGATAAGGATCCATGCCGGCCAGCAGCACGCCACAGCGGTTGTGATGACGCCAGTCGCGCAGCAGTTCAAAACCTGCAGACAATGAGTCATCCGTCAGCCAGCGCTCGGCGGCTTCAGCACTGAGGCCGAGGACCTGCAGCTGTTCACGGGTAAGAGTCAGAAGTTCCGCTGGCTTCGTCAGTTGCTGGCGGATTTCATTAAGCGTGACATTGCCCAGCCCGGGCAACTTCGACAGTCGCCACCAGGCCAGTAACAGCTCGTCCCTGAGCATAGAGATGTCCTGAATCAGTTGTTCGGGTTTTCGACCTTATCGCCAACTCGCAAAGCACGGGAGGCGCGCATGATCAGGCCGTAAGACATTTTCTCGAACGCACGGAATACCATCAGGCTTCCGGCGCGCTCTTCCGGCAGGCGGACTTTCTGTGCCGCTACGCGGTCATAAACAATCTCACCAGCTTTCATCACGTTCAGTACCGAACCGGGTGCCAGACCATCTCGCAGACCACGGTTAATCACCACGACATCGTACTGACCAACATTATTAACACCGCCGTTTACCGCCAGAATCTGACCGGAAACCGGTGCATCCGGTGCTTTCGGATAGAAGTTAGCAATCAGGTCACGATCTTCGGTAGGCAGCAGCGCATCGCCAATGGCTACCTGCTGATTGGTGCGTTCCAGTTCCAGCGTCACGATGTCGTCTTTCTGTGCAACCACACGGCCAAGACCGATTTCAGTGGCTTCCAGACCGAGAATCTCATCGGTTTCCGGATCGCGGTACACCTGACCTTTACGGAAGATGCCATACGCAGCAGCCACTTCCGGGCCGAAATCACCGCGGCCATAAACCTTACCGCCAGCGCCCATCAGGATACGCTTGTCAGTACCGGCCAGAACGCGTGGCGCCTTATCCAGTACAACAGGAGCAACTACGCGGTTATCACGCAGGAAGCTGCGTATAGCATCGACAGGGATTGCCGGAATAGCGGATTCAATCGGTTCGATACGGGCGGTTGGCTGCAGCTTCACGGTTCGGCTGGCTTCACCACGCTTGGTTACGGTAACCCGTGTTTGCCCACCGACCTGAATCAGGCCCAGTTCATCGCCGGGGAAAATCAGGTGAGGGTCTTTAATCTGTTCGTTCTGATACCAGATTTCCGGCCACTGCCAGGCATCATTGGTAAAGCGTTCGGAGATCCCCCAGAGGGTGTCGCCTTTTTTCACAACGTAACGCTGTGGTGCATCAGGTTTCAGATCCAGCGCCCATGCACCAGCCGAAAGGCCCATCAAACCAGCCAGCAGAATGCCCTTGATGGTTTTGCTCATCCTGTATTCCCTTTATCATTAGCGGATTGGCAATCGCGCTTTGAAATTCACTGCCTGACCAGCATCTTAGCAAGTCAGGACCACTCGTTTCTATAAAAGTACTCAACTCTATGGCCTTACTCGAGATTTTAGAATACCCGGACCCCCGTTTACGCACCAAAGCAGCAGCTGTGGCGGAGGTTGACGACCGTGTACGTCAGATTATCGACGACATGTTCGACACCATGTACGACGCCCCGGGCATCGGTCTGGCAGCCACCCAGGTGAATGTGCACGAGCGCATCATCACCATCGACGTATCGGAAGATAAGTCAGAGCCGCTGGTGTTTATCAACCCGGAAATCACCGTGCTGGAAGGCGAAATGGAAACCATGCAGGAAGGTTGTCTGTCGGTTCCGGGCTTCTATGAAGACGTTACCCGTATCGAACACTGTCTGGTAAAAGCCCTCGACCGTGACGGTAATGCGTTTGAGCTGGAATGCCGCGGCCTGCTGGCGGTGTGCATTCAGCACGAGGTCGATCACCTCGAAGGCAAACTGATGGTCGATTACATCTCGCCGCTGAAGCGTAACCGCATCAAAGACAAGCTGGAAAAGAAACACAAGCTCGAAGCTCGTAATAAAGGTAAGAACTGATGGCGCTGCGCGTTCTGTTTGCCGGAACCCCGGAATTTGCTGCAGTTCATCTGCAGGCCCTGATTGAATCCGGGCACGAAGTGGTGGGTGTCTACACCCAACCCGACCGCCCCGCTGGCCGTGGCAAGAAGCTGCAGCCCAGCCCGGTAAAGCAGGTCGCGCTGGAGCACAACATCGACGTCTGCCAGCCACTGAATTTCAAAGACCCGGCCGACGTAGAGCAGCTCAAAGCGTTCAATGCCGACGTGATGGTAGTGGTTGCCTACGGCCTGATTCTGCCGCAAAGCGTGCTTGATGCGCCGAAGTTCGGCTGTCTGAATGTGCACGCCTCGCTGCTGCCACGCTGGCGCGGTGCGGCTCCGATTCAACGTTGTATCGAAGCTGGTGACAAAATGACCGGCATCACCATCATGCAGATGGATGCAGGTCTGGATACCGGTGACATGCTGAGTAAGGTCACCACCGGCATTCTCGCCGACGACACCGGCGGCACACTGCACGACCGTCTGGCCGATATGGGCCCAGGCGCTCTGCTGGTTACGCTGAATGATGTCGAGAACGGCACTCTCAAACCGGAAAAACAGAACGACGCACTGGCCAACTACGCGCACAAGCTACTTAAGGAAGAAGCCCTGATCGACTGGAGTCAGCCAGCAGAAGAACTGGCGTTGCGCGTGCGTGCCTTCAATCCGTTCCCGATGGCTTACACCCTGCTCGGCGACGAACGCATCCGCGTACTGATGGCCGAACCAGTGGAAAAAACTACCCACCTGTTGCCGGGCACCATTGCCAATGTCAGCGCCAAAGGTCTGGAAGTCGCCTGTGCTGAAGGCGTGCTGCTGATTACCCGGGTACAGATGCCGGGCAAGAAAGCCATGTCGGTTGCCGAAGTGATTCTCGGCCACCCGCACCTGTTTCAGCCTAATCACATGCTGGCGAGTCAGCTTTGAGCGGCGCAGTGTCTCCCTGGGGGAGCAACAACAGCGATCTGAGCGCCCGCCGTGCAGCCGCTCTGGCTCTGGCTGGTGTTCTGAAAGGTCAGTCACTGAATCAGTGCCTGCCTCCGCTGGAGCAACGTGTCAGTGCCGATGACCGCGCCTTTCTGCGCGATCTGGTACTGGGCAGCTGCCGCCACTATCAGCGCATGAACGCACTGGCCAAAATGCTGCTTAAGCACCCGTTCGGTGAAGAAGATCAGGATCTGCAAGCGCTGCTTATTCTCGGTTTGTATCAGCTCAGCGTGCAGGAAAAAGCCCCCCATGCGGCAGTTCACGCCACCGTTGAAGTGTGCGAGGAGTTGGGCAAAGGCTACGCCAAACCAGTCATCAACGCTTGCCTGCGCCGTTATGGCCGTGAGTACGAAACGCTGCTGCCACCGCTGGATGACAACCCGGTCACCGCCAGCAGCCACCCGAAATGGCTGGTAAAAATGCTCAGCAAGGCCTGGCCGGATGAGTGCGACACCATTCTGCAACAGAACAACCAGCGGCCACCGCTGTGTCTGCGGGTTAACCGTCGTCACGGCAGCCGCGAAGCCTACCTGCAACGGCTGACTGCTGCCGGTATCGAGGCACGCCCTGCGCCGTTCAGCGACGTCGGTATTTACCTCGCTGAGTCGTGCGATGTCACTCAGCTGCCGGGCTTTGCCGATGGCGATATCAGCGTGCAGGACGAAGCTGCACAGCTGGCTGCACAGTTGCTGCAACCCGCCGCTGGCGAACGCATTCTTGATGCCTGCGCTGCGCCAGGGGGCAAAACCTGCGCCCTGCTGGAACAGGCCGATGCCAGTGTCGTGGCGCTGGATCTGGAAGAAAGCCGTCTGGGCCGCGTGCATGAAAACCTCGAACGCCTGCAGCTGCAGGCCGAAGTGGTGTGTGCTGATATGGCCGATACCGAAGCCTGGTGGGACAGACAGGCCTTCGATGCCATTCTGCTCGATGCTCCCTGCTCTGCTACCGGTGTGATTCGCCGTCATCCGGATATCAAACTGTTGCGCCGCCGCGAAGATATCGACCAGCTGGTAGCGGTTCAGGCACGCCTGCTGGATACCGCATGGTCTGTGCTGAAGCCGGGTGGTCGTCTGTTGTATGCCACCTGTTCGGTACTGCCGCAGGAAAACAGCGAGCAGATTGCTGCCTTCGTAGAACGGACAAAAGACGCTCAGGTTGAGAAACTGGACTTTTCATGGGGAAAAGCCTGTAATGCCGGGCGACAGTTGCTGCCCCAACAGGACAGCCACGACGGGTTTTTCTACGCTTTGCTTACCAGGCAGAGCTAATAGCAGACCGGCCACCGCCGGTCTGAGGTGCTGAAACCGTATGAAGATTATTATTCTCGGAGCCGGCCAGGTCGGCGGCTCTCTGGCCGAGAACCTGGCGAACGAGCAGAACGACATTACCGTTGTCGATACCGACTCGGATCGTCTGCGTGAACTGCAGGACCGTATCGATATCAAAACCGTACTGGGCCGTGGTTCCTACCCGAATATCCTGCGCGAGGCCGGTGCTGACGACGCCGACATGCTGATCGCGGTGACCAACTCGGACGAAACCAACATGGTCGCCTGTCAGGTGGCCTACACCCTGTTTCGCACCCCCACCAAGATCAGTCGTATCCGCACCGGGCAGTACCTGAAGCAATCGGAGTTGTTCAACAACGACGCCTTCCCCATCGATGTACTGATTTCCCCCGAACAGGTCGTTACCAATTACATCAGCCGTCTGCTGCAATACCCGGGCGCACTGCAGGTGATGGACTTTGCCGACGGCCGCGCCCAGCTGGTTGCAGTGAAAGCCTATTATGGCGGCCCGCTGGTCGGCCAGGCCATCAGCGAACTGAAAAACCATCTGCCCAATATCGATGCTCGTGTGGCCGCAGTGTTCCGTCGCAATAAAGCCATCGAGCCAACCGGCGACACCCTCATTGAAGCCGATGACGAAGTGTTCTTTGTCGCCGCCCGAGAGCATATCCGTAAGGTGATGAGTGAACTTCGCCGGGAAGAAGATTCTTACAAGCGAGTGATGATCGCTGGCGGCGGCAACATTGGCTACCGCCTGGCCAAGGCGCTGGAAAAGAATTACCAGATGAAAATCATCGAGCACGGCATGGAGCGTTCTCAGTTCCTCAGTGAGAACCTGAACCGCACCGTTGTCCTGCTCGGCAGCGCCACCGATAAGGCGCTGATGGAAGAAGAGAACATCGACAGCACCGACGTATTCTGCGCTCTGACCAACGACGATGAAGTAAACATTATGTCATCGCTGCTGGCCAAACGACTGGGCGCGCGTAAGGTGATCACCCTCATCAACAAGGCCGCCTATGTGGATCTGGTACAGGGCGGCATGGTCGACGTGGCACTCTCGCCGCAACAGGCCACCATTGGCAGTCTGTTAACCCACGTGCGCCGTGGAGACGTAGTAAACGTTCACTCACTGCGCCGTGGCGCGGCCGAGGCCATTGAAGCGATTGCTCATGGCGACAGCCGCTCGTCCAAGGTTATTGGTCGCAAGATCCGTGAAATCAAACTGCCACCGGGTACCACCATTGGTGCCATCGTGCGCGGCGAGGATGTGATCATGGCCAGCTCAGAAGTAGTGGTCGAAACCGACGATCACGTCATTCTGTTTGTGATGAACAAGAAGCATATTGCCGATGTGGAGCGTCTGTTCCAGGTTGGTCTTGGCTTCTTCTGAGGCACGGAAGCACCTATGCACCTGACGGTCATTGCCCGGATTCTCGGTATCTTTCTGATGTTGTTCAGCATCACCATGCTGCCGCCGATTCTGGTCTCGATGTATTACAACGATGGCGCCACAGAAGCTTTCCTGCTGGCGATGATTCTGATTTTTGGTATCGGTTTCACCAGCTGGTTGCCGGTGCGTGCCGTGCGTCAGGAGCTGCGTAACCGCGACGGCTTCCTGATTGCAGCACTGTTCTGGCTGACGCTTGGGCTCGCGGGCACGCTGCCGTTTATGATTTCCACCAACCCCGGACTGAGCTTCGCCGACGCCTTTTTCGAGTCGTTGTCCGGCTGGACGACCACAGGCGCCACGGTGATGACCGGCCTGGAGCACCTGCCGAAATCCATTCTCTGGTATCGCCAGCAACTGCAGTGGATGGGTGGCATGGGGATTATCGTACTGGCCGTCGCCATTCTGCCGATGCTCGGCATTGGTGGTATGCAGCTCTACCGCGCGGAAATGCCGGGGCCGATGAAAGATTCCAAGCTGACGCCTCGTATTGCCGAAACCGCCAAGGCGCTGTGGTACATCTACCTGTTTCTGACCATCGCCTGTGGTCTGGCCTACTGGGCTGCCGGTATGAGTATGTTTGATGCCTTTGCCCATAGTATGGCAACCATTGGTATCGGCGGCTTCTCCACCTACGATGCTTCCATTGGTTACTTCAACAGCCCGCTGATTGAAGGCATTGCCATCTTCTTTATGCTGATTGCTGGCCTCAATTTCTCGCTGCACTTCTATGCCTGGCGTAACCATACTCTGAGCCATTACTGGTCAGACTCAGAGCTGAAGTTTTTCTTCCTGGTACTCAGCGGCGGCGCGCTGATGACCATTTCCGCACTGTGGTACACCGATACTTACGACTTCGCCAACTCTGTGCGCTATGGTCTGTTTGAGCTCGTTTCTGTAGCCACCACAGCCGGCTTCGGCACCTCAGACTTCTCCGTCTGGCCGGTATTCCTGCCGGTACTGCTGTTTATGATGGCGTTTATCGGTGGCTGCACCGGGTCCACCGGTGGCGGTATGAAAGTAATCCGGGTGCTGCTGATCTATAAGCAGGGCGTGCGAGAGATCCGCCGTCTGATTCATCCCAATGCTGTGATTCCTGTGAAGCTTGGCCGCCGTGCGGTACCAGACCGCATTCTTGATGCCGTCTGGGGCTTTTTCGCCATGTACATCGTCACCTTTATGGTGATGATGCTGGCACTGATGGCCACCGGGCTGGATCAGGTAACCGCTTTTTCTGCCGTCGGCTCCTGCCTCAATAACCTCGGCCCCGGTCTGGGTGATGTGGCCGCACACTACGGCAATATTTCCGACACCGCCAAATGGCTGCTGGCACTGACCATGCTGCTCGGTCGTCTGGAGATTTTCACTCTGCTGGTGCTGCTCAGCCCGACCTTCTGGAGAAACTGAGTATGGATCTGGCTGCCAGCGAACTTCAGACCCTGCGCGATAAGATGCTGAGCTTTGCCCGACTGCAACTCAGTGACGACGCCCTGGCTGAGGATGTGGTACAGGAAGCACTGGCCGGGGCGCTGAAAAATGCCGACGCTTTTGCCCGCGCTGCCAGCCTGCAAACCTGGGTATTTGCCATCCTGAAAAACAAGATCGCAGACGCCCTGCGCAATCGCTACCGCCAGCCGGAGCTGGAAAGTTTTGACGATGAGTGTAAGGAATGCGGTAGTGGCGACGACCAATTCAATAACAAAGGTCACTGGCAGAGCCACAGTTCACCGCAGCGCTGGGATGCCCCCGAGCGTCAGATCCACGACCAGCATTTCTGGCGGGTGTTTGACACCTGTCTCGAAGGACTGCCGGCCGAGCAGGCACGGGTATTCATGATGCGTGAATTTATTGAACTCAGCAGCGACGAGATCTGCGAATCACTGGCGCTGAGCACCAGCAATCTGCACGTTCTGCTCTACCGTGCCCGTCTGAAACTACGCCAGTGCCTTGAAGGCAATTGGTTTAACGGAGGGACGTCCGCGTGATGAACTGCGAACAGGCGACGCGCCTGATGTCAGAAGCTCAGGAACGGCCGCTGAACCTGAAAGAAAAAACTGAACTGAAATTTCACACCGTGATGTGTTCCGGCTGCCGCCGCTTTGGCGAACAGATGACTGTGCTGCGCCAGCTTACAAAAGCCTCCCGCCCAAACGACAACAGCGACCAGTAGATCGCTGTCGCTGATAATCACGGCACTCCGGCTTCTTTATAGGGGTTGTTCTCACCATCCGGTCGACGCTTGAAGCGCTTGTAGGTCCACTGATACTGCTCCCGGCAATAGCCAATGCACGTCTCAATACCGCGATTCATCGAAGTGGCGCAGACACGCGGATCGGCATCGTACAGATCGTCATCCACCGAGAGGAAATACAGGTCAAACCCTAAAGCATCAGGCAGGCGCTTGGCAAAACCATAAATAGCCTGAGCACCGGTTTTCTGCAGCATTTCGTGTGGCAGTTTTGGCGTGAGGGTTTCGACTCCCATAAACGGCGCCCATACACCGCTTTTCTCGCGTGGTTCCTGATCTGGCAGGAAGCCGATCATTTCACCGTTATTCAGCGCATCGAACAACGATTTCACGCCTGCGCGGGTAGTAGGCACCAACTTACAGCCGACATGTTCACGCCGGGTCACCATCCATTTGTTGAAGCTCGTACTTTTCGCCGGGCGATACATAATGGTGATCGGGCATTTCTTCGATATGTAATTGTTAATGATTTCCCAGTTGCCCAGGTGGGGAGCCAGTAGGATCAGACCGCGTTTGTCGGCAATGGCGGCATCCAGAATATCTTCGCCGTAAACGTTGCGAATCAGGCCGTAGGTCTTTTCCGGGTCATAGCTCCACATAGGACCGAGCTCGGCAGCAATCTTGCCGTTCTCTTTCAGCGTCTCGTGAATAAAGGTTTCACGTTCGGCCTCGCCCATATCGGGATAGCACAGTGCCAGATTCACCCGCGCAACTTCACGGGAGCGCGTACGACGCTTCCACAGCATATTGCCAATGCCAGTGCCCACTTTCTGGGCGGCGCTCAGGGGAACCAGGCCAAGTAATTTGACCAGACCGATCATCAGATAACCAAGCAACGATTTCACAACACGACTCCTTTTCGGGAACCGCAGTGTAACCATTTGCAGCACCAGAGCAACACACTCATTTCCGGCATGAGTGTGTTGCTCTGCTAGACTCAGATTACCATCGACTTTACACACGCCTGCAATGATCAATCTGGAACATGCCCTGCGCGACAAGCGCATCCTGATTGTGGATGACCTGGTAGAAGCGCGCAGCTCTCTGAAAAAGATGCTGACGATTCTCGGCGCATCGCAACCGGATACAGCCACCGACGGTCGGGAAGCGATCGAGTTCATCATGGATCGTGACTACGACATCGTGTTGTCCGACTACAACCTGGGTAAAGGCAAGGACGGCCAGCAGATTCTCGAAGAAGCGCGCTACGCCAACCGCCTGCGGGCCAGCGCCCTGTTTATTCTGGTTACCGGTGAAAACGCCCTCGATATGGTGATGGGCGCGCTGGAATACGAGCCCGATAATTACATTACCAAACCCTTTACCCTCAACATGCTGCGCGAACGCCTGATCCGCATCATGACCATTAAGGAACAACTGCAGCCGGTGGACGAGGCCATCGATGCACGCGATAACATGCTGGCGATCAGTCGTGCTGAATCCCTGCTCGGTAAAAACAAAAAGTTGCTGCTGCCGCTGACCCGTTCTCTGGGCAAGCTCTATATCCGTGAGAAACGTTATCAGGATGCACTGGGTATTTATTCCTCGCTGCTGAATAACCGATCTATCTCCTGGGCCCGTCTGGGGCAGGCTATCTGCATCCATTATCTGGGCGATTCCAAAAGTGCATTGGCGCTGATTGATCAGACCCTGATTGCCCACCCTCTGTATGTGCAGTGCTATGACTGGAGTGCCCGCATTCTGCGCTCGCTGGGACGTAACGAGGAAGCGCAGAAGCAGCTGCAGAAAGCCGTCACCATTTCACCCAAAGCGGTATTGCGGCAAATGGAACTGGGGCGTATTGCCTACGAAAACGGCGATTTCCCGGTGGCGGAAGCAGCCTTTGAACAGGCGATGAAACTCGGCCGCCACTCCTGTTACAAGTCGTCGAAAAACTACCTGCAATTTGCTCAGTGCGCGCGCCAGCTGCTTAAGCCCGGTGACAGTCGCGAACAGCGAGCTCGTGCCGATAGAGCATTTAAGGCAATCGAAGAGTTGCGTCAGGATTATGCTGGCCAGCGTGCGGTAATGTTTGAAACCTGCATTGTTGAAGGCAAAACCTACGGCGTACTGAAAAACGAAGACAAAGCGCGGGCTTCTGCCAATCGCGCCGAAGAACTGCTGGCGCAGATGCCAAACGCCACCAGCGAGCATAAATTGCAGATGACCGAAGCCTTCATTGATACCAGTCAGCACGTTAAGGCGAAAAAACTGATTAAAAAGCTCAGGGCCGAAGGCCTGGAAAATGATGGCATTGAGAAACTACAGCTGCTGGAAGACAGCCTCAACCGAGTGGCCATTCGCGAGTACACCGCGGAACTTAACGATCGTGGCGTGCGTCATTATGAAAAGTCTGAATACGTTGAAGCGGTCAAGGTTTTTGACGAAGCGGCGAGCTACGAAGAGGCCGGTATCAGCGTATTACTGAATGCCATTCAGGCGAAGATCAGTCTTATCGAAAATACCCAGGTAGACGTATCGCACCTGAAGGACTGTCACCGCTATTTTCAGCGTATTGGTCCGATGGGGGATCAGGATGAGCGCTTCGAGCGCTATGAACGGCTGCGCAACTCCTTCTCGCGCCTGAAACGGGCAGCGGGATTTTAGGAACATTTTATGGGCATGAAGTTTGAGCACCTGGTCGGTGCTGTTATCCACGATCTGAAAAACCAGCTGCAGGCGCTGCTGGATTATGAACAGGAAGCCATCGCCCGTATTCCCAAGCGTTACCACAATCATCTGCTGCCGATTCTGCTGCGTACCAGTCGTCTCAAAAACGACACTATGCAGATGGTGTCTCTGTTCCGGCTGGAACATAAATCCCACTTTCCGATGGATGACGCCTGGCCGAAAGATACGGTGGCCGATGCCATCGAAGCGACCAGTAGTCAGTACCCGACCATCCGCTTTGTGAACAACATTGGCGATGACTGCCAGGGCTTCTACAACGAAGAACTGATCAACCTCGCACTGGTGACACTGATTACCAACTGCGCTCAGGCCGGCGCCACAGAAATTACGTTGTCGGCGGACGATTCCGAGGGTCTCACCATCCGCATTGAAGACAACGGCCACGGCTTTGACGACGACGTACTGAGTGGCCAGCGTGAAACCACCAAGGAAGAAGGCACCGGACTCGGGCTGTACTTTGTGCAGCTGATTGCCGAACACCACAATCAGGGCGAATTACTGGGCCGGGTCGATATCAGCAACCGTCCACGAGGCGGCGCCTGTGTCTGCCTTTTCCTGCCCTGAACGACAGACTGGCTGATTTACCTCGCAACAGCGACTAATCGCCAGCCAAATCCCGCCCGGCTCGCGCCCTGAACCCCTGTAAACCTGCGCCAGCGCTGCTATAATCCGGCGTCTTTTTAAATTTGCACTGCAAAGAATTCAGGAATTCCACCGTGAGTCAGAGTCGCCACAACGTCAAAACCTTTCAGGGTCTGATCGCCGCCCTGCAGGAGTACTGGTCCGAACAGGGCTGTGTGATTAACCAACCCCTCGATATGGAAGTGGGTGCCGGTACATTCCACACCGCGACTTTCCTGCGCGCCATTGGCCCTGAAAACTGGAGCTCTGCTTACGTTCAGCCAAGCCGCCGTCCAACCGATGGCCGTTACGGCGAAAACCCGAACCGTCTGCAGCACTACTACCAGTTCCAGGTGGTGATGAAGCCAAACCCGGTGGATATTCAGGAAAAATACCTCGAATCCCTGAAAGCCATGGGCATTGATACCACCATCCATGACGTGCGCTTCGTTGAAGACAACTGGGAATCCCCGACTCTGGGTGCCTGGGGCCTGGGCTGGGAAGTGTGGCTGAACGGTATGGAAGTCACTCAGTTCACTTACTTCCAGCAAGTGGGTGGTCTGGAATGCTTCCCGGTGACCGGTGAGATCACTTACGGTCTGGAACGTATTGCCATGTACCTGCAGGAAGTAGACTCGGTTTACGACCTGGTATGGACCTACGGCCCGGATGGCAAAGCCGTAACCTACGGCGACGTATTCCACCAGAACGAAGTGGAACAGTCGGCGTACAACTTTGAACACGCAGATGTCGACTTCCTGTTCACCGCATTCAACCAGTACGAGAAAGACGCCCTGCGTCTGATCGAAGCCAACCTGCCGCTGCCAGCCTATGAGCAGGTTCTGAAAGCGTCGCACACCTTTAACCTGCTGGATGCACGCGGTGCCATTTCGGTGACCGAGCGTCAGGGCTACATTCTGCGCGTGCGCACCCTGGCTCGTGCCGTGGCTCAGGCTTACTTCGACAGCCGCGCCGAAAAAGGCTTTCCGCTGGCCGACGAAGCCAACCGTGCCGATGTTCTGGCTCGCTACGAAGCCCAGAAAGCCGAGAAAGAAGCCCAGGAGAAGAAGTAATGAGCACGCAAGATTTTCTGGTCGAACTGGGTACCGAAGAGCTGCCACCGAAGGCGCTGAAAACCCTGTCTGCAGCCTTTACTCAGGGCATCGAAGATGGCCTGAAAGAAGCCGGTCTGAACTACACAGACGTGGTTTCATTTGCCGCACCACGCCGTCTGGCTGTGCGTATCACGGCACTGGAAACCCAGCAGGCTGACAAAGAAGAAACCCTGTACGGTCCGCCAGCCAACATCGCTTTTGATGCTGATGGCAAACCAACCAAAGCCGCCGAAGGCTTTGCTGCCCGTGCTGGCGCTACTGCCGCCGACCTGAAAACAGGCGACAACGGCAAGCTGATGATTCAACGCACCATCGCAGGCAAGCAAACTGCCGAGCTGCTGCCAGCCATCGTGCAGACCAGCCTGGATAAACTGCCGATTCCTAAGCGTATGCGCTGGGGTTCTTCGCGCATTGAATTTGTGCGTCCGGTACAGTGGCTGCTGATGCTGCTGGGCAACGACGTGGTTGAAGGTGAAGTGCTGGGCCTGAAAGCCGGTAACACCTCCCGTGGTCACCGTTTCCATGCACCGGGCGAAATCACCATCGCCGCACCTGGCGAATACGAAGGCAAGCTGCGCGCTGCCTACGTTATGGCAGACTTTGCCGAGCGCTCGGCACTGATTAAAGAACAGGTTACTGCCGCCGGTCAGAAGCTGGGTGGCGAAGCCATCATTGATGCCGACCTGCTGGACGAAGTAACCGCGCTGAACGAATGGCCGGTAGCGCTGGCTGGCTCTTTCGACGAAGACTTCCTGCGCGTACCGCCAGAAGCACTGGTGTCGTCCATGAAAGAGCACCAGAAATACTTCCACGTGATGAAAGACGGCAAACTGCTGCCAAACTTCATCACCATCGCCAACATCGAATCGAAAGATCCGGCGCAGGTGATTTCCGGTAACGAAAAAGTGATTCGTCCACGTCTGGCCGATGCCGCTTTCTTCTGGGATACCGACCGTAAGCAGAAGTTGGAAAGCCGTTTTGCCAAGCTGGAAAACGTGGTGTGGGTGAACAAGCTGGGTACTGTGGCTGATAAAGCTCGCCGTATCGGCAAGCTGGCTGCCCGCATTGCCGACGTTGCTGGCGGTGAAAAAGCCCTGGTTGAACGTGCCGCTCAGCTGTGCAAAAACGACCTGGTTTCCAACATGGTATTTGAATTTACCGACCTGCAGGGTCTGGCCGGTAAATATTACGCCGAGCACGATGGCGAACACGCTGACGTCGCTGCCGCCATGGTTGAACAGTATATGCCTGCCTTCGCCGGTGATGAACTGCCTGCCACTCAGACCGGTACTCTGATCGCTCTGGCAGACCGTCTCGACAGTCTGGTTGGCCTGTTCGGTATCGGCCAGATTCCGACCGGCTCCAAAGACCCGTTTGCTCTGCGTCGTGCGTCGCTGGGTGTACTGCGTATTCTGGTTGAGAAAGAAATCGACGTTGATCTGGGCGACCTGATCGAATGGGCGATCGACTCTGACTGGGCAACCGCACCAAAAGCCGAAACCAAAGCCACACTGGTTGAATACATGCTGGATCGTTTCAGCGCCTGGTACGCCGATGAAGGCATCCCGGCGGGCGTATTCCAGTCGGTACGTGCCCTGGGTGTGACCAACGCCCTCGACATCAACCGTCGCGTACAGGCCGTTCACGGTTTCAGCAAACTGGATGCCGCCGAAGCACTGGCAGCTGCCAACAAGCGTGTATCCAACATCCTCGCCAAAAACGGCGGCGACAGCGTTACCGCTGAGGTGAACAACGCCCTGCTGGCGGTCGACGAAGAAAAAGCGCTGGCCGAACAGGTTGCCGCCAAACAGGCTGCCGTTGCACCACTGATGAGTAACGGTGACTACAGCGCCGCCCTGACCGAACTGGCAGGTCTGCGCGCCGTGGTCGACAGCTTCTTCGACAACGTCATGGTAATGGCCGACGACGAAGCCGTGAAAAACAACCGTCTGGCACTGCTCAAGCAGCTGCAGGGGTTGTTTATCGGAATCGCGGATATTTCTGTGCTCTGATCAAGCAGCTCAGAACAGAAAGCCCGGCTCTGGCAACAGACCCGGGCTTTTTTATGCCTGTTTATAATCCGCTATACTGCGCCTCCACTGTGAAGTACCTGCCTGTGAGTACTGATGAAACTGATTATTCTCGACCGCGACGGCGTGCTGAATGAAGACTCAGACGCCTATGTAAAATCCGTTGATGAATGGATTGCCATTCCCGGCAGCGCCGAAGCCGTTGGCCGGCTGTGTAAAGCTGGCTACACCATCGCTGTGGCGACCAATCAGAGCGGTCTGGCCCGTGGCTATTTCTCGCAGGATGATCTGGATGCCATGCACGCTAAAATGACAGCACTGGCAGGAGCCGCCGGTGGTTCCTTTGCTCACATCGCCTGGTGCCCGCACGGCCCTGACGATGCCTGTGACTGCCGCAAACCGTTACCCGGCCTGATCCATCAGATCGAGCAGCAGCTGGGCGTATCGGCGCAGGGAAGCTGGATGGTGGGTGATTCTATTCGTGATCTTGAGGCCGGCCGTGATGCCGGCTGCCAGACAGCGCTGGTACGTACTGGTAAAGGTGCAAAAAGCGAAGCTAAGCTGGCGCAGACTGCCGGGCTGGAACGGTCGCCGGTGTTCGATAATCTGAGTGCCTTTGCCGATTTTATTCTGCAGTCATCAGAAAAAGGCTGAGTCTTTCTTAACTGGAAAAAAGCCGGCGACTGCCCACTAGTGTCCCACAAATTTTCATTTGAACTTTTGTGGGATATTCCGGGCCCCTTGTCCTCATAGAGGGGCCTTCCGAAACGTC
>NZ_JAEDAH010000027.1 GCF_020320395.1 Thalassolituus marinus | reverse complement strand
TATCAAGGTTTCAAGGGTAAACGAGCCAGAACAGCGCGAAGCGGGCCGGTTTTTGCTCCTGCAAAACCTGCATTTCCGCCATCCCTGGCGGTCAGGAGTTAAGCCCGTCCGGCGAGAGGGGCGGTCCGACGTTTCGGAAGGCCCCTCTATGAGGACAAGGGGCCTGGAATATCTCACAAAAGTTCAAATAAAAATTTGTGGGACAGCAGTGAGGCTTAAGCCTCTTTTTTATTTATCCGTCGCCTATTGGTAAGCGGTCAGCAAGCGTTGTCTTCTTCCACCGCTTCGTACAGACGATCCAGAATATCCGGAACCGCTGAAATGACCCGGTTCCAGCTTGGAATAAACGGTGTTTCCATCGGGTTTTGCAGGAAGTGCTCGCCTGCGTTCATAATATTTTCAGCGAACAGTTCTACCGCGCGTTCTTCGGCATGGCGGTCCAGAGTCAGACCATTCATGCGAGCATCATTGTAGTAGGTTTCAATGAAATCGAGTGCGATACGGAAATAGGTTGCCTTGATACTGCGGAAGGTCTCGGTGGTGAAGACTTCTCCCTGCGTTGCCAGTTTACGGAAAATGGCTTTGCAGATATCTGTACTCATTTTTGACAGACCACGGTTTGCATCCTCTTCCGACAGCGGCTGGTGTTTATGGTCATACACATCCGCGATATCAACCTGGCAGATGCGGTTGGTTGAATAGTTGCGTTTCATTTCAGACAGTACGCCGATCTCCAGGCCCCAGTCGGAAGGGATACGGATGTCATTCAGTACATCCACGCGCATGGAGAATTCGCCGGACAGTGGGTAGCGGAAGCTGTCCAGATATTCGAGAAAGTCGAGTGAACCGTACACTTTTTTCAGTGCACGTATCAGCGGTGTTACCAGCAAGCGGCTAACGCGGCCATTGAGCTTCCCATCCGCAATACGGCTGTAATAGCCTTTGGCAAATTCATAGTTAAAGCCTGGATTCGCGACCGGATAAATCAGACGTGCCAGCATGCTGCGATCGTAGGTGACAATATCGCAGTCGTGAAGGGCGACTGACTGGGCCCGGCCGGAAGCCAGAACGTAACCGTAGCAGTACCAGACGTTGCGACCTTTACCCATTTCTTTCGGAGCCAGCCCTTCTTCCTGTAGCAGGGCGTCGATTTTGCGCAGACGTGGACCGTCATTCCACAGAATGCGGTGGTGCTGAGGCAGGGTCCCGAAAAACTCTTTGGCATGCGCGTACTCGGCTTCATCAGCCCGGTCGAGACCAATAACAATTTCATTGAGATAAGGAACTTTGGCAACGTCTTCAATAATATTGCTCAGCGCCGGTCCCTGAAGCTCAGAGTACAGTGATGGCAGTACCAGCGACATCGGCCGGCTGCGGGAATAACTGATGAGTTCTTTTTCAAGATCTTCCAGGGGACGGTCGGTCAGGTTGTGCAGTGTTGTTATTATCCCGTTCTGGTAAAAATCAGCCACGGTTTACCTCCTTGGTCAGGTCATTCAGAAGTGCCAGCAGGGTATCATTCCAGCCAGCCGGTCCGGGTTTTTCTGCAAAACGTGTTGCAGGGTTTTCCGGTTTAAGCGTGTTATTTTTGCCAGGTATGACAATCGGGTAGTCGGCACTTTCCAGCATTGCCAGGTCATTATCGCCATCGCCCAGAGCGATAACGCGGATCTCCTGATCCCATAATGTCTGATAATAATCGCGGAAAAATGTGACAGCTTCCGACTTGTCATTGGAGCCCATTACATGAATAAAACGTCCGCCTTTCAGCATGCGCAGATTGTGGCAGGACAAAATGCTTAAGAACTCTGACAAGCGGAGTTCATCGTCTTCCCAGATGATGGGCTCGGATGCATGGCGGCGGCGTGCCAGCGTTGCCTCTTCAGGCTTCAGACCGGTGATATCAGCGACCTCCTGGTCGCTCATGTCGTGAAAGCCGCGAAAGCGGAAGCCTTGCTCGCGTAAAAGTTGCAGTACGTTGAGGATGCTGTTGTAGCTGCTACCGGTCATTTCACTGTGGAAGACGGCAGAGCCTTCTTTAGGAATGAATACGGCACCACCATTTTCACTGACAAACGGATCATGGTTATTCATGCTTTCACGTAATGGCAGCATTTCGTCGAATGTTTTGCTGCTGTTGAAGATGCACGGAATGTGAAACTGGCGCAGGCATGCCAGTGCAGGCATTGCCGCGCGATAGTCATAATTATCGTGGTCCAGAAGGGTACCATCCAGATCTGTGAGCACGATCAGGGGCAGAGAAGGTAAAATCATAAAACAGCCTCCTGTGCCGTATTTTCCCGGATATCATCAACCTGATGCTGTGGGTTCAGAGAAATAATCAGGTTGGCCCAGCCAGGCATAGCCTCAAGAGCCTGGCGGGTGAGACGCTCATAATGCTGAATAAATCGCTTTAACTTTGCGTCATCAAGACTGCGGTCCGGGCCATGGCCGGCTGCACAGGCTTTATTGCCCTGTTCCTGCTGGCCACGCCATTCAAGTACTGCTTCCATGTCCGGCACTTTCAGCATAATCAGATAATCAATCAGGCTGAACCACTGCTGATAATCTGTACTCAATTGCTCGTTAACGAAACGGCGCCATTCGCCATCAGTATCTTCCTGCGCTTCCAGCGTATTCACAGGCTCGGCCAGTTGCGTGTCGGACACTGGTCGACAGCCTACGCACCAGCCCTCAAAAAGAACCAGATCAACAGGGCCGCTGACCTGATGCCAGTGTGCTTCGGGAAGCCGGTCGTCGCTGGCTTTGTCAAAAGACGGGATGGCCAGAACGTCTCCTGCTCGCAGTGCTCTTAAGCGGCTGATCAGCTGACAACCCAGTTCAGCGTCATGTGTTCCGGGAACACCGCGTGTGCTGAGTAATGGGTGCACGTCCCGGCTCAGGTTCTGCCGATCCTGGTGGGGCAGATACAGGTCATCAATCGACAGGACGACGGTGTTCCAGCCAAAGGCTTCGCGGAACACACCGGCCAGTGCTTTGCTGAGGGTCGATTTACCCGAGCCCTGGCCACCGTGTATGCCAATAACAAAAGCGCCGTTGGTTTTCTGCTGTGCAACCCTAGCAGCAACGGATGCCCAGATGTCGGTCCATTGCTGCATCCAGCCCGCTGGTAGTTCGGATGATCCCGGAAAGGATGAAATATTGGTCAGAGTGTGCAGCATAGATGTCGCGGAAAAAGCTGCGCTGTTCTGATCGGATGTCATGCGATTCTCCCTGTTTCCTGTCCTGTAGAAGGCGAGGAGTCTGGTAATGACTGTTTCACATAACTCAGCAGACATTGTGCCAGTTCTGACAATTTCAGCCGATAATATGAGTCGTGAGCTGAGACAAGGCGTTCAATCCACGACTTCTGGCAAACTGGTATTATCTTGCGCACTGCATTGGTGCGCGAATAGTCAGACCTGAAAACACGCACCATATCGGTGCAAAATGCTTAATTGGAGATCATATGCCAAGGGTTGCTTATCAGGGCACGTCGGGAGCGTATTCACATCTGGCCTGTAAAAGGGTGTTTCCGGACTGGGAGGCGGTGGCCTGTGACGACTTCCTTGGCGCACTCGATCTGGTGGCTAACGGTTACGCCGATCGTGCCATGATTCCGCTGGAGAACTCTACGGCCGGTCGGGTCGAAGAGATATATCGACTGATTCCACGAACACAGTTGTTTGTTATTGCCGAGCATTTTGAGCCCATCAATCATTGTTTACTGGCTTTGCCTGGTTGTTCTGTAGCAGATCTCGAAGAAGTGTCCTCACACCCTCAGGCACTGGCTCAGTGTCATCAGCGCATCATCCATCTTGGGCTGACGCCGGTAGCCGCGGTGGATACGGCCAAGGAAGCACAGCGTCTGGCCGCCAGCGGAGAACGAAAGCGTGGGGCAATTGCCTCAGCGCTGGCGGCAGAGTTGTACGGCCTGGACATAGTGCACGAGAACTTTCAGGACGTGATGGGGAATACCACTCGATTTCTGGTGTTCAGCCGCGAAGCAGAGCATCAGGTAATGGACCCTTCGCTTAATTATGTGACCAGCCTGCTGTTTTCTGTGCGCAATATTCCTGCGGCCCTGTACAAGGCATTGGGCGGCTTTGCGACTAACGGTGTGAACTTGCTGAAGCTGGAGAGTTACATGGATGGCAGTACGATGGAGGCCAGCCATTTTCACGTTGATATACAGGGACATCCGCTGGAGCCGAACATGGTACTGGCAATGGAGGAACTGCAGTATTTTGCCCGTGACGTTCGTGTGCTGGGTACCTATCCGGCCCACGATTACCGGGTCTGAGCGGTCGTAATCCAGCGCAGGATCGTGTCCCGAAGAAGTTGCCGGTCGATGGGCTTACTTAGGAAGTCGTTGAAGCCGGCTTTCAGTGCTTTGTCTTTATATTCGGGCAAAACATGGGCGGTCAGGGCAAGGATCGGTATATGCTCACCGTGACGTTCACTCTGACGGATGCTGCGTGTTGCATCAAAGCCATCGAGAACAGGCATTTCACAATCCATAAGAATCAGATCCGGCGACGCCTCGCGAGCCGTCCATGCACGACAGATCGCTGCACCATCGTTGAACAGCACAGTATCAAGCCCCATATGCCTGAGCATACCAGCGATCACTTTCTGGTTAACAATATTGTCTTCAGCAACCCAGATTGTCGCTTTCAGATCTGCTTGTGCAGGTGCCTGTTCTCTGTTGGTGTGTTCAGGCTCCGGCGCCAGTGCCCTGATGATGTCCAGCGTGTTCAGTGGGCGAATTATCTGGCATTGACGCGGCAAATCACCGAGTCTGTGCGCTGTGATCAGCAACGCCCTATCGATTGACGATCTGGCCAGCGCTTCATCATCAGTTATCAACCAGTCAGGGGTGTCGCTGACACTGCCACCGGATTCATTCAGCAGTTTACTGAGCAGAGAGACTTCGTCATTGTGGCTCAGCGCCAGTTTAAAATGAAACGGGTGAGGTGCCTGAGAGCTGACTGGGTTTGAGGGCGAGCAGTCAGGCAGTTCAAACGTAAACTCGGATCCTTCACCTTCGGTACTGGTGAATTCCAGGCTGCCCCCCATCAGTTCACTGAGCTGACGACTGATACTCAGCCCCAGGCCAGTGCCGCCATAGTTTCGTGAAGTTGAAGCGTCGGCCTGGCTGAAATGCTCAAAAAGCTGATCACGATAAGATTCCGGGATGCCAATGCCGGTGTCTTTTACGCTAACGGATAATTTGTTATCCGCGGTGCGTACCGTTACCAGGATATGTCCCTTTTCGGTGAATTTTACCGCGTTACTCAACAGATTATTTAAGATCTGTCGCAGGCGTGTAGGGTCGCTCTGAATTATAGAGCAGGCAGGAAGACGGAAGTCTGCCACTAAGCGCAGTTCTTTTTGTTGAGCCTGGTTGGAATACAGCTGAACACAATCCATGACCAGTTTATGCAGATCGATCTGGCGGCGTTCTATTTGCAGACGTCCCGAATTCATTTTCGACAGATCCAGAATATCATTAACAATCGTCAGCAAAGATTCGCCGGAGCTGCTTATGGTATCCAGATAACGTTCCTGCTCTTCGTCTAAATGGGTTTCTCCCAGCAGTTGCACCATGCCGAGTACGCCATTCAGCGGGGTGCGAATTTCGTGGCTCATTGTTGCCAGGAAGGCAGACTTCGCTTCATTTTCAGCTTCCATTTTTTGCTGTTTCAGTTCGGCTTCCTGCACTTTCATTCTGGCTTTCAGAGATTCTCGCTGCGCTTTATACATGCGTTGCTCGGTCAGCAGATGCTCGCGCCTCGCTTCCTGAAAACGGAAAGCAATGCCCAGGCTGTGCAGCGTTACCATTACTACACTGCCAACGTGCATAACGTAAACCGTAAATGAATTAACCGGAAACAAGCCCTGCTTCGCCAGAGAATGGATAACAACACCCACCAGAATACCTATCCATCCCGCGCCGTAAAAAAGCACAGATGGTGTCGGTCGGAAAGCGCATACAACGGTGACGATGATGGCCGAGAGGCAGGTGAATAAGCTGCTGACGATAGATACTTCGACTGACAGCTGGTAGGGCAGCATCAGGGTTCCGAGAACTGAAAGCGCGGAAACCGAGAAGGCTATGGTAATTAAATGGCGCAGAAAACGCGGAGTACGATTGGCCAGATCGAGAAAATCATAAGTGAACATCAGCGCGAACAGGCCGGATAAGGTCGCAAATACGGTAGTAGCCCGCTCCTCAAGCCATAATTGTTCAGGCCACAGATACTGAAAACCAATACCGGTTAAGGCTACGAAAAACCCCAGATAGGTCAGAATATGACTAACGAACCCCAGCGCATAACGCTCACGAGTGGTGAAGTAAATGAACATGTTGTAGAGCGCAACAGACAGAATGAAGCCTATATAAAGCCCGAAAACAACGTAATCATTAGTAGCCTTCTGGTGGTAATCCTCGTCATACCAGAGACTCAGTGGGAATTGCATGCTGCCATTGGTGGTCACCCGAAACAGAAACTCATAGTCACCTGGCGGTAGGCCCTGAACCGGAATCGCGAAGCTGCGTTGCAGAATCGGCCGCTCTTCAAAAGGCAGATGGTCACCGAGAATGATAAAACGCGATAACTCTCCATTTTCAATCAGATAGAAGGCGACTTCATCAAGCAGTGGGAGTTCGATGTCAGCTACGAGGTGGTCAATGGGCAGCTGACTGGAAATTGTCAGGCGGAACCAGACAGGATGCTGTACCAGTCCGAAGTTCGGCACGTCATCATTACTTCGCTGCCAGTCTGTGTCAGCTGGTGGAAAAGCTCCATCAGGTAACGGAGTTTTCTCTGGCCAGTAATGTAAAAATTTACCTACCTGATGCCCGGACTGTAACTCTGAATAATTCAGGACGTGATCAGCCCGGGCTGCTGACATCATCAGCAATCCAAGCAAGAGGATCATGGTTGTTTGCCTGAATTTGTCAGTCATCAGTCTCAATGAGCCCCCCACGTTGCTGCTGTCGGTACTCACCCGGGGTAACGCCCATCCATTTACGGAAAGCGCGGTGAAAGGTACTGGTCTCGGTATAGCCCAGATGCTCCGCAATTTCCCTGATGCTGGTGTCCTGTTGTGCCAGACGCAGGCTGGCCTCTTCCAGCCGGCATTCATCTTTCAGTTTCTGAAAGGACGTTTGCTCTTCGTGCAGCCGGCGGCGCAGTGTGGCACTGGATACTCCTAACAGCTCTGCACTCTGGTTGAGGTCTGGTAAGTCGCACATGTCATAGCGGCGGAACAATTGCCGGAGTTTACCGGTTGTACTTTCATGCGGATTTGGCCTGGCCAGAACGTCCGCCGGCGAATGTTTAAGAAATGCGCGCAGCGATGCAGGGGTCTGGCTGATCGGCAGTGACAGAACTCTTGATGGCACCAGCAGAAAACTGCGCTCTTCATTAAAACTCACCGGAGTAGCGAACAGAATCTGGTACAACTGCGCGTGTGGCGGAGGAGGGTAGCAACAACCTACCTGCAGCAACGGAATACCCTGGCCGACCAGCCAGCTGCTCAGGCGGTGCCAGATTACCAGCAATGATTCACTGAGGTAGTGATCCGGGTCGAAGCTCACATCCTGAATAATCTCAATGCGAGTCAGTTGCTCATCTTTGATCAGACGAATATTAGGGCCGCCCTCAAACAAGGCGTAAAAACGCTGAGCACGATGTAAGGCATGTTCCAGTGAGGTGCAGCTGATGATGGCTTTGCACATCATGGCAAAGGTTCCATAGCGGCTGCGCACTGGCCCGAGCCCGACAAGTTCATCATCGGTTTCGCGCCACATGGTTGCCATCAGGCGAGTGTACTGGCTGGAACTGAGGGTCGCCTCCGGGTCATTCAGCAAGGCGAGATCAAGGCCGGCTTTCTGCCAGATAAGAGCAGGGTCTATTCCAAGGTTTCTGATGCCGGCCAGTGGCGCATCGATAAACGGACGATGAATCTGATGGTCAGCCATTGGAGCTCTCACTGAATAGGGCAGTGGATTTTGACTGAAGTGATCATGGGTATCAAACCCCGCTGATCATAAATGCAATTACTTGCTGCCGGACGCGAACACGCTGACCCGGTTCCCGCCGCTTTCCCGGGCGTGATACATGGCCTTGTCAGCGGCCTGCAGCCAGTCGTCAACGCCGTTATAGCTGGTGCTGAACGTGGCCATGCCAATGCTCAGGGTAATACCTTCACCAATGGGTTCGAAACAAACCTCGGATGCGCGTTTGCAGATGTGGTCGGCATAAATTCTGGCGTCATCACTGTTAACGCCATTCAGCATCAGCGCGAATACTTCTCCGTCGTAGCGACAGAGCAGGTCTTCCTGCTGCACGGTTTCCATCAGGCAATGCGACAGAGATCTGATCACCTCGTCGGCTGTACGGTGACCACGGCTGCGCTGTAAATTACGGAAATCATCGATCTCCAGCATCAGCAAAGTGCTGCTGACCCCGGTGTTCTGGCATTGGCGATATATGATGTCGGCTTCTTCCTGCCAGTAGCTGCGATTGTTCAGGCCGGTCAGTATGTCAGTGCGATTACGCTCCGACAGCGATTGCTGGGCCGTTTCGACATCGGCGCGGCTGACGGCGATATCAGTCACATCATAAATTATCAGGCAGATATGGTTGACTGAACGATCAATGGATTCCAGCGGAATAATACTGGTGTTCTGGTACATCACGGATGCGCGGCCAGTGATAGGTCGGTAGTTCTTGAAACGGAACAGATACGGACGTTGTTCCCAGATGGTGAATGTACGGGTTTTGAGCTGAAACACAGGCTCGGCTTTTTTCATAAACCAGTCGCGCGGAATTTCGTGAAACTGGTCGAAGAGATTTTGCCCGCTTACCACCTGCGGACTTAATCCGCTGTGGCTTTCCATAAAACCATTCCAAAGCTGAATATTGTAATTACGGTCCAGCACTACCAGACCGACATCAATGTTCTGCAGAATGGCCATCAGCCAATGAATATCACCTATTTCGATATTTGAATCAGCCATACTCAATCCAGCAGGAAGTTAATTTTGTTATTCAGCTTGGCCACCGAGTCTTCGGTAAACAACAGCAACAGGTCGCAGTCGATATTGGCCTGCTCCATGGTGTAATGGATCTCAATCGCCAGCGTTTTGGTCCATGGATTAACACTGTTCTGCAGCAATTCATCAACGCGACAATGCTGCCCAAGTACTACCGGGTGACCCTGATTGAAATGAATCTCGAGCTGTTCGCCAATGCCCTGAATACAGGCACCAATCAGCAGAGAGCTGACGTCCATCAGCAATTCAAGCTGTCCGTGGCGATCGAGTTCACCGTCGTAGTTCATCAGGTTTGCCAGGTCAGAAAAACTGGTGTCGTTGAACAGCAGCAAGGCTTCACCCGCGATGCCCGAGCCGATAAAACCCTGACAGACCGCAGACATAGCCGATTCTGTTTCCACTTCCTGAATGGCCATGCGCAGGTCGTTGGCCTCAATCAGATTGACCTTAGGAATGGGGAGCACGACGTAAGAATCGAGCAGGCGTGCCAGTCGGTCGGCGGCCTGACCCATAGCGACGTTGGTCAGTTCCTGATAGCAATCACGCTGATCTTCATTGAGGGAAACAGTGGCTGTGTCTGTCATGATACAGCCCCCGGCAGAATGCCATATTCGGACAATACTTCCCGTGCCTTGTCCGAATCGATGGGCTTTTTGATAAAGGCCATGGCGCCGAGTTTCTTAACCCGTTCCTGCGCATCCGGCTGAATATCGCCGGATACAACAATTACCATGGCAGGCAGATCCTCTTTGCGGATAGCCTCCAATACGCCATAGCCATCCAGATTGGGCATGGTCAGGTCGAGGAATACCACCTCACCCTTGCCTTCACGGATTGCCTGAACGCCTTCCACGCCGTCTCCGGCGAAATGAACCTCGACATCCCATTCCTTGGGAATCGCCCGTGCCATCTGCTTGCGGGCGAAGCTTGAGTCATCACAAATCAATACGTTAGTAGCCATAGCCTGTCACAGAAAAATAGACGGGTATGACTAAGTAATAGTTGTCAGATAGCTGTTGAGCAAATGCTGGTTAAGGAATTACTGCCTTTCACTGATCGTAGACAGCGACCAGCTGACGGCTGAGTGCAAGCAGGGTTCCATCTGCAGTGACAATTCGAGCTTCAGTATGGCCGTAGCCATGATGTGCCTGGCGGATATCTGCTTCATACCACAGCCAGTCGGTGCTCTTCAGTGGCGCAATCTGGCTCAGCGGAGTGACCATCTCGACGTTCCAGGTGATGGACGCACAGGGTGCAGGGCTACGCAGTTTCTGCAGCAGGGTGGGTGGCCAGGCATCGATCAGGGCCAGCAGGTGGGCTTCGGTCAAGTTGCCTTCCCCTTCGTTAAAGCGCATCCAGCCACGCAGGTGGTTGTGCTTGCTGTTGGTGAAGGGTAAACCGCCTTCGACATAGGAAAAGGCAATATGCTGGGTAAACTCAGGTACTACGCCCTTGATATAAGGTAAACGCTGCCCCTCGCCAGCAGCTGGTGTTTCTACCTTAGCGAAAGGTACTTCGATGGCAGATTCGCGCTCGCGACCAAAGCAGGCATTGACCAGCGTGCAGAGTTTGTCGTCCTGTACGACGCTGGACTGGTAATGGGAAACCGATTTTCCCTGGCGCAGAGGTGATGACTCAATGGAAAAACTCTCATTGGTTCGCAGTGGTCCGCAGAAGCTGACACTGACCGAGCGCAGGGTGTCAGCGCCACTGTCTCGCATGATACTGGCCAGAGCCAGAGCTGCAGACAGCCCACCAAAGGTTGTTCGTCCCTGTCCCCAGGACTCGCTGATGGTCAGCTCTGAGGTGCTGCAAGCCTGTTTGAGGTAGTCGTCGAAAAGCATGGTGGCGTTACTCTTGTCGCTCAGGCTGTGTCCAGCCTGCTAAATTAAAAAGGCCGCTAAACATATCAGATGCTGGTTACAATCGTCATTAGTTGGCGTATAAGCGCACGGTGGGTGTATTGTTTGATCAGTTATGCTAATTGAGTGCGACGTTGAGGCCATTGTTAATTATTGCTGTTCAGGTATAACGGCGCCGTTAAATCTGAAAACCGCTTATTTTCCGGATCAAGAATGCTATGACGCTATCCATTAAAACCCGAGCAGAGCGCTTTGTTGGCACTCTGCGCCACTGTCAGAACCTGGGATTGACGGTGGAGAGTGCCGAAGGGAATACGCTGGTTATGAAACTGCCATACAGCGATAAGATTGTTGGTAATCCGCTGGATGGCACTGTCCACGGTGGAAGTCTGACCACCTTGATGGACACCGCCTGCGGTACCGCCGTGTTTTCGGTACTGCCGGGCTTTGAATTGTGTCCGACGCTGGATTTGCGCATGGATTACATGAAAGCCGCCGAGCCAAATCGTGACCTGTATGCCGAGGCAACGGTTATTCGCATAGCCTCCAGTGTGGTGTTTACCCGCTGTGAAGTGTATCAGGGCGATGAACGTGATCTGGTGGCAAAATGTTCAGCGACCTTTATGCGTATTGGTCAGGATATGACACCGCCGGATTTCCGTGCCCGTATTGAAAATGGCGAAGATGTTGCAGGAGTTAAGCCGTGAGTTTTGAGAAAATTATTCAACAGGCTCAGGCCAGCGGCGATTTTCAGCCATTGGTTGACAGTATTCCTTACGCTGGATTTATCGGTCTGAAATTCCAGCGCTTCGGACAGGATGTACTGTTTCAGTTACCTAAAAATGAAGACAATATTGGCAACCCGATATTGCCGGCAATTCATGGTGGCGTTATTGGTGGCTTTATGGAACTGGCGGCATCACTGCATCTGATGATGAGCATGGATACCGCCGCGCTGCCGAAAATGATCGATTTTTCCCTGGATTATCTGCGAGCCGGGCGTCACCAGGATACCTTCGCGGAATGTCAGGTGTGGCGTCAGGGATCTCGTGTTGCCAACGTAGCCATCACTGCCTGGCAAACTGAACGTACCAGTCCTATTGCCACTGCCCGGGCGCATTTTCTGCTGGCTCGGTAAATCCTCCACGCCTTTGGCTGATACCAAAGTGTATGCGTTATTCGTTTGGTGGGTCTTGTAAAACATACAGGGTTCACCATACACTCAGCTCCAATCTGTCGGGGTGCCACTGACCTTTTATGGTCAAAGTGGCTGAGATCGGACTCATAGTCCGGATCCCGTTGAACCTGATCTGGTTAGTGCCAGCGTAGGGAACAGAAAAGCGGGATCACCCTGTTTGTGGCTGATTTTCCTGCCGGAGTAGCTCAGTTCTGAGTACAACTTCGTCCTTTTCTTTTCTTCGCTGCCTGCCTTGTTTTTTTAACCCTTTGGGTCTTGAAAGGAACTGAGCATGGCTAAACAATCGTTTGCAGAACCCCTGAGTGAATCGTTGCAGGTCAGTGAGCTGTCTCTGCAGCCATACCCTGCGTCGGAAAAAGTCTTTATTCAGGGGAGTCGCCCCGATCTTAAGGTAGCACAGCGGCAAATATTGCTGTCGCCGACCCGGCTGGCCGATGGCCGGCAAGAGAACAACCCTCCTGTACGCGTTTATGATACGTCGGGCCCCTATACTGACCCGGATGTGGTTATCGATGTTAAGCAGGGGCTGCAACCTTTGCGCAGTGGCTGGATTGAAGAGCGCTCAGACAGCGAAATTCTGAAACACTTCAGCTCTGCTTACACACGGGTGCGTGACGCGAATATTACGCTGGAATCTCTGCGTTTTAATCTGCAACGATCACCTCGTCGGGCGTTGCCGGGCAGAAACGTTTCACAGCTCTGGTATGCCCGTCAGGGAATTATTACGCCGGAGATGGAGTATGTTGCCTGGCGCGAAAACCTGGGGCTCAGCGAGCAGCAAATGGCTTCTGTAGTGAAACAGCAGCACCGTGGTGACGCACTGGGGGCAAATATTCCGAATTTTATAACCCCGGAATTTGTGCGCAGTGAAATTGCCCGTGGACGTGCGGTCATTCCGGCGAATATTAATCATCCGGAAACAGAGCCGATGATTATCGGCAGGAATTTCCGTACCAAAGTTAACGCCAATATTGGTAACTCGGCGGTCACCTCCTCTATTGAGGAGGAGGTCGAGAAAATGGTGTGGGCAACCCGCTGGGGCGCTGACACCGTTATGGATCTGTCCACCGGTGACAATATTCACGAAACCCGGGAATGGATTATCCGTAATTCTCCTGTGCCCATTGGCACGGTTCCTCTGTATCAGGCTCTGGAAAAATGCGGCGGTGTTGCTGAAGACCTCAGCTGGGAACTTTACCGTGACACCCTGATTGAACAGGCTGAGCAGGGCGTCGATTATTTCACTATACATGCGGGCCTGCGCCTGGCGCACATTCCGTTAACGGCGGATCGCGTTACCGGTATTGTTTCCCGTGGTGGCTCCATCATGGCGAAATGGTGTCTGGCACATCATCAGGAAAACTTCCTCTATACCCATTTCGAAGATATCTGCGACATCATGAAGGCCTACGATGTGTGCTTTTCACTGGGCGATGGTCTGCGTCCGGGCTCCATTGCTGACGCCAATGACGCGGCGCAGTTTGCAGAGCTGAAGACGCTTGGTGAGCTGACGAAGATTGCCTGGGCGCACGACGTGCAGACCTTCGTTGAAGGGCCGGGGCATGTTCCCATGCATATGATTCGCGAAAATATGGAACTGCAACTGGAGCATTGTCAGGAAGCTCCGTTTTATACACTGGGACCGCTCACTACGGATATCGCCCCCGGCTACGATCATTTTACTTCTGGCATTGGTGCGGCACTGATTGGCTGGTATGGCTGCGCCATGCTGTGCTACGTCACGCCTAAAGAACACCTTGGATTGCCGGACAAGGATGACGTAAAACAGGGCTTGATGGCTTACCGCATTGCAGCTCATGCCGCCGATCTGGCGAAAGGGTTTCCGGCCGCGCAGCTGCATGATAATGCCATGTCCAAAGCCCGTTTCGAGTTCCGCTGGAACGACCAGTTTAATCTGGCATTAGATCCGGACACCGCACGTCAGTATCACGATGAAACACTGCCGAAAGAAGGCCATAAAGTGGCGCATTTCTGTTCCATGTGCGGACCAAAATTCTGCTCAATGAAAATATCCAGGGAAGTGCAGGAGTACGCTGCTCAGCAAACAGCTACGGATCAGGCGATGCAGCAGAAAGCCGAAGAATTCCGTCAGCAGGGCAGTGAGATTTATCACGAGGTGAGCGTATGACGGCGCCAGCGGCTTTCACTATCTATGGTGCGGGGTTAATGGGTAGCCTGCTGGCATGGCGGTTGGCACGACAGGGGGTGAAAGTGACGCTCCTCGAGCGCGCCGCAGAACATTCTCCTCAGTCCGCGGCCTGGACGGCGGCAGCGATGGTTGCACCGTGGGCAGAGCGCAGTGCCAGTACCTTTGATGTATTTCGTAACGGTGAATTATCGTTGCAATTGTGGCCGCAACTGATCAGTGAGCTGGAAAGCGAAACGGGTATGTCCTGCGGTTATCAATGCAATGGTAGTCTGGTGGTTGCACATCCGGCAGACCGCAATGAAATGCAGCAGTTTTGCGATCAGCTCAGTTTTAACGGCTTAACTCCGGGGATGAGTGAGCAGGTGCAGATGCTGGATGCTGCGTCCCTGCGCGAGCTGGAACCCAACATTAACGCAGAGTTCCGTCAGGCCGTGTGGCTGCCACAGGAAGCGCATTTACAGCAGCGAATACTACTGACAGCCCTGTGGCGTGCTGCGCGTCAGGCTGGCGCCGAATTGCTGTTTGAAACAGCAGCGGAACAGCAGCCGGCACAAGGCTTTATTCTGGATTGTCGCGGTACCGGCGCGGCAGAGGATATTCAGCAATTGCGTGGTGTGCGCGGTGAGGTGTTATGGCTGGAAAGCGAACAGCGAATATCCCGTCCACTGCGCTTACTGCATCCGCGTTATCACCTGTATCTGGTGCCGAAGGGGGAATCCGGCGGGCGCTATCAGTACATGCTGGGGGCAACAGAAATTGAAAGTGATGATCGATCGCCGGTGAGTGTGCGTTCGGCCATGGAATTACTCAGCGCTCTGTATTGTCTGGTTCCCGCCTTCAGTGAGGCGCGCATTATTGCTTTTGACAGCAATTGCCGACCGGCATTACCCGATCACAATGCTGCCATTATCCCGTTCAATAACGGCCAGGGGCTGCGTGTCAACGGACTCTTCCGTCATGGCTACCTGCAGGCGCCCGCTTTACTGCTGACAATACAGCAGCATTTTGGCTTGCCGCTGTCGATGAATGAAACTTATCAGCAGGAGGTTGCATGCGCGTAATTGTGAATGGCGAATCTTTGTTGCTGAATCAGACGAGGGAATATTCATTGCTGATGTTGCTGCAGAGTCTGGGGTATTTATCGGATAGCTATGAAAAATCCGCGCCTTTTGTTGTGGCTGTTAACCAGAAAATTATTACCGCGACACAATATCGGCAAACCCTTCTGCAGGAGGATGACTGTATCGATATTCTGGCTGCAGTCACCGGAGGATAATTCATGGATGCATTCACCATTGGCGCTGAGAAAATCAGCAGTCGTTTGTGGCTGGGATCGTCGCTGTACCCATCACCTAAAGTGATGGGTGATGCAATTCAGGCCGCCAGTCCGGGTTTTGTCACGGTATCTTTGCGCCGACAGAGCGCCATGCAACTACGCCAGCAGGTTAGTGAACATGGTCACTGGCATATTCTGCTGCAAGCCGTTGCGACATCCGGCAGCCGCTTGTTACCTAACACCGCTGGTTGTCATTCTGCCGCAGAGGCGGTGAATCTGGCGCAACTTGCTCGTGAACTGTTTGCAACGCGCTGGATTAAATTAGAGGTCATTGGCGACGACTACACGCTGCAGCCACATCCTTTGCAGCTGGTTGAAGCTGCCCGTGAACTGATTGCCCAGGACTTTATTGTGCTCCCTTATTGCACCGACGATCTGGTGTTGTGCTCAACCCTGCTGGAACTGGGTTGTCCGGCGGTTATGCCCTGGGGTGCTCCGATTGGCACTGGTCGTGGGTTGATGAATATTTATCAGCTGAAAACGCTGCGCCAGCGACTGGCCGATGCAACCCTGATCATCGACGCCGGTATCGGCAAACCGTCACAGGCCATGGCGGCGATGGAACTTGGGTATGACGCGGTATTGCTGAATACCGCCGTGGCGCGGGCCCATGATCCGGTATCGATGGCGTCTGCATTCCGCCAGGCGGTGGACGCAGGGCATATGGCTTATCAGGCTGGCCTGATGGTCGAGCGTGAACAGGCTGTGGCTTCAACACCGGATATTGGTAAGCCGTTCTGGCAGCAGGCGGAGGTACGACTGTGAAGCAGCGTATTCGCATCTGGAGTATTGGTGCCAGTGACTCCTGTGCTGGTGCCGGGCTGCAGGCTGATCTGGCCGTGGGCCATGCCTGTGGAGTCGATGTCGGTGTGCTGACCATGGCGGTGACGGCACAGAGCAGTCATGGTGTGAAGGCTCTGCAACTGTTGCCGCTCAGTATGTGTGAGGCTCAGTGGCAGGCATTGCTTGATGATGGATTGCCTGCGGTTATCCGTCTGGGCTGGTTGCCAGCGGAGCAGACGTTGCTTAACTGGCTGCTGGCAAAGCTTGAAGGATATGCGGGCTGGGTTATCTGGGACCCGGTGATGTCGGCCACACGCGGAGGGCTGCCGGAGCGAACGGATCCGGTGTCTGTCTGGCAGCCGCTATTGCGCCGCTGTGATGTGATTACACCGAACCTGCAGGAGGCTTGCGCTCTTGCTGGCTTACCCGCTAACGCGAGTGTTGATGACATTGTAGGCAACCTCCGCGCCGCTGGTGCAGGGCATATTCTGCTGACAGGAAGCAACGCGACTTCCCGGGTTGGCCAGCAGGACGAAGCCGCGGTCTGGCAGCAGGATTGTTTCTTTCCCGCAGCAGAGGGCAGTGGCTGCCATTCTGTCGATGAACTGCCAGGACCATCGTTACTGCCTGAGTTTCGCCTGTGCCATCCGCGGATTGCGCGCGAGGTTCATGGCACGGGTTGTCATCTGGCAGCCCAGCTCGCCTGTTCTCTGGCGCTTGGTTACACCCTGTACGATGCGGTTGTCCGTGCTGTGGCGGGAGCCCGTCAGGCAATTCGTCTGGCATCCGGGCGCGCTTCTGGTTATCACAATGCCTGGGCCGGTGATCCTGATGACAGCATGGCGGAGGATTGGCCCCGGGTTTTCGCCGGTGGCCAGGCTGACGATGAACCGGCCAGCAGCATGGCGTTCAGTCCCTGTGAGCGACCTCTGGGGGTGTACGCCTTAACCGATAATCTTGAACATCTTATAGCGCTGATTGATGCCGGAGTTGATACCTTGCAGTGGCGGGTGAAGTCGCCGCAGCCGGATTATCCGGATACTACCCGGCAGGCAATTGAACTGTGCCGCCGGGCGGGGGTGCCGCTGTATATCAATGACGACTGGGCGCTTGCTATCCGGCTTAACGCCTATGGTGTGCATCTGGGGCAGGAAGACCTCAATCTGGCTGATCTGACTGCCATTGCAGAGGCGGGGTTAAGGCTGGGTATCAGTACTCACAGTGATTGGGAAATTGCGCGCGCACGGGCATTGCAGCCTTCGTACATTGCCTTTGGTCCGGTTTTTATACCGTTATCAAAAAAGCTGCGCTATCAGCCCCTTGGTGTCGATTGCGTGGCCCGCTGGTCGCAACGCTTCAGTGAGCACACACTAACCTGCATCGGCGGTATCACCGAGCATACTATTGTTGGCCTGAATGCGTCGGCCATGGCCTCAGCTGCTGTGGTCACGGCGCTGGCACCGGGCCCGGAGCTGGCACAGCGAGTGTCGGGGTTACGCAAATTAATGCCAGCCCTTGAAATGTATGAGCGCGGCCCCATCTCTGAAAACTGTTAGCCTTGGCTCATACACAGGAGAAGAAAAAGATGACCGCAGCCAGCAAAGAAACCCTCGGCTTCAAGACAGAAGTCAAGCAACTGCTGCATCTGATGATTCACTCTTTGTATTCAAACAAAGAGATCTTTTTGCGTGAGTTAATTTCGAACGCATCCGACGCCTGCGACAAACTGCGCTTTGAAGCATTAAAAAATGATGCTTTATACGAAGGCCAGAGCGAACTGGGCGTGCATATTGATTTTGATGCAGAGTCGCGCACCATCAGTATCGAAGACAACGGTATTGGTATGAACCGTGATGATGTCATTAATCATCTGGGCACCATTGCCAAATCCGGCACCTCTGAATTCCTGAGCAAATTAAGTGGCGATCAGAAAAAAGACTCGCAACTGATTGGTCAGTTCGGTGTTGGTTTTTATTCCGCTTTTATTGTTGCTGATAAAGTAACCGTTGAAACCCGTCGTGCCGGTGAGGATGCAACCTCCGCTGTGCGCTGGGAATCTGCCGGTGAAGGTGACTTCACTCTGGAAGGCATTGAAAAAGCGGAGCGCGGTACCCGTATCACGCTGCACCTGAAAGAAGGTGAAGAAGAGTTTGCCGATAATTTCCGTCTGCGTTCGCTGATCAAAAAGTATTCTGACCATATCGCCGTGCCGGTATTCCTGCCGCAGGAAGTGGGTGAGAGCGAAGAAGGCGAAGAGGCGAAAAAGATTCCGGAAGCCGTTAACGAAGCAAAAGCGCTGTGGACTCGTAACAAAAGCGAGCTGTCGGACGACGACTACAAAGAATTTTATAAGCATGTATCACACGACTGGAACGATCCGCTGGTATGGATGCATAACCGCGTGGAAGGCAAACTGGATTACACCAGCCTGCTGTATATTCCAGCGAAAGCGCCATACGACATCTGGAATCGCGAAGCGACCCGCGGTCTGAAACTGTATGTACAGCGTGTGTTCATCATGGACGACGCTGAACAGTTCCTGCCACTTTATCTGCGTTTTGTAAAAGGTGTACTGGATTCCAACGACCTGTCGCTCAACGTTTCCCGTGAAATTCTGCAGCAGGATAAGCAGGTCGATAGCCTGCGCAGTGCACTGGTCAAACGCGTTCTCGATACGCTGGAAAAACTGGCGAAGAACGAACCGGAAAAGTATCAGGAATTCTGGGATCAGTTCGGTGATGTATTGAAGGAAGGCCCGGCGGAAGATTTCGCTAACCGCGAAAAAGTCGCCAAGCTGTTCCGCTTTGCCACCACTCGCAGTGAAGGCCAAACGCAGAACACGGGTCTGGAAGAATACGTAGCCCGTATGCGTGAAGGGCAGAAGAAGATCTATTTCATCACCGGCGACAGCTACGAAGCGGTGGCAAACTCGCCGCATCTGGAATACTTCCGTACTAAAGGTGTTGAAGTTCTGCTGCTGACTGACCGCGTAGATGAATGGATGGTCGGCCACCTGACCGAATTTGACGGCAAGATGTTCCAGGACGTCACCAAAGGTGAACTCGATCTCGATGAGCTTGCTGATGAAGCGGAAAAAGAACAGCAGAAAGCACTGCAGGAAGAACACAAAGATCTGACTGACCGCATTCTGAAAGCTCTGAACAATGACGTAAAAACTGTAAGGGTTACTTCTCGTCTGACCGATTCCCCGGCTTGTCTGGTGGTTGGTCAGTACGATATGGGCGGTCACCTGCGTCGCATGATGGAAGCGGCTGGCCAGCAAGTACCTGAACCAGAAATGACACTGGAAGTGAACCCGGCTCATCCTCTGATTGCTCGCCTGGATAAAGAGCAGGACGAGGATCGCTTCACAGATCTGGTACAGATCATTCACGCTCAGGCCAAGCTGGCAGAAGGCAGTCAGCTGAAGGACCCGGCGCAGTATGTTGGTCGACTGAACAAACTGTTGCTGGATCTGATGAGTTAAAACTCACACTTCCCTGTCTGAGGTACGGCGGCTGTGGTTTTACCACTGCCGCCGTACTGCTATTATGCCCGGCAATAAAAAACAGCCATTCGGCTGATAACTGAACTGCTTTATTGGGGATGATGATGAAATACGCCCGCAATACTCTGCTCGCGGCTGTGTCTGCGGCAGCACTGGCTGCTTCACCTGTGGTTTTCGCTGGTGGCTCACTGGATATCAGCCTGGCTGATGATGTCGCTCGTATTGGTTATGACGCCACCCAGATGGGCAGCGGTATGCACATCAGTATGGCAGCACTGCACCACGAAGATGACGGCGACATGGTGTCGGCGGGTCTGCATGTAGTGGATGTACGTCCATCCAGCAGCCACCTGTATATCGGTGTCGGCGCCAAGGTATTTGCTGCGACCAGTGATTACTTTGACGCTGTAGCGCTCGGTGTCGGCGGTTTCTTCCGTTACAGTTTTCCTGCGGTACCTGATCTGAGCCTGGCCGGTTACGGTTACTATGCGCCGCCAGTTGTGTCCTTCGCCGATGCTGAAAACATGATCAGTACCGATGTTCGCGCTCAGTTCAATCTGTTGCCGACTGCTCGTATCTATACCGGCTATCGTTACAACGGCATTCGCCTGGAAGACGTGGATAAGCGTTACAAGCTGGGTGATGGCGTTCACTTCGGTCTGACCATCGATTTCTGATGTTGTGGCCCGTCTTAGCAGCGGGCCGCGATTTTCTCTGTTGTTTTATTCTCTCGCGGAGTGCTTATGTCTCAGTGGATTGGTTTTACCAACCAGAAACTGTATCAGTGTCGTTTACTGCTGGCCCAGCGCTCAGCAGCGGATGGGGGTGCGCTGATTAAAGCGCTGGAAGAGGGCGCGACACATTTACTCCACGATGCCTGGCTCTCTTACCTGCAGGAACTGGGCGAGATGGTGGCTTATCGCCAACCTGTCTCGTCACTCGAGCAGCTGATGACAAGTTGTCCGTTGCCGACCGGAGAGATGCGCGAGCTGGCACAACTGGCTGAGAACAGTTTTTCCTGGCTGGCGCAGATGCTGAACGGTATTGCAGCCTTGAGTCGTCCTGACACAGTCCGGCAACAAGCTGCCAGCAACGGCATCGGCCTTATTTCCCTCACTGACACCAGTGACTCAACTCAGGTGGATGACTGGTTCCGTTCTTTACAAGGTCTGATTGACCTTCAGCGCGAGAATCGTCAGGAGTCCTGAGGGGCCCTGTTCTATTAAATCTTTTCTTATACCTAAGTGTTCTGAGTGGTCTGTGAGCTATTCAGAACTCCTTGTGATACACTCCCGCGCCCAGTTTTGAGAGGCGGTTATGGCACGCTTTTTTGAGATCGTAGAATTATCCAATGGAGACATTGCACTTCGTCGGGCAGATGACCAGGACGGGGATGCACTGGTTTCAATTCATTTCTCCGACGATGCGAAGGCGAGTCTGCAAGCGCATCATATGGATATTGCTCGCGTTATGCTGGAAGCCGGTGTTCGCAAGGTGGGTGAGTTGTCAGGTATGGAAGTTGAGCGTGATGATTTTGACACGCCAGAGTACCAGCAGCGACTGCACTGAGTGCTGAGCGTGACGGATACAAAAAAGCCCTGATCAATCAGGGCTTTTTTATGGTTCATCGCACTTTACCGGGAAACGCCGCTTTGATTTTCAAAAAGAAGTAGTCGTTGTCCCGGTACCCAT
>NZ_JAEDAH010000026.1 GCF_020320395.1 Thalassolituus marinus | reverse complement strand
GAGTGAACCAGGAACACGCTGGCGCGGCGAAAAAGCTGGGGGCCGGGGATAAGTTCCCCGGAATAACCATTCGCGGGCATGGCCCGCTCCTACAATTACCGTTTAAGTTGCATATTTCAGAAGGGCTGGGCTTCAACCGCAAGGCTGTATAAGGGCGTGCTACGCCCGCCATCGCGGCCAAAGGACGCTCCTACAATTACCGGTATAATTCGTCCCTTACTCTGTAGCGAACATGATTGGTGAGCAGTGCCCACCCTACATCTGAAGCTTTGCGTCCCTGAGGTTTTTCCGCGGCTTGCTGCACCGCCGGTTTTCGAAGTGATTTGCCCGGACGTCCAGCATGGATGCTGGACGAGCGGACATCACGACAGGGATGTCGTGTGTGCGAGTGCCGGGAACAAATCACGAGAGAACCGGAAACAAGGTGCAGCGCCGCAAGAGGGGATTTAAAGGGGATACCTCCCCTTTTAACAATAACCCGGGCCGCAGGCCCGAAATACGTCGCGGGCCTGGCCCGCTCCTACGCATTCAAACGGCGCAGCCGCTATAATCTCCCCTCAGCTTCAACAATGCAGACAGACCATGTGTGAATTACTGGGCATGAGTGCCAACACCCCGACCGATCTCTGTTTCAGCTTCACCGGGCTGACGCAACGCGGTGGTAATACCGGACCGCACAAAGATGGCTGGGGCGTGGCCTTTTACGAGGGCAAGGGCGTGCGTCTGTTTCATGATCCGCAGCCAAGCTGCAGTTCTCCGATTGCCGAGCTGGTGCAGAGTTATCCGATCAAGAGTAAGACGGCGATCTGTCATATTCGCCAGGCCAATGTCGGTGAGATCTGTCTGGCCAATACCCATCCGTTTGTGCGCGAGCGCTGGGGCCGTTACTGGGTGTTTGCTCATAACGGGCAGATTGCCAATTTCAGCCGCCAGCCCGGGCCGTGTGAGCCGGTGGGCGATACCGACAGCGAGAATATTTTCTGCGATTTAATGAACCGTATTCATCACACGCTGCCGCGTGATGCAATGCCAGAGCAGCTGGCAGCGGTGCTGGTAGAGCTGGCGGAGGAATACGCAGCGCAGGGCGTGTTTAACTGCTTGCTGAGCAATGGTCAGTGGTTATTCACTTACTGCTCAACCAAGCTGGCGAGCATTACCCGCCGTGCGCCCTTTGGTCCGGCGCAGCTGAAGGATGCGGATGTGACGGTCGATTTTGAGGCCGAAACCACGCCTAACGATGTGGTGAGTATTATTGCCACCGAACCACTGACCTCAGACGAAGCCTGGGATGTGTACCAGCCCGGCGAGTGGAAACTGTGGGAATGCGGCGAGGTCATCGCCAGCGGTAAGCGCCAGCGGTAAGCGCCCGGGGTAAACGCCCGAAATAAGCGCGAGAGATAAGCGCAGAGATAAGCGCAGAGATAAGCGGGCCTGATCTCAGGCCCGTTTTATTGCGCCGCTATTAACGACCAGCCTTATTAAGTACCAACCTTACCGCCGTCCTGGCGACGAATCGCCACCGTCGCCGAGCGCGGACGGCTGTTGCCACCATCTGGCCAGTGGCTGGTGAAGTTATCCGGCGTTGAGCCTTCGCCCGGGTGCTGAATATTCACAAACAGTGTGCTCTGATCCGGGGTGATGGCAATGCCGGTCAGCTCGCAGCCCATTGGCCCGGACAGGAAGCGGCGGAAGTCACCGGTCACCGGGTCGGCACAGTACATACCGTTGTTACCAAAGCGTTCGCTACCCAGTAGCGGGCTGGAGTTGCTGATGTCGGTTTCTATCCACAGCAGGCCGTCGTTATCGAAGCGCAGGCCATCCGGGCAGGCAATCTCGCTGGCGGCATCGCTGCTTTTGCCATAAGCCGGTTGGTTAGTACCCGCTTCGCCACCAAACCAGAACACATCCCAGTGGAACGCCGTGGCCTGCGGGCGTTCGTTTTCCGCCCAGCGAATAATGTGGCCGTAGATGTTTTTCGCGCGCGGGTTGGCGGCGTTAACCTGATCCTGCTTACGCTTGCTGTTGTTAGTAAGGGTGAAATACACGTCGCCGTTCATCGGGTTCACTGCCCCCCATTCCGGGCGGTCCATTTTGGTGGCTCCCACGACGTCAGCGGCCAGACGGGTATTCAGTAACACGTCGGCCTGGCTGTCGAAGTGAATACCCGCTTCGCCTGCACGCTGTTTAAACGCTGCATCGTTAATATCCAGCGCGCGCCATTCGCCGCGCCCGCTGTCATGGAATACCGCCACATACAGGGTGCCGTTCTGCAGCAGGTGAGAGCCTGCACTGGCTTGCTGATAGGCATCGCGGCTGACGTATTTGTAGATGTACTCAAAGCGCGAGTCGTCACCGGAATAGGCCACCAGCGGCTGCCCTTCTACCGGAGGGTGAAAGATGATGCCTTCGTGGGCGAAGCGGCCCAGTGCGGTGTGTTTAACCGGGGTGCTGTCCGGGGCGAACGGGTCGATCTCAACGATCCAGCCATAGGTGTTGGGTTCGTTGCGGTAATCCTGTTCGGCACTGTCGGCCTGCGGCGCGGCATTAAAGCGTGCCGCCAGGTCGCTGACCGGTGCCGCCGTGTGCCAGTGGTAGTAGTTGTCGTCTTCGTTATCCGGCACGCCGTAGCGTGACTGCTCGCGCGGCTGCACGCCGCTATTAATAAACACCCCGGCCCAGTTTTCTTCGCAGGTCAGGTAAGTACCCCACGGCGTAACACCGTTGGAGCAGTTGTTCAGCGTGCCGCGGGTGGCAATGCCCTGCGGGCTGTACAGAGTTTTCATTGCCGCATGAGCGCGCAGCGGGCCGTCGATTTCCATGTGCGTAGCACCGGTAATGCGACGGTTATAGCGACTGCCCTCAACCAGCTGCCATTCACCCGCGCTGTTCAGGCGAATATGAGCAATGCTGTTGCCGTGCGCGGCCAGTTCTTTTTCCACTTCGGCGAGTGGCCGTGGTAGTGGCGACGGGCCGTTGGTGTGCAACAAATCCGGATCGCAGTATTCGTGGTTCATCACCAGCAGACCTTCCGTCGAGCTGCTGCCGCCGCTTTTCAGGTCAATGGGAAAAAAGTGCATACCATCGTGATGCGAGCCCATCTGCCGCGCCTGTTCGGCAGCGCTGTTACTGGCATCGGTACGGAATGGCACGGCACCGTCCATCAGTGGCGTGCCCCACGGCAACAGCGCCTGAGTGGTGTAACCCGCCGGCACAGTGATGCTGTCCGCCACCGTGGCCGCAATGGCACTGAAACCAAGACGTGACACTGGCTTTTTGTCATCTGCCCCCAGTGAGCAACCGGTTAACTGTGCCAGTCCAATGCCCGCCGCCAGTGCACCGCCACCTTTCAGGCAGTTACGGCGGCTGATGCGCGCCTGCAGTAAATCAGCAAAGGTCGGGTTGGCCGAGCGGTTGGACTCACGCTCGCTACAGGACAGGTTGATCAATGGGCGCTCAGGCTGTGACATGACTACCTCGTTCAGCTCTTTCGGTGACTGGAATCTGCTCGCCATCATAGTGCAGTAATGCCATCTGCCCAGCACAAATTGGTCAAAAGCGGCAATTAAGACTGAGCCAATCCGACCCCTGTCAGCCGCTGTGCTAGGCTTTAAGAACTATCCGATTGAAGCTGTGGAGAACCCCATGTCCGAGCAGAGCAGCGAGCGACAGGTCTGGAATAAGGCCGATGCGCTTGGGCGACTAATGAACAACGAAACCCTGGTAGCAAAAGTCGCGGCCATGTATGTCAGTACCACTCCGGCTCAGCTGGATGCGCTGAAAACCGCCATTGGTCAGGGTAACTGTGAAGAAGCCAGCGCGATTGCCCACACTCTGAAAGGCGCCAGTGCAAACCTTGGCGGCGAGCAGATGGCAGACTTATGTGCTGCCATTGAACAGGCCGCTAAAGAAGGCAACCCGGTGGTGGTTTCGCGCCTGGCGATAGACCTCGATGCCAGCCATCAGCGGCTGCTGGCAGCCCTGGGCTGAGAGCTTTTCTTTCTGACCGGTGCCTTGCGCTTTCGCCGTGGTGCCGCCCCCTCTGATTTAATCCCCTGAAAGGCCAGCGTGTTCAGCTGCCCCGCCTGCGACACCAGGCTATTCAGTTGCTGCAGCAGCGGCTGCATAAAATCATCGTATTTCAGTGCACGTTCACTGATGTCGTTCAGCTGGCGTTCCCAGTGAGCCGTCATATCCGGCACCGTGGTGCTTTGTGGCAAAGTATTCACCAGCGCCTTGCCGAGTTCGGTGGCGCGAATGCTTTTGCCCTCGCGGCGCAGGAATGTGCGTTTGAATAACAACTCAATAATGCTGGCGCGGGTTGCTTCTGTGCCCAGACCATCGGTGTCTTTCAGAATCTTTTTCAGGCTGTTGTCGGTCACGTAGCGGTTAATGCCGGTCATCGCCGCCAGCAAAGTCGCATCGGTAAAATGTTGCGGTGGCTGGGTGTGTTTTTCATCGACAGTTGGTTCGCCACTCCACAGCGTTTGCCCTTGTGTCAGCGGCGGCAATTTTTTAAGCGCAGAGTTTTCGTCATCTGCTGTTTTTGCGGCCGTTGCCGTTTTCCAGCCCGGTTGAATGCTTTCACGTTCGTTAGCCTGAAAGACACCGCCGCCAATACTGAGAATGACTTTGCTATCGGCATAAATAAACGGTGGATAAAACTGTAACAAATACTGCCGTGCAATCATGCCGTACAGTTGTTTTTCGGCCAGCGTCAGGCTGTTAAAACCACTGCCTTTTTCCGTTGGAATAATGGCATGGTGCGCTTCGACTTTGCTGTCGTTCCAGGCTTTGCTACGCAGAGATAAATCGGCTCCCTGAATCACATCACTCAGTTTTACATCGTTACTGCCAATGGCGTTGACCACCTGCTGGCGATGAGCATAGTGCTCAACCGGCAGATAACGACAATCGGAACGCGGGTAAGTAATTAACTGGTGTTTTTCATACAGGCTCTGACAACCATCAAGCACCTGTTTTGCACTTAAGCCAAAGGCCTTGGCGGCATCAATCTGCAACGATGACAGATTATAGGGTAAGGGTGCCGCCTGCTGTTTCTGTTTACGCTCCACCGACTCAACGGTTGCAGGTTGCTGGCGAATACGACTGGCCACGTTATGCGCCAGCTTCGGGTTCAGTACCCGGCCGTCTTCATCCTGATGGGCCGCGCAGGCTTCGCTTGGCAGCCATTTGGCGTAAAAACTTAATGGCTCTGAGGCAGTAAGATGCAGTGCAGCACGCACTTCATAAAACGGGCGACTGACAAACTGTTCGATTTCCTGATCGCGGCGTACCACCAGACCCAGCACCGGCGTTTGTACCCGGCCGACAGAAAGCACCGATTTTAAACCACCCTGCTGACCTTTTACCGTACAGGCGCGGGTTAAATTAATACCGTATAACCAGTCGGCGCGTGAGCGTGCCAGTGCCGACACCGACAGCGGAATAAAATCGGCGTTGGGTTTTAACTGAGTTAAGGCACGGCTGACGGCCTGCGGATTTAAATCGCTGATTAATAAGCGCTGCATGGCATTACGCTTGGCCGCCGGGACTTTTAAATAAGACACCACTTCGTCCACCAGCAACTGACCTTCGCGGTCCGGGTCGCCGGCATGCACCAGTTGCGTCGACTCTTTCACCAGCTTACGCAGTACCGACAACTGCTTGCGGGTTTTCGGCTTGGGTTGCAGTTGCCACTGCTCCGGCACAATCGGCAGCAGGTCTAAGCACCATTGTTTGTAGGCGGGGTTATAGGCTTCCGGCTCGGCCTGTTCCAGTAAGTGACCGATGCACCAGCTGACCACATCGCCATTGGCGGCGCGCACGAAGCCTTCGCCCTTACTGTGTGGCTTAGGTAAAACCGCGGCAATGGCACGGCCGAGACTGGGTTTTTCGGCGATAAACAGACGCATAATGCCCGCAACCAGATACTGTATGTAAAAACAGTGTATTGAATTTCACCGAGAACACAAGAATCAGCGCTTAAAGACGCTGGCACGGCCTCCTCTGGCGGAGCAGAATAATGGCAGATAAAGGATGCCTTCTATGACCTCAGTTTTTCAGCAACGCCAGACGCTTGGCTGGACCAGCGGCTATCAGCAACTGACACAGCAAACCGAGCTGGAGAATATTGCCCGGGTCATTGCTGTGGACCGCGATTCGCTGCTACTGGCCGATGGCGCAGAGCATTTCCGCGCCAGAGTATCGGGCAGCTATCGCTATCACCATGCCCACAGCCATGAGGCTCCGTGCGTTGGCGACTGGGTAATCTGCGAGCGTGGCCAGCACGATGGCATAGCCCTGGTGACTGAATGCCTGCCACGACGTACTCACCTGCAGCGTAAGGCCGCCGGCGAAGCCATTGAGGTGCAGATGATTGCCGCCAACGCCGACATTGTTGTGGTCGTGCAGTCCTGTCATCTGGATTTTAATCTGCACCGGCTGGAACGCTATCTGGTGATGATTGCGGAGGGCGGCTGTGAGCCATTAATCCTGCTGACTAAAACCGATCTGGTCAGCGCCGATGATGTTGCTCAGGTGGTGGATACTATTCGTCAGGCCGGTATTCGTTGCCCGATTCAGACCATCAGTAATCTCACCGGCGACGGCTTAAACGACTTTGTCGCCCAGCTTCTGCCCGGCAGCACTTATTGTTTTGTTGGTTCGTCCGGGGTTGGTAAAAGCTCGTTAACCAATCATTTGCTGGGGCGCAGCATGCAATCGACACAGGATGTCAGCGGCACCGGCGAAGGTCGCCATACCACCGTGCGGCGCGAATTATTTGTGCTGGATAATGGCGCCCTGATTATCGACAACCCGGGCATGCGTGAATTCGGTTTACTGGGTGCCGAGGCTGGTCTGGAACAACGCTTCAGTGAGGTACTGGACGGTGCCGGCGAGTGCCGCTTCCGTGATTGCACCCATAACAATGAACCAGGCTGTGCCGTGCGCGCTGCGCTGCAACAAGCCGGTACCGAAGAGCAGTTTGATCATTACCGTAAGCTGCAGAACGAAACCGACTTTAATGATCTGAACTACGCCCAGCGCCGTCAGAAAGATCGCGACTTCGGGCGTTTCCTGAAAGATGTGAAAAAGAACATGCGCAAAAAATAATGGCGTCAGTTCATTTTGGCCTGTAAATCCAGTGCCGCCTGACGCAGTGCTTGCGGCGCCACCACCTCAGAGCGGTACAACACGCTGGTCGCCAGTTCGGCAAAAGCCTGTGCTTCAGCCTCGACCGGCCAGTGTTGCAGCAATAAAGGCAACCACTCGGCCAGTGTCTGCTGGCGCTGACGCAGCGGGGCTTTCTGCGCGGCGATACGTTGCAGATGGTAGGTATAAAACTGCAAAGCTTTATGGGCATCGGCCGGCTGATAGCGCTGCAGTTGCCAGCGGCTGATATACGCCTGCAGTCGTGCTAACCAAAGATGACGGCTGAACCAGGCAACCAGCGCCAGTACAGCCGACACCAGCAACACAGGCCACAGCGTTTGTACCAGCAAACGCAGCCAGGCCAGCGCCACAATGACCGCGGTATACAACAGCAACCACAGGCTGCTGAGCACGCCCATCAAGGTTATTTCCTGCGCGCCGCTGTTCTGATGGCGGCGCAGTAAATCCTCGGCGTACTGGCTGATCTGTTCTGCTGCCAGCGGACTCTGCTGTTGTTCAGGAAAGTTGTAGTAGGCCGTGGGTTCAAAAGTGACCCAGCGACCGTCGAGCCAGGCTTCGGTCCAGGCGTGGCCATCAATGGCGCGAATTTCAAAATAGCCGGTCAGCGGGTTTTGCGTTGTTACACTGAAACCGGTTACCAGTCGAGCCGGAATTTTCATGCTGCGTAGCATCACCGTCATGGCACTGGCGAAATATTCGCAGTGACCTTTTTTGGTTTTAAATAAAAATTCGCTTAACGGCGTGTGGCCCTGAGACAGCAGAGTGGAATCGAAGTCGTACTGATATTCGCTGCGCAGGTGCTGTTCCAGCAATTGTGCCTGCTGATACGGATTACGCCCCATGGCAGTGACTTCATAGGCGAGCCTGCGAATGCGTTTATCAAAGCCTTTTGGCAATTGCAGGTCGGCAGCATCCGGCGCGGGTGCGTGGGAAATTAAGCGGTTATCGATCAGCTCGTTGGTCGAGGCAACGGAATAGCGCGTCCCCGGCGATAAGGTTGCTGGCATTAATGGCTGGGAAAACTGGTCGAGGGCAATCACGCTGGATGGCACCCACAATTTGACCGGATCGGGCGACACCGCCAGCCAGGCCGGCATGGGTTGTTCAATCGTGATGGTCTGAATATACAGATCATCGCGCTGCGCCTGCCTGTTATTCAGCACCACCAGTCCGGCGGACGCTGTTTCCACTTTACGACTGATATCTTCATTGGCGGTCGACCAGCGGCTGCCGTCAAAGGTATCGAAGGTGCGCACCTTCAGGTAGGTGCCATGGCTGGCTTTCATGCGCGCCACAATAGCATCTAAATCCACCTGGCCGCGACGGTCGGTGGTGGTGATGTCGAAGCTTTCGTTAAAGCCATCGTAGCGGTAGCTGTTGTCGTCAAAATCCGACAACTCGGTAATCTGCTGTAAATCGCGATACTGCTGCTGACTGCTGTTTTCCGGAGCAGACGGTTTTTTATCCGACTGGAGCACTTGGTTGTCGGCATTCTGCAGCCATTCCTGATTGTGATAAAAATCACCACCAGAATCCTGCGCGCCCCAGTCGAGGGCTGGCAGGCGTGGGATAAATAAGTAAATAACCACCGCCAGCCCCATGGTCAGCAGCCCCATATTCAGTCGCTGACTGAACGCCGGACCAGTTAGCGCAGCGCTGTCTGCGCCGCGATCTAGCCAGGCTTCACTCAGTGAGAACGAAGCAAACACACAGTACAGTGTCATGATGACCAGATAGCTGCCGCTGGTTGCCTCGGCAGCCCCCACCAGCAGTAACACAAAGCTGACCAGTTGCAGCAGATAATACTTACGGTAGTTATTCAGCTGCACGTTGAGCGCCAGTGTGGTGGCAATTAACAACGCGCCCAGGGCATTCATCAGCGTGTGGGTAAACAGCAACAGTAAAAACAGCATCAGGCCACTGGCAGCCAGAGTGTCGGCCAGCGATTTATTGTCTTCCGGCTGATGGCGGGCATCCCAGCCTTTTTTCAGTGTGAAAAAATTCAGCAGCACTAACAGCACGCCGGACGCCAGCCCGGCAACAGGGTCAAACAATGCTCCCACAGCACCGGCGGCAGCAATGCTGAGCTGTAAGGTGAGCCAGATAAACCCCTGTGAACGTGAAATCATGCGCTGAATACCTGCGCCAGTTTACTAAGACGATGCAGATCCAGCCGCAGCGAACCATCGGCCTGCCCGGTCCAGCCCTCGTGATATTTTTTAAGCGGCTGGGCGAAACTTTCGTCGTTGTATACCACGTCGATATGACCTGCTAACGGCGGCAGGCTGAGGGTCTGACTGTCGCGGCGAACAGTGAGCAGTAGCGGTGAATCCTGCACATCATTCAGCGCATTGATAATCTGTTGCTGGTAATTCTGGCTGCCATCGGCGACAGCCCAGGCCAGTGCCTGTAATTGTTCGCTGATATCGCGTGCGCCAGCATTAACGTCAACCAGTAATGGCCGCTGACTGCCGACCACCACTTTCAGTTGTAACTGGTTTTTCTGCGCATACAGCAGCAGTGACGCGGCAATCTGAATGGCGTATTCAAAGGTATTGTCCGCCCCTTCGCCGATCGACTGACCCGCCTGGCCATCAACCACCACCAGCCACGAGGGTGCATCGTAGCTATGGAATTCCCGCACCACCAGTTGCTGCTGGCGCGCCGAAGCTCCCCAGTGCACATGCTTCATTGAGTCGCCGTCACGATAGGGGCGCACACCGGCAAATTCACTGTGCGCAGAGCGGCTGAGAAAAGAATCCGCGCCTTGTGGCAACGCATTGTCGGACACTGGTCTGGGCAAATTGCGAATCGCAAATACCCGTGGTGCGACAATAATCCGGGTTGCGCTCTGTGTGATACGAATGCGGCGCTGAACAAATCCGAACGGCCAGCTGCTGTGCAGAATCGCCGGCGGCAGATCAAACACGCCACGCTGCTGACACGGATAACTGAGAGTGACATTGTCATTGGCACTGACACTGGCCAGAAAATGCTGACTGAGGGCTGTATCAGCATCACTGTTGCCCGGTATGTGCTCTGTCAGGCGCAGAAAAAATGCGGGTTTTTGCGTGGCAAAATGATAATTCAGGCTGACGTTCTGGCCGGCACTGGCCACCCCCTGCTGCACGCGGGTCATGCTCAGTTTGCGCAACGACCACCAGGGCATCACCCAGCTGATCAGAATCAGCGACAGCATTAATGCCAGCAAGCCATACAACAAGGCGATGCCGCGATTCCAGGCAATAACAAAACACACCAGCGACATCAGCCACAGAAAACGGTGTGCATTAATATAGCGGCCGAGCCACTCTGCCAGTGGTTTCAGCTGCGCTTCAAGCCCTGCGCTCATGCTCAGCGGCCGTCCGACTGACCATCGGTCTCAGCAAAATCCGGCACCGGAATTTTCGCCAGTAACTGCTTCCAGAACTCACTGCGATCATCGTGATGCAGCGCAGCATCACGGAACACGATGCGATGCGCCAGCACTGGTTCCAGTAACGGACGGATCAGATCCGGGGTTACTTCGCGGCGCCCGTGAATTAATGCCAGCGCACGGGCCGCGCGCATCAGCGCCAGTGAGCCACGCGGACTGGCACCCAGACGTACGCCGGGTAATGAGCGGGTTTCACGCACCAGCTGACTGATATAACGCGCCATTGGCTCGCTGACCGTCACTTTTTCTGTCTGCGCCTGCAGCGCCATTAACGCCGCTTCATTCAGCACCGGCTTCAGCTGCTCCAGCGGATGTCCGGATAACTGTGCCAGCATTAAGGTGACTTCCTGATTTTCATCCGGGTAGCCCAGACTCAGGCGCATAAAGAAACGATCCAGTTGCGCTTCCGGCAACGGGAAAGTACCGCTGAATTCCACCGGGTTCTGGGTGGCAATCACCATAAAGGGATTGGGCAGGTTGTAGGTTTTACGGTCGGCAGTGACGGTACCTTCGGCCATGGCTTCCAGCAGTGCCGACTGGGTACGCGGAGTGGCGCGGTTAATTTCATCAGCCAGCAGAATATTGGTGAACACCGGCCCCGGCATAAAATGGAATTTATGCTCTTCGCTGTTATAAACACTGATACCGGTAATGTCGGATGGCATCAGATCCGGTGTGCACTGGATGCGCTTCATGCGCAGCGCCAGCAGCTGGCTGAGAGTACGAGCCAGCGTGGTTTTGCCCAGCCCCGGTGCATCTTCCAGCAATAAATGGCCTTTGCACAGCAGCGCCACCAGCACCATATTCAGCTTCGCCGCATCAGCCTGCACCACCTGCGCAATGGCTTTCTGCAGTTGCTGTAACACCTGCTGGGTTTTATCCGCCTGTGGCTGTGGCTTTTTCGCAGCGGCTGATTGCAGGCCCTGTGGGTCGCCGGGGTTATAAGGCGGAGGAGTAACGATGCTCATGCTAAATCCCTTTATCGGTTATGCCCGGAGTATGCCGCGATTACCGCAGAAATTCAGCTAACCCGGCGTACTTTGCTGATTGTGCCTTAGTGCTGATCAAACAGCAGTCACACCACATGGCACAGATGATACAGATCATTTCGTTTAAACATTTGCCTGTTTGCGAGCTTTGTTCACTGTTGGTAAGGACTGTCGTCAAACTACAATATTTGCCATCCATAGTGAGCAGGTAAAGGAGACCCGCATGGAGGCAGGCATGAGCTGGCAGACACTGTACGAAGAAAAGCGACTGGAAGCAGATCAGGCGGTCGACCAGCTGACGGATGCGCACAATCTGATTCTGGGTATGAGCATGGCCATGCCACCGGTGCTGATCAGCGCACTGGCCAAAGCCTTCCGCGAGGAGCGCCTGCCACCATTAAATGTGTATTACATGCATGGCTCGGAGGCACTGGAGCAGAACCTGCTGGTTGAGGATCTGATTGGCCGGTTTACCCCGCGCTGTCTGTTTTTAAGCGGCCACGACCGCAAAGCCATCAAGCAACTCAGCGATAAACACTGGGTCGAGTTTGTGCCCTCGGCTTTCCATCAGGTGGGTCGCCTGCTCACTCAGCATATCGAGCCCGACTGTTTTATGGTGACGGTGTCACCGATGGATAAGCACGGCTATTTCAGCCTCGGCACCAACGCCGATTACGGTGCGTCGGTTATCCGTAAAGCGAAAAAAGTGATCGTCGAAGTAAACCGCTATATGCCACGTACCTTTGGCGAGTGCTCGGTGCATATTTCTGAAATTGATCACCTGATAGAAGCCGACACCCCGCTGAGCGAAGTAGCCGAAGCCCAGGCCAGTGAAACCGACTGGGCGATTGCCCGTCAGGTGGCGGCTTATATTCAGGATGGCGATACCCTGCAGATGGGCGTTGGCGGCGTGCCCTCAGCAGTGTTGCAGCAACTGGAAAACCACAAGGATTTGGGCCTGCATTCTGAACTGTTCTGCCCGGCGATGGTGCGCCTGATTGCTAAGGGTGTGATCAATGGCCGGCGCAAACGATTGATGCAGCATAAGCATGTGTTCACCCTGGCGCTGGGTGATCATGAAATGTATGAATTTATGGACGACAACCCATCCATTGTTGGCTTTCCCGCAAGCTGGGTAAATAACCCGAATATTATCCGTCAGAACCCGAACATGGTGTCGGTGAACTCTGCTATCGAAGTGGATATTACCGGCCAGATTAATGCCGAAACGATTAAAGGTACGCCGTTTTCCGGTACCGGTGGTCAGCTCGATTTCGTGCGCGGTGCGTTTGCTTCCGAAGGTGGCCGCTCCTTCATCGCCCTGCATTCCACCGCCAAAGACGGAACACTGAGCCGGATTGTGCCGCAACTCGCCGGCGGAACCGTGACCGACACCCGCATGGATGCCCACTTTGTGGTAACTGAATATGGCTGCGTGGAGTTAAAAGGTCTGTCGCTGGCACAGCGGGCTAAAGCCCTGATTGGCATTGCCCATCCGCAATTCCGCGAACAGCTGGAAACTCAGGCGCGGGAGCTGGGGCTGATCGGGTGCCATTAATCAGGCACCCGACTCAACATAACCTCTTTGCGCTACAGGGTCTCTCCAGAGCGCTTTTCCTCACGGGATCCCAGCTCAACCTCTGGCTGAAAGGCATCTTCATATACGACTTTGTAGATTTTGCGGGATTTCGGCGGAGAATATTCAGCCGTAGCAGGGCTCTTCCCGCGACTCAGGATGTCAGAATCTATGGCCATTACACCCAGTGCATAATGAAACAGATCATCAAGCATAAATGCCTTGCGACTGTTATCCCGCAAAATACTGGCCTGCTCCCCATCCGGATCAGACGACCATACCAAAAATGGGATCTCCATCATCGCCGGAGTCAGGTTGTCGGGTGTATGTCCTTTAACACGGGCAGTCTGATACACCTCTTCACCATGGTCTGAGAAGTAGGTCAAGGTAGCCTCTTTGGCGCCCACAGCGCTGGATTCCGCCTTAAGTAAAGAGATCACCTCTTTGACAAAATAATCTGTGTATAAGATCGAGTTGTCATAGGCGTTAATGGCATCGATCTCACCTTCAGACAAAGGCTCCCGGTATCCATTCACCTTGCTATCGTCAAATTTCGCGAAGCTTTCCGGATACCGGTTCTCATAGGCGGCATGGCTACCCATCGTATGAACAAAAATCACTTTCAGGGGCGCCGGATCACTGATGGCCTCAGCAATCGACTTCAGCATGTACTCATCAAAGCGGCGGACCTCTACGCCATTAAAGTCATTGCTGATGTAATGTGTCACATCAGCCTGATGAGAAACCGACGCAATCGTCGCTCTCTGTGGCTGCTGGTTCGAAATCCAGAAGGACTTGTACCCGGCTAAATTGGCAACATCAATGATGCTTAACGCTTCACGATACATAGCGCCCTGATCTGCAGCGGCGGCAGTAAGTGCGACACGCAACGATGCCTGGGTCTGCACATGACTACTGATAACATTATTGAAAACAATCAGCTCGTTCTGGATAGCACTCAGTTCAGGAGTGGTATTGCGCGAGTAACCATACATGCCCATGTGATTACGGGTTGCAGACTCACCAATAATAAATATGTGAGTCTGCTGGCGGTCGGCAGACCGTGTTGTCGCTTTTACCTGAGTTTTTTCTAGCAGGGATTTGCGTAAAGCAACTTCTGTCTGCACAGAGATATTGCCCTTGTAATAAGAAGGCAGGGTTCCCAGTACACCCGGAATGGTATCGTGAAACTTACCCATAACGGTTGTTCTGTAAGCGACCACCAGAATCAGAATGGTGCCAAGCACGAATATCGATTTGCGCAAACGACCCGCCGCGGGAGCTCTTACAAAATAGATGGCCAGAGCGTAGATGGACCACAACACAGTGAGTAAAGCGGTCTGCTGCCAGGAAGAATAGGTCTTGATGTATTCCGTTACTTCATAACTGTCGGTGTTAGCAACAGCTTCCATGGTAGCGGTAGTGAAGACGCCCCCGAAAGAATAGGCGTAACCAACATCCGCCGTACCGCCTACAGCAAATGGCAGTAAAACCAGGGCCGTAAACCAACGTTTATCGACTAACGTAATCAGCAGGGCAACAATCAGCGACCAACCAATACGAGAGTTATACTCCCCCTCGCGAACAAAATCGGAAAAGATAACCTCATTAAGCAGCGGATAAAGAAGCAGCAAGAAGCTCCATAGTAATGGGTTTTCCAGCCAGTTGTTTAAGCGTTCACTTTTCACAGTCATGAGAGCATTCCGGGGACGTCGGGCAGTTTGCGCAGCATGCTACCACAAGCGTCAACCACTGCATGTCATCTTGTGTGAAATACACAATACCAAAAGCCGCGGATGACCCACCCGATCATCAGCGGCTGCGCAGCAGATAATCAGTCATGCGTTACTTTCCCGCGTTGCTGATCACCCGTACCTGATCGCCGTAGTAGTTGTCGGCATAGTTATACACAGCGCCCTGCTGCTTATCGCGCTGGCCGGTAATACGTGCGGTAATAGCTTTTACTGTTTTCATGCTGCCTCTCCTGAGGTTGTTGTCTGGGAACGAACTCAGATTAGGCCGATGGCAGTCATAGATGAAATTGCATATTTCACTGACATCAATTAATTATAGCTATAACAAATCAATCGGCCCATCCCGATAGAGAAACAGACGCAGAACCTATATCAAAAAAATTTGATATAGGTTGAATTTCACCCTAAACTGCACGCCATGTCTGATAGCGTGATTCCAACTGTTAACCACGAACGCTTAGCCCGCGCCAGCAAAGCTGCCGGTGATGGTCTGCGTCTGGCTATTCTGCAGCTGCTGGGGCAAGGGTCCTTCGGTGTGCTGGAGCTATGCCAGGTGTTCGGTATTAAACAGTCGGGCATGAGCCATCACCTGAAAGTGCTGTCACAAGCTGAGCTGGTCAGCACCCAACGCGAAGGCAACAGTATTTTTTACCGCCGGCCGTTGATCAGTGGTCACGACAGCTGGAATCTGTGGCTGCAGGCCATGTTCGCTGCCATTGATGCCAGCGATGCTCTGGACGACGCGGAATATCAGCAAGGGCTGACGGCAGTGCTGCAGGAGCGGGCTCAGGCCTGTGCCGGCTTTTTTGCCCGCAATGCAGATGCCTTTAAAGAACAGCAGGACCTGATTGCCTCGTGGGATCAGTATGGCGAGACACTGACCGGCATTCTCGCTGGCTACCGTGGCGCCAGCGACTACGCTTTGGAAGTTGGTCCTGGCGAGGGGGCATTCTTACCCCTGCTGGCGCAGCGTTTTACTGCAGTAACTGCGCTGGATATTTCGCCACAGATGCTGGAGCAGGCGGCCATGACGGTCAGCCAGCAGCAGCTGGACAACGTGCAGTGCCTGCTGGGTGATACTCAGTTGCTGCTGACACAAAAACCGCGAGCGGTGGATTTTGCCGTAGCGAATATGGTGCTGCACCACGTACCGGCACCACGTACGATTTTTAACGATGTCGCTGCCTTACTGAAAGATGGCGGTACGTTTCTGGTGACGGACCTGTGCCGTCACGAACAGAGCTGGGCCAGAACATCCTGTGGTGATCTCTGGCTGGGATTTGATCCTGACGACCTGACCAGCTGGGCCCGCGAAGCCGGCCTGACGGAAGGGCAAAGTCAGTATCTTGGTTTAAGGAACGGATTTCAGATTCAGTTCCGCTTATTTCATCGCGCCCCCTCTGCATGACAAAGCGCGTTAACCACTGAATTGAGGGCTTAACATGAGCGAATATTCCATTTTCACCTCTGAGTCTGTGTCCGAAGGCCACCCGGACAAAGTTGCAGACCAGATTTCTGATGCCGTACTGGACGCGATCATCGCTCGCGACCCATACGCACGTGTTGCGGTAGAAACCCTGGTGAAAACCGGTATGGCCGTGGTAGCGGGTGAAGTGACCACTTCCTGCTACGTTGACCTGGAAGACATCGTTCGTGATGTAATTACCGGCATTGGCTACAACAGCTCCGACGTGGGCTTCGACGGTGCAACCTGTGCGGTTCTGAACGGCATTGGTAAGCAGTCTGTTGATATCAACCAGGGCGTTGACCGTGCCAAGCCTGAAGATCAGGGCGCCGGTGACCAGGGTCTGATGTTCGGCTACGCCACCAACGAAACACCTAACCTGATGCCAGCACCTGTGTACTACGCACACCTGCTGTGTCAGCGTCAGTCTGAACTGCGTCGTAACGGCACCCTGCCGTGGCTGCGTCCGGATGCAAAATCTCAGGTAACCATTAACTGGGAAGGCGATTCACCTAAGATTGATGCCGTGGTTCTGTCTACCCAGCACGATCCAAGCATCAGCCTGGACGACCTGCGCGCAGCCGTGATGGAAAACATCATCAAGCACGTACTGCCTGCTGAATGGCTGCACGAAGGTACTCTGTACCACATCAACCCTACCGGTAACTTCGTAATCGGTGGCCCGGTAGGTGATGCTGGCCTGACGGGTCGTAAGATCATCGTTGATACCTACGGCGGTATGGCGCGTCACGGTGGTGGTGCCTTCTCCGGTAAAGACCCATCCAAAGTAGACCGCTCTGCGGCATACATGGGTCGCTACGTAGCGAAGAATATCGTTGCTGCGGGTCTGGCTGACCGTTGTGAAATTCAGGTGTCGTACGCCATTGGTGTTGCAGAGCCGACCTCGGTTTCTGTTAACAGCTTCGGTACCGGCAAGGTAAGCGACATCGAACTGGCGAAGGCCGTTCGTGAAGTATTCGACCTGCGTCCATACGCGATCCAGAACCAGCTGGAACTGCTGAACCCAATGTATCAGCTGACAGCAGCCTACGGTCACTTTGGTCGTGAGCCATTTGAAGCCAGCTACACCTTCACCGAAAACGGTGAGGAAAAGACCAAAACCTTCACTGCGTTCACCTGGGAACGTACTGACAAGGTTGATGCGCTGAAAGCGGCAGCGGGACAGTAAGCAGGTCGGACGTCTGAAGTCAGACGTCCGACGCATTTCAGCAAGGAGGCTGATTTGCGCAGGAAATATCAGGAATTAATCGTCTGGCAAAAATCGATGCAGTTAGTGAGTAGTATTTATCAACTAACCTCGGTTTTTCCAGAGCATGAAAGATTTGGATTGAGTAGTCAGCTCAGACGCGCTGGAGTGAGTATTCCTTCGAATATTGCCGAAGGAAGCGGACGAGGAAGTGATAAAGATTTCTGTCGCTTTCTGTTTACCGCACGGGGCTCACTGACTGAACTTGAAACTCAATTATTAATTGCGACATCGCTGGGCTACTGTCAGGTAACGGATGAGCTGAACGATCTTATTAATCAGATCTTCGCCATGCTGAACCGCTTAATTCAGTCTCTTCGCGTAGCGTAATACAAACATTATTGCGTCCGACCACTGACGTCAGACGTCCGACAACAAACGGAGACCACTATGTCCTTCACCGACTACAAAGTTGCAGACATGAGTCTGGCCGACTGGGGCCGCAAAGAAATTAAAATTGCCGAAGGCGAAATGCCAGCACTGATGGCACTGCGTCGTAAATACAAAGAGTCTCAGCCATTAGCGGGCGCGAAGATCATGGGTTGTATCCACATGACCATTCAGACCGCGGTTCTGATTGAGACTCTGGTGGACCTGGGTGCCGATGTACGCTGGTCTTCCTGCAATATTTTCTCGACTCAGGATCACGCAGCAGCCGCTATCGCCGCCGCTGGCATTCCGGTATTCGCCTGGAAAGGTGAGACCGAAGAAGAATTCCTGTGGTGTATCAAGCAGACCATCCTGTCTGAAAAAGACGGCGATAAAGTCTGGGATGCGAACATGATTCTGGACGACGGTGGTGACCTGACTGAGATGGTTCACAACGACTTCCCGGAAATGCTGGCGACCATTCACGGTATTTCTGAAGAAACCACCACCGGTGTACACCGTCTGCTGGAAATGATGAAAGCCGGTACTCTGAAAGTGCCAGCGATCAACGTGAACGATTCCGTTACCAAGTCTAAAAACGACAACAAGTACGGCTGCCGTCACTCCCTGAACGATGCCATCAAGCGTGGTACTGACCACCTGCTGTCCGGTAAAAAAGCACTGGTTATCGGTTATGGCGATGTGGGCAAGGGCTCTGCTGCTTCCCTGCGTCAGGAAGGCATGATTGTTAAAGTGACCGAAGTTGATCCAATCTGCGCTATGCAGGCCTGTATGGACGGCTACGAAGTGGTTTCTCCATACATCAATGGTGAAAACCTGGGCACTCTGGATTGCGTAGATGGCGATCTGCTGGGTAAAACTGACCTGATCGTAACCACCACTGGTAACGTCAACGTATGTGACAAGTTCATGCTGCAGAAGCTGAAGAGCGGCGCGGTTGTTTGTAACATCGGTCACTTCGATAACGAAATCGATACTGCGTTCATGCGCGAAAACTGGAAGTGGGAAGAAGTTAAGCCACAGGTACACAAAGTTTACCGTGACGAAGCGGCTGATGATCACCTGCTACTGCTGTCTGAAGGCCGTCTGGTGAACCTGGGTAATGCGACTGGTCACCCATCCCGTATCATGGATGGCTCTTTCGCTAACCAGGTACTGGCTCAGATCTATCTGTACGAGCGTAAGTTCGCTGATCTGATGGAAGCCGAGAAGAAAGAAAGCATCTACGTTAAGGTTCTGCCGAAGAAGCTCGACGAAGAAGTGGCGAAAGACATGGTGGAAGGCTTTGGCGGTGTGATCACCAAGCTGACTCCGGCTCAGGCCAAGTACATCGATGTGGATGTGGATGGTCCGTACAAGCCAGAAGCGTATAAATATTAATCGGAGCTTGCTGCATCGCCAGCTTGTCGTCGGACGCCTGGCGCCAGACGTCTGACTTTAATTTATAAACAGGAGCGTCCGGCTTTTTCTGCCGGACGTCTGACTAAAGATGACTACCTTAAGTTTTGAATTTTTCCCGACCAAAACCGAGGAAGGGACAGAAAAGCTGCTGACTGTGCGCGACGAACTCGCTGCCTTTAATCCGGAGTTTTTCTCGGTGACCTATGGTGCCGGTGGTTCTACCCGCGACCGCACCTACGCCATCGTCAAAGCCATTCAGGAACGTGGCATTGCGGCTGCACCTCATCTGGCATGCATTGGTGGCAGCAAAGCGGAAATTCGCGGCATTCTGGACCAGTACAAAGAACTGGGCATCGATCGTATCGTTGCTCTGCGTGGCGACCTGCCTTCAGGTTCTGGCCTGGGTGGCAGCGAACTGCGTTATGCCAACGATCTGGTTGAATTCATCCGTGAAGAAACCGGCGATCACTTCACTCTGGAAGTTGCCGCTTACCCGGAAATGCACCCACAGGCGACCAGCTTTGAAAAAGATCTGGAAAACTTTGTGCGCAAAGTGAAGGCTGGTGCTGACAGCGCCATCACCCAGTATTTCTTTAATGCCGACAGCTACTTCTATTTCGTGGAACGAGTTCAGGCGATGGGCGTAGACATCCCGATCATTCCGGGTATTATGCCGATCACGAACTACAGCAAACTGGCCCGTTTCTCTGACGGCTGCGGTGCGGAAATTCCGCGCTGGATCCGCAAGCAACTGGAAGCTTACGGCGATGACTCTGACAGCATCGTGAAGTTTGGTGAAGAAGTGGTTACCGACATTTGCCGCCGCCTGCTGGACGGTGGAGCTCCGGGCCTGCACTTCTATACCATGAACCAGTCGGAAGCCAGCCTGGCTGTATGGAAGAACCTGGTATGACCCCTTCATAGCCCTTCCTCACGTAAAAAATCTGCAACACCTCTGAGATAGCCTAGTGGTGTTGCAGATACGTAACAGCCCCCCCATAGAAATCTACAACTCCGTTACAAAAAAAATGTACACTGCGGCCATTTTCAGAGGACGATACATGGCTTATTTATCCGCAATCCGTTTGTTCTGGTCAACGAATGAACGGAACACACACAAAATCAAATCCCTGTATTGGGGAGTACGCTACCACCGCTGGATCAGCACACTGATAGCGGGTATGAAACAAGGTGGTATTGACTACGTACCAGCACTGCATCCGTATTTACTGTTTATGTGTCGGCTTAAAGCCTATGTCACCAAAGAAGTATCGCCCGAATTCACACAACAGCGATTACTGGGCCACTACAGCTTCCTTCATCAGAAACTGGGGGAGCAAGGCGTGCGAGCCATTCACGGCGAGGGCTTAAAGATGGGGGAGACCTATGTCGCCGGAAAACTGGTTGAGATGATTCTGTATTACAACCATCTGATGCGATACGAGGGACAGTGCACCCTGAAATTTCTGGTAGATGGTGAAGTTTTCTATCAGGCCCATCTGCATTTTTACGATGAAGCCCTTTGGATCGGAGGTTTTCAGGGTCGTTCCGGCAATCTGGAAGAAACGCGGAAATTTACCAAAGACACCTACGGCCTCCGTCCTCATAATTTTATGTACCTGATGCTGACCATTTTGGCACAAAAGCTCGGGGTACAGGCTATCTACGCCATATCAAGTGCTCACCACTATTACCAGAAAGAAGAAAAAACACTGAACAAAATTCAGTTTGATTATGATCAGTTCTGGGAAGAGCTTGGAGGTCAGGCCACGGATGACGGCGTATGGGTGGCCCTGCCACTGCTATATCCGCGTAAGAAACCGGAAGAAGTTCCAAGTAAAAAACGCTCACAATACAACAACCGCTACGCATTGATGGATGCCATCACACAGGAGATGCTGCATCCGGAACAGCTCTTGATGACCGGCTGAGTTTCACCAGAAAATACGGTAAACTCCGATGTGCTTTCGGGGGAACTTATGGAAATTGCTTTCTTTGCTGCGCGAAAAATCCACCAGCAGTACTTCAGTCACCTGGCTGCGCACCTGAACAAGACCGGTGCGCAAGCCTGTGTTATCTGGCACAAATTTCTGTGGATGGATATTCGCTGGCTTCGGCACCTTGAGCAGGCTGATCAGTGCTTATCCGGACTGGTTGATGATCACCTGCGCGAGAAGCAAAACAGCCGCAAGGGACGCCAACGCAGACATGGCTACTGGCGCGTATTCCGCTTGGTAAAAATGCTGGAAGCACAACTGCTGAAGGCCGTCTACAAACAGGCTCTGATAAGATCCGGCGCAACCCATGTTCTGTTATGGAATGGGCTTAAGTTCCGCCAGCGCATCGTAATTGAAGCAGCAAAATCAGCCGGACTCCGGACATTGGTAATGGAGAATGGTCTGTTACCAGACATGACCACCCTGGATGCAAGAGGGGTGAATTTTCTTAACAGTGTTCCCCGTGACCCGACTTTCTTCATGAGCTACTCCGGTCAATGGACAACTAAGCCGACTGTTCAGAAGGAGCGTCCTGCAGAACTGCCCGAGCACTACATATTTATACCCTTTCAGGTCAACACCGACAGCCAGATCGTGCTGTTTTCGCCATGGCTGAAAGATATGTTTGCCCTGACCGATGCACTGCTGCAGGCGGAACAGTCACTCGGTGAACGCATGCCTCATATCATTATGAAAACCCATCCGGCCTGCGATCAGGATTATCAGAATCTGGCACAACAGCTTGAGCAACGCTCAAACAAAATTCGTCTGCTGTTGCAGGGCGATACACAAACACTGATTCAGCATGCCGCTGGCGTTGCGACTATCAACTCGACTGTGGGCATTGAGGCCGTTATCTCCAACATCAATACCCTGGTGCTGGGGCAAGCGTTTTACAACATTCCCGGCCTGACCCTCCACGCTCAAAATCAGAACGAGCTGGAACAGCAGCTACCCAAATTAGTGCAGTTCATTCCGAACCCAACCCTGCGCAAAGGGCTGCTCGCCTACCTGCACAACGAATATCAGATTCCCGGACGTTGGCAATCAGCTGACGATCACCACATTCAAGCTGCCTGTCAGCATCTGCTGCGAGAGGTAGAAACGCTTGGCTAAGCATCTCTTTCTGGCCTCAACTCCATTTAATGTACTGACTGCGGCAATGGTTGCTCTGGAGCTTCCCCACGGTGACACCGCCGAACTGGGCCTGATTGATCAGACAGACACAACTCAAACCTTCAGGCAGGCACTGCAAAACTGGCAAGGCACCCCGTTTGCCCGTACGGAGGTTTTATCCAGCAAAGCAACTGGTTCCGGTAAGCGCCAGCAGCGGCAACTGAGCTTTAAATGGATTCAGCAACGACTAACCGATCTGCAGCCCGACTGGATCTACACTGGCAACGACCGCCGCATTGAGTTTCAGTTTGCCATGGCTCATAGCCATGCTCGTGGCGTCTATCTGGATGATGGAACCTACAGCTACCTTGGCCGTAAAACGCACTGGCTGAAAGACCGGATTCTGGACAATATTGCCAAGAAAGTGGCCTATGGCTGGTGGTGGAAGCAGCCTGCAACCATCGGTGCCTCAGACTGGATTGACCACAGCGTACTGGCATTTCCTGAGTTTGCCCTGCCTGCTCTGAAAAAGCGCCCTTGCCTAACCTTACCGGATAACCTGCAACGCCCTGAGTTCGCCGAGTTGGCGCGGATATGTCTTGGCAAAACTGACACAGCAATTGATCAGCTGCAGGGACTCCTGCTACTGCCGCACAGCTCTGTTATAAGCCCAATGCAGAAAGTACTGGGCGAATGGCTGGACCATAGTGGGAATAGCATTGGTTACAAGCATCACCCGCGCACAGAGCAAGCACTGACAACGGCTGAGCAGATGACCTCACTCTGGCATATACCTCTTCGGGCAATCGCCGTACCCGCCAGCACACCGATGGAAATATTACTGCCGTTACTGTCGCCACACTGTAAAATCGCCGGCGATGTTTCAACCGCCTTGCTAACCGCCAAGTGGTTGAGGCCAGAATTACAGGTGAGCGCGCTGATCAGCCCGGATACAAGCGCCGAATGGACATCATTACTTAAACAGCTGGGCATTGAATGTAACACTCTGCCTGCAAACCCGGATTGCAACTCATGATGCTGCTTAAGCCTCTTCAATACTGGAAGCACCGCCTGACCCGTCGTGGCCCTGTTCGCCTGGCCATGACCCTGCTGGTGCGCAACGAAATCGACATCATCGAAGACAACATCCGTTTCCATGCAGCGCAGGGCGTCGACTGTTTTGCGGTAATGGATAACGGTTCGACCGATGGAACACGTGAGCTACTGGAAGCCCTGAAAAGCGAGTTTGACCTGCACGTAATAGACCAGCCTGCCCAGAACTACCAACAGGCGCTGTGGATGACACAACTGGCCGATTACGCACGCACAAAACTGAAAGCCGACCTGGTGATATCCAATGATGCGGATGAATTCTGGCTGCCAGCAGAGGGAACGACCTTAAAGGATCATCTTCGCTCCGACGACTCTGTAGTTACCGTACACCGCCGCAATATGGTCCTGACCGAAGAGTGCCTGCAACCTGACTACCACTATACAGATGCAGGCTACGCCGTTAAAAATCCGATTCTGTACAACTCACAAACGCAGATCAGTGATAATGCAGTCTCCATGCTATTGGTAAAGATCAGTCCGAAAACCATCGTAAACCCGCACGGCTTGATCAAAATGAAAGGCGGTAACCACCGCGCCAAACATGGCTGGCGCTGGGTGAATGCCCGGGAAGAATCTGAGATTACTGTGTACCACTACCCGATCCGCAATTACGAGCAGTTTGAAGCTAACATTATCAACCGACTCAGACTGCTCCGAGATACCAATGCTCGCATGGGTGATCATTATCGTCGCTGGGTAAACTGCTACAAAGAAGGTCGCCTGAAAGAAGAATTTTCCAAGTTTATTCTTTCAACAAGCGACCTTGATACAACCAATAAAATCGGCATTACCGAGCCATATGCAAAAGCTGGTGCCCTTATTAAAAGAAGTATTAAATGAACAATTTAACTTTTATTAAGAACACTAAAAGTATTTATACCGGCTTCATGCTATTCGTACTTTGCAGTGTGTTTTTACTAAGCCATAGCAACCAGAACAGCAGTCAAAGTCTTGCTACGATACTGTTACTGCTAAGTCCCTTACTAATCATCCTAAAAAAAGGATCAACGCCTGATATTACATTGGGCTTGCGCTATTTCATCGCTACATCCATTGCGATTTTCACTTATTCCCTGATGATTTATTTCCAAAATCCGATATCAGATGTTTCGTCAGGCATGATGCGCGCACTTTCATTTTATCTTCTGGCTCCAGCCGCGGTATATATTTTATGGCATAGGCCTATCAATCGAACCTGGCTATTCTGGTTAGCACTAGCTGCAACCTTTATTGCACTTTATCCGGTCATAAAAGAGTCAGATGGCAGCAATCACCGAGGCTTTAGCTCTGCACATCCAATTTTTTGGGGCAATGTCTGCCTGACCAGTGCAGTCCTAACACTGATCTTATCCAGAGATGAGCAGCTGAACGTTAAAGGTAAATACATACTTGGCATAATTGGCCTGGGTATGGGCCTGACAGCATCACTATGGTCCCAGACTCGTGGCGGCTGGATAAGTATACCATTGGTTTTAATTGGCCTGACTTTTTTCCGTCTTATAAAATTACGGGAAGCCGTCGTAGCATTCATGTTACTTATTGCGCTATTTTCGTCATCAGAAATGCTGCGCAACCGGGTATTAAAAACCTTTCATTTCGGGCAGGATTCCGTTGTTTTGGACTCTTCAACACAATTACGAATTGATATGTGGGAAGTATCTTACGAAGCTTTTAAAGAAAATCCGATTATAGGTACTGGCTTAGACGGGTTTTCAAATAAGTTACAAGAATTGAACTCAGAGCACAAAGCCTCATTCTACTTCGAGCATCCTCACAATGAGCTGATGGAGGTACTTTCCAGTCGTGGCATAGTCGGTCTAATTCTATTAGCAGCCTTCCTTACGTCCATAATCCACTGCTATTACAACCACAAAACCTCAATATATGCCAAAGCAGGTTTAATCAGTTGCATGCAATACATTATATTCAGCAGCAGTGAGATTTTTTTTAGTACCAAGTTCACATTGGTCTATTTCATAATATTACAAGCGATACTCATGACTGCGTGTGAACGCTCTGCTCTAGAAAGGAACGCCAAATGAAGAATACTGAAAGGAAGATATTCCGTAAGCTAGCTAAAAAGCGCTGGCACAACCTGGCTAAACTATTCGCAATAATAATGCTCAAAACAAGAGAAAGAGTATCTGAAGAACAATTCGATCAGTATCTCACTTTACTTGGACCTTCCATACTCAAAAGTTCGTTACGAAATAAATCGGAACGCCAAATTCGAAAGTTAATATCCTTCACTCAGAACGAAGTAAGAAAACCTGAAAGAAAGTTAAACATCGCTGTAGTTATGAGTGGCCAACCCAGAAGTCTTGAGCATTGCACAAAGTCGTTAAAACGGTTCTTTTACGGCCATAATATAACTTATTTTTGCCACCTTTGGGCAGGTCAAAGCAACCCTGATATTCTTGAACCTCTTGAAAACTACTTCTTCATAGAAACCGATTCACCTGACTTTTCCAGAGAAGAGCGTTTAGCCATAACGAACTACGGTCTAAAGAGCTTTGGTGATGGAGTTAAAATACCATACGTAAGCCCAAATGTTTTTCCTATGTGGTTTGGTGTTAATCAAGCCTTTAATCTGATCGAATCCAGTGGACATTCGCCCGATCAATACGATTTAATTTGTCGAATGCGTTATGATAATTTCTGGGTTGGTCAGTTTGACTGTGAAGACATCCAGATTAACGACAAAAACATCATTATTGATTATAACTATAATGGTTATGGTGGTTATGGTGATCAATTTGCAATTGGGCGACCTTCTGCAATGAAAGAGTACTGTAATTTATACCATTGGCTCACAACTGAATTTCTTTCTGAACCCGGTTCAGAACGTTGTTTTCCAGAAGTTATGCTCAAAAACTATCTTCAGAAGAAAGAATTACGGGTTATAGAAGAAAACTTTGGTCTACGCCTCTTACGTCCTGAATTTGTGGGGCTGCAGGCACATCAGATTCCACTCCGTAGCCACAAGGCGAGCAGCGAACGTAATTCCAGCATGTCTAGATATATTACTGAAAAATATCCGGAAATTGCAAACAACGAGTAAAAACATATTATTAATAATCAATCATGTTCAACATAGAAGATCCTTCGCATAGAAACATAACCAACCACGCCAGTATAAAATCCCCAACTGCACTAGCAGCCCTATGCTTTCGAGATCCATTAACAACCACTCGAATAGAGGATAGCTCCCTTTGAAAAGACTAGTATTTGACCTTGACAACACATTAACCATTGAGGGCTCTGGAGACTATAACAATGTTCTCCCCAGGCTTGATATGATCGACAAGCTACGAGAATATAAAAACCTTGGATTTGATATCATCATAAGTACCAGTCGTAACATGCGTACTTATAACTCCTCTGTTGGAAAAATTACAGCAAATACCTTACCAGTAATATTTGAGTGGCTTGCTAAGCACAATGTACCTTACGATGAGATTCATGTGGGCAAGCCCTGGTGTGGGCACGAAGGGTTCTATATAGATGACAAGTCGATACGTCCTTCAGAATTTCGTTCGATGAATTATGAAGAAATAATCCGGCTATTAGCGAATGAAAAGTGACATTTTAATCATTACATCTGCTCAATTTGTAGATGCCGAACTAGCTGCGGAGTTTGGTCAGATCCCACCGGCATTTTTACCTGTAGGAAATAAAAGGCTTTATCAACATCAACTGAAACTAGCATCAGAAAAGACTAGAAAAATACTGACATTACCAAATAGTTACCGCTTACCAACTTATGACGAGAGATGGTTATCTGAGCACGGTATTGAAATTTTATTTTTATCACCTGATCTGACATTGAAAGAGTCGCTGATACAATGCCTGGAGCAGACAGGCAGTGCGGAGTGTTCAACATCCATAATTCATGGTGACACCCTTATTGGAAATATCGATACCAGTCACCCAGATCAAGTATCAATCGCCCGTACTGATGATTATTATAAATGGGCCGGAATAGTAGAGAGAAAAGATCAAACTGAATTTACGGATGAGTTTGATTCTCGCGCTCCTGGGATGGTAGTCAGTGGTTATTTCAAGTTTTCGTCAAAGTCTGTATTACTGGAGTCGTTACGACAGAATTCTGGTTTTATATCCGCTCTCAACGGTTATTCAAGAATCCACTCTCTTAGAGCCATTCATTATCCAGCTTGGCTAGATTTTGGCCATTTACATACATATTTCCGCTCAAAATCCAAGATCACAACACAAAGAGCGTTTAATGATCTTGACATATCACCACGAGTAGTTAAAAAGACCAGCAATAAAGCCTGGAAAATGAAAGCAGAATACCTTTGGTTCTCAGCACTTCCAGAGCGTTTAAAAATATATACGCCACATGTGTTTTCTCTTACTGAAAAATCTGATTCGGCGTCTTACGAGATCGAATACCTCTATATGTCAGCACTGAATGAGATAGCGGTATTTTCTGAGCTTCCTAGCGTAGTATGGCTACGAATACTACAAGCATGCAACGAATATCTATCTTCAGCAAAGTACTATAATGGACCTGATAAATTAAAAGAAAGCATTCAGAATCTTCACCAGGAAAAAGTTTTTGAACGTCTGGATGTTTTACGAAAATCAGGCCCTTTTTCTCCTGATCAGAAATGGGTCATTAATGGTGAAGAACTGCCATCCTTATCAGAGATTGCTGCTCATTGTTGTAAATTAATTAAACCAGCGACAGATAAAGATATTACAATCAGTCATGGCGACTTCTGCTTTAGCAACATTCTTTATGATTTTCGTGTTCAATCTATTCGCCTGATCGACCCACGCGGAACACTCGATGAAAGAAACTTTACGCCGTATGGCGATATTCGGTATGACATAGCAAAACTATGTCATTCCATTATTGGTCGATATGACTTTATCATTGCAGAGAGATACACTCTTAATCGCCATCATGCAAACAATTTGACATTTTTACTACCCCAAAACACCGTACTTGACGAACTAACAGACAACTTTTTCAAAAATTATAGCTTAGACTATGATGCACGTGAAATAATCCCGATAATGATTAACCTTTTCATATCAATGCTGCCCCTGCATAATGACTGCCAACGACGACAGTTGGCATTGGCTGCTAATGCACTAAGGCTTTTTAGTTACTACAAGGATCTATTAAAATGATTGTTATACCTATGGCCGGAATGAGCAGTCGTTTTTTTAACGCAGGCTATAAGCTCCCCAAATATATGCTTAACGCTCATGGTAAGAGTTTATTTTCACACTGCGTTTCAAGTTTCAGCCAATATTTCAAAACGGAATCATTTCTATTTATTATACGCGATATATTTAACACAGAAAATTTTGTCAATCAGGAGTGCACGGCATTAGGTATTCTAAATTATAGGATTGTAACCTTGCAAGGTGAAACTAAAGGTCAAGCCGAAACAGTCTATCTTGGGCTGACTATGGCTGACATTCCGAGTAGTGAGTCTATTACTATTTTTAATATAGACACCATTCGCCCCGGCTTCTCACACCCAAGCTTCCTAGAAAACATTGACGGCTATTTAGAAGTGTTTAAAGGCTCAGGAGACAATTGGTCTTTTGCTAAAGAACACCCTGAAATTCCTGGAAACGTTATAGAGACTGCTGAGAAAAATCCGATCTCAGATTTATGTTCAGATGGCCTTTACTTCTTCCGATCTACAGAAATATTTAAGAAATATTTTGATAAAATGGTAGACGATGGTGAGAATGGACTAACGAAGGGCGAGCTATACATCGCACCAATTTATAATTATTTAATAAGAGACAACCTTAACATCCGGTTTAATTTAATAAAATCTGACGAAATAATTTTCAGTGGAACGCCTACTGAATATGAAGATTTTTTGAATCGTTAACCACAAGCCCTGGCAGAGTTTAGCTAACATTCACATTAAAGTATCTACAGACGTTGGTGTATTTAGATTCTGTCTTTAATGACCAGTTATCACTTAAGATGATCTATAGTAAGTCGCCATATCAAGCAATCTTACCTATCTAGATACACCACTGCACTTTGGCCGCTTGTTTCAAATAACACCCAGAACGGTTTGTTCCAGCCGATCCAGATCAGGAATCATGGCGTTCTCGCCATTCATAGACACAACCTGCTGATCATAAGTCCCCTGATTCATGGCTTCGACTTCCTGAATATCATCTGCGCTGATGTGCACAAGACGCGGGATACCCTGAATCAGCATGGCATAGAACGGCATATCGGCATGAGCACCCACGCCATTGATTACCGCAAAACGGGCATTAGGATTCGGAGCCGGAGCAGTCTGACTGTTGAGCATCTCATAACAGATTACAGGAACCGGAGTACCACGCCAGTCAATGCGCCCCAGAATCCAGTCAACACTGGAGGCGGTAGTCAGCAGATGGGAAAAAGGAATAATTTCGGCCACAGTTACGTTCGGCAGCAACAGGTTACGGTCTTTGAGAGGAATCAGCAGACAGTCGACCTGATCCGGCGTATTCGTCTTAGTGAGTGATTGGCTCATGCTTATGTATCCAGCTGTGTTTGACGCTATTCACCAGCTGCAGAGCCAGCTGATAAGGGTCACCGATAAAATCCACGCGACTGGTCTCAATCGCACTCTCCGGCATGGAGCTGTTGGCGCAGCTGTCAGGCGTCTGAGCCCATACCGGTACATTCTTGTCTGTCAGAGTCACGATGGCTTCCGCACCATCGTTACCCATACCACTGAACAGTATGTAGCCTGCGCGCTGCTCGTAGTGAGCAGCAACATTCAGGATAACCTGATCAATGGACGGACCATAAGGTCCTGGCCAGTCGCGCTGCAACGAGAACGGCTGGCCCGCATTATCGAAACGGAACTCATGACTGATAGGTGCCACCAGCACCTCTCCACAGCGTAGCGGTTCGCCAGCGGTGAAATTCTTCAGTTCATAACTGGCATGGCGGCCGATAGTTTTGCACAGCGTCTCTTCAAAGCGAGGATCAATATGCTGCGCATAAACAAAGGCAACCGGCAGGCCAGCGGGCAAGGCATCAAGGAAGGCTTTGACCGCTCCGGGGCCACCCAGTGAAGCACCAAGCACCCATACCTGCTGCGCTATACGGCCAGTGTAATCATGACCGGAAAACTCAGCAGGCAACGGAATAACCGGGGTATTACTACTGCCGAGTTTATCCAGTACAGAAACGTCCTCGGCCACCACTGGCGTAGACTTCAGCAGCTCCTTCAGTTTGCCGTACAGACGCTTTTCCCACTTAGGGAACGTCAGGCAATTCTTCTGCGGCGCTTTCTCAAGGCCAATCAGTACCGGAATATCGCCGACCAGCAGCTCATCGAGCCACTCATAATCTTCCTGGTCGTCTTCACGCAGGTCGACCACCCAGGCATCCAGATCCAGCGAAGCCTGATCAAGATCCGGCAATCGTGTCGGGTCCGTTGCCACCGCCACATCAAAACCGAAATGCAGCAGCGCGCTTTTCAGCAAATGCTGCTGCAGCCGGTCATCGGCCAGAATCCCTACCCGGGGAAGACCCATGCTGTCAGTCCTCAATCCCCAGCAGCTTATGCATGGTGCCAAGCAGTTTGTCTTCCTGGAATGGCTTACCCATGTATTCGTTTACACCGATCGACATCGCTCGCTCACGGTGTTTATCACCGGTACGCGAGGTAATCATGATGATCGGAATATCCTGCAGTCGGGAATCGTGACGAACCAGCGATGCAACCTCGAAGCCGTCCATACGCGGCATTTCGATATCCAGCAGCATCAGATCCGGCTTGTGATCCTGCAGCGTCGCCATGGCATCCACACCGTCTTTGGCAGTGAAGACTTCCATGCCGTTACGCTCCAGCAAACGCGTGGTTACCTTACGCACTGTAACCGAGTCATCCACCACCAGAATACGTGGCAGGCGGTTTTCCAACTCATGGCGACGTTCAGCTTCCTGGTTATCCAGCAGCTTGGCTTGCTGATATTCCAGTGAGTTCTGCGTACGCAGCAGGGCTGGCAAGTCGAGAATGATAACAACGCTACCATCACCCAGAATCGTACCACCAGACACACCGGCGACACTGGCAAACTGTGGACCCAGTGTTTTTACAACAATCTCACGAGAGCCCAGCAGCGAGTCTACCTGCAGCGCAAATGGAACGGCGCCACGGATCAGCAGCATAGGCACAGGCATATGCTGTGTTGTGAACTTAGGCTGAGCTTCGTTTTCCAGCATCACGCCCAGGTATTCAACGCGGTAATCGTTACCGGCATATTCAAATACCCGCTCGTTCTGCGGCTTTTCGTACAGTGACTGCAGCTGATTAACCGGAGCACGCACAATACCCTGAATGTTATTCAGCGGTACGGCGTACAGATCGTCACCAACCCGAACCATCAAGGCACGGTTAACCGATACGGTAAATGGCAGTCGTACAATAAAGCGTGTGCCAACACCTGCTTCAGACTGAATCTCGACTGAACCGCCCATCTGTTTGATTTCAGAGCTCACCACGTCCATACCAACGCCACGACCGGAAATCTGAGTAACGGCTTCGGCAGTCGAGAAACCAGCCTGCAGGATGAACTGCATAACGTCCTGATCTGACAGATTGGCATCAGCATCCATCAGGCCACGCTCGATGGCTTTACGGCGGACAGCATCCAGATTCACACCACGACCATCATCCGTCAGGGTGAGAACAACATCGCCACCGTCACGGCTGATTTCCAGGTCGATATTGCCCACTTCCGGCTTACCGGAAGCTGCACGCTGATCGCGGTTTTCGATACCGTGGTCAACTGCGTTACGAACCATGTGCTCCAGTGGTGAGATCATCCGTTCCAGAATGGTACGGTCCATTTCACCGTCGGCATTGAATACCCGCAGTTCAACCTGCTTGTTCAACTCCAGACTCACCTGGCGCACGATACGGCGCAAACGTGGCACCAGACGCTGGAACGGTACCATGCGGGTCTTCATCAGACCTTCCTGCAGTTCCGTGTTAACACGGCTTTGCTGCAGCAGCAGGGTTTCAGCATCACGGGTCTTGTGACTCAGGGTTTCTTTCAGGTCCACAAGGTCGTAGGCCGATTCCACCAGCGCTCGCGAGAGCTGCTGCATGGTTGAGTATCGGTCCATTTCCAGTGGATCGAAGTCTTCATATTCAGGGCCATGACGTTCCTGACGGAACAGCACCTGAGCTTCAGTTTCCATATCCAGACGACGCAGCTGGTCACGCAGACGCTCCAGCGTCATGTCCATTTCGTCGAGGGTATTAGCAAAGTCAGTTACCTGCTGCTCGAGACGGCCCCGACCAATCGAGGTTTCACCCGCCAGGTTGACCAGGTTATCCAGCAGGTCAGCAGAAACTTTTACCAGCTCCTGCGGCGCTTTACGTACGGTCTGCTGCTGAGCCACTTTCGGCGGTTCAGGTTTTACAGCTGGTGCCGCCGGACGCAGAGGAACAACGTTGGACGCTGGCTCATCGGTGGTCTGAGTTTCGGCACTGCCAGAGGATTCTGATTCCGTTGCGATAACAACGTCCTCTGCTTCCTCATCAGCAACAACAGGTGCATGCTCAATAGTTTCCAGAGTCAGCTCTTTCTCACCAAGCACCAGCATGCCATCTGATTCCAGAGCATGAGCAACCGCTTCAACTTTGCTGATCAGCTCATCCTGGGTTCCGTAAGCCGATTTGAAGAAACCACCATCAATGGCAATCTGTCCTTGCTGGGCTTTGAGAATGTTGGCTTCAAAGTCGTGGGCCAGATCACCGATATCAGACAGACCAGCCAGACGAGCACCACCTTTCAGTGTATGCAATACACGCTGTGCTTCTTCGGCCTCACTCAGGCGAGTCGGATCCTGCTCCCACTGATGCAGGGCGCGATCCAGTGCTTCCTGCAACTCAGCGGCTTCTTCAAGGAAGATCTCAAGGATTTCCCGGTCTGATTCATCCAGAGCCTCAGCCTGTATCGGCGCAGCAGGTGTCACGGCTTCGAATTCAGGCTCGTCGGATTCATCAGCAACGTACTCCGGCACCTCTGCAAAGGCACCGCCTTTGAGATAGTTACGGATAACCTCAACAGTCGCATCGGCCGGTTGCGGACGCTGTCCCTGACGCACCATATCCAGTTGCGTACTCAGTTCATCATGAGCGCGTTCAAGGATTGTGAATACATCTGGCTGAACACCCAGACGACCGTCATTGATGTTCTCATACAGGGTTTCAAGCTCGTGGCACAGATCTGCAACTTCACTCAGTTCCGACATCCGTGCACCGCCCTTCAGCGTATGCAGTTCTCGTTGCAACTGCGCTACATGCACCAGGTTGTCCGGCGACTGCTGCCATTGCTCCAGAGCGTTTTCTACCGACTCACTGATCTCGTCCGCTTCTTCGAGGAAGATTTCCAGAATCTCATCGTCATCACCATCCTCAACCGATGGCAGAGGCAAAGGTTCGACCGCCTGCTCTTCTTCAATCAGCAGGTCATTGTCTTCTTCATCAATAACGATATCTTCAACAGGCGAGGCGAAGGCATTGCTGACGTCTTCCACCGCATCCTGCAGCAACTCGGCTGGCGTATCATCAAGCGTGATCTCATCAGCAATATCTACGTCGATAACATCCGCATCCAGAACCGAGTCTGATTCGAAGTTATCTTCGATCAGGTTAAATACATCGTCTTCAGACACCAGCGAAACATCCGACGCCAGCTCAGAAAAGTCATCAGCTACGCTGATTTCTTCAAACGAATCCGGCACCTGTTCATCTGCAGTCAGGTCATCTGCTGACAACGACTCAAGGTCGGGCAGCAGACCATCGGAAGATTCGTCATCAGTGGAATCAAATACAGAAACATCCGCTTCTGCAGATACCAGATCAGCATCTTCAATATCGATGATGTCGTTGTTTTCGGACTCAACAGCAACAAACTGCCACTGATCAATACGATCAATCAGTTCATCAGCGGCCAGAGTTTCCTGACCAGCAGCCAGACAATCCATCATAGTCAGGATTGCTTCATGCGCTTCGGCACACATTGCCAGCAGAGTGTCTTCCGGCATGGCCTGCTCTGAGGCAATACGCTGATAAAGGCTATTCATCGCCTGGGCCAGCGCCTGAATGTGCGGCACTTCAGCTTCTGCAGCGCCTGCAGCAACTTCACTGAGATCGTTTTCCAGTGATGCCAGAACACTACTGTCCTGTTCTGCCTGCCATTGCGCCAGCAATCGCTCTGCTTCCAGCAAAGAGTCCATACCCTGAGCCAGGAATTGTGCAATCGCGTGCGGATTCGGACCACTACGCTGACCATCGTCACTCTTCAGTGCCGACAGAATCTGCGCTTCCAGCGCCTGAACCCGCTCAACAAATTCATCTGCGCCCGGTAGCGATTCTGCTTTCATCAGCTCGCGATCAGACAGCGCCGCCGCGATCATCTGCGAGCCATCCGCCAGCAAATCGACAATCGCCGCATTATTACTGACCTGATAGGCGCGGATTTCTTTAATAAAACGTTCGAGCGGAGAAGCCACCATAGCAATGGCAGTAATGCCTGCCATATGGGCACTGCCCTTCAGCGTATGCAACGCACGTTGCAGCTGATCAGTCAGACCATTGATGTAATCTTCATCACGTGACTGCTGAACAAACTCGTCGACAGTAACCAGGTGAGCACTTGCTTCACCTTCAAAGACTTCCAGTAAGGCATCGTCTTCATCTTCGTCGTCAGCAACGTCTGCTACCGCAACCTCTGGTTCTGCACTTACGGCTGCAACGTCTTCACCCGGGGCAACAAAATCCGCTACGGCCTCACCGGCAGATAATGCAAATGCATAATCCATTAACGGCTGGGTAGCTATCGAAGCGCCACGCTGATGACGGAAGTCGTCAATCAGGGCAGGTAGCTGACTGATAACGTAGTCCACCAGATCAATCAGCTGCGGCGTGATAACAATGGTGTTATCCAGCACGCGGTTGAACATGTTTTCCACAGACCAGGCGAGTTCGCCGATAAACTCAGCTTTCACCATACGGCCACTACCCTTCAGGGTGTGGAAAGCACGACGAACAGTCGTCATCGCTTCGCTGTCATCCTGATTCGCCTTAAATTGCGGCCAGAATTCATTCAGCGTCTCGACAACCTCTTCGGCTTCTTCAAGGAAGATTTCAATGATCTCATCATCAATCAGATCATCATCATCGTCGTCGACAGAAACGACCGGAGCCGCTGCTACGGGTTCAGCAACCGGTTCGGCAACGATGTCTTCAACAGATTCGCTGCTGATAGCAAACTCATCAGGGTAGTCAATATCCTGTGATTCTTCCTCAGCAGACAGCTCTTCATCCGTGCTTACTGTCTCTGCCAGCAGATCATCGGCAGACGGCTCATCCACCTCGATAACAGGCACTTCTTCAACCGACAACTCGTCGGCCGTTTGCCCGGCGACTTCAGGCTGAGCCTCATTCAGACCCAGAGCCTCATCAAAGCTGGTTACATTCGCCTCTGGCAGAGCTTCTGCTACGTCATCTTCAACAGAATCATTAAACGCTGCGGCTTCCACACCCGGCAGAGCAAGCAGTGATGCCTCTGCTTTTTCCAGCAGCTCATCGCCCGCGCTACGCGGGTTTTCGGTATAACGCTCGACGAAGTACTCAACCGACGACAGTACATCCGCAAGGATATCCAGTACCGCCCACTCTGGTTTGATACCATCATCCACCAGGGTACCGCGGATAAAAGCAGCAGCCTGAGCCAGAATATTCGCCACCCGAGGCAGCGGAATCATACTCAGTGAACCCTCAATGCTGTGCAGCAAAGATGGAACTTCTTCCAGCTCTTCGATCGCCCACTGCTTGGCGATGTATTCAACGATGGCGTCTTTGACCTGCTCCAGCACGTTGCGGGTTTCGCGTAAAACGGCCTTCTGTGCATCAGACAAGGTAGTTTCACCGGCCTGAGCGTTCAGGTCGCCTTCACGCTGCATACCGCTTAACGTAGCTTCGACGTACAACAGGGCGCCTGCCACATCGAGCAGTTCACTGTCCTGTACACTGCCAGCGTCAAGCAAGCGTGTAACCGTGCTTTGCTGTTCCTGCATGACACGACGTGGCATTCCCAGGCCCAGCATTCCCATGGTATCTGCCAGCTGTTTCAGCGAAGGAGAAAGGGACTCAAGTGCCGCAATACGGTCTTCATCACTACGAATCAGCAAATCAAAGCGGTCTTTGATTGCAGCAATTTCTTCTACCAGTGCACCCAGCACATGACCGACCGTGTCTTTATCCGGACCAGACAGCGCATCGCGCTCCTGACGAATTTCCTCTTCGGTTGGTAATGCCTGCTGCAAACCAAATTCATGCTGAGCACGACGAATGGCTTCGCCCTGCACATCTGTACGGGCAACGTAGAATAATAAGTTTTTTAGCAGCTCTTCTGCTGGCAGCTCATTAATAGCTTCGGCAGGGTTTTCGATCACACCTTTCAGAGAGTGATCCAGCTGACGCAACAGTTGCTTAGCACTCTTCGGCAGACTGTTCTGCTTCATCAGCCATTCGCTGAATGCCAGAGCCGGGAGCCACACCATACCAGACGGTGTATTACCCAGGCCCTTCATCAGACGGGCAAACACTTTATTCAGGTACTGTTTCGCAACATCCGGCTGTTTATTCTGCAGCAACTGCAGAGTGGCCGTTTGCATCATCTGACGCAGTTTGCGCGCCCACTGACCAAAATCGGCAGACGCAAAGGTTGCGAGTTGCTGATCGGTCAGTCGAGCCGGATAACTGATCTGCGGCGCAAACAAGGCTGTTTCTGACAGGAAGGCTTCACCACGGGCGGAGCGCAGCTCATTCAGAATAGGCAGCAGAACGACAGGCAGATCGCGACGACCCACCTTCACGTGTTCGAGGTAGTGTGGAAGCTGAATAATGGCCTGCATCAGAATTTCAAGACCATCGCGTTCGTTGGCGATAGATCCTTCTCCGATAGCCGCTGCAATGGCTTCCATTTCTTCCGCCAGCAGCGCAGCACCATAAAACTCTACCATCTGCAGCGTACCGTGAATCTGATGCAGGTAGCTGAGGCAGAATTTCAACCGACTTTTATCCTGGGGATTTTCCACATAGGCTTCCAGCGCTTGCTGGGCCTGCTGCAGCGTTTCTTCGATTTCCCCTTTTACCCATTCCAGGGCGATGTAGTCCTGACTCATCGCCTTGCGGTCTCCCCTGTAGAGTTTGCTTGCTTGCGCACAAATGCGGATACACGGCTGCTATGCACTGGTTCCAGCAGCGGATGCTGCCAGTCAACCATTTCGCCCAGGCCAATTACCAGAATGCCACCGGGCGCCAGACGCTCAGCCAGTACATTCAGGATCTCGCGGCGACGCCAGCGGCGGAAATAAATCAGCACATTCTGGCAGTAAATTACATGTTGCGATTGCAGCGGGCTGGCTGACAGATTCAGGATATTCACCTGACTGAAGCAGCTGCGCTGACGCAGCCGGTCTGACACTTCAAGTGCCCCGCCCGGTGCCATTTCCTTGAACCCGATTCCTGCATAGTCCGCAGGGACCCAGTCCAGAGCCCGCCCCTGGTATTTACCAGCACGGGCTTTACGCAAAACGATGGTGGATATATCAGTTCCGGTGACAGCGTACTGTTTACCTGCAGGCGTCAGCCAGCGCTCGGCAATCATGCCCAGACTGTAGGCTTCCTCACCTGAGGAGCAGCCAACACTCCACAAGTCGACAGACTCTGTAGATGGGTCAGCAGCTTTTTGCTGTACATACTGTTCAACGAAGGCAAATGCATCCGGATCACGGAAAAATCGGGTTTCCTGAACGGTCAGCCGGTCAACCAGCGTACTCCATTCAATTGCCCCCACCGGACCGCTGAGAATACGCTGATAGTATTCTTCATAGCTGTCGCAGCCGACTTCCCGCATACGGATTCCAAGGCTGGTCTGCAGGAAAGAACGACGCTGAGGTGCCAGGCACATTCCGGTTCGCTCTTCCAGCAGGTTTTGCCATCGACCAAACTGAGTGTCATCCATTTCAGGGATGGTGCTCAGTCCGGCACGTAACTGATGGTTCATTTATAGTTATCCAGCCAGACGCTTACAGCGCCTGTTGCTCATCCATTTCAGCTTCCGGCAGCTTGAAGCCCGCTACGGATTCACGCAGCTTGTTAGCCATTTCTGCCAGGTTACCAATCGACTTCGCTGTTGCAGTCGTACCCGCAGATGTCTGCGAGGTAATTTCCTGAATAACGTTCATCGTATTGGAGATATGACCTGCGGACGATGCCTGCTGACGAGCAGCGTTGGAAATGTTCTGAATCAGTTCCGCGAGGTTTTTCGATACGTTTTCAATCTCTTCCAGAGCAACACCCGCGTCCTGCGCCAGGCGAGCACCACGTACCACCTCGGTAGTGGTCTGTTCCATCGAGATTACCGCTTCGTTGGTATCGTTCTGAATCGTTTTAACCAGCGCTTCAATCTGCTTGGTTGCCGCAGCAGAACGCTCCGCCAGACGCTGTACCTCGTCCGCAACTACCGCGAAGCCCCGGCCAGCGTCACCGGCCATGGATGCCTGAATCGCAGCGTTCAGAGACAGAATGTTGGTCTGGTCAGCAATGTCCGTAATCAGGGAGATGATGTCACCAATCTCCTGTGAGGATTCACCCAGACGTTTAATACGCTTGGAGGTTTCCTGAATCTGTTCACGGATGTTATCCATGCCGTTAATGGTCGCCTGTACCACTTCAGCACCTTTGTTCGCGATCGCTACCGACCGCTCCGCTACCGCGGATGATTCCGAGGCGTTAGCAGATACCTGGTCAATGGACACCGCCATTTCGTTAATCGCCGCAGAGGCTCCGGCAATTTCCTGCGCCTGGTGCTCAGAAGCTTCTGCCAGGTGCATTGCTGTCGCCTGGGTTTCCTGAGCAGCGGAGGATACCTGTACCGCTGTATCGTTAATCGCCGATACCAGAGAGCGCATCTGGTCGATCGCGTAGTTAATGGAGTCAGCAATCGCACCCGTGAAGTCTTCGGTTACCGTTGCCGAAGCTGTCAGGTCACCGTCCGCAAGGTCAGCAATTTCATCCAGCAGTCGCAGAATCGCCATCTGGTTCTGTTCGTTGGCGTTAGCAGTTTTCTCAAGGTCGCGACGGGTTTCACGGTAAGACACAACACCGAAGGCCACCATTACAACCAGCGCCAGCAGCGCAGATACGTAACCAACCAGCTGCAGAGTCAGACGCTGAGCACCACCTTCCTGAATGCCTTCAGTCAGGGAGGATGTTTGCTGCAGCAGCGTCACAGAGTCATTAAAGATAGAGTCAGATGCTTCACGAACCTGGAACAGTTCAGGAGAGGTTTCCAGAATTTCGTCAACGGAACCGGATACGAATTCGAACAGCTCAGCAACTTCCGCCAGAGCGTAAATCGCTTCCTCATCAGTTACCTGAGAGATGTTCATGGCAACGTTGCCCTGAATCATACCGTTCAGTACCCGACCGAACAGCGAGGCGTCACGACCGAAAGCGTCTGCCGCCATTACCGCGTCTTCACCACCCGCCAGTACCTTGTTAACAGAACGTACGATACGTTCTGCCAACCAGGACTGACGCTGGGCTACCGCCACCTGATCGGCAGGTGCGTCGTTATCCAGCAGAATTTCTACGATCTCGTCGTATTCCACCTGCAGCTGAGGAATCGTTTCCGCCAGTGTCGCGGCAACTTCGTGCAGGGAGAGAATAATATCCTGGGCGCGGATAATCTGGTCGGCATTGGTCTGTACATCAGCCCAGACACCCGATACATCGCTCATGGCTGCCACTTCTGCCGGTGGCAGACCAGTTTCAGCATTACCACGGGTCAGGTATCCCAGACGCATCTCGAAGTTATCACGGGCGGCTTTCAGTTCGGCGAATGCCTCACGCTTACCACCCGCCGCTTCTACGGCGTTCTTCGCAAGTTCCTGAGACAGTACGCGCAGCTCACCTGCGTGCTCGATGTATTGTTCGTCCCGGTTTGCCAGCGTGTTCACATATACCGTAATACCAATGAACACCGCCAGAAACACAAACAACAGGCCTGCCAGTACACCGTTGGTACGGTTCCTGAAGGCTGTCGATAAGACGCTTCCTGAATTTCCGCTCATGCCGTTCTCTCCACACTCACTGCATGCATTTTAATTATTTCTGTCCGAGGACAGGTCCGGATAATCCGGTGCGGTTAAACCGCAATCTGCAGGAATTCCGGCGCCTGAACCAGCTGAACCAGCTGGAATACAGGCCACTCACGGCCATCCCGCTCAAAACCGTGTTCGACATAAACGCCAAACGCCGGATCAATAGTGTCTGCTGCCACAGTACGGTCAATCGGAAACTGCTGCATCCCCAGAACCGCATCCACCAGCAAACCGATCAGGTGATCACCCTGCTCCACCACCAGCACCCGACGACTGCGCCAGTTCGCTTTGGAAGGCAGACCGAGTAAACCGGCCAGATCCATCACAGGCACCAGGCGGCCACGAACATTGGCCACCCCAAGCACCCAGCTGCGCACCCCCGGCACCTTGGTCAGGCGCGGAGGCTGCAGAATTTCACTTACATCCGCCATGTCTGCCACGAAATTCTGACCTGCGAGCATAAAGCCCACACCACGCCAGTAGGAAACCGCTTCAACCTGCTGTGGCAGTGCCGAAGCATGACTGCGGCTACGTTCAGCGATATCCAGTAATCGGGCAAACGGATGCATCATTAACCTGCCAGAACCGAGTTGATCTCAGACAGCAGAGTACCCTCAGCCACTGGTTTAACCAGATAGCCGCTGGCGCCCTGACGCTTACCCCATACACGGTCAGTTTCCTGATCCTTGGTAGTCACAATAATCACAGGAATGTGCTGAGTTTCCGGATCTTTGGTCAGCTGACGGGTCGCCTGGAAGCCGTTCAGGCCTGGCATAACGATATCCATCAGTACACAGTCCGGCTTTTCCTGGCGGGCAACCGCCACGCCATCAGCACCATTCTCTGCAGTCATCACTTCATGACCGTTCTTCTCCAGCATTGAGCGAAACGCTTCAGTTTCTGTTGGAGAATCATCTACTACCAAAATACGGGCCATGCTTTTTTACCTCTCAAAATCTTTATACAAACGCTGTCTCAGGACTTGACGTACTGGCGAATGGAGCCGAGCAGCTCTTCTTTACTGAACGGCTTCGTCAGGTACTCGTCAGAGCCGACAATCCGTCCTTTAGCTTTATCGAACAGGCCATCCTTACTGGACAGCATGATGACCGGGGTCGACTTGAATTTTGAGTTATTTTTAATTAATGCACAGGTCTGGTAGCCGTCCAGACGTGGCATCATGATGTCGACAAAGATGATATCCGGATGAGTATCCGCGATTTTGGCCAGCGCATCAAAACCGTCTGTAGCGGTAATGACTTCGCAGCCAACCTTCTTTAGAAGTGTCTCTGCGGTCCGACGAATGGTTTTACTATCGTCGATGACCATGACCTTAATGTTCTGAAAGTTGTCGTCCATAGGGCGGCCTTAACCATCCGTTTTATTATGTTTTCGTAAGCTGCTGTGTTCACAAACGCAGTAGACGCCATTGCGCACGTTTGTATCACATATCATGTAACAAACGCTAGGCCGGTGCTATGCGCCATATCACACAATTAAGTTACGCCTGTGGAACCATCGATCAGTTACACTGGCACTATTGAATCGCAGAAGCACGAGTAAAGTGACCATGAGCATCCAAGTCGGCGTGGTAATGGACCCGATTGCCACCATTAATTTCAAGAAAGATACCTCTCTGGCCCTGATGAATGCCGCCCAGGAAAAAGGCTGCCAGCTGTGGTACATGGAACAGAGCGATCTCTACATTCGTGATGGCCGCGCCATGGCGCGCATGGCGCCGGTACGTGTTGCCATGAACCCGGAGCACTGGTACGACATGGGCGAGTTTGAAGAGCGCCCACTGGCCGACCTGAACATCATTCTGATGCGTAAAGACCCGCCATTCGACAGCGAGTTCATTTACAGCACCTATATTCTGGAACGCGCCGAAGAAGAAGGTGTACTGGTGGCCAACAAGCCACAAAGCCTGCGCGACTGTAATGAGAAAATCTTCGCCACGGCTTTTCCTGAGCTGATGACGCCGACCATTGTGACCCGTCGCGCCGACCTGCTGAAGGCGTTCCACAAGGAACAGGGGGATGTCATCTTCAAACCGCTGGACGGCATGGGTGGTTCATCCATCTTCCGCCTGAAGCATGATGACCCGAACGTCAGCGTCATCATTGAAACCCTGACCAACCACGGCAGCCAACAGATTATGGCGCAGCGTTATATCCCGGAAATCACCGAAGGCGACAAGCGCATTCTGATGATTGATGGCGAGCCAGTGCCTTACTGCCTGGCACGCATTCCGGCCAGCGGCGAAACCCGTGGCAACCTGGCCGCCGGCGGCACCGGTGTGACTCAGCCCCTGAGTGATGAAAATCGCGCCATTGCCGAACAGGTTGGTCCTTACCTCAAAGAGAAAGGACTGTATTTCGTAGGCCTTGATGTGATCGGCAACAACCTTACCGAGATCAATGTCACCAGCCCCACCTGTGTACGTGAAATCAGCCGCGACTCCGGTATCGACGTTGCAGGTCAGCTGATTGAGTGTTTGCTGGCGAAGCTGAACACGTCTGACGTCTGACGTCTGACGTCCGACCTCCGACGCCGGACACCTCACATCCAGCGCCAGATGATGGACAAACCGGTGCGAAACGCGCAGACTTGCAGGCGTTTTTCACCGGTTTTCCAGGTCACAATCAGGTAACTCTGCGCGTATGTCAGCAACCGTCGTAAACAGCTCCGATCGTTTGTCCTTCGCCCTGTTTCTGGCGCTATTACTGCACGCTCTGGTGGTGCTTGGCATCAGTTTCAAAGCCACAGACCCCAGCAACCTGTCAAAAACACTGGAAGTGACCCTGGCCAGCTATAAAAGCGACAAGGCACCGGAACACGCAGACTTTATTGCCCAGGAAAATCAGGAGGGCAGCGGTACTCTGGACGAGGCCCGTATGCTGACCACCGACGTCGAAGCAGACTTTCAGGCCAATACCGTTAATGAAGCATCGCCGCAGGAACAGCAGGCCACAGCGCCGCGCAAACCTGAGGGCAACCAGCGTATCGTCACCACCCGCGCTGATTCACGCAGCCGTACCAACACCTCCGATCTGGCCCCAACACTGCAACTGGATCTGCCGGATGGCCCACAGAAATCCCTGCTGCAGCGCAGTCTCGAGATGGCCAGTCTGGAAGCCAAACTCGACACCCAGCGTCAGGCCTACGCCAAGCAACCACGAGTACAGCGTCTGACTGCGGCCTCCACCATGAAAGCCAATGACGCCTATTACGTGAACAGCTGGCGCCGCAAGATTGAACAGATGGGGGCACTGAATTATCCGCGCGAAGCCGAAAGCTGCTTCGACAACTGTCGTCTGCGTCTGCTGGTTGCTATCAACCCGGATGGCACCATCAACGAGCTGACCATTCTTGAGTCTTCTGGCCGTAAAGTGCTGGATGACGCTGCGCTGCGCATCGTACGCATGTCGGCTCCCTTTGCTCCCTTTACCGAAGAAATGCGCAAAAACACTGACATTCTGGAAATCATCCGCACCTGGCAGTTCAAAGGGAACCGCTATCTGTCGGAAGCCAATTAATGGAACAGATAAAATCGCTGAAGAATCATCTGCTGATTGCCATGCCGCAGCTGGAAGATTCATGGTTTGCAGGGACCGTTACCTACCTGTGTGAACACAACCACGACGGCGCTATGGGCATCGTTCTCAATAAACCGATGCCGGTGATGTTTCGCGACATCTGTGAGCAGCTGGAAATATCCCGCCTGCCGCTGATTGATCCGCAGATATATGCCGGCGGTCCGGTCAGTCCGGAAAACGGTTTTATCCTGCATCGCCAGCAGGGCAACTGGGGCTCAACCCTTAACATCACCGAGCAATCCCACCTGACATCGTCGAAAGATATCCTGCGCGCCATTGCCGGCGGCTCCGGACCACGGGATTACCGACTGTCTCTGGGCTATGCTGGCTGGGATGCCGACCAACTGGATGCCGAATTACGTGACAACAGCTGGCTCACCGTTGAAGCCTCTGGCGAACTACTGTTCGACACGCCGGTTGAAGAAATCTACGACGCGGCCTTGTCGCTGCTCGGAATCAGTGCTGAATTTCTCAGCAGCGATGCGGGGCACGCCTGATGAGTCAGGCTCCAGCCGCGCGCGTACGCACCCTGATGGGCTTTGATTTCGGTACTCAACGCATCGGCATTGCCACCGGTCAGCGCCTCACCGCAACCAGTCAACAACTGGAACCGATCAAAGCCCGCGACGGCATTCCCGACTGGGATCTGTTGCAGCGCATTATTGATGAATGGCAACCCGATGCCTTTGTCGTCGGTCTGCCATTGAATATGGACGGAACACCCAGTGACATGAGCCGGCGGGCAAAGAAATTCGCCGGACGACTGGAAGGCCGTTATCATCGCCCCGCCTACACCCATGACGAACGCCTGACCAGCTACGAAGCCAAAGGCATTGTGATTGCTCAGGGTGGCAGCCGCGACTTTGGCGCCAACTCGGTCGACGGGCTGGCGGCACAACTGATTCTTGAAAGCTGGATGGCCGCCTGGCCGCTTGAGGAGTAAGGCTCAATGAACCTGCCTGATATCGAAACAACCTGTACTGAGCTGAGTGAGCGACTGGTCACCTACCTGGCAGAGCAACAGATTGACCGCCCACTGCTGGTTGGCATTCGCACCGGCGGCGTCTGGGTTGCTGACCGCCTGCAGGAAAAACTGCAGACCGAAGACGGCGTCAGCTCGCTGGATATCAGTTTTTATCGCGATGACTTCACCCGTCACGGCCTGCATCCGCAGGTAAAAGGCTCGGAACTGCCGGACAGCATTGAAGACCGTCATATCATTCTGGTCGACGACGTAGTGATGAGTGGCCGTACCATCCGTGCCGCAATGAATGAACTGTTCGATTACGGTCGCCCAGCCAGTATCACCCTGGTTTGCCTGCTGGATATCGGTCGTCGCGAGCTGCCGATTCAGCCTGACCTGTGTGGCGCCGCACTGACGCTGAGCGAAGGCCAGCTGGTGAAACTGACCGGCCCGCAACCCCTGACCCTGACACTCGCCTGATTACCGACTTTATGAGCAGCCTGATCATGAATACAGACCCAGCCAAGGTGCAGCTGACCGCCGACGGTCGTCTGAAGCACTTCCTCACCACTGAGGGCCTGAGCCGCGAGCTTCTGACCGAAATCCTCGACACCGCCGATTCCTTTATCAGCACACAGGAACGGGACGTTAAAAAAGTCCCTCTGCTGCGCGGTAAAACCGTGGTAAACCTGTTTTTCGAAAACAGCACCCGCACCCGCTCAACCTTCGAGCTGGCGGCTAAGCGTCTGTCTGCCGATATTCTTAACCTCGATATTTCCAAGTCAGCGACGGCCAAGGGCGAAACCCTGATGGATACGCTGTGGAATCTCGAGGCCATGTATTCCGACATGTTCGTCGTGCGTCATGCCGATTCCGGTGCCGCGCACTTTATTGCCGAGCACGTCACCCCGCACGTTGCCATCATTAACGCCGGCGACGGTCGCCATGCACACCCGACTCAGGCAATGCTGGATATGCTGACGATTCGTCGCCACAAAGGCAGCATCGAAGGCAAAATCGTCGCTATCGTTGGCGATATCCTGCATTCCCGTGTTGCTCGCTCCCAGATTCACGCCCTGCGTACTCTGGGTGCGGCGGAAGTACGGGTTATTGGCCCGGGCACACTGCTGCCAAAAGACATTGAGTCGCTGGGCTGTAAGGCCTTCTACCGCATGGAAGAGGGCCTGAAAGATTGTGACGTGGTGATCATGCTGCGCCTGCAGAAAGAACGTATGCAGAATGCACTGCTGCCAAGCGAAGGCGAATTTTTCAAACTTTACGGTCTGACCGAAGAGAAACTGGCCTACGCCAAACCGGATGCCATCGTCATGCACCCGGGTCCGATCAACCGCGGTGTCGAAATTGAATCCAACGTCGCCGACGGCCCGCAATCGGTCATTCTGAATCAGGTCAGCTACGGTATTGCCGTTCGTATGGCGGTGATGGCCATGGCCATGAGCGGCCAGCAGCAGGAAAAAAATGAACTGTATGGCAACGATCAGGAGGAGGCTTAATCATGCGTTACCTGCACATTGAAAACGCCCGTCTGATTGATCCGGCCAGCAATCTGGATCAGGTAACTGACCTGTACGTTGCCGAAGGACGAATCGCCGCCATTGGTCACAAACCCGCTGGCGGTGGCATTGAGCTGACCATCGACGGTCAGGGCAAATGGCTGGTGCCCGGGCTGGTAGACCTTGGTGCCCACCTGCCGGAACCCGGTTATGCGCACAAAGGCACCATCGCCAGCGAAACCCGTGCCGCCTGTTCCAGTGGTTTTACCCACGTCTGCTCGTTACCTGATACCAAGCCAGTAACTGACAGTTCCGCGGTAGTGAAACTGATTCTGGAAAAAGCCAGCAAAGCCGGATACAGCAAGGTGCTGCCACTCGGCGCCCTGACTCAGGGTCTGGAAGGCGAACAGCTGGCCAGCATGTTTACCCTGCACGAAGCCGGCTGCGTGGCACTGAGCAACGCTCGTCGTCCGTTCAAAGACAGCTACGTTCTGCGCCGGGTAATGGAATATGCAGCAACGTACGATATCCCGGTGTTCCTTAGCGCCAACGACATCGCGCTGTCCGCTGGCGGCTGCATGCACGAAGGTCCGGTGGCCACCCGCATGGGCCTGAGTGGCATTCCACGCACCGCCGAAACCATCGCGCTGGCGCAGATGCTGCTGTTGATTGAGCAAACCGGTGTACGTGCACACATCAGTCAGATCAGCTGCGCGCGCAGTGTTGCCATGTTGCAGCAGGCACGCAATGAAGGCCTGAGCATCAGTGCCGACACAGCGCTGGCCAATCTGATCTATACCGATGACGCGGTAAACGGCTACAACAGCCAGTTCAATGTACAGCCTCCGCTGCGCAGCGAAAGTGACCGTCAGGCATTGCTGGCCGCAGTTAATTCCGGCGAACTGGCCATCAGTTCGAACCATCAGCCACATGAGGTGGCGGCGAAGAAGGCGCCATTCGCTGATGCTGAGCCGGGCATGTCGATGTTTGACGGCTTCCTGCCACTGGCACTGCAACTGGTTGAACGCGGGGAACTGTCGCTGACAGCACTGATTCGTGCCACCAGTACGCTGCCTGCACAGATTGCCGGTATTGAACAGGGACTGGTTGAAGGTCAGGCATTTAATGCCGCTCTGATCGATCCCCTGCTCGAACGCAGTTTCCGTCGCTCAGAGCTGCTGTCCAAAGGACGCAACAGCCCTCTCGCCGGGCAAACACTGAAAGGCGCCGTCAGCGCCGTGTTTATCGAAGGCCACCAGGTCTTCTGATTTAAAAAAAGCCGCAGACTCTGCGGCTTTTTTATTGTCTTACAGCGGACGCTCATCCAGAAAGCAACGCAGCGCCTCAGCCGATAATGGCCGTGAAAAATAATAGCCCTGATAAAGATCACATCCAATCTGATTCAGGCACTCTAGCTGAGCTTCCGTTTCCACCCCTTCAGCCACCAGAGTCACATTGTAGTTACGACCGATGGCGACAATATTGCGCGCCATACGCAATGCGGTTTCATCTTCGATCAGATGATCGACGAAGCTTTTATCGATCTTGATTTCATCCAGCGGTAAATGACGTAGCAGGCTCAGCGAAGAATAACCGGTGCCAAAGTCGTCCAGCGAAATACGAATTCCCTGAGCGTGTATTTGTTCCAGTACTGCACGCATACGTTCAACATCATCAATCAGAATATTTTCAGTTATTTCAACCACAACATTTACAAAAGCGAGGCCGCTGGCGACAATTTTTTCCTGCAGTTTGTCGGCAAAGTCTGGCTCTGACAGCTGTTTAACCGAAATATTCAGTGACAGGCAGAAACTGCGGCCACTGCTACTCTGAATATCGGCGATCTCCTGCAGTGCATTGTCGATAATGAAGTCACCCAGCGCCGTCATCTGACCGCTATGTTCAGCGACTGCAACAAACTGGTCCGGTGGAACAAAACCAAGCTCGGGGGGATTCCAGCGCACCAGTGCTTCGACACCATGCAACCGTCCACTGCTGTCCACCTGCGGCTGATAGTTCATATAAATTTCACCGCGCTTTTCCGCCCCGCGCAGTAACTGTTCGATGCGGGCACGCAACAGGTACTTACCTTCCAGATCCGGCTGAAAAATACGAACCGTATTGCGCTTGCGTTTGGCATCATACATGGCGATATCTGCCGCTCGCATCAGCTCATCCAGTTCCTGGCCATGCTGTGGAAAATGAGCAATGCCGATGCTGACGCCAGGTGAAAATATCTTTTGCTGCACATCAATGTTCTCGCAGGCGGAAAAAATCCGGTTGGCAACCAGATTTTCTGCAGCCTCAAGCCGTTCATCCGAAATCAGCATGACAAACTCGTCACCGCCATGACGAATCAGCAGATCACGACTCTGAATAACCTTTTGTAACCGCGAGGCAAGTCGTACCAGCAGCTCATCACCCAGCTTGTGACCAAAGCTATCGTTAATGCCCTTAAAGTTATCCAGATCAACAAATAGCAGAGAAAATTCCGTTTTATTGGCGCGCCATTCTTCAAATTTGCTCAGCAGGAAGTTGCGGTTTGGCAACTGGGTTAACGGATCATGATTGGCCTGAAATTCCAGCACAGAACGCTGCTTTTTTTCCGAACGATCAATGCTGCGAAACAGAAAAAACATCGCCAGCTGAAACATCACCATGATGAACAGGTATCCGGCAAAAACATGCATAAACTGATAAATGAAAAAGCTTTCTTCGATTTCAGAAATTAACCAGAACTCATAGCGTTCATTGTAGAGTGCGACACCGCGTACAGTACCGCGACCATCCTCACTGATGCGCTCAAAGCTCAGCGCCTGACCACTGTCGCGGGCATGGAGAAAATCGAAGGAACGATTCATTTTCATTGCCGCCAGCAAACGCTCATATTCAATGGCCGGCATTGGCTCACTATAAAAATCTGCCAGTGGCTGACCGTTGGTCGCGTACTGAATGTAATGGTCGCGCTCGCGCAGAATGGTTATCCGGTTAAAGTCACCGAGCACCTGAGTGCGGCCAAACAAGCCGTCTTCCGAACCGAACTTCAGTGCTCCCGTCATCACCCCAAGCAGCTGGCCATCCTTGTCATAAATTGCTTTGCGTGCGGGCACCACCAGGCGCGGCGCATTGTAGGTACGGCCCAGCACCATTTTATCGGTGGTCATGGCATAGCCGAAGGAATCGCGGGTCTGTGGCAGCTCAGACAGATTGGGAAGATTATCGCTTTGCAGATTACTGGTCAGTTCCAGCACTTCACCTGCCGTGGAGATCAGGGCAAAACCGGCAAAGATTTCCGGATTGAGCGCCATAATCTCATCCAGATCGTTCTGTACGTTACGTTCGCGCTGCTGCAACAGCAGGGTTTTTCCCATCAGAGTGATAATGCCTTCCTGCTGTTCAAGAACAGAGGAGAAGCTACCGTACCAGTGTTTGACCACGCCTTGTTGCAGTTCGTCATAATGACGCATCATACCGTTCCAGCGGGCAAACGATAAATATATCAACAGCGTGCAACTGGCCAGCAGCACGAACAGAAACAGCAGCCAGATATTTTTCTTAAGCAATGCCATGGCCAGATCCCGGGCCCATAATCTGAGTTTCAGCTTAGCGCAGCCAGCCTGAGTTCGCATGCCACCACAGGACAAAGTGATATGCCCGGCGAAGCCTTTCAGCATTCATAAAAAAAGGAGTGCAATGCCACTGCGGTCCCACAGTTTAAAGATATCTGTTTTCTATAAACGACTTTTAAATCTGCAATGCCTACTGCCTACCAGGGGAACTTATCCCCT
>NZ_JAEDAH010000106.1:33801-53147 GCF_020320395.1 Thalassolituus marinus | reverse complement strand
AACAGGAAATGGATGGGCATCAAAGGTGCCACAGGCTAGTTGTGCCTTGACACCGAGGGAGCGTCTATATATGTCCTATTAGTTATTACTCATTGATATCTACTCTAATTTTGTAATTGCTGCTCTTATGCATAACGCCCGCATTTGGGGCCGTAGTGAAGCGCAGCGGAACGGAGGTCCCAGCCCCGCAGGGGCGAACAACATGCGCTTGTTAGGTGTTGTCCCACATTTGGCTCCACGCTCGTTCTGTAACTTCATTATTCTTGATTAAGTAACAACAGCCGATAAGATCATTACTACTTGGATCAACCCAAATTAAAAAATACCCTAGATCAGGTGATACTACATGAGCCGTTTTGAGTTCTTTTGGGTTTCTAGATTCAAGCGCTTGCACAAATTCTAGGGTGCTATGAGTCAGCCGTTGAGCGTGTTCACCAGACCTATCTGAAATATTTTTGGCTCTAATCCGATAGGTTTCTAAAATTCCAGAGGAAGCAACATCAATAACGCTCTCATTAACCACCAATTCAGCACCACTTGCCAATAGTTCGTAAGCTTTACCTGCCTCACATAAAGACGAACTCTTTAATTTACTCTTGATGATTTCTACGTTCATCACGAAAACACCTAACAGCTTGTTAGTGTGCGTGCACACTTATCCTGAGCGACTCTTTCGAGAAACTCCGCGTAACTTATTGACCTGATTGAGAAATCATCCGTAACTCAAAAATTCTTGCCAGAAAAACGCGCACGCCTGTTAATTCCAGTTTCCAGCGCACATAAACTTGTAAACCCTCTTTGTAATTCTGAGGGCAAGTTATTGATTCATTTGACGTTTAAGTTACTACCCCAAGTACACACGATCAAGCGTAAATTGCACCCACAAAAAAGCCGCTACTCATTGCTGAGCAGCGGCCTTCTCTATTGGTCCGCGATGATCAGGTGGGCAGTGCCCACCCTACGAAAACAACTGGTATCAGTTGTTCTCCTCAACCCAAACCCGCGCATTACGGAACATCCGCATCCACGCGCCATCTTCATCCCAGCTCTCCCCTTCAGGACCAGCTGGAATATAAGAGTTCTGAATCGCACGGAATACACGCTCCGGGTGCGGCATCATAATGGTGACGCGGCCGTCGGCAGCGGTCAGGCCGGTAATACCCTGTGGTGAACCGTTCGGGTTCAGTGGGTATTGTTCGGTGACTTTGCCGTAGTTGTCGGTATAACGCAGGGCGATCTGGCCAGCCAGTTCGCTGATGTCGTCTTCGGAGCCGAATTCCGCACGGCCTTCTCCGTGAGCAATGGCGATTGGCATACGAGAGCCTGCCATGCCGGCGAAGAATACGGAGTCGGATTCCTGTACTTCAACCATGGCAACACGGGCTTCAAACTGCTCGCTCATGTTACGTACGAAGTGCGGCCAGTGTTCGGCACCCGGAATCAGTTCGTGCAGGTTAGACAGCATCTGACAGCCGTTACACACACCCAGAGCGAAGGTGTCATTGCGGGCAAAGAAGGCTTCAAACTGGCCACGCGCCTGTTCGTTGAAGAGGATGGACTTAGCCCAGCCTTCACCGGCACCCAGTACGTCACCGTAAGAGAAGCCACCGCAAGCTACCAAGCCACGGAAGCCTTCCAGGGTTACACGGCCCGACAGGATGTCGCTCATGTGTACGTCAACGGTGCGGAAACCGGCGCGGTCGAAGGCGGCTGCCATTTCGATCTGGCCGTTTACACCCTGCTCACGCAGGATCGCAACTTTCGGTGCATCGGCTGAATCTGAGTTTGGCAGATCAGCGGTGATGTCTTCGTTAATGTCGAAGGTCAGCTCAGCATGAATACCCGGATCTTCGGCATCCAGCAGGGCATCGAATTCCTGTTTGGCGCAGTCGGCGTTGTCACGCAGGGCCTGCATTTCGTAGCTGGTCTGAGTCCACAGACGCTGCCAGGTAACGCGCGACTCGCTGAGGAATTCTTCGTCCTGGAAGCTGAAGGTAATCTGGTCGTCGTCGTTTGGCGTAGCGATGACTGCGGTGCAGTCACCCAGACCCGCTGCTTCGAATTGTGCCAGTACTTCTTCCAGGTCTTCGCGTTTAACCTGCATAACCGCACCCAGTTCTTCAGCGAACAGAGCAGCGGCCAGATCGTCCTGGCTTTCTGCCAGCAGATCCATAGAAACATCCAGGCCACAGTGCGCAGCAAACGCCATCTCGGTCAGGGTGGCGAACAGACCACCGTCGGCACGGTCGTGGTAAGCCAGCAGTTTGCCATCGGCGTTCAGGCCCTGTACCACAGCGAAGAAGGCTTTCAGATCTTCTGCGTCGTCGAGGTCGGCCGGTACATCACCCACTTTGCCGAATACCTGGGCAAAACAGGACGCACCGGTACGGTTCTGACCACGGCCCAGATCCACCAGAATTAAATCGCTGTCGCCCTGATCGAGCTTGATTTGCGGGGTCAGCACTTTGCGCGCATCGGATACCGGCGCGAAACCAGTGATGATCAGCGACATAGGTGCAGTAACCGCTTTATCGGCACCCTCATCCTGCCAGCGGGTTTTCATCGACATGGAGTCTTTACCCACAGGGATGGTTACCTGCAGTTCAGGACACAGTTCCATACCCACGGCTTTTACGGTGGCGTACAGTTTTTCGTCTTCGCCTTCGTGGCCAGCCGCACACATCCAGTTGGCCGACATTTTAATGTCTGCCAGCTTGTTGATTGGTGCTGCGGCCAGGTTGGTGATGGCTTCGGCCACCGCCAGACGACCAGACGCCGGGCCATCCAGCAGCGCAACCGGGGTACGCTCACCCATGGCCATGGCTTCGCCGGCGTAGGTGTCATAAGAAGAGGTGGTCACGGCAACGTCAGCCACCGGCACCTGCCATGGGCCAACGAACTGATCACGGGCCACGGTACCGGTAATGGAACGGTCGCCAATGGTGATCAGGAAAGATTTGCTGGCTACGGTTGGCAGCTTGAGTACACGGGCTGCAGCATCGGCCAGATCAATTCCGGCACTGGTGAATGGCTCGGCGTTTACCGCACGGCTCTTCACATCACGGTGCATACGTGGCGGCTTGCCCAGCAGTACCTGCAGCGGCATATCGACAGGCTTGTTGTCGAAGTGGCTGTCGGTAACGGTCAGGTGTTCTTCTTCGGTGGCATAACCAACCACCGCGTATGGCGCACGTTCACGGGCACAGATGGCATCGAAGGTGGCCATATCTTCCTGTGCTACCGCCAGAACGTAACGCTCCTGAGATTCGTTCGACCAGATGGCCAGGGGGCTCATGCCCGGCTCGTCGTTCGGTACGTTACGCAGTTCGAATTTACCGCCACGGCCGCCGTCGCCAACCAGTTCAGGGAAGGCGTTGGAAATACCACCGGCACCTACGTCGTGGATAAAGGCGATCGGGTTGGTGTCGCCCATCTGCCAGCAGCGGTCGATCACTTCCTGACAACGACGTTCCATTTCCGGGTTTTCACGCTGTACGGAAGCGAAATCCAGGTCGGCATTGGATTGGCCAGACGCCATAGAAGACGCCGCACCACCGCCCAGACCAATCTGCATGGCCGGGCCACCCAGTACGATCAGGCTGGCGCCTACCGGAATCTCACCTTTCTGTACGTGTTCGCCACGGATGTTGCCGTAACCACCGGCAATCATAATTGGCTTGTGGTAACCACGTACTTCGCCGTCGTGTTCCAGTTCGAAGGTACGGAAGTAACCGCACAGGTTCGGACGACCGAATTCGTTGTTAAAGGCAGCACCGCCCAATGGGCCATCGATCATAATATCCAGCGCCGACACAATACGGTCTGGTTTGCCGTACTGGCTTTCCCATGGCTGTTCGAAGCCCGGAATTTTCAGATCGGATACGGTAAAACCGGTTAAGCCGGCTTTTGGCTTGGAACCACGACCGGTTGCACCTTCGTCACGGATTTCACCACCGGAACCGGTCGCTGCACCGGAATGCGGGGCAATGGCGGTTGGGTGGTTGTGAGTTTCTACCTTCATCAGGATGTGCATATCTTCCTGATGGTAGCTGTACTCATTCGTGCCAGGGTTCGGGAAGTAACGACCGGCGTTGTGACCAACGATCACCGATGCGTTGTCTTTATAAGCAGACAGAATATTTTCGTTGTAACACTCGTAGGTGTTTTTAATCATCTGGAACAGGGATTTGTCCTGATCCTCGCCATCGATGGTCCAGCTGGCGTTGAAGATTTTGTGGCGGCAGTGTTCAGAGTTCGCCTGGGCGAACATCATCAGTTCAACGTCGGTCGGGTTACGACCCAGCTTGTTGAAGTTTTCCACCAGATAATCGATTTCGTCTTCGGCCAGTGCCAGACCCAGCGTTTTATCGGCTTCCACCAGTGCCTCACGACCACCGGCCATAATATCGACGGTGCTCAGTGGTGCTGGTTCTGCGTGAGAGAACAGCGCTTCGGCGGCGGCACTGTTGTCCAGTACGGTTTCGGTCATGCGGTCGTGCAGCAGTGCAGCAACGGCTTCGCGCTCGGCAGCGGTTACGCCTTCTACATAGTAGGCAATGCCGCGTTCCAAACGCAGGATGCTGTTCAGGCCACAGTTGTGGGCAATATCCGTCGCCTTGGAAGACCACGGAGAAATAGTGCCGAAACGTGGAATCACCAGAAAGAATTCACCGACTGGCTGTTTAACTTCGGCTTTCGGTCCGTAACGCAGGATGCGCTCCAGTACCAGACGTTCGTTATCTTTCAGATCTGCAGACAGATCAGCAAAGTGCATGAATTCGGCATAAACACCGGAAACCTGCGGCAGGGCCTGCTGCAGTTTGTTCAGGACTTTGTTCTGACGGAAAGAAGAAAGCGCTGGCGCGCCACGCAGCTCAAGCATTGCGGGGTGACTCCACGAAGAGTAAGGCAAAAATGAGGGCGAATGATACCGGAGTGTGTCTGTTCGCACCAGATTTCCCGAGAGAGCGTCCGGTTAAAGGCGTTGGCATTGTCTCAATAGTCGGAACAATGCGTTTCAGCCGAAAAAGTTCCCCGCGCGCGGACACTTTATATTGCCAGTAGTTTCAATGACTTATGTCACAAACTTATCACGCAGCTGTCACTGCGGTTTCATTTTAAAGTCTGACTTACACCCAATGCGGTTGTTTTTTAAGCACCCAGAAGGCAGAATGACCTCAAATCGACTAAAAACGCACCATTTTGGTGCAAAGAGAGCAAATTCCAGCATGCAAACTGGCATATTCCGTCTATTCGCAAAAGCCATACTGGTTGCAGTGTGTGTTACCGCACTGACTGCCAGCGTGCGCCCGAATAATCTGGAACAGGTTCGCATGCACGGTGAGATCGTAATGGTCACCCGAAACAGCCCGACCACCTTCTTTGAAGACCGTGCGGGCCCGACAGGTTACGAAATGGAACTGGCGCAGGCATTTGCCCAGTACCTGAACGTGGACCTGAAGGTTATTGTGGCCGACAATCTCAGCGACATATTCAGCACCCTAGAGACAGGAAAGGCCGCCTTCGCTGCGGCCGGTCTCACCAATACCCCTGACCGCGACCGCTGGTTCCGTTTCTCGCAGCCTTATATGCAGGTGAGTGAACAGGTCATTTATCGTCGTGGTGGCGTTCGTCCTAAAGAAGCCGTTGATCTGGCACAAGGCAAACTGGTAGTAGCTGCCGGTTCCAGCCACGCCGAGCGTCTGCGTATGGTGCAGGTGCGGCAGATTCCGGAACTGACCTGGAGCGAAAGCCCGGATCTGGAAGTAGCCGATCTGCTGCAGATGGTGGCATCTGGCAATATCGACTTTACCGTGGTCGATTCCAACGAGTTCCGCATGCTGCAGGCTTATTACCCGAATCTGGGTGTGGCGTTTGATCTGAGCGAGCAACAGGACATTGCCTGGGCGTTTGCCTACAGCCGTGACGACAGCCTGTATAAGGCGGCGAACGAATTCTTTAATCAGCAGGAAACTGCGCCGCTGCTGGCGGAATTGTCTGAGCGTTATTACGGTCACCTGGATAAGCTCGACTACGTAGGTGCGCGTCGTTTCCTGCGTCAGACCAATAAGAAGCTCGACACCTACCGTCCGCATTTCGAACTGGCATCAGAACAGAGCGGCATTGACTGGCGTTTGCTGGCGGCCGTGGGTTATCAGGAAAGCCACTGGAACCCGAATGCGCGCAGCTATACCGGTGTGCGTGGTCTGATGATGCTGACCCGCAATACCGCGCGTGAACTGGGTATTAAGAACCGTCTTGATCCGCAGCAGAGCATTATGGGCGGCAGCCGCTATCTGGCTAAACTGCGTGAGCGTCTGGACAGCGTGCAAGAACCTGACCGCACCTGGCTGGCTCTGGCCGCCTACAATGTGGGCTACGGACACCTGACCGACGCACGAAAAATTACTGCAGAAATGGGTGGCAACCCCGATCTGTGGATGGATGTTAAAGAAGCGTTACCGCTGCTGAGCCAGAAGCGTTATTACCGCAATACCCGTCACGGCTATGCCCGTGGTCAGGAGCCTGTGGATTACGTACAGAATATTCGTCGTTATTACGATGTGCTGGTCTGGAACGAAGAGCAGGAACAGAATTTCCCGGAAGATGGCGAGACATTACAGCTCTCATCTTCCATGATCACCGTTATTCCTCCACTCCTCTAGTGAGTTTGTGTGCGGCATTTTATGCCGCTTTTTTTTGCCTGCTGATTACTCGCTGGCATCCTTCCCCCGGGCACTATCACCAGCAGCTGGACTGAGCTTTTTCAGCTTCTTTTTCGCAGCGCGGCGCATAGCAAAAAAATCCGTCATGATCTGCGCGCATTGTTCCTTTAATACCCCGCCCTGAGTTTGCATCAGGTGGTTGTAAAATGGCTGCTGCGCTAATTGCAGCGCACTTTCAATGGCACCGGCTTTGGGCTCAGTCGCACCGTACACCACACGACTGATGCGGCTGTGAATTAACAGTCCGGTGCACATAGTGCAGGGTTCAACCGTTACATATAACGTAGCCCCGCTGAGACGATAATTGCCGATGTTTTGCGCCGCATTGCGCACCGCCACCATCTCGGCATGAGCACTGGGGTCGAGCGTGGTAATCGGCTGATTAAAGCCCTGACCGATAACCTCACCATCCAGCACCACCACCGCACCCACCGGCACTTCGCCGGCATTATAGGCCAGCTGTGCCTGCGCCAGCGCCAGTTGCATGGCTTCTTCGTCGGTTGTGATCAGCGGCTGATTCAATGCTCGTCTCCACAGGGTTAAGGCGCCCATAATAGCCGATGCACAGCACTTGCAACCAGCCAGGCCAGCTGCTGCGGCACAGCATTGACAAAGGTCTCACCGCGCGGCTGATCGCTTTGCGTTACACTGGCTGGCAGAAAAAGCAGGAGTAATTCTATGTGGACCCTACATATTCAGCCACGCTTCGGCGAAACCGATGCGCTGGGCCATATCAACAACACCGTTTTACCGGTCTGGTTTGAAGACGCGCGTACACCAGCGTTCCGTCTGTTTACCCCGGATCTGAATCCGGCCGACTGGCATCTGATTATTGCGAAAATTGACGTCGAGTTTGTTGGTGAATTGTTTTACGGGCAGGAAGTGGAAGTGCGCAGCTGGATTTCCAAACTGGGCAACAGCTCTATGACCTTTCACCATGAAGCCTGGCAGGATGGAAAATTAGGCGCGCGTGGCAGCGCAGTCATGGTGCATTTTGACCACAGCAATAAATGTTCGGTGGCGATTCCGCAAACAATCCGCGATGAACTGAGCCAGCACCTGCTGGAGCTGTAAAATGGCGGCTTCAGCCGCCCACTTTTTTCACGGTGAAACCGCGTTTGCTCAGTTCACTGACCAGTAAATCGCGTTGTTCACCCTGAATTTCCAGTACGCCGTCTTTTAACGCACCACCGACACCGCATTTCTTTTTCAGGTCTTTGGCCAGGGTTTTCAGCTCGGCACCCACCAGCGGAATACCGCTGACCAGTGTCACCACCTTGCCGCCACGACCTTTGCTTTCACGACTGACGCGCACAATGCCATCACCCTGTGGCGCCTCGTCTTCAGCGCAGTTGCACTGATCAACCGGCTGGCCACAACCGGGACATGCACGGCCAAATTCGGTGGAATAAACAAGACCGCCGCTCGCTGATTTTTTTGCCATGCTGATGTGCTCCTGATTCTGCTGTCACTGGCGCGCCCGCAGGCCGCAAAGGCGCAGAAACTAAACCATTGCCGGGCGTGTGGCAATGCCACGGCGGGCAAACAGCAAACCATAGCCAATCAGTAATTGCGCCGTCATGTAAATTGAAACAATCAGCGGTGTCGAATAATCAAAAGCCAGCCAGAAGCGGTTAACCCCGATCAGCGCATCGGCGGTCATAAATAATGCGCCGCCCAATGCCAGCCAGCGTTGTCCGGTCTGCAATGCCAGAATTGCCATTGCGGTCAGGCACAGCACATAAACCACCACGGGCCACCACATAGCCCCGGTATTCGGATAGAACTGCCATAACAGAAATACACTACCGGCAACCGGTAATAGCGTTGATGCCAGCAACGCGGCTGGCGACAACAAGTGACGCTGACGCAGGCGGGTAAAAATCACGATATAGGCAATTTGTGTCAGCAGAAACGACGCCAGTGCCTGGCGCAGATACAACTGGCGATCGAAGTCGAGAAAGATGTCGCCAGCGGCGGAGCCCAGCATGGCTAACAGGTAAGCAATTCGCACAGGCCCGGTTAAGGTTTTTACGCCGATCAGCGCCAGTATCAGTACCGGCGCCGCTTTCAGCAGATAACTGAACGGATAAGGATGCAGCGGCCACAGCAGGATGTATAACGCCCCGAGTAGCGCCGCAATAACAAAGGACGTTTTCATTGTTCAGACTCCGGCGCCAAGGACGCGGTTTGCGGCGATTCCCAGTACAGAGTGCCGAGCAGGACATCAAAGATTGGCAGCGTAATATTGAAGTTTCTGGCGGCCATCAGATCACGACGATGATGCAGACGGTGCAAATGCTGCAGCTGCTTCAGCACTGGTGTGCGCTCCATAAAACTACCGGCCGGCAGGTGATAACAGAAGTGCATCACCTCATAAAACAGGTAGCCTCCGATTGCCCCGGTGGCATAAAAAGCGGCAGCATTCACCGACCACAGCGCATTCAGCAGCAATACCCCGGGTGTAATCAGACACAGCAGAAACACCCAGATCAGCCAGGCAGGAAACAGCACAACCCGCCAGTCGCGGGTGGATTCATACGGCATCGCATTTTCAACGAAGAAGCTGTGGTGGTCACCGGTGTGGCGCTTGTAAAACAAGCGACCGATACGGGTTTTCCGATGCCCCAGCCAGCGATGAGCAACATATTCGCCCCAGTTCACCAGCAGCATACTGAGAGGCAGGCACAACCATTCCGCCAGCGTCGCTGCCGAGATGGTATATAGCGCCGCGGCAATCACAACAGCGGCGGTCAGTGCGACGCTGAACATGTGCAGCCAACCGGAATAACGCGGTGAAACAGCCGCACGATAGCGGTTGCGGAAAGCGAGATGGTCAAAGGCCATAACGGGCTCCTTCGGGATCGTTGTTATTCTTATCCGACCTGATCGTCAATTCTCAGGCCCGCCTTATCCCTTCACTGTAGCGCTGACTCTGTGTCAGACTCCAATCAATAATACAAAACAGCATTATCACAATAATGAATAATATGAGGTGCCTGTGAGCCTGCGAAGTCTCGATCTGAATCTGCTGCCGTTGTTTGCTGCGCTGATGGAAGAGCAGCATCTGACGCGCGCCGCCGCGCGTCTGCACCTCAGCCAGCCTGCGGTCAGTAATGCGCTGAAACGTTTGCGCCTGCAGCTTAATGATGATCTGTTTGTACGCACAGCCACAGGCCTGAAGCCCACGCCGCGTGCGGTTCAGCTGTACACCAAAGTGCGTGACGGACTGGAACTTATCGAACAGGGCTGGGCGCAGCAGCAAAGCTTTGACGCTGCCACCAGCTCCCACCAGTTCCGGCTCAGTGCCAATGGCGCGGTGGAGTTTATTGCCGCCCCCTGGCTGATACAGCAGATGCGACAGCATGCGCCGGGCATCGGCCTGATGATTGAAACCGATCAGAGCGCCGACATCGGACAGCGTCTGCAGGACGGGCGTCTGGATCTGGCCATCGACTATGTCAGTCAGCCGCAGGCCGGACTCAGCCATGCGCCGCTACTGGAAGAATCTCTGGTGGTCATTGCTGCACGCCAGCATAAAACCTTTCACGCCAGCCTGAGCTATGAGGAGTTTGCCCGACTGCACCATGTCAGCCTGCTGCCGCGTAACCGTCAGGGCACTCCGATTGAACAGCTGATGGGGCATAAGGATCTGACCCGAACGGTGAAATACTGGGTCAGCAGTTTTGTCGCTATTCCACCGGTGGTGGCCAGCACAGATCTGATTGCAGTAGTGCCTGAACGGCTGCTGCAACTGGCGCCGTGGCGGGATCAGCTGCAAAGTGCGCCACTGCCCTTCCCTTGCCCGCCGGTCAGCCTGCAACTGATCTGGCATCAGAGTCGCGACCGTGATCAGGCACACCACTGGCTACGCAGCCAGCTACTGCGCCTGAGTCAGTGGTCTGTACAAGCTCAGGCGGAGGTCTGAGCCGGAAAGCGCAGCGTTACCTGAGTGCCATGGCCGGGTTCGCTGTCGATCAGCAATTCACCGCCATGATTAAGCATGATGTTGTAAGCGACCGTCAGGCCCAGTCCGGTGCCCTGTCCAATCTCTTTACTGGTGAAGAAGGGGTTAACCGCACAACTGAGCTCTTCTTCAGTCATACCCTTGCCGTTGTCTTTAACCACAACTTCGATGATGCCGTCTTTTTCATCACCGGCAATTTCGATGGTGCCACCCTCGGCCATGGCGTCCTGTGCATTGTGCAGAATATTGCGGAATACCAGACGAATCTGGCGACCGATGCAAGGCACCTGAGGTAAATGACTCAGCAGGCGTACCACGTGGATATTGTCGCTGCGGCCCAGCTGCAGTTCGGCAATGGCCTCTTCCAGAATTTCCTCCAGCGAAGCCGGGTCTTTTGGCTGATTGCTTTCATCGGCAAAGGTGCGCAACTCAGCAACAATATTGCGCACCCGCTCGAGACTCTGCTTGGAGGCTGATACCAGATCCGGTGCGTCGGCCCGGACAAAGTCCAGATCAATTCCGGTGCGCAGTTCTTCCAGCGCCTGAACAATGGCTTTGTCGGCAATCAGTGATTCGGCCTCCTGATACTGGTCGGCCAGGCGTACCAGTTCGGTCAGGTATTCACTGAGCGTGGCGATATTTGAATACACCACCGCAATCGGATTATTGATTTCGTGGGCCATGCCTGCCGCAAGGTGGCCCATGGCCGCCATACGCTGCGCTTGCAACAGCAGGTCCTGGGTACGTTGCAGCTCATCCAGGCTCGATTGCAACTGATGGTTGCTGTCGTTCAGCGCCTGTGTACGTGCCTTCACTTTTTCTTCCAGCTGCTCGTTAAGCTGGCGGACACGCTGTTCGGCCTGCTGGCGCTGAGCAATTTCAGCCTTCATGGCAGCCATCAGTACGTTCATTTTACGTACCAGATCATCCAGCTCTGAGTGCCTGAGCGACGATTCCACCTGCAAACGAACAGCATCCGGGTGTGCCGGGTCGATATCCTTCATGCGGTCCATCAGACGTTTGATCGGGTTGGTCAGGCGCGCCCGGAATAACATAATCAGTACAAATGCCAGCACCACGTTACGCAGTACGTCCAGCACCAGTGTAATAAACGCACGACGTTCGAAGCCTTCACGAATCAGGCGTTCGTCCACCCAGATTTCCAGATGCCCGATAACGCGCGGTTCCTCGCTGTACATCGCAGGTTCTTTCAACGCCACCCGGCGGGAACGGTAATGTCCGGCATCGCGTCCATTGTTCAGAACGGCCTTACTCAGTCCGGCCCGTTTCTCGTAGCCGGTGGCGTCTTCAATAATGGCGCTGGCCACCACCGCCGGGGTCAGCAAGAGACTGTCGAGGATGGTTTGCATGGCACTGTTATCGTAGTTAAACAATGACAGTGCCGCGGAAGCACTCTGATTTTGCAGCAGGTCTGCGGTGTTTTCGAAGTAGCGACGATTCTCTCCGACATAATCCACACCAATCTGAATACCGCTGAACAGCACGCCAAACAGAATGCTGAAAGTCAGTACATAAACGGTGAGTTTACTTTCGATGGATGAGAGACGGCCGGCCAATTCCTTTCCCCAATGAACCCCTGTATCGCACCAGTATAGACGACCACGCTTTGCGCGGGAGTCTGTCTGATCAATGTCGTGCGCTGTTCGCTGTTGTGCAGCAGGCATCAGCCCAGTGGCAGTGCGGTGCGGTCTACCACTTTGCGCATAACAAAACTGGAATGCACACCACTGACGCCTTCAATACGCGTAAGGGTACCGAGCAGAAACTGCTGAAAAGCATTCATGTCACGCACGATCACCTTGAGAATATAGTCGGCTGACTGACCTGTGATCAGATAACATTCCAGCACTTCCGGACAGGCTGCCACCGCACTTTCAAAGCGCTCAAAACGCTCGGGTGTGTGACGATCCATACTGATGGAAATCAGCGCCAGCAGATCCAGCCCCAGCGCACGCGCGTCCAGGTGAGCGCGATACCCCTGAATCAGGCCGGAATCCTCCAGCGCCTTCACTCGCCGCGAGCACGGCGAAGGCGATAAGCCCACCTTGTCGGCCAACTCCAGATTACTGAGACTGCCGTCTTTCTGCAGCAGTTCAAGAATGCGCAGATCGGTACGATCCAGCTTAACTGCGTCTGCCATAGTACTCTCCTGTTGCAGCCCGAAAGCGAGAAATGACCATTAATTTCACAGCTTCAATATAATTTGGTATTTAATTGCTTACAACAGGCAAATTAATAGCAACTTTGCAAACACCTTGCGCAACATACTACCTATACTGTGCACATGCTGTTGAGAGAGGCAAAGCACTTACCGGTGACGCCTCTGGCTAAGGCTTACCCGGCCTGCCCGCTGCTTCACAAGAGCACATCAGAAAGCCAGCACCGCAACTCAGGCGGTGAAACAGCAACGATTAAACGACATTACTCAGCTACCGCGCACAGGAAAAACATCATGACCAGTCGCTTTGACCATCGCAAATACCGCGCTTTTCCGGTGATCCGTAAAACCGATCGCCGCTGGCCGGACCAGACCATCAGCAGTGCACCGCAGTGGTGTTCTGTCGACCTGCGCGACGGCAATCAGGCGCTGATCGAGCCCATGACTGTCGCCCAAAAACAACGTATGTGGGCTTTGTTAGTCAAAATGGGCTTTAAGGAGATCGAAGTCGGTTTCCCTGCTGCATCACAGCCAGACTTCGACTTCGTGCGCTGGTTGATTGAAGAAAACCAGATTCCCGAAGATGTCACCATTCAGGTATTGGTTCAGGCCCGTGATGAATTGATTGAACGTACCTATGAATCGCTGATTGGCGCCCGTCGTGCGGTAGTGCATGTATACAATTCCACGTCGCCGGTCCAGCGCAACAAGGTGTTTGGCCTCAGCCAGCAGGGCATCATTGATATTGCCGTTAAAGGCGCCCGTAAAGTCGCGGATGAAGCGCGTAAATATCCGGCTACCGAGTGGGTGTTCCAGTACTCACCGGAGAGCTTCTCGTCAACCGAAGTGCAGTTCGCCACCGAGGTATGTAATGCCGTCATCGACGTCTGGCAGCCTACGCCGGACAACAAGGCGATTATTAACTTACCGGCTACTGTCGAAAGCGCCATGCCTAACGTGTTCGCCGACCAGGTTGAATGGTTCTGCGACAACGTTAATCGTCGTGACAGTGTGACCATCAGTATTCATACCCACAACGACCGCGGTTGCGGTGTTGCAGCCGCCGAGATGGCGATTCTCGCCGGTGCAGATCGTATTGAAGGCACCTTGCTCGGCAACGGCGAACGCACAGGCAACATGGACATCATCACCATGGCGATGAACCTTTACAGCCAGGGCATTGATCCTGAGCTGGATATTTCGATTGCTGACGACATCATCGCCACAGTGGAAGCCTGTACCAATATCAAAACCCATCCGCGTCATCCGTGGGTTGGTGAACTGGTATACACCGCGTTCTCTGGCAGTCACCAGGACGCTATCCGTAAGTGTCTGGCCCAGCAGAGCGACGATGAGCCATGGGATGTAGCATATTTACCGATTGATCCGCAGGATCTCGGCCGCAACTACCAGTCGGTCATCCGCGTGAACAGTCAGTCCGGTAAGGGCGGCGCCAGCTATCTGCTTGAACAGGCATTAGGGGTTACCTTCCCTCGCTGGATGCAGATTGAAATCGCCCAGCCGATTCAGAAAGAAAGCGAGCGCCGTGAAGGCGAGCTGAATACTCAGGATATCCTCAACGTATTCCGCACAACCTTTATGAACAGTGATGGCCGCTACTCATTAGCGGGCTACCAGGTGGATAAGCATGGCAGCCAGTATCATATTCAGGCGTCGGTGAATGACGGTAGCCAGATGATGCTGGTACACGGCAACGGCAATGGTGCTATCAGTGCTTTCGCCGATGCAATGCACAAGGCCACTGGCCTCGATGCACAAATCGTCCAGTTTGACGAACAGGCTGTGGCTGAAGGTTCAGATGCCAGCGCTATGGCATTTGTTCAGGCCAGTATCCGCGGAAGCCGCTACACAGCGGTCTCTCAGGACGGTGACACCTTAACCGCCAGCCTGACCGCCATCCTCAGCGCAATTAATAAGGCCATGATTGACAGTCAGGCGGTTGCGTAAAAAAACAAAAATCAGGCGCCCTGCGGGGCGCCTTTTTGATAGGCTGATTCTCTGCCCGGAGTTTTCTGAGGAGAGAATTATGCACCTGCTCAGCCTTCGCTTTGATAGCGGTGAAGTTCGTATTGTTCTGCGCCGCAGTGCGACCGCAAAAGCCCTGCTGAAAGTCGTCCCGTTTACTGCCACCATGCAAACATCGCGCGGAAGCCTGATGTTTGACTGCCCGCTAACCGTTCGCCCGGAAGAACCCAACACCACCGATCTGGTGCAGGTGGGTGATATCGCTTTCTGGAGCGACGCCAGCAGCCTGGTCATCGGCTTTGGTCCGACGCCCCGCTCACAGGGGAATGAAGTGCGCCTCGCCCACCCCTGCGCCATTATCGGTGACGCGCTGGATGATCTGAGCATCCTCAGTCAGGTCACTGCCGGCAGCAGCGTTACCGTGTCGCTGGCCAGCGCTGAGCCTCTGGCATCCGCCAGTGGGGCATAAAGGCTAACCCTGCGCACAAACAAAAACGGCCGCATTAAGCGGCCGTTAGTGCATCGATCACAACCTTAACGGCCGTGCTCTACCATATCGTCGACGATTTCCTGCTCTTCGTGCAGATCGTTGCTGTCATCAGCTTTTGGCAGCACCAGGTTCAGCACAATCGCCACCACACCACACAGGCTGACGCCCTGCAGGTGCCAGGACTCTGAGCCGATTGCCATACCGCCAATACCAAACACCAGTGTGGTCGCTACAATCACCAGATTGCGTTGCGCGCTCATATCGACCTTACCCTTGATCAGAATGTTCATGCCCACTCCAGCGATGGAGCCGAACAGCAGAATCAGGATACCGCCCATCACTGGCGTCGGGATGGTCTGCAGGAAAGAACCGAACTTGGCCACAAAAGCCAGCAAAATAGCGAATACCGCCGCCCAGGTCATAACTACCGGGTTAAAGGCTTTGGTCAGCATCACTGCACCGGTGACTTCGGAGTATGTGGTGTTCGGCGGACCACCGAACAACGACGCGGCGGAAGTTGCCAGACCATCGCCCAGCAGGGTGCGATGCAGGCCCGGCTTCTGTACATAGTTTGTACCGGTCACACTGCCAATTGCCAGTACGTCACCCACGTGTTCAATCGCCGGGGCAATAGCCACCGGAATCATGAACAGAATGGCTGCCAGATGAAACTCCGGGGTAATAAAGCCAGGCAGACGTACCCATGGGCTGTTGGTTACCGCAGAGAAATCCACCATGCCCATCGACAAGGCAATCAGGTAACCCACCAGCACACCAGCCAGAATCGGCACCAGACGGAAAAGACCTTTTGCCATGGTCGCCACCAGCAACGTGGTGAGCAGCGCAGGCATAGACACCCACATGGCATCGGCATACGGGAACAGTTCTGCGGAGGCATCACCGGTTTTACCCATCGCCATGTTCACCGCGATAGGTGCCAGTCCCAGACCAATGATCATAATGATCGGACCGGTAACCACAGGCGGCAGCAGGCGGTGCAGGAAACCCGGACCACGCAGCGCCACGACAATCGACAGGCCGACGTAAACCAGACCGGCACAGAACAACGCGCCCATAGTGGCGCCCATACCCCAGGTCTGCACGCTGAAGATAATCGGTGCGATAAAGGCAAAAGAAGATGCCAGGAATACCGGAATGGAACGCTTGGTGGTGAACTGAAAAATCAGTGTACCGATACCCGCGGTGAACAGCGCCACACTCGGGTCCAGACCAGTAATCAGCGGTACCAGAACCAGCGAGCCAAAGGCCACGAACAGCATTTGCAGACCCGCGAGGATCATGCGCCAGCCGGAGTACAGGTTGTCATTAGATGTCTGCATGGGGGTCCTTACTGTGTGCCGAAGATTTTGTCACCGGCATCGCCGAGACCCGGAATAATATAGCCGTTCTCGTTCAGGTGGCTGTCTACCGATGCGGTATAGATATCCACATCCGGATGCGCCTGCTGAACTTTCTTGATGCCTTCTGGCGCAGCCACCAGAACCAGCGCACGAATACTGGTACAACCCGCTTGCTTGAGCAGATCGATAGTCGCCACCATAGAGCCACCGGTAGCCAGCATCGGATCAACGATCAATGACATACGCTGGTCAATATCACCGGCCAGCTTGTCGAAGTAGCTTACTGGCTCCAGGGTTTCTTCGTCGCGGTACAGACCTACCACACTGATTTTGGCGCTTGGCACCAGCTCCAGTACGCCATCCAGCATACCCAGACCGGCACGCAGAATCGGCACAACGGTAATTTTCTTGCCACGGATGCGCTCTGCCTGTATTGGGCCACACCAGCCTTCAATGGTGTAATCTTCGAGTTCCAGGTCCTTGGTCGCTTCATAAGTCAGCAGGTTGCCTACTTCACTGGCCAGCTGACGAAAACTCCGGGTGCTCATGCTCTTGGCCCGCATCAGGCCAATTTTATGACGCACCAGAGGGTGGCGGATTTCATGTACGCTCATGGATGCCTCGCTCTGTCTTTCAGGTACAATAACGGGCCGGATTTTCTCACAGGCGTCCCCTGCCTGCGACGGAAAATTTAACCAACCGGTCAAACAATGCCGACAGAGATCACTATGCCAAGAGCCTGCGCCCGCCATATTCTGGTAAAAAACCGCGAAGAAGCGGAAAAACTCAAGCAACAGCTGGCTGAAGGTGCCGACTTCTCCAAACTGGCGCAGAAGTTTTCCCAGTGCCCCAGTAAAAAGAATGGTGGCAGCCTGGGCGAGTTCAGCAAAGGCGATATGGTCAAAGCCTTTGATGATGTGGTGTTCAAGGGCCCGCTGCTGACAGTTCAGGGGCCGGTGAAAACCCGCTTCGGCTGGCACCTGATCGAAACCATTTACCGCAGCTGATGCCGTAGCCTTTGCTGAATCCACCGCTTTAACCCTATTACTCAGAGAAATTTCCCATGGCTCAACCCGGACGCTACCACCTGCTGACTGTCATTGATGAACAACCCCACGGCCTGTACCTCGATGACGCTGAAGGCGGCAAGATTCTGCTGCCACGCAAGCAGATTCCGGCCGATACCGCCATTGGTGACAGCCTTAAGGTATTCGTCTATTTCGACTCTGACGACCGCCCGATTGCCACGACTCTGCGCCCTAAAGCCCAGGTCGGTCAGGTGGCTTACCTGACGGTGGTGGACGTCAACAGCACCGGGGCCTTTATGGACTGGGGCCTGCCGAAAGATCTGTTCGTGCCTTTTTCCGAACAGAAACAGCGTATGGAAGCGGAACGCGCCTACCCGGTATACATCTACGAAGACAACACCGGGCGCATCTCAGCCACCGCCCGTCTGAATCGTTTTATTAAAGATGAAGCCAAACCTAACTGGCCGGGCGCTCCAGAGCCGTTTACTACCGGCGATCAGGTCAGTCTGATCATCACCAACCGCACCGAACTGGGTTACAAGGCCGTTATTAACAACGAATTCTGGGGCGTGTTGTACAACGACGACATTCGCAAACCGGTGAAAATCGGGCTGAAGCTGGATGGCTATATCAAGCGCATCCGCGAAGACAGCCGTATCGATCTGATGCTGGAACCGGCTGGCCACGGCAAAGCGGACCCGCTGGCGCGTAAGATTCTGAAAAAGCTGGAAGAAGGTAATGGCTCGCTGGGGCTGGGGGATCACTCTCCGGCAGACCTGATTGAACTGCACTTCGGCGTCAGCAAGCGTACTTTTAAGATGGCCATCGGCAAACTGTTTAAAGAACGAAAAATTGTTATCGAAACCGATGGTATTCGTCTGGCCACGGCCGATGATCAGAAAGCGGCTCGCCCTGCGCGCCAGCCCGACCAGCGTAAAGATAACAAGCGCAAAGCGGATGACAAAAAAGCAGCCGGGAAAAAAAGCGCAGACAAAGGTGCTGACAAGCCGGTCAAAAGCGACGCTCCGAAAGCCCGCAAAGTAATCCGTAATCCGAAAAAGAAAACGGAAAATACGCTGTCACTGAAGAAGAAAAGCTGAGGGATAGGGCCACTGCTGTCCCACAAATTTTTATTTGAACTTTTGTGAAATATTCATAGCCCCTTGTCCTCATAGAGGGGCCTTCCGAAACGTCGGACCGCCCCTCTCGCCGGACGGGCTATCTCCCCGCTTCGCGCTGTCCTGGCTCGTTTACCCTTGAAACCTTGATATTTCCTGACCTCGCGCCCCATCGGCCATCCATGGCCGGGGCCGCTTGCCCGAGTCCCTTCGGGCAGGTCGGAAATATCTACGCTTTCTGCGGCGAGCCCAGAGGCGCTGTGTTAGTTAACCTCACAGCCTTATTTCAAAAGTCACGTAGAATCTGAACTTCATATCTCTGACTGAAATTCAGAGTAGGCGTTGTACTAAAAAGCAGCTTAGAGGAAGCCATTCCTTCGCATTCTGGAGCGCCGAAATGAACGATGATTTTTCCGGTCCGCCGGGCAGGGATGCCCGGCGAGCGGACGGCGACAGGGATGTCGCATGGGCGCGTGGCCTGAAAAATCGAGA
>NZ_JAEDAH010000106.1:23039-33791 GCF_020320395.1 Thalassolituus marinus | reverse complement strand
AAGTTCCCCTGGTAGGCAGTAGGCATTGCAGATTTAAAAGTCGTTTATAGAAAACAGATATCTTTAAACTGTGGGACAGCAGTGAGGGATAGGGCAAATTTCGCCGCTCGCAAAAACGCGGGCAGCGACGCTTATTAACTGCTTAGCCAGGCTGGGCTGTCATCACACTGATGGCCTTGCCCTGATGCTGATCTTCCTGCCATAAACACCAGCCCAGCGACTGATACAGAGCGGTCTGGTCCTCGGTGAACAGATACAGTTTTGCCACACCCGCCTGCCAGGCATTGGCCATAACCTGACGAATCAGACGCTTGGCCAGCCCTCGTCCGCGCCACTGCGGTAACACAAACACATTGGCCAGCCAGGGAGATAGTTGTGGGTAGCTGCTCAGGTCGTGACGCAACAAACTGGCGGTTGCCACCACCTCATCATCCACCAGCAACAGCCAGGTCGAAGGCAGAATATCGCCACTCATGGTGCTGGCAAGATCCGTGCGGAAATCCTGCAGAGAATCCTGCGGATAGAGTGACTGCCATTCGTTGAAATGCCACTGTGCAATATCATCCAGAACCTGTGGACGCTGCTGCAGTGGCAGAATGCGGATTTCAGGCATCGACGGTCAGTTGCAGCAGGTTATCGATTACCCAGTCCGGTGCTGATTCAGCGATATCGGCACCGTGGTTGTAGCCGTAGGTCAGCGCCGCACTGCGTATACCGGCATTTTTAGCCGCCTGAATATCGTTGCGCGAATCACCAATCATCAACGCTGTTTGCGGGGCAATATCCAATACGCTGCAGGCATGCAGCAACGGCAGTGCAGATGGCTTTTTCTCAGCCAGATCATCACCGCAGATAATCAGCTCAAAATGCGCCATCCAACCCAGCGATTCAAGCAATGGCAGGGTAAATAAACGCGGCTTGTTGGTGACCAGCACCTTTGGCAAGCTGGCCTGTTCAAGCCAGGCTTCAACGCCTGGGTAGGCTCCGGTAGCGTGATGCAGCACACTCAGATACGCCTGATCAAACAGCGCACGCGCCGGTTCCACTGCTGCCGCCGTGAGCGCCAGCGCCTGTTGTTCATCGCCATCCACCAATGCACGACGCACCAGCAGGTCGGCACCATTGCCCACCCAGTGGCTGACCGCGGTTTCGCCCGCAGGCTGACGCCCGAGCTGTTGCAACATAGTGTCGATGGCAGCGGCCAGATCCGGAACCGAGTCGATTAAGGTACCGTCGAGATCCAGCAGGCACAGTGCCGGCCCCTGCTCTCCAAAGGCCGCACGTATGGCGGAATTCCAGCTCGCCATTATTGCGCAGCAGCGATTTCAGCGCGCATCTGATCAATCACAGTTTTGTAGTCCGGTGCGTTGAAAATCGCGGAACCGGCCACGAACATATCAGCACCGGCTGCGGTGATTTCACGGATGTTATCCACTTTCACACCACCATCAATTTCCAGGCGGATATCACGACCAGAAGCTGCAATTTTAGCGCGCGCTTCACGCAGTTTATCCAGCGTACCCGGAATAAACGACTGACCACCAAAGCCCGGGTTAACCGACATCAGCAGCACCACATCCAGCTTATCCATCACGTAATCCATGTAGTGCAGCGGCGTCGCCGGGTTAAACACCAGACCGGCTTTACAACCAGCAGACTTGATCAGCTGCAGGCTGCGGTCGATATGTTCAGAGGCTTCCGGGTGAAAGGTAATGTAGGTGGCACCGGCTTCAATAAAGTCACCGATAATACGGTCAACCGGTTTCACCATCAGGTGCACATCAATCGGTGCGGTTACGCCGTAGTCACGCAGAGCCTTACATACCATAGGACCAATGGTCAGGTTCGGTACGTAATGGTTATCCATAACATCAAAGTGCACCACATCCGCGCCGGCTTCGAGGACTTTATCGACATCCTCACCCAGTCGGGCAAAGTCAGCGGAGAGAATGGATGGGGCAATCAGAAAATCTTTCATGGCATGTTCCGGGCTGAATACGGTAAGCGCGCATTGTACGGTGAGCGACCGCGCATCTCCAGCGGGAACGGCTTTTGCTTTATGCCATTCCATACACATTATTCGCCGGAATCCTGACGTACATGGCCGCCACTCAACATCCGATGCTCCGTACATTTCAGCGTTGCAGCCTGATTCTGCTGATGCTGTGTGCTGGCCCGTACGCCCATGCCGCGACAGACGAAAACGGCCAGCCATTGCCGGCAGATAACGACACTGCTGCCAGCGAGGGCTCAGACAACGCAGTGCAGACTGATAACAGCGAGCCCAGCGACGAGGCTGTGGACGAAAACTTTGTTGTTCAGCGGCCGCGAGTGCTGCCAGACGAAGAACAGAAACGCCATCAGGCGGTGGTCGATTACCTGCAGCAGTTCAGCCGCAGCGGCGAGCTGATCACCATGATGGCAGGCGATGATCGCTTCAACGGTCTCTATCTCAGTGAAACCGCAGGTAAGCCCCAGGGTGCCGTACTGATTCTGCATGACACCGAGCAACACGGACACTGGCCTTATGTCGTTGCACCACTGCGTGAACAACTACCCGCCAGTGGCTGGGCCACCCTCAGCATAGAACTGCCCACACCACCGCAAGCGCCTGTACCGGCTCGACCGGTATACAGCAGTCCGGCTGAAGAAAGCCCAGCGGAAGATGACGCTGCCAACGCAGAAAGCGAAGCAGGCAGTGACGACAAGCAACAGGAAGTCGCCAGCGCAGATGCCAGCGACAGCGATGGTCCGACACAGGATGGTGAGGTGGATGGCGCCGCTGACAATGAAAACCTGAACAGCGACAACGAACCGGCCTTACCCAAACTGACAGGGCTGCCTGCGATTGCGGATAACGATGCAGCAGCTGAGGTTCCCGCTCAGCCCGAGGTATCCGCCGAAGACAAATTCCGCGACGCCATGCTGGCCCGCATCAGCCAGAGCGTCAGCTATCTGAACCAGCGCGGGCAACTGAATATCGTCATTGTGGCTACCGGCAGCAGCGCTGGCTGGGCCAGTGAATATCTGCAGCAAAAACCCGCTACTGTGGTTAAAGGTAAAGGCAAGGACAGCGAGGAAAAGGGGTACACCCTGGTCCTGATTGACGCCACCGATCATCGTCTGAACCGCATACCTCTGGTTCAGCGCCTGACTGAACTGGATTTACCGGTACTCGACCTGATCAGCCCGGCCGGGATTACCCCAGGCTGGCAGGCGTCTCAGCGCGCCGGGGCTATGCGCCACCGGCAGAAAAGTGGCTATCAGCAGATTCAGGTGCCAGCCTTTGCCTTGCAGTATGACGATAACAACCTGCTGGTGCGGCGTGTGCGTGGCTGGCTGAAAACCCATGCGGCAGGAACTGAGCTGCCAACCGGCTGATTGCGCAAAACCTTCTATACTGCAAGGACAACGCTGTAAGTATTCACCGCGCGTTCATGGATTTCACAGGACCAAACCGTTATGGCTACTCCGATTTTTGTTACTGCCGCCAGTATCGCCGCTGAATTACATCAGGCCATGCTGGAGGCCAAAGGTCTGGCGCTGACTGCCAAAAATGCACGAGCACTGGCAGTGCGAGCAGGCTCGAAGACTGTTGGTTTTAAGGCCATCACGCATTTTATTGATGAACTAGCATCAGACATTATCCGCCAGTCACAATACATCAACGGCGTGTCTGAACATTTATCCCAGCATGCGGTGGCGTTGTGGCGAGCCACCATGGCAGCGGATAAATTTGAATGGATTTCAGGTCAGCACAGCACCAATCTGGATTCGCTGCAGGTTGCCATGAAAAAGAGTTACGAGTCGCGGGAAGTGTTATCCGCGCAACTGTCCCGTGGATTACGCGAACTCGAACAACAACTGGAAGAAGGCGATAAACATATCCGTACCGCCAACCTGATTGCGACCTCCAGTAAGGTAGAAGCCGCTTCTGCCGGTGATTTCCGCAACCAACTGGAAGTTATTGCTCAGAACATTACGGAAACGGCCGATAAGATCAGAGCGCACCTGAGCCGCGCACGAAATCTTCTGGGTCAGCGACAAAAACATAACTGACCCGATCCGTATCAAGGATAACCAGGGCCTGATAACAAGGAAAACTGACCATGCTGGCAACCACCCTTTACGAAGATGGCGATCACCGCTGGATTATGTTCGGTCGTGATCCGAACAAAACCGAAGGCATTATCGATACCAACCAATATCTTATTCAAAGCGGTAATCAGGCCATTCTGCTCGATCCCGGCGGTATTGAGTTGTTCGCCCCCATGTTGTCCGCCGTACTGAAATTCGTACCCGCTGAAAAAATTACTCACCTGTTTGCCTCGCATCAGGACCCGGATATTATTTCGTCGCTGGGCTTATGGGATCAGGCTCTGCCCAACGCAAAGCTGTATTCGCCATGGCTGTGGGAAAGCTTTATTCGCCACTTTGGTATGGAACGCATCGAATACTGCGCAATTCCTGACGAGGGAATGACCATCAACCTTGGCCGGATTCAGTTGCAGTTTATTCCTGCCCATTATCTGCACTCCTCCGGTAACTTCCATGTGTATGATCCGAAAGCCGGTATTCTGATGAGTGGTGACGTTGGCGCTGCACTGGAAGCCACGGACGCGCCGATCTGGGTCGATAATATGGCCAGCCACACGCCGAAAATGAAAAAATTCCATCAGCGCTGGATGCCGTCAAATGAAGCAAAACTCGACTGGATTCGCCGCGTGCGACAGCTGAACATTAATATCATGGCGCCACAACATGGCCGCCTGTTTCAGCCACCCTATGTGAACGAGTTTTTAAACTGGTTTGAAGAATTGCCTGTGGGCATTGCCATTCGCTGATGGCCAGACGAATAAATTACGACCAATAAAAAACTGGAGCCAGGCTCCCGCCACCGTCCCACAGTTTTAAAGATATCTGTTTTCTATAAGCGACTTTTAAATCCGCATTGCCTACTGCCTACCAGGGGAACTTACCGAGCGTCGGACCGCCCCTGGCCGGCAGGGCCGACCCCAGCTTTTCGCTCCCGGAGCGTTATCCTCATTCTCTCGATTTTTCAGGCCACGGGCCCATGCGACATCCCTGTCGCCGTCCGCTCGCCGGGCATCCATGCCCGTCGGACCAGAAAAATCATCGTTCATTTCGGCGCTCCAGAATGCGAAGGAATGGCTTCCTCTATGCTGCTTTTTAATACAACTCCATCGCTGAATTTCAGTCAGAGACATGAAATTCAGGTTCTGGCGGGAGGCTTTAAATTAGGCTGTGAGATTAACTAATACAGCGCCTCTGGGCTCGCCGCAGAAAGCGTAGAGATTTCCGACCTGCCCGACGGGACTCGGGCAAGCGGCCCCGGCCATGGATGGCCGATGGGACGTGAGGTCAGGAAATATCAAGGTTTCAAGGGTAAACGAGCCAGGACAGCGCGAAGCGGGCCGATTTTTGCTCCTGCAAAACCTGCATTTCCGCCATCCTTGGCGGTCAGGAGTTAAGCCCGTCCGGCGAGAGGGGCGGTCCGACGTATCGGAAGGCCCCTCTATGAGGACAAGGGGCCTGGAATATCTCACAAAAGTACGAATAAAATTTGTGGGACACTAGTGGAAGCCAGGCTCCCGTTTTTTATTCTTTATTTAAACGATTTACAGCAGCCAGCCACCGACCGTTGCTGCAGCGATCATAATCATCCAGATAGACACGCTGCGCAGGTGCAGCTGTTGCCACTCCTGCAGCTCTCCGGCCGCAGCTTCACTGTCGTTCTCCACCGAATGCCATTCACGTTTCTCGCCGTTCTGACACAGCGAGCTGGCGGCAATATCAAACAGCACGGTGGCACTGGGGGTGCGCAGATTCCATAAATAACGCTGCCAGACCGGCAGTGCGCGCATCAGATTACCGGCCAGACCATAGGTCAATCCGAGTAAGCGAACCGGCCCCCACTCCAGCCAATGCAGGTAACGCCAGGCTTTATCATCACAATCACTGGCACGGGCGTACTGCACGCTGAACCAGGCCAGCAAGACACCCGCTACATCCGCCACCATGTACCAGAACACCATCAGGAAAAAATATTCAAACCAGCGGTGCATCAGCGCATGAATCACCTGTTCGTTCATACTGGTCAGATCATCGGAAACCGACACTTCCGGCAGCGCCAGAAACTGCTCGGCACAATGGTAAGCGCCCTGAGTATCACCGCGCTGAATATCCTCCTGATACTCTTTCAGGTGACGCTCAATACCGCTGTGCGATAACACATACAGCAGCAACAGAATTTCCAGAACAAAAGTCAGCAGCCCCCAGAAATAGCGATCCAGATACCAGAACGCCAGCGTCACCAGCGTCGTCGGCAGCACCACAATCAGCACGTAACGCAGATGACGCGGAATACGCGTGAACCACTGTCGTGGAGTCCACCAGGAAAGCCAGCGCGCAAAACTGCGACTGCGGGTGCTGCGCTGCGGCAATGGCAGTTGGTACTGAGCCATCAGTGCGATAAACAGAATAAGAAACTTCATACGTCCTCCTGTGCACTGGCTGAATTCATACGGTGCGCCAGTCCCTGAAACAGACGATGCCAGTTAAATGCAATACCGGGGTCAGTTTTCCTGCCCGGTGCAATATGTTCGTGGCCGGTAATCCTGCCGCGATGTAAGTCAGGATAAGCAGCCAACAGCGCTTCACTGACGTCAATCAGAGTGCGGTACTGTGCGTCGGTATACGCGTCGGTATCCGTTCCCTCAAGCTCTATACCTACAGAATAGTCGTTACAGTTATCTCTGCCGGAATGACATGACGCACCGGCATGCCAGGCACGATCGTTCAGGTTAACAAACTGTACGACCTCACCCTGGCGGTTAATAAATAAATGACTGGAAACCTGCAGTGCTGCAATTTCAGCAAAATAAGGATGATCTGCCACCGGCAGACGATTCTGAAAGAAAGCCTCAACGTAGCCACCGCCATACTGTCCGGGTGGCAGACTGATGTTGTGAATAACCAGCAGGGTTATATCGCCGGCGCCATCAGTCGGCCGGGGGCCGAAGTTTGGCGAAGGACACCAGCGAGCCGGAGCCAGCCGTCCGTCAGTGATTGTGAAATCTGTCACCCGTATCATCTCTGTCAGAATCGGAAAGCGGTTATGCCGTTTGGCGATGCTGTTCCGCACCTTTATAGTGGTCGCTACTATGGCAGCTCCGGCCCCTTGTGTAAAAGGGCCACCAGGTCTGAGCGAGCGTCCCGCTGCCGCCATGCTGATAATCATAATGAACAGCAACGTCGTCGTACTCCGGACAGTTGCAGAGCACTAACCACAGGGAAGCAGAGTCATGCTTGATTTCATCAATACCATTAATGGTCTCGCCTGGGGCGCCCCCATGCTGTTACTGATCGGCCTTACCGGTCTGTATTTAACTCTGGGCCTCAAGGCCTATCCGGTGCGCAATATCGGCCGTGGCTTTTCTTACTTATGGAAAAACCGTCACGGTCGCGGCGATGGCGAGATCTCAGGCTTCAACGCACTGATGACGTCACTGTCCGCCACTATTGGTACCGGTAACATCGCAGGTGTTGCCACCGCCATCGCTGCTGGCGGCCCCGGCGCCGTATTCTGGATGTGGGTCATTGCGCTGGTTGGTATGGCCACTAAATACTCTGAAGCGGTTCTGGCTGTGCACTTCCGCGAGAAAAATGCCGAAGGCCATTTCGTCGGTGGCCCGATGTACTACATCCGCAATGGCCTCGGCAGCAAGTTCACCTGGCTGGCCGTGCTATTCGCCTTCTTCGGAATGTTTGCCGGCTTCGGTATCGGCAATGGCGTGCAGGCGAACTCGGTTGCCGATGCATTGCACGGCGGTTTCGGTATTCCCGAGTGGGCAACCGGTGTCGGTATCGCGGTGCTGGTTGGCCTGGTCCTGCTGGGCGGCATTCGCCGTATCTCCGAAGTGGCGGGCAAACTGGTGCCGTTTATGGCGATTGCCTACGTGCTGGGCGGTATTGTTCTGCTGATCATCTTCGCCGACCGCGTCCCTGCAGCCATTGCGCTGATTGTTGAGCACGCATTTACCCCGGTTTCTGCCGCTGGCGGCTTTGCCGGAGCAACAGTGTGGGCAGCCATCCGCTTTGGTGTGGCTCGCGGTGTATTCTCTAACGAAGCAGGTCTTGGCAGTGCTCCTATCGCCCACGCCGCTGCGCAAACCGACAGTCCGGTGCGTCAGGGCTCAATCGCCATGCTGGGTACCTTTATCGATACCATCGTCATCTGCTCCATCACCGGTATTGTTATTGTCGCTTCCGGTGCCTGGCAGCTGTGCCCGGACACCGTCAGTGAATGCGTAGCTGGTGCTGGCCTGAGTGGTGCTTCCCTGACCTCTGCCGCCTTTGCTGCTGGTTTGCCGGGTATCGGCAGTTATATCGTGACGCTCGGACTGGCTGTTTTCGCCTTTACCACCATTATTGGCTGGTCTTTTTACGGTGAGAAATGCACCGAGTTCCTGTTCGGTGTAAAATCCGTGCCCGTTTTCCGGGTGATCTGGGTATTAGCGATTCCGGTAGGTGCCACGTACCAACTGGACGTCGCCTGGCTGATTGCCGATACCCTCAATGCACTGATGGCGCTGCCAAACCTGATTGCGCTGCTGTTGCTGAGCCCGGTGGTTTTCAAGCTGACAAAGAGTTTCCTGACCCATGGATCTGAGCCTTCATCAAAATGACATCGAGACAGCTGTTCAACGTGCTCTGCAGGAGGACGTAGGCAGCGGCGATATTACCGCTCAGCTGATTCCGGCCGGCGAAATGGCAAAAGCGCGCATTATCTCGCGCGAGCGCGCCATCATTGCCGGTAAAGCCTGGGTCGATGAAGTGTTCCGCCAGCTCGATCCGTCGGTCAGTGTGATCTGGCGCGTACAGGAAGGCGAATGGGTGCGTCCGGATCAAACCCTGTTCGAACTGCAAGGCTCCGCCCGCTCACTGCTGACCGGTGAGCGTTGTGCCCTGAACTTCCTGCAAAGCCTGTCGGGTACTGCCACTCTGTGCCGCAGCTACGCCGACCGCGTTGCCGGCACCGGGGTAAAGCTGCTGGATACCCGTAAAACCATCCCGGGTCTGCGCATTGCGCAGAAGTACGCGGTCAGCGTCGGTGGCTGCTTTAACCACCGTATTGGTCTGTATGACGCCTTCCTGATCAAGGAAAACCACATCATGGCCGCTGGTGGTATCAGCGCTGCTGTAGCTCAGGCTCATCAGATTGCTCCGGGAAAACCGGTTGAGGTGGAAGTTGAAACCCTGACGCAACTGGATGAAGCCATTGATGCCGGTGCCGACATCATCATGCTGGATAACTTCACGCCAGCCACCATGACCGATGCTGTGAAACACGCACGTGAGCGCAGCCAGGGCCGGGTAAAACTGGAGGCGTCCGGTGGCATTACCGACGCTACCCTGCTGAGCTATGCCTCCACCGGGGTGGATTTCATTTCCATTGGTGCCCTGACCAAGGATTGCAAAGCCATCGACCTGTCGATGCGCCTGATCTGATTGTCCACGCCTTAAAAATCAGAACAGTGGCTTCACCTGCATCTTGCGACCAATAAAGTGACAATATTTGTCACTTTGTTGCACAGCATTTCACCAGTAAAAAAAAACATTTCAGATAAGCCTTAAAAAACGTGATGCAGGCCATAAAACAGGGCTTGCAGAGGGCGTTTTCCATTGGCACACTTCTGGCTATGTCATAAAGCGTGACACGGCAGCAGCGGAAACTCCGGTGAGGCCCATAATTAAAAATCTCAAATGAGAGTGGAGAATTCCTATGAAAGGTCAAAAAGGTTTTACCCTGATCGAACTGATGATCGTTGTTGCGATTATCGGTATTCTGGCTTCTGTTGCGATCCCTATGTACCGCGACTACACCATCCGTACTAAAACTCAGACTGCACTGTCTGCTGTAACTAACATCCAGAAAGCTCTGGCTGTAGCAGCAAACCAGGGCGATAGCCTGGGTACAGCTATCTCCTGGACCTCAAGTGCAGTTACTGGTGGCTTCGCTGACATCGGCATGCGTACTCCAGCGGCTGCTGAAATTCCAGATGGCGTATTTTCTATCGCTGTAAGCACTGGTGGTGTGATCGTTGTAACCCTGGAAAGCAAAGTTGACGGTAACACAGCTAACGACAGTTTCATCACTATCACCCCAACCTTCGGTAATGCCCAGACTACATGGTCCTACGCCTACACTGCAGGTACCGGTGTAAACACTGAAGTTGCTACTATGCTGCAAACTCAGGTAGCTAAAAACAACTAATATCTGTTAGTTGAATAAAAAGGAGGCTTCGGCCTCCTTTTTTGTTGCCTGCATCACGGCACCACCGATAGCGACTGGCGACGACCAGCGACCTCTGGTATGTTCAGTAGCAAAAAGCTTAATGCCGTTGGGGAATTATAAATGGCCATGCTGACGGGCTTACCACGCCGCATTGTCGAACAGCAATTGCTGTCACAGGATCAGGCCTGGCTAAAGCCAGAAAAGAAAAGCACAGCTTTGTACAGGAAGCGGTAGCTTCCGGTCAGGTGAAAGCCCGCGCCGTCGCACTCTTGGCATCGGAAGAGTTTGGATTGCCAGTGCTGGATCTGGCGGCCTTTGATTTTGAGCTGATGCCACGTGAGCTGGTTGCCAATGACCTGATTGAAAAGCACCGGGTACTGCCGTTGTTCCAACGCGGCAACCGACTCTACATCGCTCAGAGCGATCCTTCCGCA
>NZ_JAEDAH010000106.1:22936-23029 GCF_020320395.1 Thalassolituus marinus | reverse complement strand
TGCCGTTGGGGAATTATAAATGGCCATGCTGACGGGCTTACCACGCCGCATTGTCGAACAGCAATTGCTGTCACAGGATCAGGCAGAAGAAAT
>NZ_JAEDAH010000106.1:0-22926 GCF_020320395.1 Thalassolituus marinus | reverse complement strand
TTGCCAATGACCTGATTGAAAAGCACCGGGTACTGCCGTTGTTCCAACGCGGCAACCGACTCTACATCGCTCAGAGCGATCCTTGCCGTCGATGAAATCAAGTTTAATACCGGGACCACGGTTGAAGCGGTTCTGGTGGAAGAAGACAAGCTGTCACAGGCGGTGGATAAGTTCCTCGCCGCCAGCGATAACAGCTTAGGCGATCTCGATTCTGAACTCGACGATGTAGATCTGGAAGACCCGGACGCACGGGAAAAAGAACAGGATAACGACAAAGAAGGCGCTGGCGATGACGCCCCAATCGTGCGTTTCGTGAATAAAATGCTGCTCGATGCCATTAAGGGTGGTTCGTCCGATATTCACTTCGAGCCTTACGAAAAACGTTATCGTGTGCGCTACCGTACCGATGGCGTATTGCATGAAGTTGCCAGCCCTCCGGTGAATCTGTCAGGTAAAATTGCAGCCCGTCTGAAAGTTATGTCGCAGATGGACATCTCTGAACGCCGTATTCCACAGGACGGTCGTATCAAGATGAAACTGTCCAAGACCAAGGCCATCGATTTCCGTGTAAACACCCTGCCGACCTTATGGGGTGAAAAGATCGTTCTGCGTATTCTTGATCCGTCCTCCGCTAAGCTCGGTATCGATATGCTGGGTTACGAGCCGGAACAGAAAGCGCTGTATATGGAAGCATTGGCCCGACCACAGGGTATGATCCTGGTTACCGGACCTACCGGTTCTGGTAAAACCGTATCCCTGTACACCGGTCTGAATATCCTGAACGTCGAAGGCACCAACATTTCCACCGCTGAAGACCCGGTAGAAATCAACCTTGAAGGTATTAACCAGGTAAACGTGAATGCTAAAGTCGGTCTCGACTTCGCATCAGCCCTGCGTTCTTTCCTGCGTCAGGACCCGGACGTAGTGATGGTCGGTGAGATCCGGGACCTGGAAACCGCTTCGATTGCGATCAAAGCGGCCCAGACGGGTCACCTGGTATTGTCTACACTGCATACCAACAGTGCGGCTGAGACGCTGACGCGTCTGGCCAACATGGGTGTACCAGCGTTTAACATTGCCACATCGGTCAGCCTGATCATTGCCCAGCGTCTGGCACGCCGACTGTGCCCAAGCTGTAAAGCGCCGGCAGAAATTCCGGAAGAAACCTTGCTGGAGGCAGGTTTCACCAAAGAGGCACTGGAATCGGCTGAAATATTCAAAGCTGTCGGCTGCGAGCAGTGCAAGCAAGGTTTCAAAGGCCGTGTTGGTATTTATGAAGTAGTTAAAATTAATGATGAGATCGCTCGTATTATTATGGAGGGAGGTAACTCCATTCAGATCTCTGACGCAGCACGCTCTGCTGGCTTTAATGATTTACGTTCCTCGGCCCTTAAGAAGGTCGCCCAGGGGGTTACCAGCCTGGAAGAAGCCAACCGGGTAACCACAGATTAATGGTATTCAAGCCAAATACCGCTCAGGGATAACAAAGCTCTATGGCAAAAACAGCTAAAAACAGTGCCTTCTCCTGGGAAGGCGTTAATCGCCGCGGCCAGAACGTCAAGGGTGAAATGTCTGGCCAGAACGCAGCCATGGTGAAAGCCCAGCTGCGTAAGCAGGGCGTGAACCCAATGAAGGTCCGTAAAGTATCCCAGCCATTGTTCGGGCTTGGTGGAGGGGCGAAGAAGAAGAAAATTACACCCAAGGATGTAACCTTCTTTACTCGCCAGATGGCCACTATGATTAAAGCCGGTGTTCCACTGGTGCAGTCCTTCGATATTGTTGCCGATGGCGTAGATAACCTGTCGATGAAGGAATTGATTTTTTCGGTGCGCGACAATGTAGCCGCCGGTAATGATTTCGCTTCTGCTCTGAAAATGCATCCGGAATACTTCGATGACCTGACCTGCAACCTGATTGAATCCGGTGAACAGGCCGGTGCGCTGGAAGCGATGCTTGATCGCGTAGCCAACTACAAAGAAAAGACTGAAGCTCTGAAAGCGAAGATTAAGAAAGGCATGATGTATCCGGCTATCACCTTGCTGGTTGCCTTTGTTGTAACGGCCATCCTGTTGATTAAGGTTGTACCAAGCTTTGAAGAAGTGTTCAAAAGCTTCGGTGCCGATCTGCCTGCTCCAACTCAGTTTGTTATTCATCTGTCGGAACTTGCACAAGCCTACTGGATGCCGGTATTTGCCATGTTGGTCATCGCCGCAGTTGCCTTCAGTCAGGCGCTTAAACGGTCACAGGCTTTTAAGGATGGCTTTGAGCGATTTACACTGAAGCTACCGGTATTTGGCGACCTGATCGAGAAATCATCAGTAGCCCGCTATGCACGGGTACTGTCGACTACCTTCGCCGCAGGTGTTCCTCTGGTTGAGGCACTGGAGTCGGTAGCGGGGGCAGTAGGTAATGTGGTTTACCGCAATGCAGTGCTGACTATTCGTGACGAAGTCTCATCCGGCCAGCAAATGCACTTCGCTATGCGAACAACGGGCGTTTTCCCTAACATGGTGGTACAGATGACCAGTATTGGTGAAGAATCCGGTGCACTGGATCAGATGCTGGATAAAGCGGCCAGTTACTACGAAGACGAAGTAGATGATGCGGTGGACAATATGACGGCGCTTATGGAGCCTTTCATCATGTCCTTCCTTGGTGTGGTCATCGGTGGTCTGATCGTGGCTATGTATCTGCCAATCTTCCAGATGGGTCAGAACGTATAACACTATGGAACTCCTTAATTTGCTAGAAGCCAACCCACTGTATCTCGGGTTGGCTATTGTCCTGCTAAGCCTGCTGGTTGGTAGTTTCCTGAACGTTGTTATTCTGCGCTTCCCGATCATGTTGTTCCGCAGCTGGAAAAAAGACCTGGAAGAGATGCCGGAAAGCCTGCCAGAGCATCCTGCACTGGCCGATCTCAGCAAGCCATTTAACCTGCTTAAGCCCGACTCCCATTGCCCGAAATGCCATGCTCCGGTAAGAGCCTGGCAAAATATCCCGGTGATCAGCTGGCTGCTGCTGCGCGGTAAATGTGCAGGTTGCGGGACCGCTATTGGCTTGCGTTACCCTGCTGTGGAAATCGTTACCGCATTAATGAGCGTCACGCTGTTGCTGGTATTCCCCTGGGGTTGGCCACTGGCCGCCATGCTGGTGTTTACCTGGCTGCTGATTGCTATGTCGGTAATTGATATCGACCATCAGATTTTACCCGACGATATGACCCTGTCTCTGCTGTGGCTGGGACTGCTGATCAACAGTCAGGGCTTGTTCACGGACCTTGAAAGCGCAGTTTACGGTGCTGTGGCAGGCTATCTATCATTGTGGAGCGTTTACTGGCTGTTCAAGCTGCTGACCGGCAAGGAAGGCATGGGCTACGGTGACTTCAAACTGCTGGCAGCCCTCGGCGCCTGGCTTGGTATCCAGAACATTCTGCTGATTGTTCTGCTGTCGTCGGTGGTCGGTGCTGTGGTCGGTATCGCCGGTATCCTGATTCTCGGTCGCGATAAAAACCTGCCGATCCCGTTTGGCCCTTATCTGGCCGCCGCTGGCTGGATTGCTGCCCTGTGGGGGGATGAAATCACCCAGCGCTATATGGGCATAATGGGCATTTAATATGAGTTGGGTACTGGGTTTAACCGGTGGTATTGGTAGTGGTAAAACCGCTGCCAGTGATTACCTCGCCAACAAGGGGATCTGCGTCGTTGATGCCGATGTGGTCGCGCGTGAAGTCGTCGAGCCCGGCCAGCCAGCCTGGCAAGCCATCAAAGAACACTTCGGCGCTGATGCATTACTCGACGACCAGACACTTAACCGCGCCTGGCTGCGGACAAAGGTGTTTGCTGAACCCGAGCAGCGCCGCTGGCTGGAAAGTCAGACTCATCCACGTATCCGCGACAGCATTATTCAGCAACTGCAGAATGCAACATCGGCCTACGCCGTACTGGTATCACCACTGCTGTTTGAATCCGGCCAGTCCCTGCTGACCCAGCGTACGCTGTTGATCGATGTACCGGTGACAACTCAGATTGATCGCGCCACTCAGCGCGATCAGAATCAGGCGGAACAGATTCAGCGCATTATCGATGCCCAGATGCCCAGGGATGAGAAGCGCCAGCGCGCCGACGACATTGCCGACAACAGTGGTACACTGGCCGCTTTGCACCAACAGCTGGATGCCCTGCATGAGCAGTATCTGCAGCTGGCCAGCCACAATTGAGAGTCGTATGAAAGTAAATTGCCCAACCTGCCAGAAAGAGCTCGAATGGAAACCGGAAAACCGCTTTCGTCCATTCTGCAGCGAGCGCTGTAAGCTGATTGATCTGGGCGAATGGGCCAGTGAAGGCCATGCTATTCCGGGACGTCCGGCCGATGAAGTGCTGATGTCAGAAGAATGGCAGGAGCACAAACCCTACAACTAAGCAGGGCCACATCTCAAGCCCGCTCAGCCCTCAGTGCGCGGCCTTACCGCGCACTTTTTCCAGCAGCGTCCATATTGCGACCAGAATTCCACCAGCCGCTAAGCCAGTAAGCAGATTCAACACAACGCTGACGATGCTTTCCGCCAGATAACTGAACATCCCCAACGCCGGTAATGCTGCTCCAACACCGTGTTCTGCACCATGAATGAGATGTTCCAAGCCAGGAATGCCGTGAATCAGAATGCCACCGCCCACCAGAAACATGGCCAGTGTGCCGACCACAGTCAGCGCTTTCATCAGCCATGGGGCAAAAGCCAGTAACCCCCGCCCCAGCGTCGCCAGAACCGACTGGCGCTTATCCGCCAGCCAGAAGCCAAGGTCGTCGATTTTCACGATGGCAGCCACAATACCGTAGACACCGAAGGTAAAGGCCACGGCCAGTAACGAAACCACCAGCACCTGGGTCATAAAATCAACGTCTGCTACCGACCCCAGGGTAATCACAATGATCTCTGCGGAAAGAATAAAGTCGGTACGAATGGCACCCTTGATCTTTTGTTGCTCAAACGCCAGCAACTCTGCCGCCGACTGCTGCAAAGCGCCCCGCAGCTGCTCTTTGTGGGCTGCAGTGTCATGGCGTTTAAACAGCGCATGCAGAACCTTCTCAGCGCCCTCAAAGCAGAGGAAAGCGCCACCCAGCATCAACAGATAAATAATCGCCCAGGGGGCTACTGCACTGATCAGCAGTGCAGCAGGTACCAGAATAAGCTTATTGCGCAGCGAACCTTTGGTGACTGCCCAGACCACCGGCAGCTCCCGTTCAGCACGAATACCGGATACCTGCTGGGCATTCAGTGCCAGGTCGTCGCCCAGTACCCCGCCGGTTTTCTTCGCCGCCACCTTGGATAATACGGCAACATCATCCAGTACCGTCGCGATGTCATCCAGTAACGCCAGTAAGCTGCCAAATGCCATTTTCCCTGTCCCAGAAACGATAAAGGCAGCACATTAGCGCTGCCTTTGGGCTTCGTCCAGCAATGTCTCAGTGCATACCATGCATACCATGCATACCGTTCATGCTGTGCATACTGCGAAGGCTGGCCTGAACGTCGTTACACTCATCGCCTTCGAAGCACAGCGTTAATGGCAGCGATTCCTCCAGTGGCAACTGCAGCCCGAACAGCATCAGATGCAGTCCGCCCGGTTGCAGGGTAACGCTCTCACCCGCAGGTATCGTCAGACTCTGCAACTGGCGCATACGCATCACACCGTTGTCGTTCATATGGGTGTGAATCTCTATGCTGTCAGCCCATGGCGCATTGGCACTGACCAGAACTTTTTCTTCACTGCCATTATTGGTCAGCGTCATAAACGCCGCACTCATTGCTCGTCCGGGAACAGGCTCACGTACATAGGCGCCGGAGACAACCACATCAGCCACGGCAGCGAATGAAACGGACGAAAACAAAATAATGAGTCCCGCACGAACGGAATCAGCAAAGCGCATCACAACTCTCCGACAGTGAAATTAACGCATGCCATTTTAAGTGTTCCCATCCGTGCGCCAAGCGACATTTTGCCGCACTCAGCCGTTACTGCGGCTGCCATTGATGTGCATCAGCAATCGCTACCAGTGGTCGACTGAAGTAGTAACCACTCATACCATCCACCCCGGTCTGACGAAGTACACTGACATCATCATTTTCCTCAACCCCTTCGCCCAGCACGGTAAGGTCGAGGTTATGGGCAATCTGCACCATAGACTGAATAAAGAATTTACGATCCTGAGCCGCCGCCAGACCGCGGCTGAAGCTGCCATCAATACGAATGTAATCCAGTGGCAGACGCTGCATGTAGGCAAACGCCATGGTGCCGGTTCCCACCTGGTCGATACCGAGTACGACACCGTAGTTACGCAATGATAAAGCCAACCGCGATAAGGCCGATTCAATACCTGCCAGCGCCGATTCAGGTACTTCCAGTGCAATATGCGATGCCAGTTCCGGTGAGTGAGAGAAGACAGCCTGCAGCTGCTTGTGAAACTCCTCATCCAGTACCGATGCAGGGGAGATATTAATGCAGTAACGTACATCAGCCAGCGGCGGCGTCTGCACCAGCGTTTTCATCACCTGCGCCACAATGCTGGCATCGTAGCGCGCCGACAGCTGGTGCTGCTCAACCATCGGCCAGAAACGCGCAGCGGACAACACCTGCCCCTGCCACTCAAGGCGACTGAACACCTCAAACTGCAATAGCTGTTCGCCGGCATTACTGACCACGGGCTGGTACTGCAGTGTCAGGGCATCGGTCGCCAGAGCTTCCTGCAGGACTTTACGCCACTCACCGGCGGTCCACTCAACACCACCCTGATCACCATCATAAAGTCGCGCCTCACTCTCCGGATGCCGCTGTGCCTGGCGCAAGGCCGCATCAGCGCAACTCAGGGCATGGGCCGGATCATCCTGCAGATTCTGCAGAAACACACCGCCAAGGTGGAATGTCAGCCCCTGCCGCGGAGACAGTACTCCGGTCATCAGCTGGCTATGCACCAGTTGCAGTAAATCGCTGGCGTGCACGCGATCAGTACAGGGAATATAGAAACCAAAATCGGAGCCTGAGCGACGGCCACTGAAGGCCAGCGGATAATCTGCCAGCACCCGCTGCAGTTCCTGCCCCAGCAATGACAACGCATCATCCGTCGCCTGACGACCATGGTTGTTATTGAATTCAGTCAGATTTCCCAGCTGCATCAGTACCAGCACACCGCTGTGTTCTTCTTCACGGCAGAGAATATGCGCCAGTCGCTCGTCAAAACCGCGTCGATTGAGAATACCAGTGAGGCTATCGCTGAACGATTCACTGCGCAGCTGCTCAGTCATGGCCGACTGTTCGTTGAAGATACTGCGCAGCTTCTCGACCATTTTATTCATCGCCAGCACCATACGCTGCAGCTCGCGAGCACGGGGAATGTCTTCCTGCACCTGCCAGTCTTTCTCACAGATGGCCAGTGCCTGCTTCTCTACCCGGTTAATCGGACGGAACAACCAGCCCAGCAGAATATGCAGCAGGATAAGCGCGATAATCAGTACCCAGGCAAACCACATCAGTTCACTGCGTACCATGGACCACAGATCGCGGTAGGCAAAATCCGGGTGACTGACGATTTTGACCAGCCCCAGACGACTCCAGCCACGGGTAACATCTGCCTCTGCCACCATCAGATCGAACGACACCAGATTCATAAACCACTGCGGTGCCGGGGCATTCGCCAGCGCTTCCCGGCTACGGCGCTCCAGCGCCGGTCCGTTGACCGGAATAAACTCAATATCGGAAAAGAAACCACGGTCAAACAGCACGTCCATCAGACGCTGCAGCTGAATATCATCACCAGCCGGAACCTGCGACATAGACAATGCCAGCGAGGTGGCCGCATCGTAAGCACGGGCATTCAGCTGCTGCTGAAAGTAATCACGACCATTGCCGATGGTCAGCAGCAGGTTCCCTACCAGCAGAATGACCACCAGCAAACTGGTGAGAAATGAAAACTGTTGTCGCAGTGTCATGAGCGCAATCCTTATAAATCCATGCCCAGTTGGTGCATCCGGACCCGCAGGTCAGTCCATAAATCGAGTTTATTGGGGTTACCCATGAGGATTCCCTGTCCTTTCATTCGTTCCAGCCACAAGCCTTCACCATTAAAACTGTACACCGGCTCCAGATCATCACGCCGGTCGGCGGATTTAATTGTCGGAATCAGGTTATCAAGAACATAAGGTACCGCATCCGGCGTCGGGAAATAAGTCAGTACCATATGTGCCTGGTTGTAGCGTATCGCCTTGACGTAGGTGATCCGCAGCTTCTCGGTTTCAACGCCGAGTTTGGTGAGGGTGTAATACTTGGCAATGACATAGTCTTCGCAATCTCCGCCCCCGGACGCCAGTGACTCATAGGGGGTGGCCCAGTAATCATCCTGCTGCCAGTGCTTCTGGTCGCTGACGTAGGGAATGGACTGGTTAAAGAAGTCGTTTATGCCGCGCAGCTTTTCGTCTTCACTGGCTGTCGCCAGCTCATGCATTTTATCGCGCCAGCGATGCATCAGCCGTGCGGCACTGCCGCCGTGCTCTTCAAACGCTTTATCGATTACCTGCTGTGGCACCCAGGCTTCAACATCGGCCAGCAGGTGGATGCGCATGGGCGCCAGCACAGACGCCATCAGCAGCGTAGCGCGCAGCAAGGTATGGAAATAATGATGGTCTGGGCGGGTCATTCCGTGTGAAAACCACTGAATCCTTGGACAGATACCCTAAGAATAGACCCTGAACAGGAGCCTGCCCGATTTACTGCTATGCTTAATTCACTTCTCTGCCAGATAGCCGTTATGAGTGAACCTGTATCCGCAGCTGAAAAACTGAAGCAACACTTCTCACATCGTGTCATTAATCAGGTACGACAGGTTATCGACCTGTGGCGGCAGATGCCCTCCCTGCAATGGGATAAGCGTCACCTGGCCGACCTGATTCTGGCCAACGAGAAGCTGATTTCATTTGCCCGTCGTTTTGCTGCGGTGCGCCACGAAAAACTGGCGCTGAAACTGCAGCAGGTTCTCAATCACATCGCTCTGGCCGACAGCCCTAACAGTAATCAGCTGGAAGAAATCACAGATATCATCGTCGCTCTCAGCAAAACAGCCTTACGTCACACCGATGATGAGGGTGCTGAAAAGCTCATCCCTAATCGCAAGAACATATACATTGCGTTGTCCGACACTGATCAGTCGCTGACCGTTGCTGAACAGATGCAGTACTTCGGCTTACGCCCGGAGCTGCAGCGTAATGCCGATGACTTCCGCAATTCGCTGATGCAGCGACACCCGGCTGCCATTGTCATGGATATAGATTTTGCGGGTTCAGGTATTGAACTGGCTCAGGCCGTTCAGCAAAGCCGCGAAACCCCGCTGCCTTTTATGTTCACCTACCAGGGTGAGGCGCCATCTTTAACCGTACAGCTGAATGCTATGCGCGCTGGCGGCATTGGCCTCTACGAGCAGAAGAATGTGCAGGAAATGATCAGCCGCCTGGAAGAGTTGATTGATCAGACACCGGAGCCCGCTTTTAAAGTGCTGATCGTCGATGACTCACGGACACAGTCAACGCAGACGGCTAACGTTCTGAATAAAGCCGGGCTGATCACCGAAGCCATCAACAACCCGCTGCAGGTTCTTGATACTCTGCACCAGTTTTCGCCGGATCTGGTGCTGATGGATATGTACATGCCGGAATGCAACGGTATGGAGCTGGCACGGGTCATCCGTCAGCAGCGCGAATACATTAACCTGCCGATTATTTTCCTCTCGGGAGAAGAAGATCGCGAACGGCAACTGGCCGCCATGGCGGAAGGCGGCGACGACTTCCTCACCAAGCCCGTTGAGCCGCGTCATCTGGTCACCACCGTCACCAACCGGGTGCGTCGTTCGCGTCAGCTGCAGGATCTGATCGCACGGGACAGTCTGACTGGGCTGTTAAACCATACTCACCTGCTCGGCTCGCTGGAAACCGCTTTACGCAAACATCAGGACATCCCGGTCAGTTTTGTCATGGTGGACATCGACCACTTCAAACAGGTCAACGACACTTACGGCCATCCGACGGGTGACGCCGTTATCCGCAATCTGTCGCTGTTTCTGAAACAGAACCTGCGCAAGACAGACCCCATCGGCCGCTACGGTGGCGAAGAATTCGCCATTGTGATGATAGACGCCAACGCCCAGCAGGCGGCCACCAAACTGGATGAAATCCGCAACAACTTCTCGCGCCTGATTCACGACGATAAACAGCTGCGGGTCACCTTCTCCTGCGGCATCGCCGAATACCGTGGTGAAAGCATCAGTGAGCTGGTCGGGGCTGCCGATCAGGCGCTCTACAGAGCCAAGCGTAATGGTCGCAATCAGGTCCATACGGCCTGATTGCACCACCGTACGAGACACAGTACGCAGTCTGAACCCCTCAACTGGCGCCGAAACTGGACGCTAGAGCGCTTTTTCGGCAAACTCGCGGGCTTCAAGGCAACATCAATGCCACATCATTTCCCCACTCAGGACATACGGCTATGGCGCGCATTCTGGTATTACAGGGACCAAACCTAAACCTGCTGGGCACCCGCGAGCCCCATATCTATGGCAGCACCACGCTGACCGATATCGAACAGCAGCTGAAAACCCTGGCCAGCAGCATGGGCCATGAACTGGAGCAGTTTCAGAGTAATGCCGAGCATGAATTGCTTAACCGTATTCACAGTGCCCGTACTGACGGTACCGCATTTATCCTTATTAATCCGGCGGCGTTTACTCATACCAGCGTCGCGCTGCGTGATGCTCTGTCCGGAGTGGCTATTCCATTTATCGAGATTCATATCTCTAACGTGCATGCCCGTGAAGCCTTCCGCCATCACTCCTACCTGAGCGACATTGCGGTTGGCGTTATCGCAGGACTGGGCGTACAGGGTTATGAACTGGCGCTGCAGGCAGCGCACCAGAAATTACAAGCGGAGTCCGTCTGATGTCCTGGATTCAGATTCGTTTTCACACCAGCCGCGATCAGGTTGAAACTACAGAAAATGCCCTGCTCGGCGCCGGCGCCTTGTCCGTTACCCTGCAGGACGATGCCGATCAGCCGATCCTTGAACCTGAGCTGGGTACAACCCCGATCTGGGATAACACTCAGGTCATCGGTCTGTTTGATGCCAACCAGAACGTCGATGAACTGCTGCAGCAGATTACCCTGATGTACGCGGTCGAAGGTGGCAGCGAGCTGCCTGCTCACAAAACAGAAATTGTTGAGGACAAAGACTGGGTTCGCGCCTGGATGGAAGATTATCACCCGATGCAGTTTGGTGAACGCCTGTGGGTTTGTCCAAGCTGGCGGGAACCGCCGCAAGCGGATGCGGTCAACCTGATGCTGGACCCGGGTCTGGCGTTCGGCACCGGCACTCATCCAACGACGGCATTGTGTCTGAAATTCCTCGACCGTGAAGTTGAAGGCAATGAACTGGTCGTCGATTACGGCTGTGGCTCAGGTATTCTGGGGATTGCTGCGTTGCTGCTGGGTGCCCGTCATATGGTTGGCGTGGATATCGACCCGCAGGCTCTTACCGCAACCCGCGATAATGCCGGCCGTAACAGCATTGGCGATGACAAATACGAAATTTACCTGCCGGATGCCACACCACCGACACAGGCCGATATTATGGTGGCCAATATTCTGGCCGGACCACTGATGTCGCTGGGCGAACATATTGCATCACTGACCCGCAGTGGCGGTAAACTGGCGTTGTCAGGTCTGCTTGCAGAACAGGCAGAAGAAGTTTCGGCCTGCTACGGCCAGTGGTTTGAAATGAATGCCCCTGAGCAACAGGGAGACTGGGTCGTACTGACCGGGGTTAAACGCTGAGGATTCGATGACATGGCTGTTCATGTAACCCGTTGTCCACATTGCCAGACCAGTTTTCGCGTACGCGACGAACATCTGGGCGTAGCCAAAGGGATGGTGCGCTGTGGATCCTGCCTGCAGGTTTTCAAGGCTGCCGAGCACTTTATCAGTGAGCCGGCAGCCACTGAAACGCCTGCGCCTGTGGCCGAAAAAGTGGTTACCCCAGAGCCAGCCCCCCAGCCCCGGAAAAAACCCGCGGTTGAGGAAGACGACGATGATATCGGCCTGATCCATGACGACATGGACGATGATCCGATTCCGGAAAAGCTGGCCGATGACCCGTTCACTGACTTTAACATCCGCACACCTGAAAACCGTTCGCGGCCTAAGCCGAGAATGGATATGGAGCTGGATGAATCCATCTTCAGCATCCGCAATGCCAGCTCCGATACCCTCGACTTTATCAGCATGGACGATGATGCCGGTAAGGTGCACGACGACGAAGCATGGGCCAACGCCCTGCTGGATGATGACGAAACGGAAGAGATCACTGCCAGTGGCGTGAAGCTGGATGGTGACGACGAGTTCAATTTCGATCTGCCACCGCCGGAAGACGATGACTTTCGCGGCTTCGTTGATGATGAAGATGAATTAGCCGAGTCTTCAGACAGCTACAAACTCAGCGGTGACAGTGACCTTGAAACCGAGACTCTTGAACTGACGATTCCAGCACCGAGTGTCGATGAACTGCAGGAAGAGCCACTGCATTTCCGCAAAAGTCGTAAAGAAGGTCCGCGCTTCCCGTGGGGCTGGTTTTCTGCTGCCCTGCTGATGGTCATCGTCGCTGCTGCTCAGGCGCTGTACTTTCAGTTTGATAGCCTGGCGCGCACACCTCAATGGCGTCCGTTCTACGCAAACGTTTGTGAGATCGGTGGCTGCAGTCTGCCTAAAATTCAGAACGTACGGGAAATGGCGACCCAGCATCTGGTGGTGCGACCACATCCGGATCTGCAACGCGCGCTGGTCGTGGATACCCTGCTGGTGAACAAGGCTGCTTACGAGCAACCGTTTCCTGATCTGATGCTGGTGTTCAGCGACCTGAATGACAACGTCGTGGCCAGCCGTCGCTTTGCACCGAAGCAGTATCTGTCCGGTGAACTGGCTGGCCAGTCGGATATGCCTGTACACACGCCAATTCACATCGCACTGGAAGTCGTCGACCCCGGTCCGGAAGCCGTCAGCTACGCCATCGCACTGGAAGGCAACCAGTAACCATCCCCGCTCAACTGCCAGGCTGATATTTTCACCTGACAGATTCACATAAAAAGCCTCAGCCCCCTTTATTCATAAGGGGGTTATGAGTATCATACCGCCTCTTTTTTCAGCACATTTTTTGAACAGTTCTCATGCCGTCCATAGGGCCTTACACACTACCCAATCCTGTAGTTCTGGCCCCGATGGCAGGGGTCACTGACCGTCCGTTCCGGCAACTATGCCGTCGACTCGGAGCGGGTCTGGTGGTCGGAGAGATGGTGTCAGCTAACCCGGATCTGCGTAACACCCGCAAATCCCAGTTACGTCTGAACCACGAAGGCGAACCAGAACCGATTGCCGTACAGATTATGGGCGGTGATCCGGAGACTCTGGCCGCCAGCGCGGTGTTCAATGTTGCCAACGGCGCCCAGATTATCGACATCAATATGGGCTGTCCGGCGAAAAAGGTCTGCAACAAGGCTGCAGGCTCGGCATTGCTGAAAGATGAAGGGCTGGTGAAAGAAATATTACATGCCGTGGTTGAATCCGTGGATGTACCGGTATCGCTGAAAATCCGCACCGGCTGGGCGCCGGAGCACCGTAATGGCCCGACGGTTGCGCAAATGGCGGAAAAAGCCGGCATCGTGTCGCTGGCAGTACATGGCCGCACACGAGCCTGTGGTTACCGCGATACCGTCGAGTACGACACCATTCGTACCATCAAGCAAAGCGTGTCGATTCCGGTGTTCGCTAATGGCGACATCACCAGCGCACGTAAGGCCGCAGAGGTCATGCAGTACACCGGTGCCGATGGTGTGCTGATTGGCCGGGCCGCTCAGGGCAGACCGTGGATTTTCCGCGAAGTCGTCCATTTTCTGCAAACCGGTGAGGAGCTGCCGCCTCCTGCACTGAACGAAGTTGAGCAGATCCTGCTGGATCATATGGCTGAACTGTACCAGTTCTACGGCGAATATCTGGGCCTGCGTATCGCCCGGAAGCACGTCAGCTGGTACCTGCAGAACCAGGAAGAAGACAAAGATTTCCGCAGCCGTTTTAACCGGCTGGAAAGTGCGGCCGAACAGCTTATGGCCGTACAGCATTGGTTTAAGGAATTGAAACGCAAGAAGGAACTCGCAGCATGAACACCTATTTAACGAACAGCGACGATATCGAGAGAAGGATGGTTGACACTGTGACCGACTCAGCAGACCTGCAGCAACATCTGCGTGCCCCCTCAGAGCCGACTCAAACACTGCGCGACAGCGTTGAGAAAGCCCTGCAGAACTACTTTGATCACCTGGATGGTCAGCCTGTTGTAGACCTCTACAACATGGTTCTGTCCGAAGTGGAAGCACCACTTCTGGAAACGGTCATGAAGTACACCCGCGATAACCAGACCAAAGCGTCTGTCGTGCTCGGCCTGAACCGCGGCACCCTGCGTAAGAAACTCAAGCAGTACGGAATGCTGTAACCCCATTTTGACTTCATCAGCGGCACTTTGCCGCTTTTTTGTTTTAACCGGACTGGAAAACCTGACCATATGAGCAACTTTGTCCCAGCCAACGAGATCCCTGAAGATATTACTCCGGTACGCCGCGCACTGATCAGTGTGTCGGATAAAACCGGTATCGTTGAATTTGCACAGGCCCTGCACGCCAAGGGCGTAGAAATTCTGTCTACCGGCGGAACCTACAAGCTGCTGCTCGACAACCAGATCCCTGCCATTGAAGTATCTGACTACACTGGCTTCCCGGAAATGATGGACGGTCGTGTAAAAACACTGCACCCGAAAATTCACGGTGGCGTGCTGGGCCGTCGTGGTAAGGACGATGCGGTAATGAGTGAACACGGCATCAACCCGATTGATCTGGTGGTGGTTAACCTGTATCCGTTTGCCGCCACCGTTGCCAAGCCTGATTGTCACCTGCCACTGGCCATTGAAAACATCGATATCGGTGGCCCGACCATGGTGCGCTCCGCGGCGAAAAACCACGCGTATGTGGGTATCGTGGTAAACACCTCAGACTACGCCAAAGTGCTGGCAGACTTGGACGCCAACAACGGCCTGACCTACAAAACCCGTTTCAACCTGGCTCTGAAAGCATTTGAACATACGTCTTCTTATGACGGCATGATCGCTAACTACCTGGGTACTATCGATCAGCAAGCTGAAGTACTGAGCACCGACGACCGCAAAGACTTCCCGCAAACCTTCAACAGCCAGTTCATCAAAGCGCAGGATATGCGTTACGGTGAGAACCCGCACCAGAAAGCCGCTTTCTACGTTGAAGCAGAGCCTGCCGAAGCCTCAATCGCAACGGCTAAGCAACTGCAGGGCAAAGAACTGTCTTACAACAACGTGGCCGATACCGATGCTGCGCTGGAGTGTGTGAAGTCCTTCACCAAGCCTGCCTGTGTGATCGTTAAACACGCCAACCCATGTGGTGTTTCGGTTGTTCCGGAAGAAGACGGCGGCATCCGTAAGGCCTATGACCTGGCTTACGCCACCGACAGCGAATCTGCCTTCGGCGGCATCATTGCCTTCAACCGTGAGCTGGATGCGGATACCGCCAAAGCCATCGTTGATCGTCAGTTCGTGGAAGTGATCATTGCACCTAAGGTAAGCGCCGAAGCGGCTGATGTGGTAGCTGCCAAGCAGAACGTACGTCTGCTGGAATGTGGTCAGTGGCCAGCGGAACGCGCTGCCGGTTTCGACTACAAGCGCGTTAACGGCGGCCTGCTGGTTCAGGACCGTGACAACGGCATGATCTCTGTTGATGACCTGAAAGTTGTCACCAAGCGCGCACCAACCGAAGCCGAACTGCATGACCTGATCTTCGCCTGGAAAGTGGCTAAGTTCGTTAAATCCAACGCCATCGTATACGCCAAAAACCGTCAGACCGTGGGCGTAGGCGCCGGTCAGATGAGCCGTGTAAACTCAGCTCGTATTGCTGCCATCAAAGCAGAACACGCGGGTCTGCAGGTTGAAGGCGCGGTGATGGCATCGGACGCCTTCTTCCCGTTCCGTGACGGTATCGACAACGCCGCGGCCAATGGTATCAAAGCCATTATCCAGCCGGGCGGTTCTATCCGTGACGAAGAAGTAATTGCTGCAGCCGACGAAGCCGGAATCGCTATGGTGTTTACCGGAATGCGTCACTTCCGCCACTAAGTTGGGTTGAAAGCTATTGCGCTCGCTGTAGCTGCGTTATTTTTTGCTTCGGGATGCTCATGTAGGTCAACTACACTGCGCTCCCTCAGCAAAAAATGCCTTACTACAGCTTCGCTCATAACGCTTTCTGACGCCGGGCGAGTAAGTGAAATAAAAATCCGTAGGAGCGGGCCATGCCCGCGACCTGATCGAAACATCGCGGGCATGGCCCGCTCCTACAATAAGGAATGTAACAATGAAGGTATTAGTTATCGGCAGTGGCGGTCGCGAACACGCCCTCGCCTGGAAAGCTCTGCAATCACCGCTGGTTGAAAAAGTATTCGTGGCACCGGGCAATGCCGGTACTGCTATCGAAGAAGGCCTGGAAAACGTTGCCATCGACGTGATGGATTTCGACGCGCTGCAGAAATTCGCTGAAGACAACAGCATCGGTCTGACCATCGTTGGTCCGGAAGCTCCGCTGGTTGGTGGCGTGGTTAACCAGTTTCAGGCTGCTGGTCTGAAAATCTTTGGCCCAAGTGAAGGTGCTGCTCAACTGGAAGGCTCCAAAGCATTCACCAAAGACTTCCTCGCTCGTCACGCTATTCCGACAGCGGAATACCAGAACTTCACCGAGATTGAACCCGCTCTGGCTTACCTGCGTGAAAAAGGCGCTCCGATCGTGGTTAAAGCTGACGGTCTGGCCGCAGGTAAAGGCGTAATCGTTGCCGAAACCCTGGAGCAAGCCGAAGAAGCCGTGAAAGACATGCTGTCTGGCAACGCCTTCGGTGATGCTGGCTGCCGCGTGGTGATCGAAGAGTTCCTCGCTGGCGAAGAAGCTTCTTTCATCGTTATGGTGGATGGCAAAAACGTTCTGCCAATGGCCACCAGCCAGGACCACAAGCGCGTCGGCGATCAGGATACCGGCCCAAACACCGGTGGCATGGGCGCTTACTCTCCGGCTCCGGTTGTGACTCAGGACATCCACGACCGCGTTATGCGCGAAGTGATTTACCCGACCGTGAACGGTATGGCTGCAGAAGGCAACGATTACACCGGTTTCCTGTATGCCGGTCTGATGATCGACGAGTCTGGCGCGCCGAAAGTGATCGAATACAACTGCCGTTTCGGTGACCCGGAAACCCAGCCAATCATGCTGCGTATGCAGTCTGATATGGTGGCTCACTGTCTGGCAGCGCTGGAAGGCAAACTGGATAGCGAAACAGCCCAATGGGATCCGCGCCCTTCTCTGGGTGTGGTACTGGCAGCTGCAGGCTACCCGGCCGACTACCCGAAAGGTGATGTGATTTCCCTGCCAGAAAACGACGGTACCGACCGTAAAGTATTCCACGCCGGTACCAAGCTGAACGAAGCTGGTGACGTCGTTACCGCGGGTGGTCGTGTGCTGTGTGCCACCGCACTGGGTAACACTGTCGGCGAAGCTCAGGCTCAGGCTTACGAACTGATTAAAGAGATCAGCTGGAACGGTATGTTCTGTCGCTCTGATATCGGTTATCGTGCCATTGCACGCGAGCAAGCGGACAAGTAAACCGGAGACGCACAGGGATGAAGAAGTACAGGGATTATTGTCTGGCAATGCTGGTGTTGCTGTTATTCAGCAGCATGGTCAGAGCAAATAACCCGGTACTTCTGCCCAATGCGAGTTTCGATTATTCCATCACCCCTTATGTGTCGGTGCTGGAAGACCCAACGGGTCAGCTGGATATCACCACCATGCTGACCCGTGAGCAACAACTGCGCTTTACCCCAAGTCATGCCCGCTCACTCAAGTTTGGTGTGACCGACTCGGTCTACTGGCTGCGCTTCAGCCTGACCAACCCTTACGCTAACCAGAAACAAATTGTCCTTACCTTGTCCGGCAATGAACTCGATGACATCGAGTTTTACGATATTTCTGCCGGTGACAATTACGCCGTTATTCGCAAGGATCATCACTCACGTTCCCTGCGTGGCAGTTTTATTCAGGCCCACCCGATTGAGTTGCATATCCCAGCCCAGAGTACCCGCAGCTATCTGGTACGGGTTCATTCGGACGGTATTTTTTCCACCCATATCCGCCTGATGAGTGTTGACCGCTTCGTTGCCAACGAACAGAAAGTCTTTACCGTTCAGGGCATCAGTATTGGCTGGGTCATGGCCACTCTCGCCTGGTTTCTGTTTATTTTTTATCGCGACCGGCCGGCATTTGCACTGGTATCTGCCTGCTACTGCGCCACCATCGCCGTCTTCCAGCCGTCCTGGCTCGGCTTTATGCCACTGCTGACCGAACTCTCCAGCGAAACGGCCAACATCATTGCCGAACTGGCGCTGGTCTGTTCTGCGGTCGCCAAAACGCTGGCCATTCGCTTTGTCGGCTGGCAAGGTCCGAAAGAGCGTCTGATTAACCTCTATCTGTACGCGCTGGCAGCCATCCATCTGCCCCTGATGCTACTCAGTATCTACTGGGCACCGGAGTCCAGCATGCTGGTTGCTGCGCTGTTGGTGGTGCTCAATGAATTTGCAGTACTGCCTGTTCTGGCGCTGGCACGCGCCCGTTATGAAGGTGCCCAACGCTGGTTACTGACCGGCACCATCGCCATCGGCTTCTCCGTACTGATCGCTATCCTCACGACTTACAATTATCTGTCGATGGATGCCCTGACCGACTGGGCACCACTGATTCTGCCATTTATCGTTATCGCCACTCTGGTTCTGAGCCAGATGGATATGGCAAACCCGGCAGTGCGCGAAGAAAAAGAAAACAAAGCCCAGGGGCTGCTGTCGCCTGCCCTGTTGTCACAGATATCGCATGAACTGCGTACGCCGATTAACGGTGTGATAGGTATGAATGAACTGCTCAACGAAACCCCGCTCAGTGCCAGTCAGCGTGATTTTTCTGACACCATCGCCCTGGCAGGCCGCGATCTGCTGCACGTGGCCAACGAAATTTCCGACCTGTCACGTATCCGCAAAGGCATGCTGGAACTGGAAAACAGACCGTTTGATCTGTCGGTCCTGTTGAATGAAGTCATGTCACATTTCCAGCAGGAAGCCATCCGTAAGCAGGTCGAGCTGGTGATCGACTTTGCCGATGAGTTACCCGAGCGTTTCAACGGTGACGCCAGCCGTCTGCAAACCATTCTGCATAATCTGGTAGATCACGCACTGGCCTACACCGAATATGGCGAACTTACCCTGCACGCAGGCAGCTACCAGAGTGGGGACAAAACCGGTATTCGCCTGCAGCTGCAGATGAGCAACACCATGGTGAAACAGGATGAGCTGAAGCAAGCCTTCAGCGTGCTGCACTATCAGCGTCCGCTGCCAGAGGTAATCGACAACCTGCCCTGGGATCTGATCGTTACCCGCCACCTGATGGAAAAACTGCGCGCCACGCTGGCGGTCGAGAGCATGACTGGCCATGGAGCATCGCTGACCTTATGTCTGCCAATCGACGCTGCCGAGGTACCGGAGGCAGAAATCAACGACGACTCTCTGATCGGCCTGCGCATTCTGATCGTCGATGACAACGCCTCGCTGCGAACGGTGATTGAGAAACAGGTACGGCGCTGGGGTATGCGCCCGGAATCCACTTACAGTGGTAAGGAAGCGCTGGCGATGATGCGCAACCAGATCAGCATGGGCCAGCCCTACGATATCCTGATCATCGACCACGACATGCCAGTGATGAATGGTCTGCAACTGGCGGAACGCATCCAGCAGGATAAGGACATCGATCACAAACCGGCTCTGCTGATGCTGACCGGTATGAATGTCACCGTAGTGCGTGAAGATGCACTGGCCGTTGGTATCCAGCAGCTGCTGGCCAAACCGGCCAGCGGTGATCGCCTGCGTCAGGCACTGCAAGGCCTGCGTTTCCGCCGCCAGAGCAGTATGGCCTGATCAATCGGCGGCAACAGCTCGTTCGGCGGCCCAGTCGCGCAGTGCCTGCAGCGGCTCAGCCATCACCACAGACAATGGCCGGGTTTTGTGAATTTCACCCAGCACCACAGCGGTATCCAGCTGTTCACGCCCATCTTGCTGAGCTGACGCCGCATGCCAGGCGGACACCACGGCCTGCTCCAGCTCCGCTCCGGAGAAACCCTCACTGGCCTGTGCCAGCTGTTCCAGATCGAAGCGCTGCGGATCCAGACCACGGCGACGCATATGCAGGCTGAGAATCTCCCGACGAATATCCTGCTGTGGCAGGTCGACGAAGAACAGTTCGTCCAGACGTCCTTTGCGCAGCAGCTCCGGTGGTAACTGATGAATGTTATTGGCGGTTGCAACCACAAACACCTGCGCATCGTGCTCCGCCAGCCAGGTCAGAAGTGTGCCCAGAATACGCTGGCTCACACCGGCATCATTGCTGTCCTGACCCAGACCTTTTTCAATTTCGTCGATCCACAGCACGCAGGGTGACATGGTTTCAGCCAGTTTCAGTGCTTCGCGCAGGTTGCGTTCCGTTTCGCCAAAGAACTTGTTATACAGGCTGCCAAAGTCCAGTCGCAGCAAAGGCAGGCCCCACGAGCCTGCTACCGCTTTGGCTGCCAGACTCTTACCACTGCCCTGCACACCGAACAGCATCATGCCGCGCGGACGCATTCCCTTACCAGCCGACATAAACGCCTGCTGACGCTGGGATAACCACTGTTTGAGATTATTCAGCCCGGCAACATCGCCAAAACGGGCGGTGTCGTATTCAAAACTGACGGCGGACTCCAGCGCCAGCAGCGACATTTTCGCTTTCGCCACCTCCGGTACGTCGTCCTGGGTAATGGCACCGTCATCGACAATCGCCCCACGCACCAGACGACGCGCATCGGAGAAGGTCAGACCACGCAGGTTAGAGACCAGCTGTTGCAGAGTAGGATTATCACTGCGTACCTTCTGGCCACTGCTGCGGGCGAAACGCGCAGCCTCTTCCTTCACCAGCGCCATCAGCTGTTTCTCATCCGGTAAATTCAGGCTGAACAGGGCCGCCTGACGCTGCAGCTCAGGCGGAACACTGATACGGTAGCTGAGCAGCGCGATGGTTTTGCCGTGTCCTTCATGCTGCAGTGCAATGTCTTTCAGCAATCGGATAATCAGTGGATCGTCCAGAAACGGATGCAGATCGCAGAAGATAAACAGACCACCGTCGTCACGATCGCGGATATAACGCAGGGCGTCAGCCGCTTCACGGGTAGAAACCCCGGCTTTAACGTCCTCGCCAAATCCGAGTCGGCGCAGACCGTCGGTCAGCGTCCATTGCTGTAACGCCATCCCGCGGCGGATTGCCAGACGGGTAAATAACTCCAGCGCCCGCGCTTCTTCGTGACTTTCAACAACCAGTAACGGCACCTGACGGTCGAGCAATACTCCGAGATCGTGTAAATCCTGCATATCTCCTCCTTTTCCGCCGATTCTATCAGGCCAATGGCTTTGTGCCATGCTTGATAAGAATCATGCGTTAAGGGCGCTGATGCCGTAAAATGGCGCAAAGACCGGAGGTACCCATGGCTACGAACTCACCACGTCGTTACACATTACTGGATAAGCTGATTCAAAATGCGGATCAGGCGCTGCGCACACTGGTGCCGGGCGCGGCCCAGGAATACCGCGCTTCTCCTGCTGATCAGCGTGATCACCACGACCTCAGCGAAGCCGAAGCGAAACACGCCGCAGGCCTGATGCGTATTAACCACACCGGTGAAGTCTGTGCTCAGGCGTTGTATCAGGGCCAGGCGCTGACAGCGAAGCTGCCAGAGGTCCGTGAAGCCATGGAAGAAGCGGCGCGTGAAGAAGTCGACCATCTGGTCTGGTGTGAAAACCGGGTAAAAGAACTGGGCAGTCATACCAGTCTGCTCAACCCACTGTTTTACGGTATGTCGTTCGCCATTGGCGCGGCGGCTGGCAAGGTTTCCGACAAAGTCAGTCTCGGCTTTGTTGCCGCCACCGAAGATCAGGTATGCAAACATCTGGCACAGCATATGAGCAGCCTGCCGGTGCAGGATGAGAAAAGCAAAGCGATTCTGCTGCAGATGCTGGAAGACGAAGCCAGACACGCCACCACGGCACTGGACGCCGGCGGTTATAAATTTCCGCTGCCGGTTAAGCTGGCGATGACTGCAGTGTCCAAGGTCATGACCAAATCTGTATATAAAATCTGATCACACAGGCCGCTTATGAAAGCGGCCTCCTCCTTACCAGCGGATGAGACACTGCACCAATTCGGTTCAGACCATCCTTTTATAGAAATATTCTTCAATAGACACTTTCGCTGTTATCGGCGGAAGAGCGTGCGCTTGTGTTCTAACCTCTGTTAATCATCTTTCGTCGATTGCCCCGACGGAGATTGATACCGACAAGGGGAAGGCCATGAATCGATTTCCATTAATTGAACGCATCCGTCGCTTTTATCGTTTGCCTGACAACTATCCGGAACTCAACTGGACACGCACCAGGCTGTACCGCAGGCGCCTGGAACAGGTGAAAAGTGGCTGGATTATTACCGGCCTGGTCATGCTGGCCAGTGACAGCATTGCCGTGGTGTTTGTCCTTGGTGCTTTCGCCGGTTTTCTTTCCCTGGCTTTTCTTGAACCTGACTCACAGGCATAAAAAAGGTTCATCGCATTTAAGCGTGAAAAATGAGAACGGCAGTAAAATCGGTTAAGTTTGCATTCGCCAAAACCCAAAC
>NZ_JAEDAH010000025.1 GCF_020320395.1 Thalassolituus marinus | reverse complement strand
CTGTGTAACGGACACAACACTTTACGCAGGCTGGGGGGATGCTGTTTATATCGATGCCGAGGGTAACACCCAGTCTTACTGGAACTTTGGTACTAACAGCCAGTTACCTGCGCTTAACCTGAACGGCACCTTGTATCGTGACAGCGATAGTGATGGTGTTATTGATCATGAAGACGCCTTGCCAGAAGACCCGACGGAAACACGTGATTTCGATCAGGATGGCATGGGTGATAATGCCGACATAGATGATGATGGTGACGGCTTTGATGACACCCGCGACCAGTTCCCGTTTGATGGCAGCGAATGGTCAGATCGCGATGGTGATGGCGTCGGTGATAATGCAGACCGGTATCCGGATGATGCATTGGACTGGGCCGACCGCGATGGTGATGGTATAGGCGATAATGCGGATCTTTATCCGGATGATGGGTCGGACTGGGCCGACCGTGATGGTGATGGCGTTGGAGATAATGCGGATCTTTATCCGGATGATGCAGCGGACTGGGCCGACCGCGACGGTGATGGTATAGGCGATAATGCGGATCTTTATCCGGATGATGGGGCGGACTGGGCCGACCGTGATGGTGATGGCGTTGGCGATAATGCGGATCTTTATCCGGATGATGCATCAGACTGGGCCGACCGCGACGGTGATGGTATAGGTGATAACGCAGACCGGTATCCGGATGATGGGTCGGACTGGGCGGATCGTGATGGTGATGGTATAGGTGATAACGCAGACCGGTATCCGGATGATATGGACAATGACGCTATCCCGGATGAGCTTGATCCTGATAACGCTGTGGATAATGGTCGTCCGGTTATGATGCCGTTTGACTCTGACCTTAGCCTTGCGGTTTCTGATGATGCGGGGCTTTTTGCTGAGCTGTCTGAAACTCAGTTTCTTGAATGGAAAGCCAGCGCTTATGCGGAGGATGCAGTTGATGCATCGGCATTACTGACATACCGGGTTTACTTGCAAGGTGATGAACTCATCGCGGATGAGGATGATATTGTCAGGCTGCCGGTTGGCTTACATCGTGTTGAATGGTTCGCTTCTGACCTGGCAGGCAATATGAGTGAGCCAATGCCTCAGCTCATCCGGATTTATCCTCGTGCTCGTTTTGAGCAAGCTGAGTCGCTGATGGGTGAAAACGCGGTTGCAGATGTCTGGTTGTCGCTTAGCGGACCGTCACCAGAGTATCCGGTGCAGTTCAAACTGAGTATCGATCAGCAGTTGTCGACGGCTGAGCAGAGCGACGTGGATGCTGCATTTTCATTAGATGCTGAGCATTTAGTGACACTCTTACCCGGGGCTGATAACACTCCCGCGACCAGGGCTGCTTTTCAGCTACCCATAGCAGTAGACAGTGTGTTTGAGCAGCGAGAGATTCTGCTGATTAATCTTGAACAGAGCATGATTGTTAGCGCTGAAGGGCGAGAATTGGATATTGAGCCCGAGTGGCAGCAGCACAGCCTGTTGATTACGGATGAAAACCTGCCTCCAGAGATTTCTCTGTCTGTTAAGCAGGCAGGGGCTGAAACCGATGTTATCAATCGCGCCGCTGGCGATGTCTCTGTTGAAATACGAATTGTTGACCCTAACGGAAATGACGGACACCAGATTGCCCTGAACTTTGGGGGGCTGGTAGCGGTCGCCCCGAATACCCGCCAGGTAACATTTTCACCTCTGGGTCTTACGTCAGGTGTCTATCGCGTTTGGATCAATGTGACAGATGATGGCGTACCAGCGCTATCATCGGTTCTGGAGAAGGCAATTGAGGTGGTTGACGTGGAGGCGAGTACAGAATCGGCCGATGGCAATGACCAGAATGAGGACGAAAAGGAAAGTAGCTCCGGCTCGGCCGATGGCAATGACCAGAATGAGGACGAAAAGGAAAGTAGCTCCGGCTCGTCCGGCGGCGGCTCCCTTATCTGGCTCCTTACGCTATCGCCTGTACTGCTTGCCACACGGCGTTGGCGCCTGGCGAAAGCAGCCTGATTGCTGAGCTGGCAGAAACAAAGCCCCGCCTGTGCGGGGCTTTTTCATTTAAAGGGAAAAAATTAACGGCCATTCAACGACACTTTACTGGCCGACCCGGGTCGCCTCTTGCCGCCTTTTTGGCCATGTTGTAGGGTGCCGCATTCCTTTTTCTGCGTTAGGCATAGCAAACGTGAATTCCTGGCATTTATCTCAGGCGGTACGCTGCATTCGCAGTGGTGGTGTGCTGGCCTATCCGACCGAAGCTGTATGGGGGTTAGGCTGTGACCCTCGTGACGATGACGCCATTGCGCGCATTCTCGAATTAAAAGATCGCCCGTGGCAGAAAGGGTTGGTGATGGTGGCGTCGTCACTGGAGCAGCTGCACGACTGGATCAAGCCGCTGTCGGCAGACGACCTGAATCAGATCTGGCCAACCTGGCCGGGGCCGGTGACCTGGGTGCTGCCATGTCACGAACAGGTTTCGCAGATGCTGCGCGGGGAACATAATAGCCTTGCCGTGCGTCTTACTGATCACCCATTGGTCAGACAGCTGTGTGACGAGGTCGGACCTCTGGTGTCTACCTCGGCCAACCCTGCCGGAAAAGAACCTGCCCGTGATGCCTTCCGGGTACGACAGTATTTTGCTGATGAGCTGGATTATATTCTGCCGGGCGCCCTCGGCGGTCGTGCTCAGCCATCGGAAATCCGCACGCTGACAGGTCAGCGTCTGCGTTAATTGAGGAGTTACTCATGAGTCAGGCTGGTACAGGTTGCGATGTTGCAGCCGTAAAAGCCTTCCTGCTGGATTTGCAGGATCGTATTTGCAGCGCACTGGAAGCGCAGGATGGTCAGGCGGTATTCGTTGAGGATGCCTGGGAACGTGAAGGTGCCGAAGGTGAGCTGGCTCTCACCGGTGGTGGTCGTACCCGTGTGATTGCCGATGGCGCCGTTATCGAGAAAGGCGGTGTGAATTTCTCTCACGTACGCGGTGAGCGTCTGCCAGCTTCTGCTACCGCTTCCCGCCCGGAACTGGCAGGCCGTAGTTTTCAGGCCATGGGTGTGTCGCTGGTGATTCATCCGCACAACCCATACGTACCGACTTCCCACGCCAATGTGCGTCTGTTCGTTGCCGAAAAAGAAGGCGAAGAGCCGGTGTGGTGGATGGGCGGCGGTTTCGACCTGACTCCTTACTACGGCTTTGAAGAAGACGTGGTGCACTGGCACCAGACCGCTAAAGACCTGTGTCAGCCATTCGGTGCTGAGGTGTTTGCAAAGTACAAAAAGTGGTGCGACGACTACTTCTACCTTAAGCACCGCAACGAAGCGCGCGGTGTCGGCGGTCTGTTCTTTGACGACCTCAATCGCTGGGATGGCGAGCTGAACTTCGAAAAAACCTTCGCCTTCCTGCAGGCGGTGGGTAACGGCTATATCGACGCCTATGTGCCGATTGTGGCGAAGCGCAAAGACACCGAATACGGTGAGCGCGAGCGTAAATTCCAGTGCTATCGTCGTGGTCGTTATGTGGAATTTAATCTGGTGTTCGACCGCGGCACTATTTTTGGTCTGCAGACCGGTGGTCGTACTGAATCCATTCTGATGTCACTGCCGCCGGTGGTGCACTGGGACTATGACTGGAACCCGGAACCAGGCTCACCTGAGTCGAAGCTGTATACCGACTTCCTGCCACACAAAGAGTGGGTGTGAGGCGTGTATGACGGATCTCTACAGTGTGATGGGCAACCCCATTGGCCATAGTAAGTCACCACAGATTCACGCCGCCTTTGCGGCGCAGGCCCGGGACAATATGCTCTACACGGCGCAGCTGGTGCCGCTGGAAGGGTTTGCTGACGCCGCTGAGCGCTTCTTTTCGCATGGTGGTGCGGGGCTGAATATCACCGTGCCCTTTAAGGAAGACGCCTACCGCTTTGCCGGAGAATACACCGAGCGTGCTAAACGTGCGCAGGCGGTAAATACCCTTAAGCGTATGGCAGACGGCACCGTTCTGGCTGACAACACCGATGGTGTTGGACTGGTGCGTGACCTGACGGTGAATCATCAGGTTGAGCTGGCAGGCAAACGTATTCTGCTGCTGGGTGCTGGCGGTGCCGTGCGCGGCGTGCTGCAGCCATTACTGGAGCAGCAGCCAGCAGAGCTGGTGATTGCCAACCGCACGGTAAGCAAAGCCGCGGCACTGGCAGAGGATTTCGCTGATCTGGGTAACGTCTCTGGTTGTGGTTTTACTGAGGTAGAAGGAGCGTTCGATGTGATCATCAACGGCACTTCGGCCAGCCTCAGTGGTGAACTGCCGCCGTTGCCGGTATCGGCTTTAACCCCGGCAACCGTGTGCTACGACATGATGTACGGTAGCGGCCTGACGGTATTTAACCAGTGGGCACAGGATAACGGCGTAACCACCACCATTGATGGTCTGGGTATGCTGGTTGAACAGGCTGCTGAAGCCTTTACCCTGTGGCGTGGACATCGCCCGCAGACCCACAATGTGATTGCTGCTCTGCGTAACGAGCGTCGCACTCACCGCTAAGACCAGCCTCTGCTGTTCTGGTGTCGCTATCAGAACAGCAGATTCAGGCGCAGGTAAGGGCCCCAGCGAATATCCGTACGTTCGAATGACGACACAATCTCATCGTCATCGACTTCAGTGTCTTCCGACACCCCGTTCAGGTAGGTTTCAATGTCGACACTGATACCGGTCTGAAAAGACACGCCCAGCCCGCCTGCATCGACCGAACGCACCTGCCATAAATAGCCGGCTTCCAGCGCGCCGTCCAGAGCCAGACCAATATCACTGCTATGCGACTTGCCACTGACCTGTTCAGCATCGCGTACAACATCCCGGCCAATATCGTACTGATAAAGACCGATACCGAAGCGGCCGTCGATATAGAAATCACGGTAGCTGAACAGATAGCGGCTGGCGTACTGTGAGGTGTCGTAGCCTATGACAAACAGCAGCTTTTGCAGACTGAAATCCGGGTCGAAATACAGCAGCGGATCGCTGAGGCCTGCTTCATAAAAAGCGATGGCCATCGGCATATTGTTACGCACATAGCTGCCCCCCATAAACCAGCCCAGCTCCTGGGTGACCATGGCCGAATAACGGCGGTAATCGTTTTCAAAGGCAACGACTTGCTGCTGATCGTTAGCGTCCTCGTAGGTAGCAATGCCGCCGGCTTTCTCGCTGGCAACTTCGAGGCGCAGTACAGCAGGACCCTTAAACAATCCATCGATACCCAGCGCACCCCAGAGTTTGTGGCTGGCCGTTTTTTGCAGCGAATTCATATTGCGCTCAGATTCATTTTTCAGATAGCTCAGCGCCAGCTGGGTGCGCATAAAACGCCCGGCGAAACGGTATTCAGTAAGCATGGAGTCGTTCATTTCATACTCTGTGGAGGACAGCGATTTGCTATCGCCATCACCATTGCTGGGCTCTTTAGTGCTCTGATTTACATGCCAGCGGGTCAGGCGTAAACCGACGCTGGCCGTGATGTCTGCTACATCGACAGACTGAAACGGGTTGTAGTGCGGCTGCTGGTCATGCAATGACGAAGGCTGAAAATCGTAGAAATAATTGCCGGTCAGCGCATCGGAACTGACGTGCAGCTCGCCATCGAGGCTTTGATAAACCATGGGGCGAACACCGCGATCGTCTTCAACGGTATTGGCGACGGTGTAGTCGCTCACCGAATCGCCCTTAATACGGTAAAGGCGCAGACTTTTGTTGCGCTTATTCATGTATTCGTACACGGCCAGCCACTGACTGTTCTGGCTGGTCGGGAAAACGCTCAGTACCTGATCAATATCGCTGCGCTCATGCAAACTGCTGAGTACCTGCGTGAATCCTTTGTGGTTACCCACGTGGACCTGCATTTTTTCGTCTGCGTAGGCGAGGGCCCAGTAGCCTGAATAAGACGTGCCGAAGGAACTGGCAACAGGGTTGCCCGACAGTCTCTTTTTCTCACTACCGAGGTATAGGGTGTTACCTGACAAGCACACGGGCGTGCCCGATACGCTGATAATGCTTTGGCTGACGGCAGTGGCCAGGCAAGCTGCGATCTCGCGCGAGACCTTACCATGCCGTTTGCCGCGTCCGCTGCGGCTGGCAGAGAGCAGGTAGTAGTCTTCGTCATCGTGGTAAATCGCCCAGGTGGCACCGTCATAGCGGGATTGCGACACGATGGCTGCATCTTTGCTTACGCGGAATTCGGCATTGCCGATGCTGATCCAGTAGCGGCAGCGGTCGTCTTTGCACTGACTGCGGTGACCAGCCGCTGGAATATTCAGGCTGGCGAGGTACTGGTTGTAACTGATGCCCTGTTTTGAGTGCGGTATGTGTTCCCAATGCTGTGCGGCAACAGCCGATGCGGCCAGTAACCATCCGAGAGCGAATGTAAGCAGGCGAGGAGTCATTACTAATCCCTGTGAAAGACCCGTAAATTGTAGCGCTATCAAACGGGGTTTGCTTTCACACAGTCGGGTTGCAGGCTTAAAAAAAAGGTTCATCGCATTTAAGCGTGAAAAATGAGAACGGCAGTAAAATCGGTTAAGTTTGCATTCGCCAAAACCCAAACAA
>NZ_JAEDAH010000024.1 GCF_020320395.1 Thalassolituus marinus | reverse complement strand
AATCGCTTTATTATCGAATTTGGTGACCGCCTGAACGGTCACCTGTAATGGGGTGGGCAGTTACACAGATTTATTTACAGGCTCAATGAGAACTAAACATAAACCCACTTTTGTATCAAACTATATTTTCGATAAAACTAGAGTTCTACCTAACACTCCCTAGTTTTTAATCAAACTTTATTTAAAAGTTGATCATAATGCATTCAAAAATAGAAGATTTATTATCAAACTTTAATTCAAAGCCACAGCCACAAGCACCAAACGGTGAATTTCTGCTGTTCGCCTCCGATGACGGCCGGGTACGGATCGAATGCCGCTTTGAAGGTGACACCCTGTGGCTGTCGCAGGCGATGATCTGTGATCTGTATGGCAAGGCAAAAGCAACCATCAGCGAGCACATCAAGAACATCTTTGAAGACGGTGAGTTATCCGAAGATTCAGTTGTTCGGTTTTACCGAACAACTGCCGCCGATGGCAAAACATACAACGTGCAGTACTTCAGCCTGCCCATGATTCTGGCCGTCGGTTATCGCGTCCGCTCTACCCGTGGCACCCAGTTCCGTAAATGGGCAACCCGAACGCTTCAGGAATACCTGGTTAAAGGCTTTGTCATGGATGACGAACGGCTGAAGAATCCGCCGGTCGCTAATTCCATCGTTCCTGATTACTTTGATGAACTGCTGGAACGCATACGAGATATCCGTGCCAGCGAACGGCGAATGTATCTGCGTGTGCGTGAGATTTTTGCACTGGCAGCCGATTACGAACCATCGTTGAAAGACACGACCCGCTTCTTCCAGACAATTCAGAACAAGCTGCATTACGCCTGCTCCGGACGAACAGCACCAGAGCTCATCTACCAACGTGCCGATGCATCAAAACCCAATATGGGGCTAACCACCTTTAAGGGTAGCGACGTACGCAAAGGTGACGTGACCACCGCCAAAAACTATCTGAGCGAAAGCGAAATCAAAGAACTCAACCGGATTGTGGTGATGTGGCTGGATTTTGCCGAAGATCAGGCAAGCCGTCGTCAGCAGGTTTTTCTGAACGACTGGCAAGACAAACTCGATCAGTTTCTGCAATTTAACGATCGTGATGTTCTCGAAGGTACAGGCACCATTAGTAAGAAACAGGCCGACCTGAAAGCCCAAACAGAGTATGACCGCTTCTCTGAAGAAAGACGTCGAATTAAAGAGCAGCAAGGTGAGCAGTATATTTCCGATCTTGTTCAGTGGACCCCGCCTGAGAAGAAATAACCCAGCGGGTTAGCCTGCTGCCTAATCAGCACCAACCTGATAAAGTTAACAGCATCAGCTCGGACACACAGGGAAGTTTCATGTCATTCCAGATCGCCAACCTGCAAAGCGAAATCCAGAACCAGCGCCGCTGGCTGCGTGATGCTCAGGATGCCGCCAAACGTCATGCTCGCGCCGCTGACAACGCTCGCCAAAAGGCGCAACAGCTTCAGCAAGCACTGACCCAGGCCAATGAGAAATACCAGTTCCAGAAAGCCTTTTCCGATGAACAGCTGGATACCATCAAGTACCTTGCAGCCCGCTCTGCTGAGCCGGGTAACGAGGGCCTGCGCGAGTTCAGCTTTAAGCTGTACCTGCTGGAGTTGTGCGGCGCACCGTATGAACAGGGCCTGCGCGGTTGTGGCGGTTATCACTGGCTGGACTCCCTGCGAATGGGTCTTTATCGGACCCCTGCGCGTGCTCTTAACCGGGAAGAAATGCGATTGATCAACCTCAAGCTGATGGTGCGAGCGGAGTTTTACACCTTTGCCAAGATCACCAAGAAGCTGAATGCCTTTCAGGGCAAGGTACTGGAAGCGCTGACCTTTGGTTCAGATGAGTACCCGCAGCTGCGCGACCCACGTTTAGTAGAGGTTGTGGTACGAGAAGTGAAGGCGCATAACGAGTGGATAGCGCAGCTGGAAGGAGCGGAAGAAGGCGATCTGCGCTTGCAGCATGATTGGGAAGCGGAGCGTCTGGCGTGGTGGAAGGAGAATGCGGCGTACCTTGAGGCAACCCATACAGTGCCTTTGTTTAAGGCGATGTTGAAGGAAAATCCGGCCATCCGGGTTGACGACTTTCATGCGGCAGGCCGGATAGCGCGGGATGCGGGCTGGCATATTAACCGTATGGAGCCATCCAAATATTACACTGCCAATACAGTTGCGGCGTTTTGGGATGCCCCCCACTCCTTCTGCCCGCAGGAAGTTATGCTTTAATCGCCAGCCTTTCCACTATCCTTCGTACTCTTATCCTCCCCCTGCTTGCCAGGGGCAGGCAAAGCGTTGTCACTGTCCTTCCCTTCATCCTCCCCCTGGTTGCCAGGGGCAGGCAAATCGTTGTCATTGTCCTGCTTAGGGTCTTTGCCTGCATTGGCAGGGCTGGCAGGGTTAGAAGCGGAGTTATCGTCCTTGTCGCCCTGATCTTCGCCCTTGTTCTTTTTCTTGTCGTCCTCTTTGAGGTTATTAGTGTTTTCTTTATCGTCATTGCCGCCGCCGGGTCGAACTAAAGCGCCGCCGACGCCGCCAGCGCCGGAAGAAACGAGAGCAGCAATAGCGTGTTTGCTGTCATTTTCATCAGAGCCAGGAGAGCCAAAAGAAGCACTAATGACGTTATTAATGAAAGCAGGAATTTCCCAAGAGAGTGAAAAGGACTTGTAGGTAACCCAGACTGGCGTGAAGCGAACTTTTCAAACGCTGCAAAGTCCCTTATAAACCGTTTCGCCCATTACCTCGCCACAGAAGATAACCATGAACTCTCGTGTATTCATTCTGCTGAGCCTTCTGTTCAGCAGCCTCACATTTGCCGCCACCGACTTCGCCACCATCCAGAGCTACGGCCAACTGGCGGCTGATACCTACCTGCCGGAAACGGAACTGGAAGACCAGCTGAAAAGTCAGGGGCAAACGCTGGTGCATCAGGCGGTTATGGCTGAGTCTCAGGTGAGCTACTTCCTCAGTTCAACGGACGATATGCAGACCATTGCCGTGCGCGGTACTGCCAATCTGACCAACGCCATGGTCGATCTGGATATCGAGTTTCAGCCGGATGAGCAACTGGGTATTACCCTGCACAAGGGTTTTAAAACCAGTGCGGCGGCGGTGTATGCCGATGTAAAACCGCATCTGGATAGCAGCAAGCCGATTACCGTTACCGGTCACAGCCTGGGCGGCGCCATTGCAGTCATTGTGGCGATGTTCTTAGAACAGGAGCAACGTACGCCTGCGCAGGTGATTACCTTTGGTCAGCCGAAGGTCACCAACGTTACCGGTGCCGGAGTGTTCGATGATATTCCCCTGACCCGCGTGGTCACGCCGAAAGACATTGTGCCGTTAGTACCACCTCTCAGCCCGCTGCAGATCAAGGATATGGATATCTACTGGCACATGGGTGAGGAAGTTATTCTGCTGGGCGAAGGCCAGTACTCACAAACCTCCGGGGTAAAAGCGATGCTGCGCGCTACCAAAATCATGAGTGCCCTGCCGGATGCCGACAATCTCGAAGCGCATAAAATGGATACCTACATGAGCCGCATTCAGACGCTGCAAACCGCGCCGGTTGAGGTGCCGTATAAAATGGAAATCAGCCTGTTTGGTCTGTCACTGAACTGACGGATCCTGTCCTCTGCGGTCAAACAATCTGGCCGCAGGGGTCGCTACGCCGACACAGCACTCGGGTATAGTGCCGCCTGATAACGATAAAAACGACAGGTCAGGTACTATGACATTACGCACTCTGGTTGCCGCCATCGCGCTGGCAACAGGCTCCGCGACAGCGCTAGCCGACGACACCCCCGTGAACCCTACCGTGGCACCGCAGGTAACCGATGCCGTTACTGAATCCACCCTGCACAGCCGTCGCGATGTTCCGGCCGATGCCCGCGAAGTGGTAGTGGTTGGTAACAACTGGGATGGCACCATTGATATCTACGATCCGCATACCTTCAAACGCATCAAAAAACTGAACGCGGTGCCGGACAAAGAACAGCGTCTTGAAGAGCTGAGCAGCAGCATCAAACGCTGGATTGTGTCGACCTTTATCAAGGAAGTGATTGGCGAAGGTAATCACCAGATGGTGGACGATATGTTCCCATCCAACGATGGCCGCTATCTGTTTATCTCGCGCCCGAGCTTTGCCGATGTGATTGCGTTGGATGTAAACAGCGGCGAGATCAAATGGCGTACGCCGGTGGAAGGCTCCCGCTCTGACCACTCCGCCATTTCGCCAGACGGCAAGGTATTCCTGGTATCGGCTTCTACCGCCGGTAAGGTGCACGCCATCGACACCGAAAACGGCGAGATCATTGGCGGTTTTGAGTCCGGCGATCAACCCCATGAAAACACCTATTCGCGCGATGGCAAACTGATCTACCACGCCAGCATCGGCAAGGTGTATGTACCGTTCACGACCTCATGGCTGGACTGGATTAAAGGCGATCGTTACTTCCAGATCGTTGATGCCCACAGCTATGAAATCCTGCAGCGCGTCGACATGGCCGACAAGCTGGAAGAGTTCGGTTTCCCCTGGGTCGACAGTGCCGTACGTCCGATGGCGGTAGCGCCGGACGGTAAGTTTGTTTACCTGCAGATTTCCTTCTACCACGGCTTCTTTGAATACGATGTTGAGCAACAGAAGATCACCCGTCGTATTGAGCTGCCGGTACCGGAAGAAATTCAGGCCATGAGCACGCGTGACTACCAGCTCAACTCCGCTCACCACGGTCTGGCGATGAACAGTGCGGGCACCAAGCTGTGCGTGGCGGGCACTATGTCCGGCTATGCTGCCATCGTCGACCGTGAAACCTTCGAGTATCAGACGGTACAGCTGTCCGAGCACCCGCTGGGTGCCAAGCCTTACTGGTCCACCGAAAGTGCCGATGGCAAAAACTGCTATGTATCGGTCAGCGAACAGGATCGGGTATCGGTGATTTCCTTCGATGAAGCGCGCGAGATTGCCAGCTTCCCGGTCGGTGATCACCCACAGCGCATCCGCACCGGGCATCTGATCATCGAGCAGCCTGCCGACCGTATCGTCAGCGACTAAGTTCGATAGTGAAACGGGTGGCCTGCGCGTCGGAGGTCACCCCCACCTTTCCGCCGTGGGCATCCACCACTGCCCGCACAATGGCTAACCCCAGGCCGGCTCCTTCCGACTGGCGCTGACGCGACGGGTCGGCACGATAGAAACGGTCAAACAGCTTATCCAGGTGCTCGGCGGCAATGACCTCACCAGGATTACTGACGCTGATTCTGACCCTGCCCTCTGTACTTTCTTCCAGCACGACGCTGATACAGCCACCGGCCGGTGTGTAGCGCAGAGCATTGGACAGCAGATTGGACAGTGCGCGGCGCAGTAAATGACGATCCGCTGCGACCTGAGCGGCCCCGTGCAGCGCCAGCGTAACACCCTGCTCTGCTGCCAGAGCCTCAAAGAATTCAAACAGCTCCTGCACTTCGTCGGCGAGATCCAGCGACTGGCGTTGCAGCGCCAGTAAACGGTTATCACTTTTTGCCAGCCACAACATGTCACCCACCATTTTGCTCAACCGTTCCAGTTCTTCGAGGCTGGAGTAGAGCAATTCATGATAGGTCGACGGCTCCCGCGGCTTACTCAGGGTGACCTGGATCTGGGTCATCAGGTTGGTCAGGGGTGTGCGCAGTTCGTGGGCTATATCGGCGGAAAAATGCGACAGCTGTTCGAAACTGTATTGCAGGCGCGCCGCCATTTCATTAAACGACAGAGCCAGATCACTGAGTTCCGGTGGCAGACTGTCAGGGTCGATACGGTTGTCCAGATTACTGCTCTGAGTGCTGCGCAGGTTACGACTGAAACCACGCAGCGGGATATGCCCCTGATAGATGGCGTAGGCGGCGGCGAGCAGCGTCAGCAGCGCCGTAGCCGCCATAATCAGCCACAGCGAATGGCGGAAACTGTGCAGGAAATGCAGATGAAAACCCATATCCACCGCCAGCGTCAGACGCTGACCGCTGACTTCCATTACCGCGCCGCGAAAGGTGTGATCGCCCACCTGCCAGGTGCGCAGGTTGTCCGCGGTGATGCGACTGACTGGCGCAATATCGGCCGCAGCGGCGGCAAAGCCCGCGCTGCTGGCCTGGTACAGCAGTTCGCCGGATGCAGCTTCTAACTGCAGTTCCACGCCATGATGGCCACTGAGCCAGGGCATCAGGCTGGTGTGCAGATCCGCTTCCTGCTGTGGTAACAGATTGAGCAGGCTGTCGGCGATAGCCTGCAGCTCACTGGCATCCTGCTCAGCAAAGTGATGGCGTACCGAACGCTCAATCAGGGTGATGTTCAGCATCAGACCCGCCGCAATCGCCGCACCGACAAACAGCAGCACGCGCAGGGTAAGGGAAATCGGCTGGTGTTTACTGGCCATCATCATCGCTGTCCAGTTTGTAGCCCATACCACGCACGGTATGAATCAGCTTGGTCGGGAAGTCGTCGTCGATTTTGGCGCGCAGGCGGCGAATAGCAACGTCGATGACATTGGTGTCAGAATCAAAATTCATATCCCACACCTGCGAGGCAATCAGCGAGCGCGGCAATACCTCGCCCTGGCGTCGTACCAGCAACTCCAGCAAGGCAAATTCTTTCTGACTGAGTGTAATACGCTGGCCAGCGCGGCTAACCCGGCGCTTGAGCAGGTCAAGACTCAGGTCAGCGACCTGCAACTGATCCGACTGCACCGGCACCGCACCACGGCGCAACAAAGTGCGAACCCGGGCCAGCAGTTCGGCAAAAGCAAAGGGTTTGACCAGATAGTCGTCAGCGCCTAGTTCCAGACCTTTGACCCGGTCTTCGACGCTGTCACGGGCGGTCAGAAACAGCACTGGCGTCTGTCGGCCGGCCTCGCGCAGGGCCTGCAGAATGCGCCAGCCATCGACATCCGGCAGCATGACATCCAGCAGCAACAGGTCGAAGTCTTCGGTCATGGCCAGATGGTGCCCATCCAGACCATTGCGTGCCAGCTGCACGCTGAAACCCGCTTCGCTCAGCCCCTGACGCAGATAATCACCGGTTTTCTGTTCGTCCTCGACCACCAGCAGCCGCATAGTTCACTCCTCAATCCGAATGGTCATTATGGCTGACACCGGCTGTCGCTTAAATGGCAGCAAGATTACGCTTTTGTCATGTTCGGGTCATGCCACTGTCAGTCAGCACAGAGCACACTCGGGGTATAACGTCAGGAAGTGGATTTTATGAAAGCGAAATCTCAGGCATCGATCATACACAGCAGCGTCAGTCGCCGCCGTTTTGTCCAGGGGCTTGCCGCCGGTGGCGTGCTCAGCGCCATGCCGAACTGGCTGTATGCACGCAGCCTGCAGGCTGCCGGCCATGGCACGGCACCGGTTATCAGCGGCACCGAGATTGATCTGGTGGTGGAAGAAACGCTGGTGAACTTTACCGGTAATGTGCGCAAAGCGACGGCCATCAACGGCTCAATTCCGGCACCGACCCTGCGCCTGCGTGAAGGCGACACCGTTACCATCCGCGTAACCAACCGCCTGAGCAAATCCACGTCCATTCACTGGCACGGCATCCTGCTCGATTACCGCATGGATGGCGTGCCGGGTATCAGCTTCGATGGTATTCCACCGGGCGAAACCTTTACTTATCAGTTCACCCTGCGCCAGAGCGGTACCTACTGGTATCACTCCCATTCCGGCATGCAGGAGCTGACCGGCATGTACGGTGCCTTAATAGTCGAGCCCCGCGCGCAGCATCACGCCATGACTCAGGATCAATCCATGGCCCACGACCATGGCATGAACCACAACGCCATGAACCACAGCAGCATGATGAGCCACGCTCAGCACAGCATGCCGGCGTATCAGCGTGATTATGTGGTGCAGCTGTCGGACTGGTCGGATGAACACCCGATGAGTGTGCTGGCCATGCTGAAAAGCCACAGCGATATGTACAACTACAACCACCCCACCGTGCCGGAGTTCACTGCAGATGCGCGCCAGCAGGGGCTGGCGGCTGCCTGGCATAAGCGCGTGATGTGGAATGAAATGCGTATGAGCCCCACCGACCTGGCTGACACCTCAGCCGCAGTGATGACCTATCTGCTCAATGGCACGACACCGGCCGGCAACTGGACCGGGCTGTTTAAACGCGGCGATACCGTGAAGCTGCGCTTTATTAACAGTGCCGGCAACACCTTCTACGATGTGCGCATTCCCGGTCAGACCCTGACCGTGGTGGCGGCTGACGGTCAGCCGGTAAAGCCAGTCGAAGTACATGAATTCCGCTTCGGCCCGGGTGAAACCTACGATGTACTGGTCACGCCGAACGAAGACGCCTGCACCCTGTTCGCTCAGACCATGGATCGCTCCGGCTATGCTGCCGGTACGCTGGCAACCGCCGCAGGCATGAGTGCAGCGCTGCCGGAAAACGATCCGGTCGAATGGCTGAGCATGGAAGATATGATGGGCAGCATGGACCATTCAGCAATGGACCATGCAGCAATGGACCATTCGACTATGAAACACGATATGGCCGGTATGAGTGGCATGAACGGCATGGATCATTCTGCAATGGATCATGCAGGCATGAACCATGATATGACCGCGATGAGTGGCATGAACGGCATGGACCACTCCGCCATGAACCATGATATGGCTGGTATGAGTGGTATGAACGGCATGGATCATTCGAAGATGAACCACGAAGCCATGAACCACGCAAACATGGGCCACGCCACACCGCCGAAGCCGTTGGCCAAACCCAGCAGCAAGGTCAGCCACGCGCGCAGCGAATACGGCGCCAGCGTCGATATGCGCGTCGACACACCGCGCACCAACCTCGATGACCCCGGTGTTGGCTTACGTAATCTGACTGGCCGCGGTTTGCGGCCGGCCGGACACAAAGTGCTGACCCTCGCCGACCTGCGTTCGGCAAACGGGGTACTAAGCGACAAACGGGTGCCAGCCAAAGAAATCGAGCTACACCTGACCGGCAATATGGAGCGCTACAGCTGGTCGCTGGACGGGCTGGAGTTCGGCAACAGCACACCGGTGGCAATGAAACATAACCAGCGTATCCGCGTGATTCTGCACAACGACACCATGATGACCCACCCGATGCACCTGCACGGTATGTGGAGTGATCTTGAATCTGCCGACGGCGAACTGCTGGTGCGCCGCCACACCATTCCCGTTCAGCCAGCGCAGCGCATCAGCTTCCTTACCACACCGGAGGATCTGGGCCGCTGGGCCTGGCACTGCCATCTGATGTTCCACATGGATATGGGTATGTTCCGCGAGGTGGTTGTTTATGAATAAGATCCTGCTCACCAGCCTCTGTCTGCTCACCACCCTTCCTCTAACAAGCGTTAGAGCAAACACAGAAGACGCCAGTGGAGGACGTGATCCGCACGCGCACAGTAATGGTTTCACCCTCACCTCGGGCCCGTATTCCATGCCCGCCCCGCGCCAGCTGGTGCTGGCCGATGAGCATCACTTTGGCAGCGTTATTGTCGACCGGCTGGAATACCAGCCTGACAACGAGTTCAGCGAATACGAGCTGAATGCCTGGTACGGCACGACCTGGAACCGCCTGCTGCTGAGCAGCGAAGGCGAAGTCGAAGACGGCGAGTTCAGCAGCGAAACCGACCTGCTGTGGCAACACGCACTGACCGCTTTCTGGGATACCCGACTAGGGATTCGTCTTGATCAGGCAAGCGAAGGCGAAAACCAGCAATGGCTGGCCGCAGGTATCAGTGGCCTGGCGCCGTGGTGGATTGAATCCAGCGCCATGCTGTATCTGAACGACAACGGCCAACTGGCGTTTACCCTGAGTGGTGAACATGAGCTGCTGTTTACCCAGCGACTGCTGCTGAACAGCCAGCTGGAACTTTCCGGCTACGGTAAAGACGACCAGCAACAGGCTCAGGCCGCAGGACTGGCGCAGGTTCGCGCCGGTATCCGCCTGCGCTATGACCTGAGTCGTCATTTTGGCCCTTACGCCGGCATAGACTGGAAATACAGCCTGGGGGAAAACGCGGATTACCTGCGTCAGGCTGGAGAGCCCACAGACAACGCAGAATTTGTTGTCGGGCTGCATTTCTGGTTTTAACAGAGGAACGATAATGACTAATAAAACCATACTGTCAGCGCTGTTCGCATCCAGCGTGGCATTAGCCTCTGGCCTCACCGCACTGTACGCACACGCCACTGAACTGACCGTGTTCAAAAGCCCTTCCTGCGGCTGCTGCAGCGAATGGGCCGAGCGCCTGGCGGATCAGGGCATCCACTCACGAATGGAAGATTACGAGGACCTGGCCGGGCTGAAAAAAACGCTGGGTATCGGCACCGATGTGCGCTCCTGCCACACCGCCGTTTCAGATGACGGTTTCGTGTTCGAAGGCCATGTGCCCGCGCGCTATATCGAACAGTATCTGGCAGCACCACCAGCAGACAGCATCGGCCTCAGCGTGCCGGCAATGCCGGTCGGCAGCCCGGGCATGGAGATGGGTAAGCGCTTTATGCCGTATCAGGTTTTATTGCTGAACAAGGACGGTAGTCACAGCGTGTTTGCCGAGGTAAACAGCCCGGCCGATCAGTAACGGCGAACGGGGCAGCCTGCTGTCCCGCCTTTAATCCTTTCGAATTCTTCGATCAGTCCCATGAATTTTTCGGCATTGTAGATATACCCCAGCGCTTTACTATGGTTACAGATTCCAGACGCCATCAGGCGGATTGCTAACCTGTTTACGAGGAAGGATGTCTTATGAAAGCACTGAATAAAGCGGGACTGATGGTCGCAGCGAGCCTGCTGTCTGGCGCAGCTCTGGCTGCGGATTACACCATTGATCCGACCCACACCAGCGTGGTTGTGAGCTGGAACCACTTTGGTTTCTCTAACCCAACGGCCAGCTTCAGCGATGCCTCCGGCAGCATTTCTTTCGATGAAAAAACGCCACAGAAAGCTTCGATCAACGTCACCATTCCGGTGAAAACCGTCGATACCAAGGTGGCCAAGCTGAACGAAGAGTTTATCAACGAAGCGGATTACTTCGACGTTGCCAAATACCCAACCGCTACCTTCAAAAGTACCAAAGTAACGGCAAAGGGTGACGGCCAGTTCGACGTAACCGGCGACCTGACCATCAAGGACGTGACTAAGTCTGTTGTGTTCAATGCCAAGCTGAACGGCATGGGCGAGCACCCGATGAGCAAGAAACCAGCCATTGGTTTTGACGCCAGCACCGTGATCAAACGTACCGAGTTTAATCTGGGTAAATACGCGCCGTACGTCAGCGACGAAGTGACCCTGACTATTACCACAGAAGCACAGGGACAGTGATTCTGTAACCAGCACCCTATCTGGTCGTTCTCTCCAGCCCGGTTAACCCGGGCTTTTTTATGTCTGGCGAACGGTGTGAGTTAAAAATCCGCCAGCATGTTCTTCAGGCTGGATAAGGTTTCCTGACCGCGCTGCTTCTGTTCCTCGGCGGAGGTTTCGGTTTTGCCTTCCCAGACAATATCGTCCGGAGGCAGCTCATCGAGGAAGCGCGAGTGAGTGGTTTCCATGGCCTCGCCATACTGACGGCGCTTGCCGGCGTAGGTCAGCGTCAGTGTGCGCTTGGCGCGGGTAATACCCACGTACATTAAGCGCCGTTCTTCTTCAATGGTATCGGCTTCGATGCTGTTGCGGTGTGGCATCAGCTCTTCTTCCATACCCATGATGTAAACGTGCGGAAACTCCAGACCCTTGGAGGCGTGCAGCGTCATCAGCTGCACCTGGTCGGATTCATCTTCCTGCTCCTGCTGTTCCATCATGTCGCGCAGAATCAGTTTGCTGACGGCATCTTCGATGGTGCACTCGTCACCCAGCTCATCCGCTTTTTCGATCATCTTGCTGATCGAGTCGATCAGGAACCAGACGTTCTTCATGCGTCGTTCGGCCTGGTTCGGCGTGCCTGAGTTCTGCATCAGGTAGCCTTCGTAATCGATGTCGCTGATCATTTCCTTAACTGCCGCCACCGGGTCATCGGTGTAGGCATTACGGGTGATATTTTCCATCCAGTGACGGAAGCGACGCAGACGATCGAGGGCTTTCGGCATAAGTGCCGTTTCCAGCCCCATTTCATCCACAGCGGCCAGCATAGAACAGCCACGCATGGCCGCATATTCACCGAGTTTTTCGATGGTGGTCGGACCTATTTCACGGCGCGGGGTGTTGATGATGCGCAGGAAGGCCGCGTCATCCGACGGGTTAATGATCAGCCGCAGATAACCCATAATGTCTTTGATTTCGTTGCGGCCAAAGAACGACTGGCCACCACTCAGTTTGTACGGCACCTGATAGGCCTGCAGCTTCATTTCGATGGCGCGCGACTGGTGATTACCGCGATACAGCACGGCAAAGTCGCGATAGCCGCAGCCATAGCGCAGGCGGCGTTCAACGATTTCGGTAGCAATACGTTCCGATTCCACTTCATCGTTGCGGCACTTAAGAATCTTGATCGGGTCGCCGTAGCCCATATCGGACCACAGCTTTTTCTCAAATTCGTGCGGGTTGTTATCAATCACGCGGTTGGCGGCGTTCAGAATCAGGCCGGTGGAGCGATAGTTCTGCTCCAGCTTGACCAGTTTCAGGGTCGGGAAGTCTTTTTTCAGCAGCGACAGGTTTTCCGGCTTAGCGCCGCGCCAGGCGTAGATCGACTGGTCGTCGTCACCAACCACGGTCAGCCCCGTGCGATGGCCCACCAGCAGCTTCACTAATTCGTACTGCGAGGTGTTGGTGTCCTGATATTCATCCACCAGCAGGTAGCGGATTTTCTTCTGCCAGCGCGCCAGAACATCCGGGTTATCGCGGAACAGCACCGTCGGCACCATGATCAGGTCGTCAAAATCCACCGCGTTGTAGGCTTTCAGCATGCGCTGATACACCGAGTAGGTCTGCGCAATAAGCATTTCCTGTGGACTGGCGGCCATGCCCAGCGCCTGATCGGGCGCAATCAGATCGTTCTTCAGATTGGAAATGGCATTCTGCACCAGCTCGATCATGTCGCCATCATCGCCGTGCTCACGGTGCATGACGTCACGCAGAATACCGCGGCAGTCGTCCTGATCGAGAATCGAAAAACCGGCCTTATAGCCCGCTGCCGTCAGCTCATGACGAATAATATTCAGACCGAGGTTGTGGAAGGTCGACACTGTCAGACCTTTCGCTCCGCCCTTGCCCACCAGCGACATAACCCGCTCTTTCATCTCGCGCGCGGCCTTGTTGGTAAAGGTTACCGCCGCAATGTGATGAGCCTTAATGCCACACACGCCGATCAGGTAAGCGATCTTACGGGTAATTACCGAGGTTTTACCGGAGCCTGCACCGGCGAGTACCAGCAACGGACCGTCGATATACTTCGCGGCTTCTTTCTGACGGGGGTTAAGCTGACTGAGATCGACCACAGGATTAATGACGCACTGACTGAATGGGCGGGCATTTTAACAGCTAACGGCGCGCTTTGAATCGTCATAAATATGTGATCACAAATCAGAAACCGCATTCATTATCAGTTGCAACACATTGTCAGCACTGTGTTTTTTCGCCACAACTAAAGACAGAGTGGCGCAAATGTCCTATATATAGTTTCAGAATAATAATTTAAAACGTTATCGCTACCTCAAGCAGTGGGCGATACCAGGCGCCATCAGGCGATGGCATTAATGCACTTTTTGCAGCCGGGCATTATGGAATTCTCACCAAACCATGACGGGATCAGCCTGCTGATTCTGAGTACCTGCCAGGAACAACTTGAAACCGTCCGCCTGTGGCTTGATCACCACAAAGACGAGCTGTTTCTGCCCGCTCACTTCCTGCTGATGGATGAAGACCATCAGTGGCAGACCCATGAACTGATCACTGGCGAAAACCTGCCGTGGCAAGCAGCGGTTGTGATTGTCGATAGCCTCTGCGACCAGCGCCGGCACTGGCTGCAGGAATTGCAGCAAGCGGTACCAACAATTCTGATCAGCAGTAAGGATCACTACAACCAGCTGCCCTACGCGTTTCAGTGGTTATCACTCAGTGACGTTGATCGCACACGTCTGTTCCGCAGTTTGCGGCCGCTACACCTGAGTCTGCGCGATGATTTACCGCCGACATTGGAGCGCAACGACTTTCTGTCGCAGTTACGGCAACGACTGAGCGCAGCGCCCAGACCCTTGTACCTTCAGGTCATTCAGTGTCGCTGGCTGCAGGATGCACAGCGTTCCGGCTGGCGTCACCTGCAATCAGTGCAGCGCGAGTTTGAACGCTCAATCCGCCTGCGTGCACCTGAAACCAGTCTGGTCGGGCGTATTCTCGATGACCAGCTGATCATTGCCAGCGATAACTACTATGACCTGCAGGCCGACTGGCTACCCCACCACCCCGATGACGACCTCAGACCCTGGATCGTTTACCACAGTGCACCGCTGCAACTGGAGGACATCAGTTCCCTCAGTGCCGTGCTGCAGGAAGGAATTCAGCAGATTGCTCGCGAGCGGCTGGTGCAGGAGGCGCAGTTTGAATGGCGCACTCACGAACGCAGCCTGAGCTTGTTTGATGGCCTGCATCTGGCGCTGCAACGGGAAGAGTTTTACCTCGAATATCAGCCGCAGTTTGATAGCCACAGTGGTTCCTGGGTAGGCGCCGAAGCCCTGATGCGCTGGCGCCATCCGTCACTGGGGGTTATCCCGCCAACCGTATTTATCCGTGAGGCCGAAGCCGCAGGCCTGATTCAGGCGCTGGGCCAATGGGCGCTGCGTGAAACCGCAGCAACCTGGAAGCGTATCCGCGAACAGACCGGCGAGAGTGTGCGTCTGGCGGTCAACGTATCCTTTCCGGAGGTAGCCGATCCCTGGTATGCCGAGCAGGTGATGGAGATTCTTAATCAGGCAGGTATGCCACCGCAGTTTCTGGAACTGGAACTGACCGAAACAGCGATGATGCAGGATGCCAGCGTGTCGATGCTGAACCTGCGCCACCTGAAAGCGCAGGGCATTCATATAGTGCTGGATGACTTCGGCACCGGCTTCTCGTCGCTGTCCCACCTGAGTGATTTACCGCTGACCGGTATTAAGCTGGATCGGGCCTTTGTTTCACCACTGCCAGACAATGGACCACAAACCCATATCGTGACCTCAATGCTGGAGCTGGCGAAGCGCCTTAATCTGGAAACCACTGCAGAAGGTGTGGAAGACATTGCCTGTCTGGAGCTGGTACGCAAACTGGGTTGCGACCGGATTCAGGGCTATATCTACGCCCAGCCGTTAGCGCTGGACGAACTGATCAGCCGGGCCCGGGAGGGTTTTCACCCTCCACAGGATTTCCAGCAAGGTAGCCTGTTCTGACCTCAGAGGGCCAGACGGGTTACCGCTTCCAGCTCAGTGGCAGACAACAGCGTCAGCCACTGCTGGTCTGAGGTCGTTACGCCCTGCCAGCGCTGATTCCAGTTGCCGCTGCAGCCCCAGCTAATCAGGCGACCGTTGGCATGATCGTAATCCAGACACTTACCGCTGCTGCCGTTTTTCAGTGCCTGTGTACTTTCGTTGTAGCTCCAGCGTTGTGCCAGATTTTCTGCCGAGCACAGTTCCATAGCCAGAACACTGCCGGAAGGTTGCAGGCACAGCCATGGGCTGTCAGTGACGTGCAGGCGGCCATAGCCGTCCATGGTCCACTGACTGCGGCTGTCGGCGTTATCGGTGCTCTGACGTGTCAGCAGAACCTGACCACCTTCACCGGCTGAACTATCAAAGAAGAAGTTGTTACCGTAGATTTCGCCCGCAGCCAGCTCTTCTTCTCCTGCAACCAGCAAGCCGGATGCCAGCAACTGACCACGCAGGCGCAGTGCGGTTTCCTCGTCGCTCAGCCCGGTATCCGCTGCGTGCGCCAGCAGTACTTTGACTGCACGAGCGTTATCAGCCATTTGCAGAATGTTCGCCAAACGAGTGGCTGTGCTTTCCGGCAAGGCAGCCAGCAGTGCTGCACGCTCAGTGCTGGCAACTTTCACCGCCAGAGTGCTGCTCAGTGCACTGAAATCTGATGTCAGAGCATCGATACCTGCGGCGATTTCGTCCACTTCGCGTGCCAGGATCTGGCTCACACCCTCTTCCATACCCACAATACCCACCGGCGGCAGCGCCGGGATATCACCATCAAACTCTGTGCGGGTTACTTCGACCACGCTGCCAGCGCGGCGACAATTCAGCACAGCCAGCAACGGCCGGAAGTCGGCTTTCAGGTTCACGTGCAACTGGTTCGCTGACGCCGATGCGTGACGGCTATCCGCCACGGAGATCAGCTTTGTTTCGTCGGCATTGCTGATTGCCAGCCAGCAGGCATCTTCCGTTGCATTCAGGTCCGGCGCCGGCAGGTCAAACACGTTGCCGTAGTTACCGTGGAATACAGGGTAAATGACCGCACTGTCAGCCTGTTCCGTGGTTGCCGGATTGTGCGCACCGATAATGGTTGCCACCGCGACACCCACTTCGCGTGCTGCGGGATGAGTGGTAACCGCTTCTTCAAACTCACCTGTGGTCGTGTTCCACTGTTTGTAGCCTGAGCTGTAGGCAGTATCCGGAATCATAAAAGACTCCAGATGGTTCTGAATAATGCGAGCACTGTATCCGGTGTAGTGGGTATAACGCGACAACGGCGAACCATCCCAGCCTCCGGACATTGCGTCTTTGTTGTAGCTGTAACTGCCGTCGGCATTAATGCCCGACACGCCAGTGCGAAGACGCTGGCGGAATGGGATATAACCCCAGCCACTGTCAGCATGATGCACCGCCCAGCGGCCATCTTCGGTCAGCCCCTGACCCGGGTAATGACCCAGGCCATAGCCATGACCCCATTCATGACTGGCTTCATTGCCAGAAGAGGCGTACAGGGTGGCAATGCCGTTACCACCACTGAGGCCATGAGAAACCTGGCCGTTCTGGTAATTACCGCGGGTATGGTGGCTGGTCACCTGCTTGAATGGCTGGCTATAGCTCTGATTCATATGCCAGCTACTGTAGCCATAGTTGGCCATATTAATGCCAACACTGACCTGTGACTTACCGACGTTTTCACGCATGTCACCTGAGTAAACGCTGCCTTCGGTTGCACTGACTTCGTCATAAATAACGCCGCTGCGTACCATGACTTTATCCAGCTGAACATCAGCGTAATTCCCCATCACCACACGCGAGACCGGCAGCGTTGAGAAGTAATCAACCGCGGCCTCCACCGGATCATTCGAGGCAAAGTGACCGTCACTGACCGCCGGCGGAGTGGTCAGCATACCTACCCGGATGGACAGGTTAACCAGCTGCGTCGCTTCACCGACGTCGATATCACCAGCGTTCAGGCTGCCGCTCTGTTCATCTGCGGTAAAGTTCAGCGACATGCCGGTGCGAACATGCTGCCACGGCACCACTGCCCACCAGGCCTTAGTGGAATAGGCCAGAGTGCCGGCAAAGTTGTCAGGTGCCAGCAACGTCGAAGGGTGCTGCAGCTGCAGTGTTTCCACCACAGTACCGTTGACCAGCAGTTCGGCACTGACGCTGCCCGGCGTGCTGCCGTCCTGTGGCATAAACAGCAGCAGCGCTTCTCGCTGGGCGACCAGTTTCGGCATATAACGCGAGCGGGTCTGATCGCCACTGTCGACCTGATAGTTACCATTGGCGGCTACCGAGTGTGATTGCACAAACTGGATTTCTGCTGCCAGATCACCCGTCAGATCATTACGCAGCAAGCGCTCGTTGCCATCGTAATCTTTAGCGTAGAAGTCGATCAGGTCGGTGCCGAGGTACTGCTCCGCAGCGGCAACCGCCAGAGTACCTTCAAACAAACGCTCGTCGCCGTTGTCACTGCTGGCCGAGACAGTTACCGCAACCGGGCCACGGATGGCAGGTGTTCCAGATAACGCCCCGGTTTGTTCATCGACATTCAGCCACTCGGGTACAGAGACTGCGGTGAACGTCAGCTCACCGCTGATGTCGGAATAAGCAGGCAAAGTATGAAAGTAGGCCGTTGCTACAGCCGACGGAAGCGTTAGCGCTGATACCGGGGTTTCGCTTACCTCGGGAACTTCTGGCAGCTCTGGGGTTTCAGGCAGTGCCGGTGAACCAGTTTCGGTTTCCGGTGATGTGGACGTGCCATCTTTTTCCACACCAACACCACTGCCGCCGCCACCGCAGGCGGACAGAATCAGCGTACTGAGAACCACACTGAGAGTGGACCGCTTCATCATATTGATACCTTTCATATTTTTAGTCTTCAGAGGGCGGCATTCTCTACCGTCATCTGCAATTGGCAACGATACGATGAAACGGCTTTGCAGTTCTGTAGCAGGCCTCACAGGATAACCAATAGCTTATTGCTTTTTACGACATTTCGTGAGCAATCCTGACCGAACGGTCAGAATTGACAGTGGCGGATTCTGGCTCAGTTGGTCAGATAGCGATCCAGAGAACGGTAGCCCAAGGCCTCCATCAAATGCTGACGGGCAATGCGGTCCTGCTGCTGCAGATCCGCAATGGTGCGCGCCACTTTCAGCACCCGGTGATACCCCCGCGCCGATAACTGCAGTTTTTCCAGCACTGCCAGCAGCCACTGCTGATCGTCTGTCTGCAACCCGCACACTGCATCGCGCTGCTCTCCTGCCAGCTCGGCATTCACACATCCCTGACGCTGCAGCTGGTGCTCCCGTGCCGCCATTACCCGCTGCTGCACCAGCTCACTGCTTTCACCGGCGGGTGCCTGCTGCAACAGCGCCGGTGGCATCGGCGGCACTTCCACATGCAGATCGATACGATCCAGCAGAGGTCCGGATGTCTGTCCCTGGTAGCGTCTGATCTGCTCCTGATTACAGCGACAGCGCCCGGACGGGTCACCAAAGTAACCACAGGGGCATGGGTTCATGGCGGCGATAAGCTGAAAACGAGCAGGAAACGTGATGGAACGACTGGCACGACTGATAACGATGCGGCCACTTTCCAGCGGCTCACGCAGCACATCCAGCACCTTGCGGCTGAACTCCGGCAATTCATCAAGAAACAGCACACCACCATGGGCCAGAGAAATCTCGCCCGGTCGCGGTGTTGTTCCGCCTCCCACCAGTGCCACGCCGGAGGCGGTATGATGAGGCGCACGAAATGGTCGCTGGCGCCAGTGCGCCAGCCACTCGCGCGCACCACTGATGGAACTGACCGATGCTGACACCAGAGCCTCATCCTCTGACATCGGCGGCAGAATACCTGGCAAGCGGCTGGCGAGCATGGTTTTTCCCGTACCCGGCGGGCCGATAAACAGCAGGTTATGCGAACCTGCGGCGGCAATTTCCAGCGCCCGGCGAGCCTGTGGCTGACCACGCACATCACGCAGGTCAGCGGCCAGAGAACTGATCTGACAATCGGGTTCCGGCGCTGAAACCGCCTGCAGCGATTGCTGGCCGTGCAGCCAGGCAGTGACCTCAGATAACGACGAGGCTGCGCGACAATCGACCTGAGAACATAACGCCGCTTCTGCGGCATTCGCGCCGGGCACCACCAGCAAACGCTGAGCCCGCGCACATTGCAGGGCACAGGGCAGAACACCCGGCACCGGTTGTAAAGCACCGGCCAGCGTCAACTCGCCAACAAACTCACAACCGTCCAGCGCAGTCGCTGGTATCTGACCGGAGGCAGCGAGAATACCGAGGGCAATAGCCAAATCATAACGACCGCCCTCTTTAGGCAGATCGGCCGGTGCAAGGTTGATGGTGATGCGTTTGGCTGGGAACTCAAAGCCACTGTTGAGCAGCGCGCTGCGCACTCTGTCCTTGCTTTCGCGCACCGCAGTTTCCGGCATTCCCACCAGACTCATGGATGGTAAACCGCCGGACAGATGTACTTCGACCATCACCGATGGCGCCTCAATACCCAGCTGGGCACGGGTGTAGACTCTGGCTAATGACATCAGCAATCCTTTGCTGTGAATAAACACCCCAGCCTAGCGGAATAGCACGACTGCAGGAATCAGACACAAACGTGAAAGCGATCAGAAAAGCGACGTTTTCCAGCCTTTTTCCATAGCCTTGTCACCCAAATTTCTGCGTTGGGCGTTACACTGACAACAAAGCTCGCCAATGGATGACCCGATGAACCATTCAGCCTCACGTCTGCGCAATGCAATTCTGCTGGCGGCCATGCCAGCACTTCTGACCGCCTGTACCAGTGGCAGCAGCGGTATCGGAGAAGAGCAAACACTGCTCACCGGCTACACCCTGAGTGGCACCCTGTATGGAGCTACCGGGATAACCACCGACTCCGACATCAACGATGTATACGCCGACTTCTCCAGCAATGATGATCCGCAAGCACCACAGGCCATCAGCAACCGCGCCACCGTGCAGGGGTTTGCCAGCTATAGTCCGACCCGCGGCAGCATCAGTGGCGCAGCCGAGCTGGAAAATTTTGCCACCACGCCTGATGAAGATGACTACTTTATTGCCACCCTGCAGGCGGGTCAGACTATTCAGCTGCAAGTGGTCGACTATGAAGGTGACGGCGTCTTTGAGTACAGAGGCGACCTGGATCTCTACCTGTACGACAACAGCTCAGGAACGGGTGCTATTCAAGAAAACCTGGTTGACTTCTCTTATCTCGACTACCCGGCCGGCCAGTTCGAAACCGTCACAGTGCCCGCCGATGGCGAATACATTATCAATGTTAATGCTTACGAGGGCGCCTCTAAGTATGTGCTGCAGATTCTGGAAAGTACCGGTGCCAGCAGCGTGCAGGATGCCTTCGTGCCGAATCAGGTCATTATGCGCAGCGAGAATGATGACAATGCCAGCGCGCAGATGAAGGCTGCCGGCTTATCCATTGCCAGCAGTCACGGTGGTAAGCAACGGCCGCGACTGGTTACTCTGGCGCGCAATAACATCAGCAGCCAGTCTGTCAGCGCACCATCGCAGACGCTGAAAACCTTCAGCAAGTCTTTATGGGAACAGCGCCAGACCCTGAAAGATATCAAAGCGCTGCGTCAGCAGAAAGGCGTGTTGTATGCCGAACCCAACTACATCCGCCAACCACTGGCCACACCAACCGACCCCTACTACAGCTACCAGTGGCACTATCGCAATATCGAGCTGCCATCAGCCTGGGACCTTGCAGATGGCAGCGGTGTCATTGTCGCTGTAGCCGATACCGGTGTATTTCTGACCCACGAAGACCTCAGCAGCCAGCTGGTGAGTGGCTACGACTTTATTTCCGACAGCAGCTCCGCGCGAGATGGTAATGGTATCGACAGCAACCCGGATGACCCCGGTGACAGCACCGTTGCCGGCCAGAGCAGCTGGCACGGTACCCACGTTGCAGGCACGGTTGCCGCCGCCAGCAATAATGGTAAAGGTGGTGCAGGCATCGCCAGTGCAGCGAAGATTATGCCGCTACGGGTGCTGGGCCAGGATGGCGGAACCACGTACGACATTATTCAGGCTGTGCGTTATGCCGCTCGTCTGAGCAACGACTCTGGCACATTGCCAGCGCAAAAAGCCGACATCATCAACCTCAGTCTGGGCGGCAGTTCATCGTCTTCCGCCGAACAGGAAGCCTACAACGCCGTCATGAGTGAAGGCGTCATTATCGTCGCTGCTGCCGGTAACGAGTCGACCAGCTCGCCATCTTACCCGGCGTCATATCAGGGTATTATTTCCGTCAGTGCTACCGATCAGAAAGGCCAGCTGGCGTACTACTCGAACTACGGCAGCAAAATTGATATTGCCGCACCCGGTGGCAGCCTGCGCCTCGACGACAATAACGACAGCCTCGCCGATGGCATTATGAGCACCTATGTCGACGACAGCCTCGGAACCCGCCAGCCCGCTTACACCTACCAGATGCAGGGAACCTCCATGGCCAGCCCGCACATTGCCGGCGTGATTGCGTTGATGAAGTCGGTTTACTCAGGCCTGTCCAATGATCAGTTGCAGGCTCTGATCCAGAGCTGTGCCATTACCAGTAAAGTTAATAACAGCACCTGTACCCGTGATGACCAGCTTGGCTACGGCCAGATTGATGCCTACCTGGCGGTTACCGAAGCACTGAAGCTGGAAAACGGTGGCACCCTGCCAGCGTTACCGGTCCTGCTGCAGTCTTCTCCATTAAGTCTTAACTTTGGCGCTACCTCAGACAGCCTTACCTTCGATATCAGCAACGCCGGCGGCAGCACTGCCAGTATCAGCGCAGTCAGCGATAATGCCGACTGGCTGACAGTGACAGCACAGACCGTCGACAGCGCCGGACTGGGAACCTACCTGGCCAGCGTCGACCGCAACGGTCTCAGTGATGGATTCTACAGCGCCAGTATCACGGTAACGGATGCTGCTGGCAGCAAAGTGCAGGTTGATGTATCGCTGCAGCAGGGTGTGACCAGTGCCAGCAACCTGACCGTACAGTATGTGATTCTGGAAAATGCCGATTGCACCGCCGATGACTGCATCGTTGCCAGTATTAAGGCAGGAGACAATGGCAGCTACCGTTTCAGCAACGTCGAACCCGGCAACTACCATGTTCTGGCCGGCTCGGATATCGATGTTGATGGCTATATTTGCGGAGCCGGTGAAATCTGTGGTGCCTACCCGAACGCTGGCGCCATGCAGGCCATCAGCGTCGAACAGGACAACCGCAGCGGCATCGACTTTCTGGTCAGCCTTAACAGCGGCTTTGTCGGCAGCAGTATTCAGGCAATGCGGATCACACCGGCCGTGAACGGTAGCGAAGAAAAAACCAAACAGGTGGCGCCATAGCCACCTGACTCAGCGGCTCAGTGCCTGCAGCAGCGGCACCATGCGTGCCGCGTTGTGCGGCGGTGCGATATAGCCGCGGTAATGCCCGGCACTATCCAGCACGGCCAGATTGGCGCTGTGGTCCATCAGGTAAGCAGCATCACCCCGATCCACGCGCTGATACACGGCATTAAGATCCGCCGCCAGCTGGCTCAGACTCTGGCCATTACCAGTGAAAGCAACAAATGCCTTGTTGAAGTAACCCATGTATGGCGCCAGTGATTCTGGTGTATCGCGGGCCGGGTCAACCGATACCAGAATGACCTGCCACTGCTGCTTCAGCTCGTCCGGTAACTGCTTCCAGGTACGACTCAGATCCATAAGCGTTGTCGGGCAGATGTCCGGGCAGAAGGTGTAGCCGAAGAACACCAGCAGATTCTTGCCCTGAAAGCTGGCCAGCGATACCGCTTGTCCTTGCTGGTCAGTGAATGCCGCCGCACGCACCGGTAATGACCGCGGAAACAGCACCACACCTTTCTGGTCGAGGACGTCATCTGCGCCACTGCTGGTTGGCATTGCCTGATAGATGCCTGCCAGCAACGCCCCCAGCATCAGCAAACCCGCTACAATCGCTTTTTTCATAACTGACCATCTGAACCGATTTTTGCGGAGTATATCAGCCATGCCCGAGCATCAGGCGACAAACAGTGCTTCTCATACTGTGACACAAGGTCGCATCTGGGCTCTGGCCTGGCCGGTCATGCTGAGCAATATCACGGTACCCTTGCTTGGTCTGGTCGACAGCGCCGTGCTCGGCCATCTGCCGGATGCAGCCTACCTCGGCGCGGTCGCCATCGGTAATCAGATGTTTACTCTGCTGTTCTGGAGCTTCGGTTTTCTGCGCATGGGCACCACCGCCCTCACCGCCCATGCACAGGGTCGAAATCAGGGCCAGGTAGAAGTACTGCAGCAGGCGCTGTGGCTCAGTCTGCCGGTATTGCTGCTGGTGTTAATGGCAGCCGCATTACTGCTGCCCTGGCTGCTACCGCTGATGGGCGGCAGCACCCTGGTGCAGGAAGGCGCACGCGAATACCTGCTCATTCGTCTGTGTGCGGCGCCCGCCGTGCTGGCGCAGTACGCCCTGACCGGCTGGTTTATCGGCCTGGGTCATACCCGTATTCCGCTGATCATTCTGACCCTGGTGAACGTCGCCAATGCGCTGCTGGATTACCTGTTTGTGTTCGGGCTGAATATGACCAGCGATGGTGTGGCACTGGGTAGTATGCTGGCCGACTACAGCGGGCTGCTGCTGGCACTCGGCTTTGCACGCAAACTCGGCTTGCTGTCTCTGGGGCCACGTCCTGCCCTAAGCCTGTTGCAACCCATGCTGCGCATTAACCGTCACCTGTTTGTTCGTACCCTGTGTCTGCTGGCGGTGTTTGCCTTCTTTACCGCTCAGGGGGCACGCCAGAGTGAATTGATTCTCGCCGCTAACGCCATGCTGATTACCCTGCTGATGCTTATATCCAATGCTCTGGATGGTTTTGCCCATGCGGCCGAGGCGCTGACAGGGCAGGCACTGGGGCGGCACGACGCCCACGCCGTGCGCCGGACCATCCGCCTGACCGGCGTCGATATGCTGCTGATGGCTTTTGCTATGTGCCTGCTGTTCGAAATACTTGGCCCGCAATTGCTGGCTTTGTTAACCGACAACCCGGATTTGCAGATGACGCTGAGCCAGTACCAGCACTTTCTGTTCTGGCTGCCATTGATTGGCATGGCAAGCTTCTGGCTGGACGGTATTTTCATCGGTGCCCAGGCCACTGCCAGTATGCGCAATGCCATGCTGGCTGCGGGATTGCTGGTGTTTCTACCACTCTGGTGGCTGACCCGAGCGTGGGGAAATGACGGCCTGTGGTGGAGCTTTTATGCCTTCATGCTGGCCCGCGCTCTGTTTATGAGCGGCACTTTTCTGACACTTTTTCGCCGTCCGATAAATTTTTTGTAAATCGACTGGTGGGAGCGTCAATCTTTACTATACTTTCCAATGTCGACAGAAATTAGCGGTCTAAATTATTGATTTTAAAGGATATTTCTTTAGATCATATTTTCAGACCGATTCCGTCTGAGTAGTGCCACAGATTGTTGTTGCCGTCAGAAAAACGAACTTTTAACGTAGATAGCAACTCCAACAAGGCAGATTGGAAACGAGGCAACCTATGTCCATGGAAGTAATTCAGCACCAGATCCGCAACGCCATCGCCGATGAACATGCAACCCACCTGTTACAGCAGGCTCTTTGCAGCCGCGCCGACCAGGTCGCACGCATTGTTGATCTGCCGAGCGAAGAGGCCGGAGAGAAACTGCTGGAGTTTGTCGTTCGCTACATTCAGGACGTACCACAGATGCTGGAAGATCTGGAGTCCGCCGCTGTGGAAGCCGGACTGATTGAGTATGTGCAACCGGTTGTCACTGTTGCCGCCGACTTCTTTACCACTCCACCGGAAGCCATCACGACCGAAGCTGGCCTGGCCGCGCTGATGCATAAAGCGTATCTGGCGAACCGACTGCTGGAAGAAGTGAACGAAACCTATATCAGCCGTGTTGGCCAACCGATGATTCCGATGGATATGACCCTGTCCAATGTCATTGTTCACACCCTGATTGGCGAACCGTTTGCCAACGATCTCGATCAGCTGGTTGATATTGGTATTCAGCGCGTTTTTGGCCCCGCCCGTGCGTATCGCAGCGAAGGCTTCCGCGCGTTTATGAACCGTCAGGAGACCAGTAATCTGGTGCATATCTGGCGCAAATGGCCGTCCATGTCGGGCGAAATGGGTCTGATCAGCAACCTGATCTGAGCCTGTCGTAAGGCATAAAAAACGCCGGCATGACCGCATTGCTGCCCCACAAATTTGTATTTGAACTTTTGTGAGATATTCCAGGCCCCTTGTCCTCATAGAGGGGCCTTCCGAAACGTCGGACCGCCCCTCTCGCCGGACGGGCGTGACTCCTGACCGCCATGGATGGCGGAAATGCAGGTTTCGCAGGAGCAAAAACCGGCCCGCTTCGCGCTGTTCTGGCTCGTTTACCCTGGAAACCTTGATATTTCCTGACCTAGCGCCCCATCGGCCATCCATGGCCGGGGCCGCTTGCCCGAGTCCCTTCGGGCAGGTCGGAAATATCTACGCTTTCTGCGGCGAGCCCAGAGGCGCTGTGTTAGTTAACCTCACAGCCTTATTTCAAACGTCACGCAGAATCTGAACTTCATGTCTCTGACTGAAATTCAGAGTAGGCGTTGTACTAAAAAGCAGCTTAGAGGAAGCCAGTCCTTCGCATTCTGGAGCGCCGAAATGAACGATGATTTTTCCGGTCCGCCGGGCAAGGATGCCCGGCGAGCGGACGGCGACAGGGATGTCCATGGGCGCGTGGCCTGAAAAATCGAGAGAATGAGGGTAACGCTCCAGGAGCGAAAAGCTGGGGTCGGCCCTGCCGGCCAGGGGCGGTCCGACGCTCGGTAAGTTCCCCTGGGAGGCAGCAGGCATTGCAGATTTAAAAGTCGTTTATAGAAAACCGATATATTTAAAACTGTGGGACAGTAGTGCGGTATGACCGGCGTTTTTTCGTTTGCTAATCAGCGTTAACGTAACTTATCCACCAGCGTTGCTGCCAGCTCATCAGCCATCAGAGCAGCAACCTGGCGCGCCGCTTTCTGGCGTGCCACATCCTGCAAACCGGATACGCCTTTCGCCTGCTTACTGAATGAACTGAGAATTCGTCCGGACTGATCACGGATGGTCAGACGACTGTCGATAAACACGTAGTGGTTACCACTCTGTGCTTTGGCCGATAACGTCGCACCCAGATCAAACTGCAGGTCTGCATCGGCGCTGCCGCCGATGCGTAATCCCTGCTCGGTCAGAGCTTCCAGTACTCCACCTTCAATCTCACGACCACCGTCATTATTCACCGTCAGGCGTACCTGCAACTGATCGATTCGACGATAGATATCATCCTGAACCTGACGCAGCTCGACGCTTAACGGCGCCGCCTGACGATCCATGCTGACCAGCTGCAGACGTTCAGACAAACGTTCGCGCTGAGCAAACAGCGTCAGCGCCGGTAACAGCGGCTGCAATTGCTGCAGACGCGTGCCTTCCGGGCTGAGTGCGGCGATGTCTTCAATCTGCTGTTCTGTCGCAGCGATATCGCGGCGCAGACGCGCTGCCGCCTGCACCCGATCCAGCTCGGCCAGAACATAGGCGTAGGTCTGGTCGATATAAGTATCGGCGGTAACCACATCGTCCAGCTCCGCTTCAGGCACCTGACTGCGCACGTAGTTACGCACGGTGCGCACCACTTCCGTCTGGCGACCGCTGCCACTGAACTCGGTGGTATCGTTGCTGAAATCACCACTGACCGTGACTTTCAGCTGGCTGACCAGATCAACCCGCGCCAACTCAGCCGCGCGTTTTACCGCCGCGGCCTGATCACCGTAGATTTCCATTGAGCCAACGCCGTAAGCCAGGCCTTTTTTCAATGGCGGCTGCGTAACCCAATCCGGTTGCTGACTGTGCTTAACCGTCTGCACCGGAGTATTGCTGCTACCGGTGGTGGCACAGCCAGCTAACGCAGTGCTGGCGACCAGTGTCGCAATCAGTAGTTTTTTCACGCTGACCCCTTAAAAGCCGAACGAAGATTTTTCCTGCAATTTCTGGATTTTCTTCTGGCCATTCCACACTTCAATGTTGGATTCCATATCAACCAGCTTCATGTCCACCTGATAGAAGGTCACGCGCTCTTTACCCACCTGATCCACCAGCGAGTTGATAGAACCGGACAAAGCGAAGTCGGCGGCTTTTTCCTGACCCATCTGCTTCGCGTCTTTGGCATTCAGTTCCTGATCACGACGCTCATCACGAATGGCATCACGCTCATCGCCACCGGCTACAAAGCTGGCCTTACCGGAGCGGATAATGGCGCGCTTGATATCGTTAACAAAGGTATCCACCGCAATGTGCTCATGGGACTTGTTGCTGATACGGGAAATAATCACGGTCGGACGACGGTTGTTGTTCATTTCGAACTCGCGTGCCCATGGGAACGACAGCGCATCGGTAATCATTTCGTTGGCTACCAGCTCAGAGTCCTTTGCGTTCCAGCGGTCAGAGAGTGCGACTTCCTTGCCCGGATCGACACGAGTCACTTTTGTCGAACAACCTGCGGCGGTCAGAGCCGCAGCCATCATAAGCAGTGCAGGGATGCGTTTTTTAGTCAGCATAATTCCAGTCCTTGTCATTATTTAGCGGGCGCGCCATCCAGTGTACGAACACGCCACAGGTGAATATCTCCGTCCTCCAGTGTCACCGCCTCGCGGTGTACCTTCTGGCCGGCTTTTAATAAAGCAGATTCCAGCTCGAGCTGGTGTTCACCCGGTGCCACCGGCACCCGGCGAATACGAATATCATTTGGCAGCAGCAACCAGTTGCGGGTTTCTGCGGCGTCTGTCAGTTGCATCAGCAACTTACCGGCAAAGGCATAGAGTCCGGCGTTTTCTTTATCCGCGACCTTAGCCGTGGTTAATGCCGTGAGAGCCTTAAACGCGGCACGGGCAAGAGCCGAACGGATATCAGCACCAGCGTTCACCAGCTGTTCCTGCACCGCGATCATAGCGGGGCTGGAGGCACGTATCATCGGCAGACTCTGATGATCGACATGCAGCGTTGATGGCCCCTGCTGCTGTAAACGGCCGTAATACGGCACAGTGACCCGCAACGAATTGCCAATGGCTTCGGTCAGGCCGAGGCGCTCTGCCTGATACCACAGTGGGCCGAGCGGTACTGTTTTGGTAAAGAAAACCGGCTGATAAGTACTGCGGGTAATGTTGAGGTAGCCACTCACCAGCTGCGTCAGATTTTTATCGGCGTACAACACATAAAACCAGGCTAACTCATCACGGTCGTTACCCACCAGATAGGGGCGCAACTGCAGCGAGCGCAGGCCCGGATTCACCGACAGTTCGAGGTTCATTTCCTTACGCTGTGGTGCCAGTCCCTTATCTTCGATTACCACCAGCTGTGTCTGACGGCGCTGCCATTTCTCCAGCTCATTCTGCCAGTGCTTATTCAGCTTCTTCTGCGCCAGTTCAGGCCATTCGTTCTCATAACCACCGCCATCGCGCATCATGCGAATGGTATCAAACCAGGCCTGCTGGATGGTGTCATCATCCAGAAAATACTGTTTCGTGTAGCCGCCTTCGTAAGCCTCGGCAGCCTTCTGATAACTGATGCGGGCGTTATCGTATTCGCGGTTCATTTCAAAACTGAGACCGGCCAGATAATGCGCCATGGCGTCATCGCGATACTGCCAGTCATCACTATTAACCAGATTACCCATCAGCTTGCTGAACACCGACAGCAGTTTAGAGAACGTTTCCTCGTCCTTATCCTTCTTCTGCTTATAGTTGCCCTTACGATCACTGATATCGTTCAGTTTGATAATCAGACGGCGGGCTTCCACCCGCGAGGCTTCGAGGTTATCCAGCTGCTCATTACGCGTGACCGACTGCTCGGCCAGTTCGATGTAATTCAGGGATTTATAGAAGTTGATGAACACCCGCTCAAATTCGGCACCGGCATAGCTCCCCATACGCGGGTTGGTCATCATTACCGCCAGTTCGTCAGAGATGCGGCGGGTTTCGAGGTCATCGGCGATGCGTTCTGCTTTTTCAAGCAGCACATTACTTTCCTGGTAGCGACCTTCCAGATGGCGCAGCATACCCAGTTCCAGGTGATACAGCAGACGGTCGCTGCCGGTAGGGGAAAGCTCCTGGGTGATCTTTTTTTCTGAGGCCTGAAAATCGCCTTTACGCAGATCGCTGATTGCTCCGTTCAGCCCCGCACCATACGTTGCACAGCCGCTAAGCAGCATTATCTGCAGGATCAGAACACAGTGACGTAATGCCTTAATCATCAGGGGGTAGCAGCTCCATGCCTTTTATGTTCGCAGGGCAGTCTATCGGCCCCGACTAAGAATAGCCATGCCACAGGGGGAGGAACAGAAAATTAGCGCGATCACGATAAGCAGACAGCAGAAACAAAACCGGCCACCGACGCGTCCATGCGTCAGGTGACCGGTGCCAGAGTGCTGACTTAACTGTCAATTTATCAAAAACAAACTCGGCCTACAAAGACAATATGCGATTCAGTCCTTAAGTGACCGATTTGTCATCCGTAGCGGACGACAAGCCAATAATCTTCAGCGGCTGCTCACCCTCATCCAGGATTGCCTTGCCGTCCGGCGTAACCCGGGTAACCAGTTCTTGTGCGGCAGCGTCTTCTGCGGCCTGCTCCGACGTAGTCTGCTTAAAACCGCAACTGATGCACTCGCGAACTTCTTCACCATCATCATTGCTGTACATCACCGTACGGTCCATCTCGCTGCATTTAGGGCAGACAGCGCCGGCAATAAAACGGCGCGGACGTTTGGCTGGGGTGTACTCAGTCATCAGGCAACTTCCTCCACCATGATGCCCGAGTGGCGTAACAGCGGCTCGACTGATGGCTTGCGCCCACGGAAGTTCTCAAACAGGACGGCCGCTTCGCGCGAACCGCCCTGACTGAGGATTTCACGCAGGAAGCTTTCGCCGGTTTCACGGTTAAAAATGCCTTCCTCTTCAAAGCGCGAGTAAGCATCGGCGCTGAGTACCTCGGCCCATTTGTAGGAGTAGTAACCCGCCGCATAGCCACCGGCGAAGATGTGGGTAAAGCTGTGCTGGAAGCGGTTGAAATCCACCACCGGCACCACAGTCACTGCGGCCCGGACTTCGTTCAGCAGTGCCTGCACATCAAGCTGGTTGTCTGTGCGGAATTCGTTATGCAGACGGAAATCGAACAGCGCGAATTCCAGCTGACGCATGGTCATCATCGCGCTCTGGAAGTGTTTGGCTGCCAGCAGTTTATCCAGCAGTTCCTGTGGCAGCGGCTCGCCAGTCTGATAGTGACCAGACAGGAAGGCCAGCGCTTCCGGCTCGTAGCACCAGTTCTCCATAAACTGACTTGGCAGCTCAACCGCATCCCATGCCACGCCATTAATACCGGACACATCCGGTACATCAATCTGCGTCATCATATGATGCAGACCGTGACCAAACTCGTGGAACAGGGTGGTCATTTCATCGTGAGTCAGCAGCGCCGGGGTATCACCCACCGCCGGGCTGAAGTTACATACCAGATAAGCCACCGGCAGCTGAATGCCATCCACCGTCATACGGCGCACACGACAGTCGTCCATCCAGGCACCGCCACGCTTTTTCGCGCGGGCGTATAAATCGAGGTAGAAAGCGGCAATCTGCTCACCGTCTTTATTCACGGTAAAGAAGCGCGCTTCCGGATGGTAAGTGTCAAAGCTCTTCTGTTCTTCGAACGCTACGCCATACAGGCGCGATACCACTTCAAACATGCCCTTAATGACGGTATCCACCGGCAGGTACGGGCGAATATCTTCCTGCGAAATGCTGTAACGGGCCTGACGCAATTTCTCACTGTAGAAACTGACGTCCCACGGTTTCAGCTCAGCACAGCCTTGTTCAGCAGCATATGCCTGCAGCTCAGCAAACTCGCGCTCGGCCTGAGGCTTGGCTTTGGCCGCCAGATCATTAAGGAAGCCCAGCACCTCGTCCGGCGACTGCGCCATTTTGGTGGCCAGAGAATAGTTGGCGTAGGAATCAAAGCCCAGCAGCTGAGCCAGCTCAAAACGCAGCTCCAGAATCTCGCCCATCAGTTCGCTGTTATCGAACTTACCAGCATCCGGCCCCTGGTCAGACGCACGAGTGACGTAGGCGGTGTACATTTCTTCGCGCAGCTGACGGTTTTCGCCGTAGGTCAGCACCGGCATATAGGATGGAAAATCCAGCGTCAGCAGATAGCCTTCCTGCTCTTTGGCGGCAGCTTGCTGAGCCAGCAGACCTAACGCGCTGTCCGGCAGGCCAGCCAGCTCGTCTTTATCGGTAATCAATTTGCTCCAGGCGTTGGTGGCATCCAGCACGTTCTCGCCGAACTTACTGGTCAGCGCCGACAGACGCTGACGGATTTCGCCGTAACGCGCTTTCTTATCATCCGCCAGATCAACACCCGCCAGGTGGAAATCACGCAGCGCGTTATCCACGGCTTTCTTCTGCGCTACTGACATCGCCTCGTAGGCAGCCGAGTCGCGCAGTTTTTTATACATATCGCACAGCGCTTTGTTCTGACCCATCTCGGTGCTGTACTGGCTCAGCAGCGGCAGACAGGCATTGTAAGCATCACGCAACTCATCGCTGTTAAGCACGCCATTCAGATGACCCACCGGCGACCAGGCCTGGCTCAGCTCGTCATCCCACTGCTGCATCGGTGCAACAAAGTTATCCCAGCCTGGCTCGCTCACCTCCGCCAGCAGCGCCTTTACGCGCTCACGGTTACGGTTCAGCAGCGACTCAATGGCGGGTTTAACATGCTCGGCCTTAATCGAGGAAAACGGCGGCAGCAGGTGTGTCTCTAACAGCGGGTTACTCATATCAGCGTCCATTGTAATTGGCGATGGCCGCACCTGTGTCACGACGTATGGCCAAGGTGCAGTGGCTATTCGAACAGAGATTGGGTCAAATAGGCATTTATTCAATGATATAGCCGGAATTGGATCGTATGTCAGATGTAAGAAGCTATCAGGGTCATAGCCCGAAACTGGGCGAGCGCGTATTTGTAGACCGCACCGCCGTGATTATCGGTGATGTTGAACTGGGCGATGACTGCTCGGTATGGCCACTGGCCGTGATCCGTGGCGACATGCACCACATCCGCATTGGCGCGCGTACCAGTGTGCAGGACGGCAGTGTGCTGCATATCACCCACGCGTCCGACTACAACCCCGGCGGCTATCCACTGATCATCGGCGACGACGTGACCATCGGCCACCAGGCCATGCTGCACGGCTGCACTATAGGCAACCGCGTACTGATCGGCATGAAGTCGATGATCATGGACGGCGCTATCGTCGAAGACGAAGTGATCGTTGCCGCCGGCGCAGTGGTCACCCCCGGCAAAGTGCTGGAAAGCGGCTACCTGTACAAAGGCAACCCGGCCAAAGCCGCACGGCCAATCAGCGAAAAGGAACGCAGCTTCTTTACCTACGGTGCTGGAAACTATGTGCGCTTAAAAGATAAACATATTGCCGAAGGCTACGATCAGCCGTTGTAAGCCGAAAGCTTGAAGCCAGAGGCTGGATGCAAGCAATACCAACAGCAGCCCCAAACAAAAACGGGAGATACCATTGCTGGCACCTCCCGTTTTTTTAGCTTCTGGCTTCAAGCCTCCAGCTTCAGGCTCCCCTCAGAATTTCACCTGCCAGCCCAGCGCCAGCTGATTCTGGAACATAGTGATATCGGCTTCACCACCACCGAAGCTGGTCGGAATAGAGTTGCTGCCTTTTACCGTTTCTTCAAAGCCGTGGGTATATGCCACAGATACTTCGTTGCTGGCGTTAACCGCGTAGCTTGCACCAACAGAAGCGTGCTTCTGAATCACGCCCGGTGCCAGAATGTTAAAAAAGGTCTGGCTGGACGGAATTGGCTGGTCGCAGTAGCTGAAACCGGCACGCAGGGTCAGGCCTTGCTGCAGCGCATATTCCGCACCCAGTTTATAAACATTGATGTCATCCCAACCAAAACCGGAGCCGTTATCAGCGCCCAGTGGGCCGCCTTCATTCAGTTCGTTGGCAATGGAACGCACGCTGCCGTAGGCAATGTACTGCCAGTCTGCCGCCAGTGTCAGCGCTGGAATAACCTGCCATGCCACACCTGCACCGTAGTTTTCCGGAATATCGAAACCACCGTTCTCAGCGAACAGACCGGCATAACGATCAAAAGCATCAGTATCAATCGCTGACGACCAGCTCGCGCCCAGAGTGACGCCTTCAGCCACTTTCCCCTGCCAACCCAGTTTCACGCCCCAGCCTGTGCTGGTGTCGGTACCCTGATCAGATACTTTACTGCCATCCTGTGACATGCCAGCAAACGGCTGAATACCTGTTGCTTCAAACTGCTGGCGCACCCAGGTGACACCCAGACCCAGCGCATGCTGTTCGTTCAGGCGGTATGCCACGGTACCTGTAACAAACATCTGTTCCAGATTCACACCAGCATTGCCCTGTGCACCGAAGTTGGCAAACGGGTTATTGGCGTAATCAGTATTCATGCCGCCGTTGCCGTACAGAGCAATACCGTAGCTCAGCACGTCGGAGTGCTTGCGCGCATAGCCCAGTTCCGGCATCCAGAAAGCCTCTGTGTCGTTACCGTCATAGCTGCCATCAATGCCAAAACCGTTGCCGCTGATTTCTGCAGAACGCTCTGGTTTAAAGTAAGTCACACCCGCATCCAGCTGCTGCTCAGCGGTCAGATTGGCGATAGCGGCCGGGTTCACCGCCGCACTCAGGCTGTCGTGAGCCAGTGCCATTGAAGTTCCTGCCATTCCCTGGGCGCGCACGCTGGTTGCGTGGGTAAAGTAACCATTGGTTGCCTGAGCACTGAAGGCCAGACCGGCCAGTGCGATTGCGCTGCTGATTCGCAGAACCTGGGACATAGCAAATACTCCGCTGTAAGTGTCTCTGTGATAAGTGGCGGGCATTTTAGAGCAGGTGGTTATAACCAATAAGTAATATTTCGCAATAAGGTTATAACTAATTACGAATACAGTATGAGAGCAGTTGGTCCCTGCGCAGGCCGTGGGCAAGACACTGGCGTCGACAGGGAGTACAATCCTGCGCGATCTTAAATTTCAGTTAATCAGCCAAAGAAGCAATTCCCATGGGCAGAGCGTTTCAGAACCGAAAAGAATCCATGGCCAAAACGGCCGCGGCAAAAACCAAAGTGTATTCCAAATACGGTCGTGAAATTTACGTGACCGCAAAAGCCGGTGGTACTGATCCATCCGGTAATCTGGCGCTGCGCAGTCTGATCGACCGCGCCAAGAAAGATCAGGTGCCGAGCCACGTGATCGAGAAAGCGCTGGATAAAGCCAGCGGTAGCGGCGGTGAAGACTTCCAGCCAGCGCTGTACGAAGGCATTGCCCCTGGTGGCGCCATGGTGCTGATCAGTGCCCTGACTGACAACAACAACCGTACCTTCGGTGAAATCCGTGGCGTGTTCTCTAAGTGCAAAGCCAAACTGGGTTCACAGGGCTCGGTGTCTCATATGTTCGATCACCGCGCCATGTTCGTGTTCGCCGGTGACGATGAAGAGCCAGTACTGGAAGCACTGATGGAAGCCGACGTTGATGTCTCTGACATCGACTGTGAAGACGGCATGATCACCGTGCTGGTACCACCAACTGAATTCTTCAAAACCAAAACGGCTCTGAACGAGCTGAACGGTGAAATTGAATTTGAAGTGGAAGAAATCACTTACCTGCCAACCACAGAACACCCGATTAAAGGTGACGATGTGGCGCAGTTCGAGCGCTTCGCGGGTCTGCTGAACGACCTGGAAGACGTGCAGGAAATCTACCACAACGGTGTATTCAGCTGATTGCAGTTGAATCCTGAAGATAAAAAAACGGAGCTTTGTGCTCCGTTTTTTTATGCCTGTGCGGTCTGGTCAATCAGCCGTGCATTACTCGCCCTCACCTCGTGCAAAGGTCAGCGTTACCAGCAGTCCGCCTTGCGGGTGATTGGCCAGGCGCAAACGCGCGCCGTGCACATCAGCAATACGGGCGACGATGGAGAGCCCAAGACCCGCGCCACCGTGGCTGGTTACACCTGCCCGGTAGAAGCGTTCGCTGAGTCGCTGCAATTCGCTGTCGCTGACGCCCTGGCCATGATCGCGCACAGTCAGCTCTACCTGCTGACTGTCGGCGTTGAGCGCAACATCCACGGCACTGCCCGGCGCATAGCGCAGCGCATTTTCAATCAGGTTGCGAATGGCGACTTCCAGCATAGTGGCGTTGGCGCGCAACAGAATATGCTCCGGCTGACTGTCGAGCCCCAACGCACAGCCCTGCTTATCGGCCTTGAAGTGCAACTCGGCCAGCGTCCGCCGGCACAGTTCTGCCAGATCCAGCTGCTCCTTCTGCGGACTCTGCTCTTCATCCAGACGAGCCAGCAGTAGCAACTGTTCCACCACCCGGCCGGAGCGATCGGCGCTCTGCTCCAGCTGCTGCAGTTCCTCTTTCAGATCGTGACAGTCGAGCCCCTGCAGGTGCTGGGTCTGCAGTTTAATCACCGACAACGGCGTGCGCAGTTCATGGGCGGCGTCGGCCACAAAGCGGCGCTCACGTTCGAGGCCAGCAGACAGTCGCGCGAACATCTGGTTCAGGCCTTCCACCACCGGGCGCAGCTCTTTGGGTGTACGCACCAGATCAACCGGCTGCAGATTATTCAGCGAACGACGACGCAGTACCGCTCCCAGCTGTTTCAGTGGGCCAAGACCGTAATCGATCGCCGTCAGCGCCACCAGCGAACAGATAATCAGGGCGATCACACCGGATACCCCGAAGACCTGCCCCAGTTCATCAATAATTTCGGCACGGGCATAGGGATATTCACCCACCATCAGCCAGCTGTTGGCCTGCGGCAGGTCGGTGACATACACCACCCACTCGCCGCTTTTGCCATCATGGTGATAAAAGCCTTTACGCATCGGTGCCAGCGCGTATTCCGGTGCCCCCGGTGAGCGGAAAATCAGTTCACTGCCATCCTGTTGCCAGACCTGTATCAGACGGGTACGTTCATAGGCTTCCAGCTCGGGCTGCGCCGGCTGAACTGTGCCGAGGGATTCCTGTAAGGCCTCGGCAATACGCGGCAGATCACCGATCAGATCTTTTTCATTGAGCAGACCTTTAATCAGCTTGGCCGACACTGCCAGCTCGGCATCAAATACCTCGTTAACTTCGTGGCGCGCCACCATATGGCCAAACAGACTGTTCAGGCCAATGGCCAGCAGCAGTACGAACATAAGCAACAGCAGCAAGGTATTACGGATCGACAGCCTCATGACGACACCTCCGCATTGAGACGATAGCCAACACCACGCACCGTCTGAATCAGGTCACCGCTGAGTTTTTTACGCAGGTGATGAATGTGGACTTCCAGCGCGTTGCTTTCCACTTCTTCCCCCCAGCCATACATGGATTGTTCCAGTTGCTGACGGGTAAATACCTGGCCGGGGCGATTCAGCAAAACTTCAAGCAGTAGTAGCTCACGGCGGGACAAAGCCACGGGTTCTCCCCTGAAGCTGGCCTGATGATGAGCCATGTCGAGAACAACCTCACCAAACCGGATTTCATTCACCCGTGTCACCGCCTGCCCGCGTCGCCCCAGAGCACGCAAACGGGCATAGAGTTCGTGCAGATCAAAGGGCTTCAACAGGTAATCATCGGCTCCGGCATCCAGCCCGCGTATACGATCGTTGACCGAATCGCGGGCGGTAAGAATCAGTACCGGAATCGCCATTTTCTGCGCGCGGATTTCTTCAATGACGCGGATACCATCCAGACCCGGCAGGCCCAGATCCATAATCGCCATATCGAAATGCTCGCTTTGCAGTGCGCCAAGGGCATTCAGGCCGGTGGTGACCCAGTCAACCACATAGCCCTGACCGGTCAGTGCCTGTTTCAGGCTGCTGCCCAGCATTTCATCATCTTCCACCAACAGTAAACGCATCAGCGCATGCTCCAGAACTGCACATCCTGCGCGGCTAAAAACTCTTCGGCTTCACTGCCCATCATCAGCGCCAGGGTGCTGAAAATACCCGCCTGCAAACAACTGGAAGCCACCACAGTCACCGCCCTTGGTGCGTCAGTCACCGGCCAGCCGCTACGCGGATCGAGAATGTGGCTGTAGCGCACACCATCGCGCAGCAGAAAACGCTGGCTGTCACCACTGGTCGCCACAGCTGCCGTACCCAGTTCAATCAGTTCAACCTGGCCAGCACTGACTTTTTCCACCCCTATCTGCCACTGACTGCCATCCGCACGGGGGCCTCTGGCGCGCAGATCACCGCCAAAATTCACCAGAAACGCACCGTTGAAGGCCTGTTCCAGCTCTGCGTATACCCGGTCGACTGCGTATTCCTTGCCAATTCCGCCAAGGTCGATCTCCATACCGGGCTGCAACGTCAGTTGCGGTGGTTGCCAGCGAACCCGCGACCAGCCGATGTTGTTAAGCAGGGCCTCAACCGTGGCAGCCGGCGGCAACCGGTCTGAGCCATCGAAGGTCCAGGCCTGACGCAGCAGACCGGAGGTAATATCGAAGCGGCCTTCGGACAGATCGTAGAGTTCAGCCGCGAACTCAATCAGCCCGGCAGTTTCATCATCTAATGTGACAGTTCTGCCATCCGCCTGGTTAATTTCTGCGACAATATTGTCTTTTCTGTAGCGCGAATACTTGCGTTCTATGCGCTGCGTTTCCGAGCGGGCCAGTTCGCCCAGCGCTAATGCCTGTTGCAGGTCAGAGGTGTCGATCAGAACTTCGCACAGGCAGGCCATGGCCGGGAAATTCACCCGGCAATAGCCATCCAGTTGAGTCAGCTGCAGCTGATAAGTCATCCGTTGCCCGTGTCTCTGATCGTGCTGTTACCAGCGGAAGGTGTAGCCCAGCTGAACCCAGCTGGCTGAAAGCTCAGCAAACTGTGACATACCATCCAGATGAGAGCCAGCGGCAACCGCTTTCAGACTGTTGTCATCATGCTGCTGGTAAACCTCATAGCGCAGTGAAAGCTCGCTGCTGCTACCCAGTGCCAGCCCGACTTTCAGGCCCATAGTGTCAGCACTGAAAGCACCCAGGCGCGGATCTGACGAGGCCTCATCGACCAGTGCGGTGACGCTGCTGCCAACCACTTCCACTTCGCTACCAGCATTCAGGAACGGCGTGTAGAAATCGGCCGCTGACTGGCGGTAGTAACGGTAATGAGGCTCAAGATACAGCCCCTCGCTGATCTGCCAGTGGTAAGTCAGATCAAGGGTATGCGAGTTTACCGACCAGTCATCGGTCATGTAGCGGTAGCCAACATCAATCACATCATCGGCGCCAATGGCCACCTTGTTCTGCCAGAAGAAACTCATTTTCTGCCGGTCTTCAGGGCGGTTCTCAAACAGATACAGGTAGCTTTCCGGGTCGTCCGGATTGACGATCAGGTTACCGTCATTCACTACCGTCAGAATCTTATAAGGGTCATTCTGATAGCCGGATGACTGGCTCAGGCCGAGGTTAAACTGCATCAGCCAGCGACGGTTCATCACCTGAGTAACGCCCAGCATCAGGTCGACCACCTGCTTAGTGTCGTCACTGCCATCGGTATTGCCGGCGCCATACATGGTCAGTGCCGTTGGCACGCCACCGTTAGGGTTGATGCTGTCGGCTTCCAGGTTCAGGCCCAGCGACACCGTGGTGGCTTTGTTGTTGAAGTCACGGGCCAGTGCGCCATTAACACTGAACGAGGTGAAATCACCTTCACTGGAATAGGCACCACCCAGGTTCATGGTGTAGCCATTGCTCAGCGGACGCGTCCAGCCAAGGGACAAGACTGTGCGGTTATCTTCAAACGACGGATCGAGGGGAAGGTCGCCCGGCGCGATGGTATAGCTGCCGCGGTCGCCGTACTTTTCCAGCTCTTCCTCGTCGTCATCCTCTTCAGCCTGCTCGATTCGAGCCGCTGCCGACGCCGAGGTAAAGGTTTGCGCCACAGACGCGGGCATCGCACCATTCGGTGACGATCCCGTCAGGGCATCGTAGATCACCCGCACATTAATACTGCTTTCGTCATCAAACTGACGGCTCAGGTTCAGCACCGGCTCCACCGCCTGCACTCGATCATCGGCTTCGCTGTACATCAGCAAGGCGGAACTGACTTCCCAGTAGTCAGCGGCCTGGGCCTGTAGCGAGCCCAGCAGAGCCGAGGTTGCCAGTGTCAGTCGCTTACCAATCTGTTTGTTTTTTAATTGCATCCGCAACCTCCGCCACCAAAGCCACGGCCACCGGAGCTGGCTTCTTTACTGAAGTAAATATGATCTTCAAACGCGGTCTGCAGCGGATCGGAATCCAGAGCCATCTGCGGCTTCGCTAACAGGTCGCGTTCCCAGGGTTTTACCGTGGAACAGCCGCACAGGCCGACCACCGCCAGTACCACCAGCGTTGTTTTCAGCATCAGGATTCCTCCAGTAACTTTTTGATTTCCTGCTCGTAGCCCGCAGTCTTATCCGTATGGAAGCCTTTGTGCTTCACCCGCGCCTTACCAGAGCGATCAATCAGAAAGCTGGTTGGCATGGTGTCTACACCGAACTGGCCAGCCATATCACCACTGGCATCAAATTCGATACGGAATGTCGGCGCATACTGCTGCAGGAATTTCTGCGCCAGCTCTGGCTCCTGATCCAGATTCACGGCAATCACTTCGAGGCCGTCGCTGCCGTAGCGCTGATGCATGCTCTCCATCCACGGGAATGAGCTGCGGCAGGGGCCACACCATGAAGCCCAGAAATCGAGATAGACCACCTTGCCTTTCAGCTGGTCAAAATCGACCTCGGCCGCCATCAGGTTTGAAGCCATCAACAGGCTGGTTATCAGAAGCAGAATTCGACGCATGGTCACCTCAACAGAGTGTGGGATTTATCACAGGGTAGAAGACGCGCCTTAAGGCTTCCTTAACAGTCCTTAAGAAAGTGTTAAGGCGGTCTTAAGCTGTCGCTGCCAGTCTGTAGCCTTTCCGATGACTGGTTTCAGGACATTCTCATGACACGTTTAATGACCTGCCTGATCTGGCTGCTGGCTTTCAGCAACGTCAGTCTGGCTGCAGGCCTGCCCGATCTTTCTGCTCTGGACGACGCCGAAGACAGCGAGTTCCTTCCGGTGGCAGAAGCTTTTCAGCCGCAGCTGAGCCGTAGCGCCGACACCCTGCAGGTGCATTTTGATATTGCACCCGGCTATTACCTTTATCAGAACCGTCTGAAAGCAACGGCTGGCGACAGCGACATTCCCATGCAGTTTGTTCAGCAACCTGAAACCAAACAGGATAAGAACTTCGGACGGGTTGAGGTGTTCCATCAGCAGCTGGATATAACCCTGCCACTGCACGCAGCCGGTGCCAGTCTGAGCTATCAGGGCTGCTCTGAGCATGGCCTGTGCTACCCACCCCAAACGCTGTCACTGGGGACTCCGGTGGCCAGCACTGGCAGCGCCGTTGCGGCTGGTTCTGACAGCGGTCTCGGCAGCGACAGCCTGTGGTGGATTCTGCTCAGCTTCCTCGGCCTCGGGGTTGGCCTGTCGCTGACGCCATGTATATTTCCGATGATCCCGATTCTGTCGAGCATCATTGTTGGCCAGGGCAGCAGCCGTTTGTCCGCTGGCAAGGGTTTCTCCCTGGCACTGTCCTATGTGGTCGGGATGGCCAGCTCGTACGCCATGATCGGCATGCTGGTCGCAGCCTTTGGCGCGCGCGTGAATCTGGCCGCCTTCACCCAGACACCGATTGTGATTTCACTGGCAGCGATGATGTTTATCATTCTTGCCCTGCCCATGTTTGGTCTGTTTGAACTGCAACTGCCGGGCTTCCTGCGTAACCGTCTGAATGACATCAGCAGCCGTCAGCAAGGCGGACACTTACTCAGTACCTTCCTGATGGGTTTCTTCGCCGCCCTGGTCGTATCACCTTGTGTATCGGCACCGCTGGCAGGTGCATTGATTTACCTGAGCACCACCGGCGATATCGTCACCGGCGGCAGCGCCCTGTTTGCACTGGGTATTGGTATGGGCGCCCCACTGCTGCTGATTGGTGTCAGTGGTGGTCGTCTGCTGCCCAAAGCCGGCACCTGGATGCTGACCATTAAGGCGGCCTTTGGTGTGGGCTTACTCGCCGTGGCGCTGGGACTGCTGAGCCGGATCATCCCGGCGCCCATGACGCTGGTACTGAGCGGCATGCTGGCGCTGGGCTGCGCCGTATACCTGGGCCTGCTGGAAACGCCGGCCAACGCACGTGAACGCTTTGCCCGCTCTGTCGCCTTAATCAGCGCCATCATAGGCATTATCTGGATCACAGGCGCTGCACTGGGAAACGCTTCCCTGCTGTACCCGCTGCGCTCCGGTACGCTGGAGGTGACCTCCCGTGAACCGGTGGCAGAAGTCCGTCGGGTACAGTCAGCCGAGCAACTGCAGCAATTACTTGCGGATGCCGGCCAGGCGGTCATAGTGGATGTCTACGCCGACTGGTGCACCAGCTGCCGTGAAATGGATGAACTGCTGGCCGAGCGCTCGGTCAGTGCCGCGCTGGCGCCTTACAAGGTGATTCGATTCGACGTTACCGACAGCCAGCGCAGCCAGCTTGATCTGCTGGCCGAATGGCAGATTTTCGGACCACCTGCACTGCTGCATTTTGACCAGGGCAGCATGATCGGTCGTCCGTTGCAGGGGCTGCCAGACGAAGAAGAACTGCTGCAGTGGCTGCAGCCTTAATGCCTGCTGGTCATATTGCTGACATACAACGGTAACCTGACCGTCACATTGGCCATTCAGTCTCTGCCCGATACGAAATCCGGCGGAGACTCCCCATGAAAATTCAGACCCTGGCACTGGCCATCAGTGCCTCACTGCTCGTTGCCTGCGGCGGCGATGACGACAAAAAAGAATCAGCGATCGAGAAACTGGGCATCGAGTGTGTAGCAACTGAAGTTGCCACTGAAACGCCAAGCGGTACCCTGTCTCTGCGCCTGATCGACAGCCATGTGTCCAGCAACGACTTCGCCACCAGCTCTGCTGAAATCGTCAGCTACGACAGCTGTTCAGACCAGCTGTACGTGGTAAACGCGGAAAGCGCCACCGTCGATGTGCTGTCGCTGGCAGCCAGCAACAGTGCACCAACCAACAACGGTACCATCAACCTGCAAGCCGCGGCTCAGGCTGCTGGCATCAGCATTGGCGCTGCCAACAGCGTTTCCGCCAAACAAGGTCTGGTGGCCGTGGCGATTGAAGCTGCAAGCAAACAGGATAACGGCATTATCGCGCTGTACCGTTCAGACGACCTGAGCCTGCTCGGCACCTACGCAGCTGGCGCACTGCCAGACATGGTGATGCTGTCTGCCGATGGCCACTACATCGTCAGCGCTAACGAAGGTGAGCCAAGCGGGGATTACAGCAATGACCCGCAAGGTTCCGTTACCATCGTTGACCTGAAAAAAGGCTTCGAAGCCGATCAGGCGGTTGTGACTCAGGTGACCTTTGAAGACTTCAACACAGGCGGCAGCCGTGCCAGCGAACTGCCAGCAGGCGTGCGTATTAGCGGCCCGAATGCTTCCGTCGCACAGGATCTGGAGCCGGAATACCTGACCCTGAGCAAAGACGGCTCGACCGCCTGGGTTGCGCTGCAGGAAAACAACGCCATGGCCATCATTGATGTCGAAGCCGGCTCGGTAACCGCCATTAAAGCGTTGGGTGCAAAACCCTGGAATGCAGCGTCCGGCAATGAGCTGGATGCGTCTAACAAAGACGATGGCACCGGTCAGTTCGCCAGCTACGAGCAGGTCGCCGGCCTGTATATGCCGGACACTCTGGCCAGCTTCGAAATGAACGGCGAGACCTACATTCTGTCTGCCAACGAAGGTGACGGCCGCGAGTATATCTACGATGCGACTCAAAGCGTCTGTGAAACAGCTGGCCACAGCTGGGATGGTGATGACTTCACCGGCACCGCCGAATACACCACAGAAGAAGACGACTGCATTTCTCATATTGATGAAATGCGCGGCGGCGATCTGTATGACCTGGTGGATTCAGAACACCCGCAGTATGCCGCTCTGGACGATAACGACCAGCTCAAACGCCTGAAGTTTGTTGTCGACAAGGACAGCTACGGCGCCGCCGATACCCTGTACGCCTTTGGCGCGCGTTCTGTCAGTGTATGGAATGCTGATGCCGAACTGGTGTTCGATAGCGGTGACGACATTGCTCAGCGCGTTTATGCCGCCGATGCTGATAACTTCAACTCCGATAACGAAAGCAACGACTCGGCTGACAGCCGCAGCGACGACAAAGGTACCGAGCCTGAAGCTATCGAAGTCGTAGTAATCGGTGAACGCGCCTTTGCTTTTGTTGGTCTGGAACGTCAGGGCGGCGTTATGGTGTATGACGTGACTGACCCTGCGGCACCTGTGTTCCAGAGCTATCTGAACAACCGTGACTTCAGTGAAGCGGTATGTACCGAAGTGGATGGCGACGGCGAGTGTGACAACGACACTTACAACAGTGCCGCTGGAGATCTGGGCCCTGAGTCAATTGACTACTTCAGCCGTAACAACAAGCACTACATCGCGGTTGGTAACGAAGTCAGCGGCACGACCACTGTGTATGAGCTGACGTTTAACTGATCCATTCGTTGAGCATTCCTGTGACACCAACCGTTACAGGCACGCTATCCATTGCAAGTACTCAGAGCCCCGGTCAATGACCGGGGCTTTTTTTTGGTTCATCGCACTTTACCGGGAAACGCCGCTTTGATTTTCAAAAAGAAGTAGTCGTTGTCCCGGTACCCATACGCCATTCTCT
>NZ_JAEDAH010000105.1 GCF_020320395.1 Thalassolituus marinus | reverse complement strand
TTCCGCAATGCGCTCCAAGCCCTGCTGGTACCGAGACTGCAGATAGCACAGCAGGTACAAGCATTGGTTAGCAGGCGACTGACGCTTAAGTTTAGCACCGTAATAATCAACCCGTTCGGCATAGTGATGCTGGTTTTTCTGGGACAGAGAAAGCGAGTCGAGTACAGTCGTCACATCCTCCATTAGCGGTTGAATATGGTTATACACCGCCAGCTCTTTCTGCAGCTCGGTACCGGTGAAGTTGCGAGCGCTCCCGCGCAGCTGCTTCAATGTAAAGTGGTCTTCATCGGAAACCAGTGTCTGCAGCATATTCTTTAAGCTTTGGCTGCAAGCGGCATTGATCTGATCATACAATCGTTGCTGATGTTGATTAATCACCTGACTGACGATCTTCTGCAGGGTACTATAGGCAGGAATGGCGATCTTCTGGTGGGCCAGGTACTCGATTGCTGCGTCAAAGAGTGCGCGGGGTGCCACCCAGCTTTCAGCGCAGACCAGCAAATGTTCAACAAGCCGGGGTTGATGTTGCTTATCTTTCCAGCTGTTGACTCCAGCAATTGATAAAACACGCTCATAGATGCGGGATTTTTGGTCCGCTTTCAAACTAAAGCGCCGAAACTTGAGGTCTTTAAAGTGAAATCGCGCAATAAATGCCAAGTCATCCTGCATGGATTTATAACTCGGGTTGAGCAGGATCGGTTTGCATTTGAAGTAGCCCAACAATGCAACGGCAACACAACGGTACTTGCGTTGCCGTATTCTGGATAGCTCCGCAAGTTCTTTATCATTTAGCGCGAAGTAAAACCGCTGATAAGACTCGTTGAAGGAAGGAACGCTGTATAAATCCTCGATTTCCGCGGCAGTGAGAATTGATAGCCGTTTGTCTCTGCTCATTCTTTGACCTAAAGGTCAAAGAAGATAACAAATTTTTGGTGAATTAGAAATTAATAGCCCTCTACAGGCCACGGCAGACGGGAGCTTCAGAGGGTTTTGCGATATATGGAGGCAAAATCCCTAGGACCCCTACTAAGACTGTTAAAGGCCTTGATCCGGGATTTCCCTTAAAAAGGCACATCAACTATAAGCTGATTTGCATGTATTTTGTCGTCAGCTAAGTAGAAAGTGATAGCGTCGAGAACGGATCCGGTGTGATTGTCGGTTCTGTAACTGGGGTGAATACTAGGAGAATAAGATGAATGCTCTTGTGAAATTAGCTGATAGAGAAATGGCGGTCGAGACTTCTATGGAAGTATCGAACCGTGTTGAGCGCCTGAAAAAAGCAGTGCAAGCCGAAACCAATGGTGCATGCATTGAGCGTCCTATGCTTTGGACCAAATACCATCGTAACAAGGCCAACAGCGATAAGACGACCAACGTGAAAATGGCCGAAGCTGTGCGCTATGTGCTCAATAACAAGACTGTGCGTATTTACGATGATGAGTTGATTGTTGGCAACTTCACCTCCAAACGCGTCGCTGGCTTCTGCTATCCAGAGTTGAGTGGCTTGGAACCCATGTCCCAAGTATTCAATATGCCTTCTCGAAAGGTAAATCCCCTCGAAATCAGTTTGAAAGACCGCTTTAAGCTATTTTCACAGATTCCCTTCTGGCTAAACAAAAATACAGCGACTCTGGCGTTCGACGGCATGAAAGAAGGAATGCGTTTCGCCAAAGAACAGTCGGAAGCCTTACAGTACCAAATCTATGAAGCTGGTGGTATCTCTCATATCGCTCCTAACTACGAGAAAATAATCAACGTTGGTGCTCAAGGAATTATTGAAGAAGTAGAAGCACTTGAGAGCGAAACCGATGATTCTGAAAAATTGGATTTCTACAAGGCCGTCAAAATTTCTATGAAGGGTATGGCGGAATTCGGTGATCGCTACGCCGCTGAAGCCAGCAAAATGGCCTCTGTTGAAACCGATCCGGTAAGAAAGCAAGAGCTGTTGGAGATTGCTTCCATTTGTGCCCGTGTACCTCGCTTTGGTGCCACCAGCTTCTACGAAGCGGTTCAGTCCATGACGCTGGCACACATCTGTATCTTTATGGAAACCCTTGGTGAAACTACATGCCCAGGTCGTATCGATCAGTTCCTAAATCCGTTCTATGAGAAAGATGTGGCCGCTGGCAATATTTCTCGTGAGAGAGCTAAAGAAATCCTCGGCGCGTTCTGCGTCAAACTGTGTGAAACCATTCCAATGCACGGTGAAGTCGGTACCAGCACTCTGGGCGGTTTGACCAGTTGGGAAGTTGTGACTATCGGCGGTCAGGATAAAGACGGCAACGACGCCACCAACGAGCTGAGCTTTGTATTGCTGGAATTAGCCGATGAGCTGCGTATGCGTCAGCCTAACTTTCATGTGCGTATTCATAAAAATACCCCCAAAGCGTTCTACGACGAGGTGATTCGCATTAACTTCGGCCCTGGTTCTGCTCCTGCCATGTACAACGATGAGACCATTATCGAGTCCATGACCGATATCGGTTATTCTCTGGAAGACGCACGCAACTACGTGGCTATTGGCTGTGTAGAGCCTACCGCGCCAGGCAAAACTCTGGCTTCCACTGATGCCGCTATGTACAACATGCCGTTGGCGATTGAATTGCTCCTTAATGAAGGTCGTCAGTTTGGTTCTAAAAAGCAAATTGGTGCTAAAACCCCTCCAGTGTCCGAAATGAAAACCATGGACGATGTGGTTGCGGCTTACGATACCCAAGTGAAGCATCAGCTGGGTAAACTGCGCAGAGACCTGGAAGCGGTAGAAAAATTCCATGCCAAGCATCATCCCACCCCGCTCAGCAGTGCGCTGCTGGAGGGATGTGTGGAAACAGGTGTTTGCTCTACCAAAGGTGGCGCTGTCTATAATTTCTCTGGTATTCAGGGCTGTGGTATGGCGGCCACTGCGGATTCATTGCGCTGCATTGAAAAAGCAGTATTTGAAGATGGTTGGATTTCCCTGGAAGGGCTGGTCGATCAGCTGAAAGACGATATCAGCGATGAGAAGGTGTTCACTAAACTAAATGCCATTGATAAATTCGGTAACGATATTCCGGAAGCCGATAAGTGGATGATCTGGGTTGGTGAGCACTACGCTGATAACATTAAGGCACTGGGTAAAAATACCCGTGGCGGCAACTACAATGCCGGTGTTTATTCCAATACGTCACACACGCACTTCGGTGGTCTTGTGAACGCGCTGCCTAACGGTCGTCGTGCCGGTGAAACTTTTGCGTCTGGCTTTGCTCCTGAAAATGGCGCAGACAAGCGTGGTACCACCGCACTATTGAATTCCATGAACAAGATTAACTACAAGAACTTTGCCAACGGCATCAACTTCAATATCAAGTTAGACGCTTCCAGCTATGAGTGTGATGACGGCAAGAGTGCCTTGGGCAGCTTGTACAAGGTGTTCTTCAAGCGTGGAGGTATGCAGGTTCAGGCCAATATGCTGGATCCTAAGATTCTGATTGAAGCTCGTGATAACCCTGAGCTGCATCCGAACTTGTTGATCCGCGTATCCGGTTATTCCGCGTACTTTAATGACCTGTCTCCGAAGATGCAGGATGAAGTCATCTCCAGGAGCTCAAATGCGGCCTGATGCGAGCCTCATTAACTCGATTAATGTAACGGAGCCCCGCAAGGCTTCGTTATATTTCGATGTTAAGCGCAATTCGCTCGATGACGGGCCGGGTATTCGCAGCGTAGTCTTTTTTAAAGGCTGCCCACTGTCGTGTACCTGGTGCCAGAATCCGGAAAGTATCAATACCGGTTACGAGCTGTCATTCGATGCTGAAAAGTGCATCGAATGCGGTGACTGTGTGAGTGCTTGTCCGGAACAGGCAATTGATCTGACGGTACCGGGACATATCTTGCGTGACAAGTGCACCCAATGCTTTAAATGTGTCGATGTGTGCCCGTCCGGTGCGCTGGAGCAGATAGGTCGCCCCACTAATGATCTTGAAGCGCTGGCTGAAGAAGTGCTTGAAGATGCTGATTTCTTTGAGATGTCCGGTGGTGGCCTCACGGTTTCCGGTGGTGAAGCCCTGATGCAAATGGACAGTGTCGGCGAATTATTTCAGTTGGTGAAAAGGAAGAGAGATATTCATACCCTGATTCAAACCGCAGGGTTGTTCAACTTTAGCCGTTTTGAAAGTCTGGTATTGCCTCACACTAATACCATTTATTTCGATCTCAAGCTCATCAACAGTGATGATCATTTGACCTATTGCGGTGTTAAAAACGAACCCATCATTGAGAACTTTAAAAAGGTTCAGGCATTGGCCTTGACCACTGATCTTGAAGTATTGCCTCGAGTGCCGTTGATTCCTGGAGTTACCGATACCGACGAAAATCTCAGCGGCATTGCCGACCTGATGAAAGAAAACGGCGTCAAAAAAATGCAGATTCTTCCATATAATCCCATTTGGTTGGATAAATTACCTCGTTTCGGTGGCACCAAACGTCTCGATATTGGTGAGCAAACCGCCAAGTTTATGAGCGATGCGGAACTGGATCGTTGTACGGAAATATTTGAGTCTCGTGGTATCTCGGTGCATTGTCACCGATAACCGCAAACAGGTTTCACTGCAGCCGCTATTTGTGCTGTCTCTATTTAAACTGCTCATAAGCCCGGCATAACTCCTTGCCGGGTTTAGTTTTTTAATTGATTGTAATTTAGGTGATGTTGTGAAAAGAACCATGCTTCTGGCAGCCTATGATGCTGTGGAATCGTTAGCGTCTTTGTCTTCTCGTGTTGAAAGTCGTTTTCGCAGTGATAAAAAGAGAACGTTGAAATCTGCCCCGGTTGTGGGGCACAACGGTTTTCGTTATCGAGTACATTCAGATTGGGGTATTCCTGATGAACCGTCGCGTTACCCGGTGAAAGACTGCCATGAAATGGTGGTAGATTCTTTGGGAAGAATTGTACTTTTGACTAACCATCAAAAGAATAACATTCTGATCTACAACGCCGACGGTCAGATCGTTGATAGCTGGACATTGGGATTTAGATCGGCCCATGGCCTGAGCTTGATTCATGAGCAGGGGCGGGATGTTCTGTTTATCTGTGACTATCGCTCTCAATCCGTTGTAAAAACGGATATGAATGGCAACATATTGATGCGACTACCGACTGCGGGTGAGCTGGGTATATACGAGGAGCCGTACAAGTACTTGCCTACCGGTACTGCCATTGCCAGTAATGGGGATATCTATGTGGCCGACGGGTATGGAGCGTCGTTTGTGATTCAGTTCGATCGTCATGGTGACTACATTCGTCACTTTGGTGGGCGAGGAAAGAAACCGGAACATATAAATCAGGCCCACGGTATTGCCATTGATGGCCGATCCGGTGTCGAGACAGTGTTGGTGAGCTCACGGGAGAATACCTGCTTCAAGCGTTATAGTCTGACTGGCGAGTATTTGTCTAGTATTGAACTACATGGTGCCTATGTGTGCCGTCCGGTTGTCCATGAGGAAAATATTTACGCAGGTGTCTGTTGGTCGGGAAAATTGTTTAGGCCAAATAGTGGATTTGTCACCATTCTAGATAAGTCTGACCGAGTGGTTTCGAATCCTGGGGGTAGCGAACCTTTCTATGAGAACGGAAAATTGAAGAGCATTCGGCAACATGGTTCTTTGTTTAAGCACTGTCATGATGTATGCCTGGATGCGGCGGGCAATATCTATGTATGCCAGTGGAATGCACAAGGAGCCTACCCGATAAAACTAGAAAGACTGTCAGAATCATGATTGATCTGAACGTCGAAAATAGTGTTCATGGACAGACAAGCATGAACCTAGAACAATAAAGCTATGACGTATTCACGCGTTAACCTCGTAACGGGAGTTCAACGTCAACGAAGAAACTGCTGGTAATCCTCGCTAACTGTCAGTCAGTTCATGAAATATTCACAGGTGAGTTTCTAATTGAAAAAACTAGGGAAGTCAGATGGTAAAGCAGGATGTTCTATTGGATCTATTGCCTGAAGGGGGATGGATAGATCTTCATAAGCCCAGATTAACGCCACTTAAAAATGAAGAGCTCACTTTATATCAGCGCTTTCTATTATTTCTGATGCTTAAAGTTGGAAAAGCGCGTTGCCCGAACATATTTCGCACTATGTTTCGCAACTTACGCGTGTATTTCCCGTTTGCCAGATTTAATGCCACGGTTATGCCCAAGGGAGAGTTAAGTCGCCGTCATACCGAGCTGGCAATATTAAGGGTTGCATGGAAAATCCGATCGTTCTATGAATGGGGGCAACATGTTGAGATCGGGATGCGTGTTGGTATTACGCCGGAAGAAATTGTACGTATAACACAGGGGGCAGACGCTCAGGGCTGGGATAAGAGTGAACAAGTGATTATTCAGACAGTGGATGAGCTTCTTCACGATAAAACTCTATCAGAGATTACGTGGAGTAGGTTGTCCGAGTACTTTGAAGAAAAACTGATACTTGAACTGCTGTTTGTCATTACAACCTACAATAGCCTAGCCTGTATTTTGAACAGTGTAGGTGTAGAGTTGGAGTCTGATGTTTATAAGGTTTTGGCTGAAACGGGGTTCTCTAGATAACTAGATGGCGGAAGTAGAAGGAGTAAGGTTACATGAGTGTGCTTCTGCCATCATAAGCATTTCCATCCCATACCAGATCTTCTTGCTAGCAAACGATTTGCAATTTAGGGATTAGGTCTCGGGAAAGTTGAAATAGCACTTCACATTGATTCTTTTCTTGTATAGTTGTTGGAGATAAACGAAATCGAGCCTAGTGACATGGCGGCTCGATTTTGTCTGTCATCAGAATAATAAATTAGGCGAGTTCTACTCTTGCTGGAACATACTTGTGCCATGGTGTTCCTGCTATTTCATCGCGATGATCCACAGGTGTGAGATCATTGGTTGAAGGCCCAATCATTTCAAGAGGCTGGTCGGTATTTAGGTTATTTATAAGGCCCCCGCCGTTCGGGATTGAAATGTGACCGTTGCGCATGCGGTCGTTTACTTCCAGCACGGTTTCAGCCTCGCCTTGGCGTGTTGTAATGCGCACCAGTTGTCCGCTTTCCAAACCCATTTCTTCTGCATCGGCAGGACTCATTCTCAACGCACAGTCGAAATCTTTTTTGCGCCAAGTAGGATCTCTGTACACACCATTTGCGGTATAGTCCCGACGTTCACCTGATGAAAGCACAAAGGGGAATTGAGAGTTGGTCAGTGGCTCAAAGCCTTGGTCCAGCGCTTCGATCTCTGGAAATAGATCTGGCACTTTAAGGTGAATCTTCTGTTCTGCATCACCTAGGCGTCCGAAACTGGCTTCCCAGGGTTCGTCAGTAATGACTGTGCCATCAGGAGAATTCGACAGTGCCTTAAAGAGATTCCACCCCAGTTCCATACCTTCACCTTGATGTCCGGCACCTTTTACCGCGTCTGGGTAGCTGAGCGCCAGGTTAAGGCAGAAGGGCAAGTAACCAGCTGCTGCAGCCATCCCCTTAGGCAGAGTTTTCCCCAAGGTCCGATATAGGATCAATGGCATGATCTTGGCTAGCTGAGGTTGTTGGTCCAGTGTCTTTTCAAGTAACTCCAGGAAGTCCTGCTCGTTGCTTTGCAATGCGAGGTCGAAAGCTCTGATTACATCATCTGGCATAACCCCCATGGCTTCGCAGAGTCGAACGTAGATTTCGGACTCTTCCATAACCGTTTCAGGGGCATCAAATACCGGGTGGCGCAGATAGGCTATATTGTGTGGGAATTCGAACTGCAGCATCGACATTTCCGCTTTTTCATACTGCGTTGGTGCGGGGAGTACGTAATCTGCTTGCATTGCAGTTTCGGTCATCGCCACGTCTACTAATACGGTAAGCTCGGCAGATCGAAGAGCCTGCTCCATGTTGCGTGAGCCGGCGTAAGAATGGACCACATTGGTCCCATTGATCCAGACCGCCCGAGTACGATCCGGATGGTCGGTAAGGATCTCTTCACTCACCACATTGCAGGGAATTAAGCTTCCAATTACCCTTGCCCCGGTTACTGGGGTGATAGTCCGGTAAGCTAAAGTTCTCGCCCGAAAATTTTGGTACAGCCCTTTGCAGGCCTCGGAATACGGGATTGGTAACATTAACTAGAGGTAGCGAAATAAACTGCGCACCCTTTTTCCCAAAGTTGCCCGTAATGGTGAGAAGCAGCCGGTGCAGATAACTCACTAAGGTGGAATTGATGTTCATCTGAACACCCAGATCTTCCCAGACGCCAACGCTCTCGGCTTGGTGTATCCATTGGGCTAACAGGCGAAGCTGAGATTCTTCAATGCCGCATTGTTCGCAGTATTCAGCGATAGGGATATTGGAAAATAGGGGCTTGATGTGATCATAGCCAACGGTGTGCTTCGCCATCCACGGGTGATCTACCCAGTCCTCCTGCACGAGAATGGCAATTAAAGCGGCAAGCATCCACGCGTCGGTACCATTCTTGACGGCCAAATGCATATCGGCAATGTCCGCCGATTCGCTGCGCCGTGGGTCTATCACCACCATTTTGTGGTTGTCGTCTTTCGACAGCTTCTGAAGCTTCTTGCGACATTGGTGGAAACCGTGGGTGTGCCAGGGGTTTTTGCCAAGATAGATTGCCACTTCGGCGTTTTCGCAGTCGCTGCGCACTGCGCCTGCAGAGGTGGAGCGAAACATCTGGTTATTGACCCAAATTTCGCCCGTCTTCTCTTGCGCAATTGGACTGGATCGATAAATGGAACCTAATGCCGCGCGAAAACCAGATCCATAAACACCGGAAATATGATTGCCCTGGCCGCCAGTAAGATAGAGTATCTTGTCGCCACCATAGATCTCTTTTATTGAGAGTAGTTTCTCGGAGATTTCTGCAATCGCGGTATCCCAGCTCACTGTTTCGAAGCTGCCATCAGCCTTCCGGCGCAATGGTTCGAGAATACGATCTTTGCCATTTTGGTAATGAGCTAAGCGACCAGCCTTATTACATACGTAGCCCTTAGAGCCTGGATGATTCTTATTACCTTTCACTTTGGCGATGGTGTTGTCTTCGCTTGGCAATATTTCTACGCCGCACATCATCTCACACAATATACAAGCCGAAGGTTTCCAGTCGCTCATAGTCAGATCCTCAATGCTGTCCTTATTATTTTTCTGGGAATCAATATAGAGCTGATTTACTGTACTCTGTTATTCAAAAACTTATTAGCACTGACAGTATTTCGAATAGGTCTTTGACGCCGAGTATCATTTTTTACTTTACAAAACAAAGAGATCTTTCGTGGTGGCAGAGAATGATTCGAATGAATTTTTGGGTATACGGATTTAATGGTTGATGGGGCACCTTCACCCCATCAATCTGATACCACCCTCAGATGGTTGATAGATCGACTCCGTAGTTGAGTTCCTCTGCGAAGTCCGGCAGTCCGTAACCGATGGTTTTCTTGTAGAAAGGAGAGACCTTCGCAGTCGGTGCCTTCTTCTTGTGCTTCGTGGTGTAGAGCATTCGTGCCCGCATCACCTCGAAGGAGTAACCGCGCCCTTCACGGTTCTTGTCCTTGGCCAGTCGGTTGATGGACTCCGTGTAAGCGTTGGTGACGGGCATGTCCGTCTCGAAGTAGGTCATGGTCTCTTCGCGCCAGTTTCCCACTGCCCTGACCAGATCGCTCCAGACTTCCTTTTGGCCCTTCGGGATGGTGGCTATCCACTCGTCCAGGGCGGCTTCTGCCTGGAGCCGTGTGGTGGCGTCCCAGATGCCGTAGAAGCGCTCCTTGTGCTCGTAGGCGGCCAGCAGTTGCGGGAACGCGCCTGTCCAGGTCTCCATGATGAGGCGCTCCCGGTCTGAGACTTCGTGAGCGCGTTTCAGCAGGATTTTCCGGTCTCCCTTGAGAGTCCGGCTCTGGGACGGTTTCAGCTCCTTTCTGAGGCCCTTGCGCACTCTCTCTAGGGCATCGTTGGCCATGCGCACCACATGGAACTTATCGACCACGATACGGGCCTGGGGCAGCACAGCCTTGACCGCTGCCCGGTAGGGGTTCCACATGTCCATGCTGACGATCTCGACCTTCTGCCGGTCTTTCAGCTTCATCAGGTAGTTGGTCACCACGTCCTGGCGGCGGGTGGCCAGCAGGTCGAGCAGGGTTCGCTCCTCAATGTTGGTCAGAATGCAGCGGTAGCGCTTGTTCAGGTATAGCTCGTCAATGCCCAGGATGCGGGGCATCTCGAAGCGGTGCCAGCGCCCCAGGAACTCGGCGCGGGCGTTGAAGATGTCGCGCACCGTCTTCTCGTCCAGGCCGGTCTGTGCCGCCACAAAGGTGTAGGGGTGGTTGAAGGATTCCTTCTCCACGTACTCATGCAGCCGCAGTGTCATACGGAATCCGTCCACCATCTCCGGTAGCTGGGGCCTGAATGTTGTCTTGCAGGCCCGGCAGGTGTATCGGCGGCGGACCACCCAGAGAGTGACCCGCTTGCCGTGGATGGGCAGATCACGATAGGGAACGTCACGCTTGCCGAACCGTACGAACTCACCCTGCACGCCGCATTCCTCGCAGGCGATGGGATCGGGCACGTCCACCTGGAAGTGCATTTCGTCGTCGGTTGATTTGCAGCCCAGTACTTGGTATTGCGGCAGGTGAAGGATGTTGTCGGGAAGTTCGGTCATGGTGTTGTATAGGCGTAGGTGTCAGTCAGATCCATCCGACTCGGCATTGGTGTTTGCTTTTTTACCCAACAAGCTGCTGGAAACGAAAAGTAAGGCACCGAGGACAATTGCAATATCAGCCAGGTTGAAGGCCGGCCAATGCCAGTCTCGCCAATAGAAATCAAAGGAATCCACAACATAGCCGCGAAAGACCCGGTCAATCAGGTTGCCCATGGCGCCACCGAGGATAAGACTGTAAGCGATGGCTTCTCCTTTATGACGATTTTCAAGGATCAGTTTGATCAGAAAAATCGAGACCACTACCGCGATTCCGATAAAAAAGTAGCGCTGCCAGCCTCCACCATTCGCAAAAAGACTGAATGCGGCACCGGTATTCCATACGTGTACCCAGTTAAAGAATGAGGTCACTGAAATAGACTCGCCATATGCCATTGATTGTTGCACCAGCCATTTTACGGCCTGATCAGACGCTGCCAGCAGGCCGGAGATGGACAACAGAGCGTACGGTGACAGATGTTTGCCAAAAATGGACATTGCTTAATCCTTGAGCGCCAGAATGCGTCTAGCACCGTTAAGTACAATTACCCCCGCGATGGTGCCGATAATCAGATCCGGATAATTGGACCCGGTCCACGCGACCAGAGCGCCGGCGGTGATGACCCCCAGGTTGATCACCACGTCGTTGGCCGAGAATATCCAGCTTGCCTTCATGTGCGCCCCGCCCTCCCGATGTTTGGATATGAGCAGCAGACAACTGGTATTGGCAATCAATGCGACGAATGCGATAGCCATCATCACCAGCGATTCAGGCTCACTACCGAATACAAAGCGTCTCACCACCTCTATGAGTACGCCCACAGCCAAGATCAGTTGCAGTACACCAGCAAGATGCGCGGCACGTACCTGCATTTTCACGCTATGTCCAACCGCATAAAGGGCAAGCCCGTACACCGCCGCATCGGCAAAATTGTCCAGGGATTCTCCAATCAGGCCGGTGGACCGGGCGATCAGACCGGCAGTCATTTCCACCACGAACAGAAGTGCATTGATGCCGAGCAACCAGCGCAGGGTCCCGGATTCTTGCTTAGCAGAAGCTGCCGAAAACTCGGCGGCCTTGATGGTCTCCGGATTTGCAGCGACGGTTTCCTGAAGCGAGGCGCCTAGCCCCAAGGTCTTCAGTTTCGAGGTGACGGGCTCGACCTCGCCGTCATGCACGACCTTCAGCCGGCGGTTCGACAAGTCGAAGGACAGCGCCCGAATCTCCTCAAAGCCGTTCAGGGCTAGGCGAATCATTCGTTCTTCTGATGGACAGTCCATCTTCGGCACGGCATAAACACTGACCCATCTCCCTGGCGCCTCGGAGGAGGCCTGTATATCGGTATCCGCTGCGGACGTTGCATCACCGCCACAGGCGCCACCACAGGATTTGCTCATGATACGACTCCACTTGAACAATGTTGTGGTACCATTTAAAACTATAAAGCTACTATAAGGTCAATAGAGTAAAGAATCCGTTGGGGAGGAGGCTGATGCGCATTGGTCAGTTGGCGCAGTTGGTAGGGGTCGAAACACAGACGATCCGCTTCTATGAACAGCAGGGCTTGTTGCCGCCGCCTGATCGGCAGGACAACGGTTACCGTGTCTATACCGAGAAGCATGGTGAGGGGCTGGCCTTCATCCGTCGCTGCAGAATCCTGGGCCTGTCACTGGCTGAGATTCACGAACTACAGAGCTATCAGGACGACCCTCATCAGCCTTGTACCGCCGTCAACGCCTTGCTCGATGATCACATCTCTCATGTGCGGTCGCAGATAACCGCTCTGCAAGCGCTTGAGAAACAACTCGTTTCACTGAGAGCGAGCTGCAACGATGACCGGGAAGTTGAGGCGTGTGGGGTTCTTGCTGGAATTAGCGAAGGAAACATGCACCAGCAGTAGGTGAAGCATCAACCAGATAATCCGATGAGATGCCGGTCTGTCTCACTCTCATGCAAAGGTAAGATCAACCATTTAATCCGCTTACCCGAATTTTTCAAGCGGTTGCCAAGATTGATGGAACTCATGATATTACTTAAGATATCGTCGACTGATAAACGTTTATAATTATAAATATGAAAAAACTCATTGCGTCTCAGGATCCATTATTTTCGTGGGTTATCCAGCCCAACTATCTATACCAGTATGGATTGGAAATTGGTATTAAAAGTGAGAGCTTGCTCGAAGGCACTGGACTCACTATTGAAGATATTGATGACGTCGATCTGTACATTAATTGGGAGCAGTATCGGGACTTGGCTATTAATGTTGGTCGGCACGGTCCCGCGGATTGGGGTTTCCAGTTTGGAAAAAAACTGAACGTTACCAGTCACGGTTTGATCAGTCTACTAATGATGAACTGTGAAAACTGGGGGCAATTGCTGCAATTGCTGGAAGATTATCCCGTATTACTCTCGCCTATCTTCTATGTAAGCAGAAAAGAAACACAAGAGTATGTCTTTCTTAATGTAAATCCTGAGTTTACACGACATCCAGTGTTGAGGCGCTCAATGGAAGCATTCTTTACAATGTTTTATCAGGGGCTCCGAGATTTGGGAGCCGTAGAAATGGTTCAGCAATCTGAGATCGTAAAAATATTTGTGAAGGAAGAAGAGCCAAGTTATGCAGAACTTCTTAGAGAATTCTTTCATGACAATATCAGCTGGGGCAATTATGCGAACCAGATTCGCATTGCTAAATCGATACTTGATGTAAAGGTCCCCAATGCTAACCCTATTACCGCTAGTGCAACTCGTAAAATCCTCCAATCTCAGCTCGCTCAGTTAAAGGCTTCTAAAGGTGGTCTCAATGAACTGAGGTCGCTGTTTGACTTAGGCTGCTACAAGCAGGACGAGTGCGCAAAGCAAATGTTAACAACTTTGCCTACACTAAAGCGCTTTCTTAAACTTGCCTATACAACATTCAGCGATGAACTCAAATACTATCGCCTCGATGAGGCGTGCTGGGCCGCGCAAAATACGGATCTAAGCATGGCTCAGCTGTCAGACGAGCTGGGTTTTCAGGATGCCAATAGCTTTGCTCGTTTATTCAAAGGAGAAATGGGGACTACCTTCAATCAATTTCGGAGTGAGAAGAAAGGTTAGCCACTTGGTTCGCTGTGTCTGTGTTTATTATAGTAGAATGTTCTTCCTGAAGGCAGAGAAACTCTGCCTTCAGGAAGAACATTCGTCAATTTGGCTACATCTCTAGCGTGACATTGAAGCTATAATGCGCCAGAGACTTTTTAAGACTTTCGATGTCGTTGTCCTTCCATGATGTCAAGATTACATGCGCACTTTTTCCATGGGGTGAGCTTTCAACGATCTTTACTTCAAAGGATGTATCTTGGTGTATATTCTCCGCTTCCCGAACTATACAGCGCCTGATTTCCATAGATTCCAATGCCGGTTTAAACACCTTTCCTACTGGGGTGATCGGTATCGAATCCAATATGTGAATGCGCTTGGGTATAGCTGCTCGCTCGAAAATGTTCTCTTGGGCAAACTTTAAAAGTTCTTCCTCTTCAATATTGGCCCCCTCGAGCAGTTGTACATAACAAGTGGGAATTTCTCCCGCGTAGGCATCAGGCTGCCCAACAGCCGCTGCCAGGCTGACTTGGGGATGTTGGCACAGGACTTCTTCGATCATTTTTGGTTCGATATTATGCCCGCCGCGGACGATAATCTCTTTCTTGCGACCCGTCAGCCAGAAGTAACCGTCCTTATCCTGACGTGCCAGATCGCCGGTATTAAACCAGGTGTCGCCATTGGAATCGGTAACCCATATGTCTTGATTGTGTATTGGTTGCAAATACCCCATAAACACATTGGGGCCACGTATTCTGCCGGAGTAGCGTGGCAGGGAGCCGCTCATGGAGCCGTCGCGGACACCCTGACCACTGTTGAACTGGTGAAAGCGATTGCTGGCATAAGGCGCAATTTGGAAACCGAACTGGCCGCCCTGGAGCAATAGAAACCCCGCATTCTGCGGTTTTTTGGTCGCTGAATCGGTGAGCTGGCGAGCTGGATCTGTGACCAAGGTTAGGTGTTCAAAGTTACCAACTTTATTTTTATATTACAGTTCGTCGCTTTTTCGTCCCTTTCTCTTTTTTAGCTCATCGACAATCGCCTTAAGGGTTGATATCTCCTTGTCTTTTTCCGTTATCAACCGCATGTGCGTATCTATTTGCCTTCCACGCTGTTCAATGTTCGACAAGAGTCGTTCGTGTTTCACCTTGGCCTCCGACAACTCGCTTGCAGAGGCTCTTCTTAGGTCTGACAGTTGGCTCGCCCATTGTTCGGACTGCTGCTGCGCCTGTCGCTTTTCTTCGATGGCGGCCTGTCGTGCATCGTCAATTTGCTTCATCAGCCTGTCGCGCTCGGCATCGTCTCGCGAACGCTCAAACCGGATCTGCTCTTGGAGCTCCGCAACTTTCGACTTCATCGCGGCAACCTGGTCCTCCCGCCTTTCCAGTTCGACCTTGTGACGAGCTGATACTTCCGCCAGGCGGTCGTCGGCCTCTTTTTTATGAGCCTCAAGTGATTGGTGATAGGTTTTCTCCTGACTGAAGAGCGACTCCCTGGTCCTTTCAAGGGCAGCTTTAAGGGAATTTACCTCGTCGAGTAGGTCAGCACTCCTTGCTTCCTTTTGCGCGCACTGCATCTGCAGAATCTGGATGTCTCTGGCCTGGTCGTCGATTCGCTCTCTTAGTGCAAGCGCTTCGTTCTCTGAGGCAGCCCTTGCCTGATCTGCTTCTCTAACGATCTCTTCCATCGATGCGCGCTGAATGCTAAAGTCCTTGGCAGCCTCACTTTTGAGTGCTCCCCAGAGTCCTGCTATTGCCGACAGGGCTTCTTGCGGTATCGGCGCAGGAAGCATGATTGATCGATTAGCTGCGACTTTAGCTCGCCACTCATTGCGAAACTTTGTGATCGTATTGGGCGACCCTCTTTTTTCATCGTCAGTACCCAGGTAGATCCTGATGTTATCTATCGTTGGGTTCTTGCCCTCCAGAAGGAGGGATACGATGGCCTCATCCACGTCTTTGTAAGTTACGGCGCTCATGCTCAATCTCTCTATAAGTCACCCTTATTTTATACACCCGATAAAGAACATACACCATACATATTCTGTATATTTTAATACACTAAAGCGGCGGAAAGTGATACTTTTCAACATAAGTCTAATTATGGATAATAATGCGCCGAGTAGGGCGATCCTGCTGCGCTGTCACCAACAATTAGAAATGGGAGGGAAATGTGGCCAAATTGAAGGTAGGTGAGGCGTGTGAGACCAAGCCCCTATATGAAGGGCTGCCAGCAAAATTCACTCAGCCTCGATTCGTGCGAACCGCGCTTCATAACCCAATGAATGTTCTGGGTGTGAATGATGATATTGAGGCTGTCGGGATGTGGCTGCGAGAATGCGGTCGAAACTCACCAAACACGTTGCAGACATACAAGCGCGAGGCGGAAAAACTCCTTGTTTGGGCATCCACGGTTAAGGGTAAGGGCTTAGGGGAGCTTACTCGTGAAGATCACTTAGACTTTCAGGAGTTTCTCGCTGCTGTTCCTCAAGACTGGATTATGGCTCGAAGGTTTAAGCGGAGCAACTCCGGCTGGAGGCCATTCCTGTCGCAGCCATCTGCATCATCGATCGCTCATTCGGTAACAATCCTCTACGGAATGATGGAGTACCTGACTTCCTCTGGGTGGTTTCTTGCGAATCCAATGCCCAAGCCGAAATCAACCATTCGCAAAGCCTGGCGGCCAACGCGCAAGGCTTTATCGCGTGATCTGGTCCAGATCATGCTGGATTCGACCAGTGAGCCACAAGAGGGTGAATCCCCTAAAGATGCCCTCACCCGGATGCGGGATCGATGGATTGTCTACTTCATGGTTCATATGGCTCCCAGGGTTAGCGAAACGAGATCCGTGGGAGGGAGTATTCGATCGGAAATTGTTGAAGGGAAAACGATGTGGATCTGGTCTCTTGTTGGCAAGGGAGGGAGGGAGGAGGAGCTCCCTGTCCCGGCGCACGTGATGAGTGAATTTGAGAGTTTTCGCCTTGCTCTTGGCCTTCCCTCATTGCCAGGGCCTAATGAAGAAATTCCGATATTCCCTTCGTTCAAAAGAATGTCAAAAGATGGTGCCTATACGGATCTTAGCGAGCAGCTCACAAGAAATAGCATCTATAAGAGAATTACAGAGCATATAGCCCCGAGAGCGAAAAGGCTTGCTGAACAACGAGGTGTGGATGCATCGCGTTTGGAGCTGGTTTCGCCCCACTGGTTGCGGCATACGGCGCTGACAGAAATATTAAGGAGGAGTGGAGATCTGCAGGTTGCGAAAAAGCTTGGGCGGCACAGAGACATAAACACAACGGCGGGTTACACCCAAACCGATCTAATTACGCTCAGCAATGCTATGGAAGAGTAATGCACGGCCATGTGGCCGTGCATCGGGTTAAAGGAGGCTGTTTTCTGCGAAGGAGTATATTTCATCTCCAACAATCAGGTGGTCGAGGAGTTTGATGTTTATCAATCCCAGACACTCCTTGATTCTCTGTGTTATGGCTATGTCAGCGCTAGATGGGGTTGATTCACCACTCGGGTGATTGTGCGCAATTATGATAGAGGCTGAATTTCTTTTTAACACCTCTTTCACAACCTCTCGTGGATAGACTGCAGATTGATCTATAGTCCCCCGGAAAAGCCGGGTTAAATCGAGAAGTTTATTCTGATTATCCAAATGGATAAGCCAAAACTCTTCGTGTTCAAGCTCGCGCAGCTTTATTCGAAGCACATCTCTGACTACGTCGGGAGATGTGCAGGCTCGTCGAAAAACAGTCGTCTTCTTCTCAATCAACTTGCTTGCGGCTCTTAGGATTTGGGCTGCCCCCTCCTCTGTTTCCATCAGTGATGAAATAAGAGAAGCGTTGATGTAGGTAAGATGCTGGCTTTGCTCTTCGACGCCTGGCAGGGTTGTCTGTTGCATGTTCGCTCTCCGTGATTGGAGGGCTACCCCTGGAGGGTTGCACCTCCAGATGGTGGGTATTGATACGAGATCCAACTTGGGACCGCGAAAGAAAGCGATAGGATGCAGTTACTATAGCAGGCGTTAGATCGTGGGAGAAGCCGTTGCCGTAATTGATTTGTGAGCCCTGGGGCGCAGGGTATCGAATATAGATCTGCTTATGATCGGCTGATTAACATTCAGCCCATCGTAGTGCCTCACAGCAGACGGAGGAAATACGCCATGCGGCGCGTCCTTCCCTGGCCGCATTCTTGCGCGGTAGCCGATAACAAATCCCTTCACCTCCACCCAGAAGTGGAGCGGAATGACTCCGGCAGGAGTGCGCACTCTATTTCCAGCAGTAATGATTCAATCCGAGTTCGGAACGAGTCCGCATCCATTTTACTGAGCATAATTTGGCAATTTCCCTTGCTTCTCACTGTTAGAAATAAGGTTATCATCTATACCAAGGGCATCCAAGCTTGCCACGTGCTCTCGATCCAGAGCGTCGGATATTCGCTCAAAATCATGTTCATCATGGCTGTCATAGCTTAATCGCCCTTCTTGATACTGCTTGGATAGATAAGCGTACCGTACTCCGGTCTTTGCTGAATTCTTCATCCTTTTTGTGATTTTTTCGGCAAGGTTGTATTGATCCCAAAATGATGAGCTCACTTCGCTGCAGGTTTCGGGAATCCATGCGCGTAGCTGCCCAACAAATCGATTCAGTCGCTCAACGAGATCCTTCCTTTTGGGGAAGAAATGCACGGTATTCGCTCCCAAGTAGTACCGCACATCAAAGTAGTCGGTGGCGACCCTTTGCCCGTCCAGGAGATCCCTGAACCGGTTTTTGAAGGCCCAAAGAACCCCTTTGATATCTTCCTGGCTGCGTAGGTAATCCTTCGAGTCCAGGTGGGCAAAAACCTTGTCTATGTCCTCGATCCAGCGCGCGTCGTAGTAGTTAATCCCTGTGCTGTAGGGTTCGCTACCAAGCGGCAGCACAAAGCGCGTCATTTGAATCTTAAATCCGAAGATTCGATGCTTTGCGTTCGACTTCCAGCCTCGATAATAGGCGCGATTTTGTGGGTGGTACATTGATATACGATCAAAAACTTCGCACAGCATTGTTTGGGCCATTTCCGGTTGCGCTGCAATTACTCCCTCCAGAAACCCGTATATGTTTTTCGCTGTGAATTCGAGCTGCTTGATGTTATCAAAATCGGACTCTAACGCTTCTTGGGCTTTCGAAGTCAGGCGTCCAGTAAGGTCCGTCGATTTCAAAACAGATGACCAAGCTCTCTCTTTCAGAGTTGCGTACCCTCTGTTAAAGCTTTCGATCAACACCTCCCGGACTTCGCTGAAGCTGACACAAGATAATGGGTCTACAACTCCATCCATTTGATTGCTGAATACTGTAGGATTGCTTATCGACTGCTCAAGGTGCGACGCAAGCTTTGCGGCCTTTGCTTGTGCGAGGGATGCCTGTCGATGGGCCTCGATCGCGAGGTTGAATGTGTCCACCATGTTTGTGATGCTTCGGCTATTGATGGCTAGCTCTTTGCTGCTGCCCAGGGCCAAATCTTCTTGCCTTTCTACGTCTAGGCCTCCGATCAGGTTTACGGACGGGGCTTGCTTGCGGAGATATATAAGTGCGACATCAACAGTCGCAGATCTGTCTTCCTCTCCAGTATCAAACGCAGCCTCCAAATACTCCACTGAGCCATGAGCAGCCAAAAGCTGAGTAAGGTGCTTGCGCTTCGCGGTAAAGGGGTTTTTGATCGTTTCAGCATTGATAATGGCAACAATCTCACCATCATAGAGCAAGCGCCACGCATGCAGAACGTGATCAACACCTTGGTTGAAAGGTGGGTTCATGATGATGTGGGAGTACATTGCTGCTCCCTTGAATTCGAGAAAGTCATGCCCAACGACCTTAAATCCGTAGCCGCGCAGTGTCGCTTGGTTTGTAGGATCGATCTCGATAACATCAGCTTTATCTTTCCCGATCCAGAACCCGTGTTCGCTGCGAAGCAAGTCGGCCTTTCCGGCGTTTGGCTCCAGGAGTTTTGTAATATTGAGTGTGAATTTTCTGCGTGCTTTCTTAGCGAGCCAATACGGCGTTGGGTAAAATTGATAGTCCATAACATGCCCTTAAATAGAAACATGCTCCGATACTTCTTTGATCCGTCAATGGGTTGTTTAAATGAAAAAATTCTTCTGCGTCGTATCTTCGGACGATGTTTTGATTCGCGTCACTAATGACTACGCTAAGGCCTTATCGAGCTCGTCATTCTTAAGAAATAGCCGTATGTACGAGGTTCCCGAGCGCTCAGCGGAAAAGGCAGCCAGGCATGCTGCTACCAAATGGGGACTAATTTTAGCGGAGGGGTGCGTCGATGTTATTTAGAGGCTGGATGGTGCGAGCTATCTTCTGCGTTGTAATGGTTGTAGTCGCGTCTTTTGGTGCTGCACCAGCAATCTCTGGGGGTGTTGTTAAGCTTTCCAAATCGGGAATCTGTCACAGCTCGGAAAGCCCGTACTTCTACAAAACCAAGACTTTCACGCCATTTTCATCTGTCGAGGGTTGTCTTGCAGCTGGAGGCAGACTCCCGCACCAGCGAAATGCTCAGAGCCCGGATGATGATGCCAAGCCCAAGGAATACGATCGATCTCACTTTGGTGACTGGATCGATGCCGACTCGGATTGTCAGAATACACGGCACGAGGTCTTGGCACTTCAGTCCACTGTGCCTCCTGTGTGGAGCCCTAATGGTTGTCGCGTGCTCCATGGGCGGTGGATATCGGCCTATACGGGTGACGTACATTCTGATGCCTCCAGACTGGATATCGACCACGTGGTTCCATTGGCCTGGGCATGGATGCACGGAGCATCGCAGTGGCCAAAGGCAAAACGGATTAAATTCGCTAACGATCCAGCGAACCTCCTGCCGGTGGAGGCGTCACTGAATCGTTCTAAGGGGGCTCTTGGACTTAATGATTGGCTTCCACCCAAAAACAAGTGCCAGTATGCTGCTCGGTTTCACCGGATCGCGAGGCTTTATGGCTTGGACGCTTCCGACCTTCCTTCGCCACAAACATACTGTAATCAATAGGCGAATTGCCGGATTGGCTCGCATATACTTTCCGTGTAGCATTCTGCTACAATCCCCTTACAGCAACACGAAAAGGTTATTGCCATGGCTAAAGCTGCCTCCCCTGTAAGGCTTCAACACAGCCTCATGAGCGCTGCAGTCACTGCCGGAGCCGTCATGCACCGCAGCGCTGCAGAGCAAGTTGAGTACTGGGCCGACATTGGTCGCAAGGTTGCCGGAGTCGTTAATCCGGAGGTTCTACTTGCCATTCATGCCGGTTTGGCGACGCTCCGAGTAGAGCGTTCCACTCCCTCCCCTGTAGATCCTGATGCCGTGTTTGCATCCATGAATCGTGCCCGCGCGTCCGGCGCTCTCAGTGAAGCAATAGCTTCCGGAGGTGTACGATATCAGGCCGCAGTAAGTCGGCCAGGATACCTAGAGGCTTGCCATCCAGATGGCCGAACTGAAGTGGGTCGCTTTCTGAATGGTCGGTTTATCCCAGAATGAGCACAAAGCAGCTTTGGCTGCTGGTAGGCGGAAATGGCTCCGGTAAGAGTACGTTCTACGAGCTGGCGCTAAAACCTCTCGGCATGCCTTTTATAAACGCCGACTTGATCGCCAAGGAGCTGTTTCCTGACGATCCTGAGGCTCACAGTTATCAGGCTGCAGAGATTGCCGAGAAAATGCGGATAGATCATATCCATGCTGGCAACAGCTTCTGTTTTGAGACTGTTTTCTCGCACACATCAAAGATCGACTTTGTAGCGCACGCGAAGGCTCTTGGTTATCAGATCGTTATGGTCGTACTTCATGTTGACTCAACAGAGCTTAATCTTGCCCGGATCAGCCAGCGCGTAGAGGAAGGTGGGCATAGTGTGCCTGCGGACAAAGTTGCAGCTCGCATCCCCCGCATGCTGGAAAATGTCCGGTTGGCCATCCCTCTCTGTGATCAAGTTAGAGTCCTGGATAACTCAAGGCTCGACAACCCCTTCGATCCAGTGCTGACTATCAAAGGAGGGGTGTGGACAGCTCACGCATCCCCGCTGCCGCCTTGGGCCGCTTCGTTCATTGGTGAGGGCGCTTAGGCCTGCTTCTTAAAGAAAATAAGTTCTGACAGCCCTTCCGTGAGGCTCTGTTCATTGATTTCGATGAGGACAGGGCCTTTCGCTATGCAGCAGCACGGCAATATCTCGCCAGCATTGATCAATGCAACCGGCTCCAGAACATAATCCACCACCCCGCTCGCTTTGCTTCGACACGCCCCGCAGTATCCTGAGCGACACTGGTATTCGTGCTCAACGCCCATGGCCTCTAGGGATTCGAGGACCGTCTCCCCTTCTGTTTTTGGTAAAACCACAACTCGCATCGCTTGCTCCTGAACTCTGAAAAGAAAAGGGGTGGAAATTCCACCCCAGAGGTTCAGGCTGCAAGACGCTGCAGTTCCTTGTTGAGCTGGTCAACGGTGAGTAGACCTTGCTCATAATTATCGCGAAGCTCTCTGGCTTTGGTGCCTTTGATCCACGATGGTTGATGGCTCAAATACTCCATCATGCCTGGTTGAGGGTCTGTGTATCCATCCAGCAGAGCCTTTTCCAGCGCTTCATACGCGCTCTTGTAGGTCTTATGGCCACACAAACCAGCAGCATCAAAATGCTGCAACCGGTATCCATTTTCATCTGGCATGATTGCCACAAAAATATCACCGGACGTACCCAGTTCCACACCCACTGGTTCCCCATCCGCAACGATGAAGTTCCATGTGTCGGCCAACTCATACATATGAGCCCACCCGTCACTAAGGGATTGCGCAAGACCGAGATCATTGAGCTGAACAGCCTCTTGGATAGAAGCCTCTAACTCTCCGAGCGGTATGAATGCTTTTGGACCTTGGGATTCGATTGAGGTTGATTGGAAGAACATAGCGCTTACTCCTGTGGAGAGCGTATGTCCCGTTGAGGGCTATACGCCCTCATAGGGTTGGTAGAAGAGATCAATCAATGTGACTGACCAGGTTGACCTGTGCCTATGCTGAAGCCCATTTTACGCGGCCTCTCATTCATAGAAAACCGCAAATGGCTGAAAACAACCTGCGATACCTGTTGGCATTGCGCGTTGCTCTCAGGCCGCTATATAGATAACGGTATAAAAGGCCCTAAGAAAGGGCCTGAAGATGGTTGATTAGGAGAACTCGATTGCCTCCTGAATGGCTCCGGGGCAAACAAGTTCGAGTTTGATCACATGCATTGTTGAGTCGATTCCGTTAACAGCGTCTCGATGCGGGAAGGGAGGAAAACCCTCTTGGTAGGTTTGCCAGTATTCGCCGAACCGCTCAAAAACATCCCGACACTCCCGAGTTGAACCTTTAAGCAAGGCGTCTCCCAGTTTGTCTCGATATTCCGGATTAACCTCAGCAACCGCCAGGGCCTTCTCAAGCAGGGCCAAGGAGGAGGATCGTCGAGTTTTGGTTAGCACGTCGGTCAGTTGTTGAATGGTTTCGTCAAAAGACAACGTGTTCCGTAAGCATTGATAATTGATCATGAGTCCTCCTGTTCAACGTATAGCGAGCAGGCGAATCGCTTTAGCCATGAAATTAATCATCACTGTGTTATTCGTGCTTCGAAAATACGCCAGCCAGGCTGACCATGTTTCAAACTCATCGAAAGCTGGTTTCTGGAAAAGTCCCCAGATGCCCTTTTCGCATCCCTTTTCGAGGATTCCATTCACTTTCTCAATGAGATTTTCCTTGGATGCTTCTCGGTTTAGCTCGATAGGTGGCTTGTTTACCACTTCATGCGCCTTTTGTGCGCTGAGTGGGGTCACTTCGCCGGAGCTCGTATCGACCAGGAAGGGGAAAGTATTCCCCTTTTCCATCCATCCAGTGATCATGACTGGATCGACGCCCATTTTAAGAGGGACCATGACTGTTCCGTGCTCTCTCAGAAGCCAAATCATTTGGCTGCCGTGATACTTCTCCACAAGATTGAAGTCCACATCCAGATCGGATTTGAAGTGGCGCGGATATCCAATCTCATCGGAAACGGCTTGCATTCTGTCTTTTAGGCTGATGGTGGGGTTGGGTTTTTGCATGTTGCGGTCCTCGGTTTGCAGGGAGAGCCGCCAGGGCGATTCGCCCTGTGGGGGTGGTTAAAAAGGGTTAATGAAACCCTTGGAGTAAATGCTTATTTGAATGCAATCATTCAGATGAGCACTTGCAATATGGGGGGGGATTGTTCGTTCCGTGAGGGTGGGAGAATCAACTTGGATTCTCATCTATCTATTGGCTCATATTAGCTTGCTTGGTGCGGATTTCGCAACATGAAATACAGTGTCGCTGGATATGGAGATCGAGGACGGCACCTGCATGGAGTTCAGGCTGTGACTTTCATGACTCTGATTGGTGTCTTCGCGCCACTCTTCCGGCCATCAAAATCATTGAGAAACGCTGGGTATGGTGGTACTTTCTCTTCTGTATTAAGTCTCCATTTTCAAGGCAGTAGGCTGACTGCTCCTTTGCAAATGTTGTCTTTTATTGGCTTGCCTCGTAGCTTGCTAACAATTCAACCCCTTGGGGCATTCTGCCTCTTGGGCAAGATGCCCCTTTTTTTATAAGGAGTGGCATTATGCCCAGCGAACCAACCGAAATATTCTCTGATTTCCCATTTGAGTTAATAGAATCCTCGCCTGGGGATTTTCAATTCAACACTGCTCGGGACGCCTTGGATGCGGGTTATGACCCCTCCCAGATTTGGTCTGTAGTCGAAGGTGACGAGTTCTACGTTTACGGGCCAATGCATCACTTTGTGAATGTTTTGTACTGGGTGGTCACGCGCGACCGTCATGATGGCAATACATACTATTTCGAGCAATAACCTCAGGATCAAAACCCGCCACTGGTGGGTTTTGATCTCCTCCTTTTCAGGGCTGGTCGTTTATGATGCTCAGCTCCTGTGGTTTTGCGGCTAATTTATAGCTCTCCCGACTTTGATTTTGCTTCGCCAATCTTTCGACTGCATTCATGCTGATCTCTCGCTTCTGCGGTGCGAGTAAAATAAATTTTGCTTAAACCGCTACCAGTGCCTGTCAGCGTGGTATCGAAATTCGTGGTGATCCAATGAGGAATTATCAAACTTTTTTAAAAAATGATCAGACTTTAATTACTTTTATCAGACTTTATTTAAAGCCTGCGCTTACAAACCCATCTGGATTGGCAGTTTTCATCTTCGCCTGTTTACTTTGTGGTGTATTGAGCGCTACGCCGGTGGTTGACGGATTTTGCTTTTGCACGATGCTGAATGAAATCAAGCTAACCGATTGGGAAGAACTATGTGTAACAATTCGCAGGCTGCAGATGGTGATAAACAACTACAGGAAGTGATATGCAGGCTCGCCCAAAAGGCTGCGGAAATGCTGGGTATCGACGTGACTGCTGTCAGGTTTCGAGATCGCCGTGAGCCTTATGTATCCATTCAGGTGAAGAACCAAGATGATGCCTCATTGTTGTCCTGGTGCCTTTTGGCGTCGGGGCTGGATGCTTCGCCCGTATCGCGTCCTGATCGCGACTATTACACCGTTCTCCTGTCACTTGTGCGAAGCGTAGAGAGTGATTCTCTCGAATCACTTAACAACTGACAAAGGATGGACGGAATTATGGATTCAGAAGCCACTATCTTAGAGCGTATTGCAGACCTTGCTGCTATTGCGCAGCCACCATATGAGAAGGTACTCCTCGATGCCGCTCAGGAAATAGAGCGTTTGCGGCAGCGTGAATGTGAAGCCATTAAAGTAATTGAGGCGTTTTCTGGTCCTGATCGCTTCCATGGCTGGCATGACAAGTATGATGATGCAGTGCGCAAAGCGAGAAAGCTGATAGGCGCTTAACAACTTCAGAAAGAGAGAGCTGCGGACAGGCTGGATAGGATTATCCGAAAAGAGTGCCCCACCAGATGGTGGGGCGTTGGGTTAAACCTCGGTGGAGCCTACCCAGCAGCCTCCGATGTGAGCGTCTGCGCCGTCCGGGAACGGGCCAAACTCGCGGGAAAGCTGTTCAAGCTTCTCGTGCGTCCACCCTTCAAAGGCGTGAATTCGGAAAAGCTCATTGCCATCGAGGTCGGAAACGACCAGATCTCCTTGGTTGTTCACACCAAGAATGTCGGGCTCGCCTGGTCTTACGTCGGTTATGAAAGTTATGTGTGACATCTGCATATCCTTTTATCGATCAAATCATCAAAAAATCGCTTTCGGCATCGCCTATTAGCGCCTTCAGCTTCTTGCATCCGGGCATAAACCGGGGTTCGGACTGATCGCTGATATCAACAATCTTGCCGCTTTCTTCCGCCCATTCGATCCAGTCATCGTGATCAAACGGAGTGTCAACAACCCTTAGAGAGCAAGGTGCGACATGGTGGAGTGCAACTATTGTTGTCCCAATAATTGGGCAATCAGTCCCACTGAAGAGGATGTGTTCCACTCCTACGGATTTCAGGTTGAGATAGAATGCATTCTGGGTGGCAGTTACTTTGTAGGCGAGGACTTCACCATCAAAGATCTCAGCTCCTGAGAATACAGCTTCAACTCCATTCGAATGGAGATAAGGGAGGATTTTCGCCCTCACCTCTTCAATTTCCTGTTCCGAGAATGGGTGTTCGACATGCACTTCATGTACTGCGGTTTGGAATTGAAAGTCTGACATCTACATCTCCTTAAGCGGCCTGACTGGTCGCCTTGATCTGTTGATTTGAATGCCTGTATTCAGAAACCACTTCAGAGACAAGATCTCTGAGATGGCATCCGCCCGGCTTCGTGTCTCGATTTTCAACAATTCCACATAGCATAGTTCTGGCCGCTGCCTGATCGCTGTTGCATTCGTAGAGGCGAACCTCCAGATTGAATGCACGATATTGGTCATCGGCCAATCCCTTCATGTCCTCGAAAGTGAAATGATCCGTCAAATCGTTGTAGTCAAAATCAATCTGTCGCTCATAAGCTTTCAGTTGAAAATGCTTAGTTTTGAAAGACCATACTGGCTCACTCTCCCCATAGCAGTTCATCAAAATGCTATGGAGGTCACTTAGGCAGTCACCTGCAACGCTCTTCACCAGCTCGCGAATGTCGTTAAAGATCGCTTCTACACGGTCCTCAATCGCATTGCTGTTTGAATCGCCGCCGTCTACATCATTGTAAAGCCCGAAGCTGGAAGCCAGGCTTAGGGATGCGCCTTGTGAGACGTATCGCTTACCTGAGTCAAACTCAAGATACCAGTCCAGGTACTCCTTCCAGCGCATTACGGTTGCAGCCGATCTGACATCGTTGAGGTGTGTCAGAACATTCAAAATATCATCCATATTCATGGTTCCTTCGAATGCGCATCCATCACCTTGGGAAAAGCCAATGCTGTATTGTGGTTTCAAATTATGGTCGCCAATTTCGCTTTTAAGCTTTTCGTGCAAATACATTTCTAATGTATTCATGGGTTGCTCCTTAATGGGGATCGGTGCAGGCACCTTTCCTCAAGGGTTGATTGATCAACAGTCAACATGGACTGCTGGTGTAAATTGCATAGGGATAAATTCAGTGAAGTTATTCCTATGTCATTTAAGTAAGGCCGGAGATCCGGCCTTGGTGGGGTGGTTAGCGCAAATACTCTGATTTTAGGGAAATCAGAATATCATCGGATTCAAAGCGAACCGCTGAGTTGATCAGCACATTTTCAACTGAGAATGTTCCGTCAGCATTTGCGAATGGGTAGGCAACGATAACCAAACCCCAACGCTTGTTTTCCGTGTAAGCGTTTGAAATTTGCATTGCACAGGTCTTGAGGAAGGTTTCGATCCGATCCGAAGCGGCATCCGTATTCTCACCAACCCAATGACTTCCGACTCTGAGCAGCCTCTCTATCTCTGCTGTAATTGCAACGGGTGTTGAAAACCCGACATTTTTAGCGGAGAAAGTCACGCTGATCGTGTCTTCTTGCGAGTTAATCCGAACCCCTACAGGCGGGATCAGATATCCATCTCCTTTTTCCCCAGAAAACTTATCATAGCCCCATGGATTTTCAGACTTCGCTTCTCTGACCCTGACAGCGAGCCAGTGACCTACCATCTCGTGATCCAGATAGTTACCGCTACTTCTGATGCTCTCCAGGGCATGGACTTGCTGGGGGTAAAGGTTATTAATGGTTAAGGACATATAAACTCCTTTGTCGGTTTGCATGCAGGCATGCGCCCCGATATTTGGTTGATTGATGTGAGGACCAACAAGGGTCATCAGGTGAAATTAGCATTCGAATATATCCTCTCGAAGATATATTCGAATGCTTAGAAAAGGCCGGAATTCCGGCCTGTATTGGTTAATACTTCAGCTTTCTAAGTTCATGCCTTGTCGTACCAGACGTAGAGCATGCACAGAGTTCGTAGAAGGTAATTTGATAGCCGCAAACCCGCCATGTAGCCCCATCCTCATCGAGATGGAAGTTAGATCCGGCAGGGATGTAGATTTCCTGAAAGACTCCATCTACTTCTACCGAATGGCTCAGCAGCGTGCTCTCGTCCGGATTGGTTGAATCGGCTAGATTCAGTATTAGCTCTCCGCTAACTTCGGTCAGGCTGGCAGACGTCAGCATTTCGAAAAAGCGTTTTTCGAGTAACTTCATGGGGTGTCCTCTTTTGAAATGAGGCAACCCCAGGGGATTGCCCCGCTTGGGTTGACGTTTCTTTATAGCTGGATGGTCAGTTGAGTTGGTTGCCCTACTGCTGACAAGGATTGGTCGATACTGGTCGAATTTCGTAGAACGAAATCGAATGGCCGCAAACCAACCAGGTGACACCTTCTTCATCCAGGGCTACTTCACAATCTTCTGGTATGTCGAAGTCAATTGTGACGTCGTCAAACTCATTGCGGAGTAAGACTCCCGGTTCGGGTTCCAGGCAGCCAGTTATATCGAAGATAAAGGCACCGTCTATTTCTACGGCGAACCCTGAGTTGAGGTTGTTGATGAATTGTTGCTTGAGAGCGTGCATGGGAGATCCTCTAAAAAAGAGGGCTGCACGCCCAAGGGGCGTGAGCCCTTTGGGGTGGGTGTTGGCAATCAACTTGGATCGCCAGGGTTGAGTTAAAGATGATACGGCGCAATTACAGCAAAATAAAGTCTTTCTGCTGGCGGTGCCGCTCTCTTCGGGCCTTGATTCTAGCGATGATCCGTTGATGCGCCCTCTCCGGGCTATCTGTGTTGGATAGCTGGATTGCGAGTAAGAGCAGATATCTTTCTGCCTTCTCGTCATTGTTCATGAGATTGAAGGCTGTATATCCATCAGGCATCGCATCTGGATCTGCATCGACAATCTCCTTGTATCGCGCATCGGCCATATCAGTTAATCGATCGAAGCGCCTATGCACTTCATCAACACCAATCTTGTTGATTAGCTGCAAAGCTTCTCGTTCCGAGATTGGCAGACTATCACTACCAGGGTTAGGCATTTGAATTTCCTTTAGGCCTTTCGACCAAGTGTTCAACCCGGCTTTCGCCGGGGAGTTAGCCGAGAAAAAGAGGGGTAAGGCCAGCAAGACCTGTCAGGAAGCCCATGACACCCAAGACTGATCCCGCGATGCCCAGCTTTACTGAAACACGAATGTTTAGATCAGGATGCTGGGAGAGCCAACCATACACTTAAAGTCGAGATGCTGGTCGGATAACCAAATGCACATCCTGTCCATAGCGAACGCCAAGAGAATCCATGGCGTCGTAATCTATTCCAATGGCCTCTTTGGTCATGCCGGTGTAAGCAGCCTGTCCCATCGCGTATCGAAGGACTTTCTGCCTGTTTTCCGGGTTGATGATCATCACCGCATCTCTCCGAAAGAATCGATTCTTGTCTCTTCTTTTTGAGTCTATGTGGTGATTGTTCATTCTTACTATGCAGTGCTGATAACCGCTGTCCTCAGGTGTGAGTCTTACGATCTTTGTTGCTGTAAGTTTGGGGGTTTTTCGCATGGCGATCTCCATTTAAGACCACCAGCCTGAGGCTGAGGCCTCAGTGAGGTTAATGTTTCGACTCCCAATTAAAGGGGTCGATTTAAAAAGCCATGTGGAATTCTGACGAATTTCAGATGACATCTTGAAAACCCTCCGGACGAATCCGGAGGGTAGGTTTTAAGCAGCGGACTGCTTCGATTGGGTTGATTGGTAGCTCTGCAAACCGTCGCCGATAAGGCGGCCAATTGCAACGAACCAATTGTAAACAACGCTCTGTCCGGCGATCTGATGAGCAATGGTCTCAGAGAGGCCATCGAGTACAGATTCTGGGATTGTTTTCAGACGCGCATGTTCTGCGGGAGTGAACAACCTCAGAAGGTCAGATCCGTCATTCTTGCTTAGAATCGGGTCTGTTGAGCGAACGCGGCTATATCCCCTGGTGAGCGTAGGACAGGATGTGGATTCCTCATTGAGGATCTGCATTCTAAATCCCTTTCCAGCGGCAATGTCTCTAGCTTCTTTTTCTCGGAGGTAGGTATACTCTTTCCATCGAGAGTTATCGACATCGCTTTCCAGAATTTCCTGAATTTTTGCCGGTGGCGCTGATCGGAACTTGTAGATGTCATCAAGCTTGATGAATTCTTCAAGGCCTATCGTCGTCGCCAGCATTATCCAGCGCTCGCGGTTTTCCAGTGCGCCGAAGTCTTCGCCTTTCAGCAAAATCTCCTGCATTGAATAACCGAGGTTGCCAAGAACGGATCGAATGATGCTTGCACTCGCTGTTTTTGCGTAGTTTTTAACATTTTCAATTACTATCAAGCATGGATTCATAAAATCAATTGCTTGCAACGTATAGAAAAATGCAGCACCAGCAGTTGGATGGTCTTCCGCAAACGTAAGTCCGAGTTTTGCCTTACCAGCCGAAGCGGCCCCAGTACACGGAATTCCGGATTCCAAGAGACTAACTCTCGGAATTCCGGATTGGTGATATCGAACTCCTTCGACGCCCGCATTGATTACTACACTATTCTCATCCCAAAGATCTGGGTTGTTTCGTAGTGAAGATTCAATGTATGCGTCTTCGATCTCCACTGCCATTGCAAGCTTGCTTGAAATTCCTGCGATTTTTAATCCGCAGTGAATTCCACCGGATGCCACACCACCGCCATGGAATAGCGATGCTACAGACAACTTACCCTGCTCAACTTCGTTCAGCATTCTTAGCATGCGATCGGCGATTTTCTCGTCATTAAAATGACGGAGAATGACGATGCATTTGTTTGCAATAAGAATGCGAACTCGTCCAGAGTTTCCTGCAATTTTAGTGAGTTCTTCTGTTCGAATATCCAAAACTGGAAGTTCGGTATCGCGAATGTTCTTCTTACTGACGACATAGTCACCGGAATCGATCAGTCGCAGGACAATTTTTCCTTCCTCTGCCTTGATGATGCGCTGATATGTCATGCCAGGTTGAAAACCTTCGCGTGCGAGACGAAGTCCCTCGATGTATACGCGTGATACACCTCGATGTTCGCCTATTTTTTTTTCGATAAGAGTGGCCATAGTGCTCTCCTGGATAGAGGGCCACCCTCAGAGGGTGGCTCCCTCTGTTGGGGTTTAATGAGTGCTGCGCAATGTGAACAGCAAGTGAAAACCTTATTTCGCGACGCTCTCTTTGAAAGCGTCGTGAAATGGGGTTTTATTAAAAGGCCGGTTACCCGGCCTGTCTTACATGCTAAAAACCGTCCCGCAGCCAAGCACCTCGACTCCGAACTGATTCAAAACATCGCAATCGTCATTATTCAAACGGGTGCGACTTCGCGCCTTGGTCAGCGCATCGTTGAAGTGCAAAATAACTTGGAACTTCTCAAGCTCTGCTGAATCTGGATTTTCGCCATTAAGCTCTGCGTAACTGCAGAACGCTCTGGTTTTGAATCCAGGCTCGCCATAAGCGGCCTGGCTAACATCAACGTATTTACGAATGATGTCGCACGTGCTGGCTTCAGCGCCGCCTGCGATCAGGAGGATTAAAAGCGGTATGTGTTTCATGGGGTTTCCTTATTTGTTGGTCGGGCAGGCCCGGCGAAACAAGTAAATGAAAGGGGTCAAAAATGACCCCTGGTGGTTATGCAGCAACGCCAAAGCCCATGGCTCCGTGCTCATAGAACACATCTGCCCAGTCAATGGAGCTTCTGCCTTTCAGCAGGTGCTCAGGAGGGAGTCTAATGATTACCCGCCCAGGCCATCCTGAGGCGCTCAGGTTTTCCGACAGTGCCTTTGCGGCATCAAGCCCTGTACCTGAGGCATCCAGATCAGCAAAGATCACAAGGGTCTTTACTGATGCTGGAGGTTCGAAATGACGCATCGGGCCAGCAGACACTGTCGCCCACACCGGTATTTGTGTACCCATGTGAGCTGCGATAGCTGTCTCAATACCTTCGGCCACACCAAGAACGCTCCCGTCACCGCCAGCGGTAACGGGTATTACTCGCCCTTTTTCTGCTGCCCAGAGATCTGGAACGGGCATCAGTTTCTTTGGCTCATCACAATCCAGCTTTTTCCCGGTATTGTGATCAAGGTATGTCCGATGAAGCGTCAGGGGACGTCCGTTGTTGCTATAAACCCGTGCAATAATTGCCGGTGCAAAAGCAACGATGGCTCCATCCTCATCGCGAACCGGTACGCCGGGATGAAACCTGACGTGATTGGTTACAACATCCGGGGTCAGCCCTCTTCCCATCAAGTAGCGCCGTGCGAGAGCGGCTTTCTTTGATTGGATTGAGTAGGACCTTTCCCACAGCCCATTACGACAGCGAGCAACCTCTTCAGCCTCCCGTTCGGCTTTCGCCCTCCGGATAGATTCTCTTTGCAATCTTTCTTCTTTTGCTTTCCTTGCCAACTCGGCGCGGTGCTTCGGATCATCCTGGGCGATACCCAAATAATCAGCAACAGCCTCCTTGGCTTCGATAAAGCTCCAGTTGTTCAGATCGCGCAGCAGTTGATAGCCGTCGCGTGTGCCACAGGTGCAATGCGATAAGCCAGTTTCAGGCCCTTTGTCCTTGTGAAAACGAAAGTCTCGCTCTCCGCCATGCAAGGGGCATGTAACATGCTTACCGAGGTTATCTGCCGCATCAGAGACGCCGGGAGCCAAGGCTCTAAGGATCTCAATCCAGCGACCAGAAGCCACATCACTGATCTGCTCTGTTGTTGGAAATGTCATGCAGCACCCTCCTTTTGATGGGGGGCGTGATGAATGCGACGAATAACCCGCTCACCATCCTTGATAACGATATGATCATCATCAAGAGTGATGCTGGCTGACTGCGGGATGCCATCGAGAACGCGAAGAGAAACCGATCTTAAGAGTGCTGGTGCAATCTCAGAGATGCGCTCAATGTCGCGTAGTTGAGGGGTTGTGAGTTTCATGGTGCCTCCATTCGGGGGCACCTGCCCTGTGAGGGAAGATGCCCTCATAGGGTTGGTTAAGATTCATGATCAAGAACAGACTCGATCAGCATTAACCTACCGCAGTGTGATCTGCGCAGAATGGAGTTCGTTATGCATTAACCTATCTCACTGCCAAGGCAACTGTCAACAAGCCAAATCATAGCGCTTGTGAGATATATCCCACGACAAATTGCGACAATAACGATTTTGTAACTACATATGTAAAATTGACTTGGGCACGGTTAACTTTCGGACTTTTGTAGTATTATCGCGCATCTTTTTACACGCGGGTGATGAGTGCAGACGCGAAATGGAAGTAGTGAAAATACCCAAAGGCATGATGCCGCTCCTTAATTTGAGCGCCATAAGGCTCCATCGTTTCGAGTATAGTTTAGTCTGCGCTGCCCGACGAAAAGTTCCACACGTTTTATCCTCTGAAGTACGAGCAGGGTTTTCCTCGCTGCTCGGCAAACTCTTATTCAGCTCCATCGCTCCATCTACGCTGATGCCTAAATCTACTGGCGATTTCACTGTTGCCAGATTGTACGGGTGTAAGACCACTGGCAATTATCCTCTGGTCGCACCACTCAGAGATGCGGGATCATATCGACCAATCACAGTCGCCGAAGACCCATCTACCTGTCACAATCTCGCGCCAGTGCTGGATGCGAGCTGTCAGTAATGCAACATGTTTAGAGCACGGACGATCACACAGATGAACATCATTGTTGAGTTGAGCTACCAAGAAGTCACGCTATTCGCCTGGCTTCGTGAGGAGTCCACCGACATATGCGACTATCAGGCTTACCCTGCCAGCCCGGAGGCCCAGGCGTATCTCCCAATGTCGTTTGCAGAGCAGAGATCCTGCCTAACCTCTCTTGAGCGCAAAGGGGTTTTACTTACACGCAAGGGCGATGTAGGTTTGGAATATATGCTGGACAGGGCTTGGCTTGAGCGTTTTGCAACCAATCTGGACCTATACTCTCAGCAAGACAATGTCGAGAATGAGGCCAATCCCCATTTTACAGTTGTGAAAATGGCGTGAGTGATGCAGTATTCATTCTACAACCGAGTTACCGCACGCCACGCGCGCGGTAAGCACTTCAACAAAAAAATGTAATACTCATGACAACCCCCACAAGCCTCAGTAGGAGTGCTTTCGTCGATATCCTCGGGTGTACGCTCGCTCGCTGGTACTGGGACGAGCAGGACGAAATTAACTCCTTTTCCTCTGCTGATTACAGAGCTGCGGATCTGGGCCTGCTCAGGCAAATTCTACCAAAGCGTCCAGAGTCTCAGTATGGGGCTGATGTTTTTTCCGTCGTTCTGAAAGCCACAAAACAAGTATGGAAAGACCAGACCGCTAAGCGATCGGTGATGGTTAAGTATCGTACATGCAGCCTTGTGGCAAAGGCTTTGCAAATACCAACGATGCGCGCTTGGAATACCCTGGTTCAGGAAAGCTTGTCTCTCAATGACCTCCCCTTTCCGGTGTCTCCAAATAAACGCTATGTGGATGAGTGGTCGGGTTGGCCTGCATTTCTTGGAATGGGTGTGGTGCAGTTCTTTTCATATGACCAGGCTAGATCACTGGTTGCCAAGCTACAGATCAAAACTGTGCAGGAATACCGGGACTACATTGCATCAGGCCTAGCGGATTCTCGAATGCCATCTCGGCCAGATAGCGTCTACTCTGACGTCTGGGCTGGTTGGCCAGCATTCCTCACCAGTCGATTTGTGACTTATACCGAAGCTAAAGAACTGATCGCTCCATTTGCACTTAAGGGAGAGCAGCAGTACAGGCTGCTTGGTACGAAAGGGGAAAGACCCGAGGGCATACCTAGCCACCCGGCCACATTTTATGCGGGCGAATGGGAGGGATGGTCGGCATTTTTAGGCGGTGCGGTGAAGAAAAGAAAGGCCAAGTAAGGGCGTTCTACTCTTCCCTGATGCATGGCACGGTGCTGGTTGTAATGTCCGCCCGTACAGTGAATAGGTTAGTTCTTATTTCCTGGACCGCTATCAGCTGCTGGATACCCTCATCATCTTCGGTTACCTGCCAATTTGATCCGACAAACACACGTGCCTCTAGCGCCAACTCTGCGTCCAGAACCGCCTTGTCAATGAGCAGCTCCTCTGGTGTAAGGCCGAAATTACAATCTTCTAACGCAGGGTCCTCTGCGACCCCCAATGGAAGAAACAGCATCAGCGCCAAAGCCAGCCTTGTGCGAATGCCTATGCCGCACTCAGACATGATCCAGAACCAATACGTGACCCTTGCTGTCGATGAGGCGGCATCCGCACTGACAGCGTTTTCCGGCATCGACATGCTCGTGCTCTGCAGCCACCCAGTTTGAATCGCCACAGGCAGGGCATTCAATCATCCGCAAGGTGAAGAAGTTGTCGCACAGAGTGCAGCAGACCCGATCACCAGCGGCGTGATTGCCGACCTTTATTTTAAATATGCACCACGGGCACTTCACTTCTTTTTCCATGATTTAACCTCGCCCTATCAGACTTGATTATGGTCTCATGGTAATTATTTCCGTCAAGGCTTTGCCTTAAACGCCTCCATCGTCTCCTGCTTGTATCGCTCAAACTCAGCAGTCCCAAGAGCCTCAGTTGCTGTTGCCTGCCAGTCAATCTCGCCTTCTGCCACTTTCGCTTGGGTAGCCATTGCGACAATCTCGGCCCCTTGCCCCGACTTCACCGCCCTCTCAAGGATTGCCTTCATCTCCGCATCCACGCCCATTCCGTTGATTGCTTCTCTGGCTTGGTCTTCCAAGGCAAGCAGCTGGGATTCAGGGCGCATCTTTTCGCTAATATCCTGCATTCTTTCTTTAATGATGTTGGCGAAATCGGTATTTATTTTATCTTTCAGATCGTTAGGCAACTCGTCGCGCAGGCGCTGATAACTGCCTTCGCCAAGCTGGATGTCCACCAGAGCTTCGATTTCACTGCGGTCGATGGACATTCCTTCGGCCATTTTATTGCCGAAGGCCCCGCTGGCGACTCCCATAATACCGCTCAACAAGCCACTCTCAAGACCGCTGGCTTCAAGGCGGATATTTTCCAGCGCCACACCAAACTCTGTAGATTGTCCTTCAAGTGCAACGTATGGAACAAGCGCCATGAGCTCAGCAAGGATCACATCTGTCAAGTACTCTTTGTCGCCTTCTCGATTTTCGGTCAGTTTCCTTTTGGTATCTCCGTAGTTATTTTCAGCCCTTGAATCTGCATACGCCTTGAGGGTGTACTCTTTTTCTGCAAACGTGCCTGTCTGGTTGTCAAGATCATTAATCATTGCCTCGATTTCATTATTATCAATGTCTTTCAACTTATTGCCGATGGCTTCGAAAATACCTAATTTATCGATGTCATAATAACCGCTTGAGGCCTGCGCATCTTCTTCCCCGTAGCTAAGACCGTTTGCATCACGGTTGTCGTCACCAAATAAATAATCAGTGTAGTCGATTCGTTTTCCGAACTCTTTTATTGATGCAACATCCGATTTAATACCAGCTTCATCCATTTTATTGCGCAGGAATGCACTGGCACTTTCTATATCCCCTTTTTCTTTCAGCTCGTCAAAGACATCTTTGTCATTTCCTCGCAGTAGGTTGGACATAGCTATATCCGACTGCCATTGCTGAACCTCTTGGTTTTGACCGCTATTTTCTGCCATTTCCGCCGCAACTGACGCGGCAAAAACAATTTCCAAATACCTGCTTTTGGCATTTGATTCAGCAAATTCACGGCGTGTTTGATTGCTTGCCTCATCATCTTTTAAGAATACTGTCGGCAGGGATACTACGCTCTCGCCTCCACTGATCATATCGATAAGCCCGAGATCCCCATCAGCTTTTGCGGCATTCTTGTCTTGCTGCTCAGCGATAGCTTCCTGAATCTGTGTCATCAGCTTCACGAATTTAACTTTGTCTTCAACGTTGCCTTTCAGATTGTTAATCATGGCCTGCTGTTCCGGCGTGAACTCTTTCAGGACATCGTCTGGCAGCGCCTCAGCATCTTTTGTAGCTTGATTGACAACCTGTTTAACCTTGTCTGCTTCTTTAGCGAGATTGTCATTGTTAACTTCATTTTCCGGATTGGCGATATTGAGAAACAGCTGACGGACCTTGTCACCCTGTCGATCATCGTTTTTAATAACAGCCTTCTCTAAACCTGTATCTACATTGGCATCACGCAACAACGACAGAAGCCCAGCGCCCTCTGCATAGCTGCCTGCATTCGATGGGGCTCGATCCTCCCAAAGTTGCTGCTCTATTCCAGAAACCATAAGCGCCGCGCCAGCATCTGAAAATCCGAGCTCTTGCGCTTTCCTGATCATTTCAGATTTTCGCTCATCGCCTGCCAATCCGGTTCCCGCCTTTGAGATCTCGTCAGCCATTTCATCCATGATCTCCCATTGACGGCCCTCGTCGATAGTCCGATCCTCCGATATGCTTTGGGCAACATTCTTAACCTGCTGGTACGACCGTTCACTGGACTCTTGCAGGCTCAATGATTGTGAAAGCTGTTTTGCATCCTGCTCGCTAAGAACGTCAGTGTTTTGTGCAATTTTCTGAAAGGTATCCTGATCATTGAACGACTCACTCCCTCGAAGGTGTTGTGACAAGGCTTGCTTAAATTCCTCGGATTCGCGGTATTCACTGACGAATGCTTGAGCAAGCTCTGTCGAAATCCCTGCCTCCCCAGCAAACCCAACGCCTCCCGAGAGAACTCTGCCAAGTTTTCTTTGTGTTTCTGGATCATTGGTCTTTAATTCTCTAAGAAATTTTTCATCAGAGCCGCCTTTGGCGTTGGCCTGCAGTTTTGCGGCTAAGTTGGCCGCATTTTTCGAAGCATAGGATTGGGTGCTAGATTGAATGTTTGCGTCAGTCGCAATTGCCTGAGAATCAAAGCCTTCTTCATAGCCCTTCGCTTGTGAAACCACTTGATTCAGCGATTCTGTGTTTGCAGTTTGTACGACGCGCCCAATGATATTATTAAATGACCGCGTATAGTTTTGGGCTGCAATTTCCCTTTGAGCTTCTGCGCTTGCTACTTGAGCGCTTGCCTCCTTACTTACCCGAATATCAGTCCCGGTTCCGGTCAGATCTCGGTTTCGCTGAAGGTTTCCAGCTGAATCAGTTTGGAAACCAGTCTGAGATTGTCTTTGATAGAGCGGTGCACTGGACTCGGTGTCGCTGTAAACGCGGTTTTCGTCGAGGTTCTCATTTGCCGACACGTTGGATGCCAGTTTAGTAAGCATCATCATAGACCCACTGAGCATGGCCCCAGTGATAATGGGAGTCATCCCAAGCAGGGATTGACTGACCGCGAATGAGTGACGGGCCTGATCCCACATTTGATACAGCCCTTCCATGCCCATGCTGTCCGTAGACGCGAGATACATAGAGAAGGTATTCGTCATTGAGCCGAGCGCGGCATGGTTGATAATGATGTAAGCGATCGGCCATGTTTGCAGCCAAAAATAAACACCCACCAGCGAGATTAAAGCCTTGCCTCCTTGCGGTGAAACAAATGCCATGAACATGAGGATTGGGAGCATGCCCAGCGCTATGAGCTCCAAAAATTGAGTCATAGGCTTGGCGTTTCTAACCCACCAGTCCCCCTGCGCGGCCATAGATAAGTCGGCCTGTCGCTTAGCGTCATCCCAAGCTGATGCGAGCCTACCTACTGCCGGGGCAACTTGCGCTCTTGGAGAGCTGTTGTAGGCGTTAAGAAGCATGGTATTAAGCCGATCCAGCATCATGATGCGGAGCCGGGTCTCGGTATCGCCAAAGAGCGCCGTTAAGATCTGGTTCGCGTCATTCTGCATTTTTGTTCGAACTTGTGTGCTGGCCACCCCAGGGTCGAGTGTTGCAGATGCACCAGGTGAGGACATTGCTGCGATATATGATGCCAAATGGTCGATATGCTCTTCTGCCAGAGCGGTCTTAAATTCCGTGGTGTTGATTGCGGTATCAATCGAGCTCCAGGCGTCCCAGCACAGCTCCGATGTGCCATCGGTGGATGGGGCGTTAATGTATGTTACGGTAGTCGCCACAATCGGAGCGCTGACTCGGGTCCATAGGCTGGTCAGCGTGTCACTTTCTCCCCTCTTGTGAAAAGCGGTCCAGCGATCATAGGATGCCCCATCTCTCGTCATCATCTTGTTAAAACAGTCGTTGAGATAATTCCCTATGCTGGCTTCGAGATTGGTTACATTGGTGCCGGTGTTCCCTGCGGTTCGTGTTCTGTCTGTCCAGGGTACTCCCTGCATGCCTGTCAGGATGGAGAGTCCGCGCCCCACCCCTTCGCGCGCCAGAACATCTCCGACACCAGCCACGCTAAATTGCGTTCGATACATGTCCTGGAACACCCCGCCAATGACTGACGTTCCCCATGCCAGCATCGCCAGGCCTGCCGGGACGTCTGTCACGACGTAGCTTTCGGCAGTTACGGGATTTGTGATAGCCAGATCGGCTTCACTGCGAACCCCTACGACGAAAATAAGGAGCGCCACGGCCAAGCTCTGAATGCCCCGGCTGTTTTGCTTCCCTATGGTCGTGGCTTTGCTGACGATGATGCCCACAAAACCAAGCAAGGCACCCACGTACAGTATTGTATTAAATGCCTGATACTCGGTTATGGCATCCAAAGCCAGGATGCTATCCCTTACAAGAGAAGGGTTCAGCGTCCACATCTCGAACATGGCTCATACCTCAGATGTAAAAAACTGTGGTCATATTACCAGAATAAGGGGTAGTTAGAAGATGGAATGACCCGGCCCGCGCCGCCGAGCTCGCTTTTTTCTATATCAAGATGCAGATCACCGTTCTCGTTTCTGGTTAAGGAAGTCGATATTGGCCGCATTCCGAGGGAAGCCCACCAGCTTTCTCGTATCTCGGAGATGATTGAGTGGCACGGGCCGATCAACTGGGATGTTGGGCTTGGCATCCAGCATTCGTCGTCTACACCCGATACTTTCCATTCCAGATCAGGTGAAGTGGGGTTGTTGATTTGTGCTGCTGACCCCACCAGCACCAAGCTGGCAAATGGATACCTCATACACGCGTCACTGCTGCCACTACAGGAGGCCAGTGAAGACATGGCCACTGACAGCATCTCCGGCATGTTGACCACCTTCATTTTTCCTTTCTGCTCTTTGTAGAACATGAGCGCATCAAGCTTAGCTTGCGTGTCTGGATATCTTGGAAGAGATCGATATGCCACATTTGCTTTTGAGCCGGATTGGTCCGCCTCCTTTTTTGGAAGTCTGCGCAAGCTGATTTGGACGACATAATCAGATTTACTGCGTTTCAAGCCGTCAGATTCAAACTGCAGGATGATTCCAGAATTCAGAACTCCGGATGTGGTTACCAATGGGATGTCGTACTGGATTGATGTCGCGAGATCCAGGACGGACATGACAATTTCATCGCCACTCAGCAAACTGGCGGCAATCAGCGGAGGTAAAATCTTCTCCTGGTAATAATCTGTAGCGGCCAGGCTCGGCGTGGAGCCAGCGCGTCTATATTGGGCAACTGCCCAGCCGAAGCCTACCGGTGGCACGTTTGCTGCCCTTGAGGTTGGCATTAGCCATTGTGCATACTCGAACTGGATTTCACGCGTCGGAAGCCCTGAGGTTTGAAGTGTCTGCTTCGCCATTGGGACCCAGGTAAACGGTTGGGTAATGAATCGACGCAGCAACTGACCGGGGTGATTCTTATCGATCGCTGGGGAGAGAGTTTCTGAGTAGTTCCCGCCAATAATTCCAAATCGAGACACTGCATCCAGGATCTGCGGTGCCACCTGCTTGATAAGATCGCATGTGGTTCCGGCTTGATCCATAGATTTTGGTCCGTCGAGCTCGCAGCCTCGCCCAAGTTGAATCATGACTTCCGTGATCCGCCCGCTGCCAGAGGTTTCAACGCTTTCCACGACCGGCGATTGATAGGTGTTGACAATTGCCGCAGGCAGGTTGTTAAAGAAATACTGGAATGATGCCTCGATTTCTGACCAGTTCGGTAAGCTATCCACCTGACTGCGCGCTCGTGACTTCGCCAAAGCCTCAGCTTGGGCTTTGTCTATTTGCGCTGCCACAACCCCATACCCAGCCTGCTGAAAAGTTGAACTGGACGACGGCAGATCCTGCAGACTGATGATGCTCTCCATGGCCTTGTAATTGCCAAGCAGCTTCGCTCGATCTCGATCCTCTGCGGGAACAATCGTAAAGCGGAATGTGTTTCTAACCGTATATCGAGTCCCCTCCGGATTCCCATGTTCATCGGCCAGGGCATTGACTAATTGCCCATGCTTGTACTCTGCGATGAGGTGTTCATCACTGATGAGGGTGGAGATATCCGAGCTCAGGAGCTCCACGTCTGAGATTTCAGCAGGGACATGAACAATGGTGTGAGAGGCCTTGTCTTTATGATCTTTCGAAATGGCTATGGTCTCAACATACACTGCAGCAGGCTCGAACATAAGTGCTCGTATCTGGGCGGACTCGAACGACTTGCGATTGGCATCTGCAGGCGAGCTACCACTCGCTTCGGTTGTGACCACGACGGTTTTCGCCGCGCACGCGAAGGATGCGATCATCAACGCTGCAACACCAAATATCTTTTTCATAATCACTCCTTTTGGATGCGGAGTAGCTTCCCATCAATTTTCTCGCCCGCACTGACGTAGTGAAGGCCTGTGTATGAGTCAATTTTACGATGAATCAAAATTCCGTCACCGGTCATGAATACTCCGGTTTTACCCAGGTAGGCCGAAACCGGCTTATCAATAGAGCGCATGATCCGCTCGAATTGTTCGTGTGCCAGCTCCTTCCATTCGATATGCCCATTACCAGCATGGTCGGTTCCCCATGGGTCTTTGATTATTCCTGGGAGAAAAGCTTCTACATAGCCATCCTCTGGCGTACCGGGGGTGTGTACGATGATTCGTGTTTGTTTTATAGGCATGCCCATTCGGGCGATGGCGGCAGGCGCATAATAGTCAATCGCAAGGTTCAGCTCTGGACCGGTATGCTTTCGATTCTGCGCCATTATAAGCACTGGTCGAATATCGTATCGGATGGCTACTACATCAATGCACCCGCCGAACCGATCTGCATCGGGGATGTTGTCCAGGGTTTTGAAAGTTACTTCCACCGCATGTCCTAATTTAAGCTGCTTTTCTTTGCCAATAGAGATTGGCGCTTTTGATGATGCTTTGTTGGTATCTGGCATCGGGATAAACATCGATCATAACTCCATCATCGGAAATTTCGTCATAAACCCAGTAGTGACAAACCCGTCCGCCTGTTAGAAGAAGGCCTTGCTGAATTTGGGTCCAGTACCTGTGCGGTATCTTGTTGCTCATTGCCATATCCCAGAGTTTGCTGCTGCGCCCCTTTTCGGGGCACTTTATCTCAATGGTTTCTCTGAGTCGCAAATCGATGCCGTCCAGGCTGGCGAGCAGTCGATGCTGCGCCGAGACTATCACTGCTGGGAAAAATTTCTTCCCAAGGTGACGCTCAATTGCTTTTCTTGCGAGTGGTTCTAGTTGATTTCCCCGGATCATCGCTGGCGACTTAAAGGCTGAGTGGCGTCCTTTTTGGCGCTCAAACGTACCCCAGCAGCGGTGATTTGTGATCATTGCCACTTCTGTCGCGGTTATATAATTCTTCCGCAACTGCAACCATTCAGGGGAGCCTTGCTGGCAGCGTATGTATTGAGCATCTTTAATCATTTCAAACGCCTACAACTGGACGTAACCTTCAATTTCTTCCGGTTCGATAGTGATCGGCATTTCATCTGGGTTGCCGCCACCAGAAGATGTGACGCCTTCGGCGTTACTCAACTCATTAACGCACTCTTTTAACTCTTCAATTGTGAGTTCATTCAGGGATGCAACATCATACAAGGTTGCTATCACACCAGGATTGCTGTGCATGCTGCTGATCTTTTTGATTAGATCTTCTTTTTGTTCCTGCCCTTTTTGATCATTTTCACCCGCAGCCTGTTTTTTTACGCCGCTTTTGACTGCAGATTTCCGGGTTGTTTTCTGATCTGTGCTCACAGCACTGACGCTTACCCCGCTGGCGATCATGCCCTCGGGGGTTCCGTCTGAAGCCAGATCCTGTGTAAATTCTGCAGACAATGCTGCGCCGCGAATTACTGCGTCAATAAAAGCGCTCTTTGCTGCCATTTTTACTGCTGTGTTTAAGTTGTAGCCGCACAGCGCTAATGGGTAGGCTCCAGCTCCTTCTGAGATGGTGATTCCCTTGCTATCCTCAAGTGCGCATACAGAGACGGCATGCGCCGTTTGATGCTGCCCTTCGGAGGTCTCGATGACTTGTGGCGCGGCAAACTTGGCGGTAAAGCCATAGGCTTTTGCGATAACTTCAGCACCAGGCTTTTTGAGGACAGGTCGTCCATCCATGGTTTTGAAATAGTGGGTGTCTTCCTTGAGCACGCTCATGATGCTGGCCGACTCATCAATAATTTCGGCAATACGTGCGGCAACGTTGGCTGACATTCTTTTTGCTCCTGATCTTCTATTGCAATCAGGTTCTCACAGGTTTTCTATCCGTCAACCCATGTTGTCAGGTCGGATCTCGTGTCCTTCTATCTCACTTCGTTCCAGGATGGATAATACTCCCAAGCCAGTAAAGCCTGATAGCCAGGCGCGGTGTGCTCTTGTTTTTGCAATCATTCTCCTTAGACATCGGGGCAATAAAAAACCCTGATAACCAAGATGGAAGATAAAGCTATAGGGATCATTGCAGGTATTTAGCGCTACCAACAGGCGATTGTATTTGTTCTTTCTATCTATCGATATTTTGATATTCATGCACCCACCTCAAATAAAGAAGGCCCGCCATTGGCGGGCTTTTGGTTAGTCATTCAGGTCGTCGATATCGTCGTGAATCTCAGAAACAACATCTCCACCCGAACTGACAGTCTGAACCCTCAAGGATTTGTTTTCCAGATTCAAGAAAACACAGCCGGGGCCAGCGCTAATGCTAATGTAAACATCTCCGGTGCTTACAGGGGTTAGAATCCACTCCGCTCGTTCATTCTTAAAGAGCGACGGGTAGATATCGTGGGGGTCTTCGATACTGACAATGACTTCGCCGGGAGATACTGCTCGTCGGTAGAGCTGCTGCAGAGCATGCTCTGGCGAGCGTGCAAAGCACTCATACTCAGCTTCCTCGACGATCCCTGTGTCTATTTCGAGAAATTGATATCGAATTAGATGCTCGGTCTCTTTTTGGGGTGTCAGTCCCTCGAAGTCTCCCAGGTTGATTCCTTCAGAAAGTTCGTTGATGTGAATCAGGTTCAGATCAATGTCGCTATCTTCCAATGGGGCGCTATAGGGCGCAACGGCTTCAATCCCTCCTTTGGCGAGCGTTGCGTGTAGCAGATTCAGCGCGGTAAGAAGGATTGCGTGTTGGTGATGGTTGATATTTTTTGACATGGTAATTTCCTAAATTTCAGGAGTTACCACGCGGAGGCGTGGAACCTCCTTGGGTTGGTTTTTGGTGACAATCAATTTGAAAGTCAGGTTGAACTTATTTGCGCCGGTTATGCCGCCAGTGTTTCCTCAATTTTCTTCTTGATCTGATCTAGCCTTTTCAGATCCTGCCTGCACTTACTCAGCTGGCTGTATAGCTCCCTCAATAGAGAGAATAGCGACTCTGCTTCCTCCACCAGCTCTCTCTCCCAGTCCGGCGAGCCTTTGCAGAGTTTATTTACGTTGTACGCATGACCTGAGCCTTTTGGGACTGTGTAGCGGACTCGGCCCTCTGGCCCAATAAGTGACCGAACCCAGCGAATTTCTAAGGTTTTACCGCCGACGCCATCCCTTGCCCTTACTGATGGCCATCGGCTTCCCTTTCCTGGGCCTGCTTGTTGGAGCTCCAGAAACTTATCGCAATAATTCCCGGCCACTGAGTTCGCAGCCTCAATGATGCCAGCAATTGCAATCTCTACTTCTGAAGATGACGAGTGGGAGTGCGCCTGACAGCTATCAAGCGCCTGATACACATCATCGTTCGGAATTAATTTCATACACCAAGCGCCGTCAAAATATCGCCCCGTTGAAACCCGGTTATAATTTTCTTAACAGTGCCGTCTTCAACCACAATAACAGCCGGGGTTCCGCTAATGCGGAGTAGCTTCATCAGCTTGGTGTTATCCATAACGTCCTGCATATTCTTCTTGGATGCTGTAATTTCCGCTTCGGACGGGTGGTAGCCTTTATTAAAGTCATCCTGAAGCTTCATCGGCTCTTTTGATTCCAGAAGAGCGGCAGCCATTTCCAACGAGCTTTGGCCGAGGGCAGCAACAGGAATCCAGCGCACGCCAGACTTAGCTGTGTACTGGTGCTCCATTATGGATTCGTGGGCCTTTTTGCAGAACGGGCAATTCGGGTCGTGGATTACATAAAGCTGACGCGACGCTTTTTGATTGTGTGTGCCAATCCATTTTGATGCTTCGAGCTTCTGGACGACGCCGTCGAAGCTGGGCTCTGGCAGGTATTTTTTGGAGAATTCTGGAGTGAGATCGTCAGCACTCTTATCGAGAAGACTTCCGTTAAGAACATATTCCCCATCGGCTGTTGCGTACACGATGAGTTGATCCATTCCGATCGTCAGAGAAAATCCATTGAGGTGTTCGTTGATCTTCCAACGATCATGAATCGTGCCTCCTTCCTCTTCCAGTGCGCTCAGCATAGGAGGCGTCTTGATTTCTGGCTTTTCGTCTGCAGCTTGAGCGAAATTACTAATCGCGAGAGCAACCAAAGCCCCTTTCAGCATGTGTTTCATGTTAATCCCCACAGAATTTTACACGTGAAGTATAAGACCATGAAGGCGCAGAGTACAGGGGCGCATGTTCGGATTATCACCATGTAATCGCAATCAACTGTATAAAAATCACTCAACCAAACCGGCTGCCGAAAAGCTGCTGCATTCCTGAATCGCTCAACAGAGTTTTCCACAGATTTTGTGGATAAGTGAGCTTCGCATGAAGTTGCAGCTTCGATTGAGGCTGCTTAATGATCATAGGATTGTGACAATTGGGTATGACCCGTAGCCACGCCGGATAATTTTGTTGGTTGCCTTGGCGATGCCCGCTCGCTCCAGTTCAGCAATAACACGCGCCTGCGGAACGTCGCAGCTTATTGCTGTCTCGCCCTCCAAGAAACGGTATCCTTCGATGCATACAGATAGCTTGCCCGCTGGAAATCCTGCATCCAGCCATAGATATCTATGCATGGTTGCTTGTTCCGGTATCGACGGGTGCAATCAACCCGATAGATTGCATCAAATAGTTCAATTGATCTCATCACCTTAGATTCTCCTCGAAAATAAAAAAGGCCAGCAGAGCTGGCCTAGTCAGGTTGAAATCCCAGCAGTCGAATGATCTGCCGCTTTTCCTCTGAAACTGCGCCATACAGCCCTGAGCGGATTCTTTCGATATCCAGACCAGAGCTCTCAGCGCATTTCCGTGCAGAAAACGGCAGCCAGTCTTCTTGCTGTTCGTAGATCCACGCCACCTCCTCTGCGAACGAGGAAGTAGATGCAGCCTTGTTTCGGATGATTTCCAAGCTTCTGCAAAGTAGCCAATCCTTCATTATCAGGATGTGCTCGTCTTTCCACTCAACATCTTGAAGGCTGTCGAGCAGCTTTTCGACATCAATGGAAAGTTGCTTTGGCTCGCCTCCGAAACGATCCCTTTTCCGGTGAAATCTTGGCTTTACCCTTGAGATCTCTGGCCGAGGGAGTTCGTCGAACATTGGGAGTTGCATATGGTGCCCTCCAAGAAAAAGCGGGGCACCAGCGGGGGCTGATGCCCCGCTTGGGGTTAAGGCTTAGGTCCGTTTTCGGGACTCACCTCAAGGCGCAATAGCGTTGCCATTGCGACGTTCTTCAGGTTGGTGTCAGGCTCAACACTTACTGGCCACTCCTGATCGCCCATTTTGACGTAAGCGTTCCAGTAACCTTCAATGCTCCGGTAGATCACGGTGCAATGCTGCAGGTGTTGGCGTACTTCTCCTTCTGGCGCTAACTCTGCTGGTCGCTCGATGCTGCTTTCTGCATTTGCAGCTGGCGCTGCGCGTGCAATCCGCATCATCAGGCTGCTCCAGGCGCTTTTTATCAAAGCGCCTATTGCAGCCATTGCTACCACGAGTGAAACGACAAAGATCCAGCCCAGAGTTTTGGAGTCCAGATCGTTCACTAACTCGATCATGCTGATTTCTCCGGATTGCCATGGAACTCTACAGTCCCAAATACGGTTCTCATAACGCTGTAAACCTCTTCCCGCTTCGCTTGTGGAAGTCGGAAAGTGAAGGCGCGATCCAGTGAATACTGGAACGGCTTCGGTTGGTTTGCGGCGCTGAAGATCAGCATTTTTCTTGCCCAGCGCACCAGGGTGCGAGTTGAGATGTCTTCGCATCCTCCCTCCACTCTGGTCATGTTTGCTGACTTAATCATCAGATCAAGCAGCGTTTTTGGCAGTTTGTTATTAACTGCGGTCTGGACAATCTGGCTCTCAATCTCCGCTGGGTAATAATCCCATTGCAGATAGTTGAACCGATCGAGGGTTGCAGAGTTTTGCACGACTGTTCCTGCATGGTTTCCATTCAGGTCGCCGTAGCCGCTGGTATTTCCGGTAATGACTACACGAAACCCGTCGCGAATACGGATGACCTCGCCTCCGTTATCCGGAATGACGAAGTGCGATCCCATTTCGAGGATTCCATGCAGGCCCACCAGCACCTCTGGAGGACACGCATCAGCCTCGTCGAACAGCAATACGCCGCCAAACTTAGCTGCCAGGGTTAGTGGTCCGTACTGGTAGTGAGTGCTGCTGTCTTTCAGGCTCATATGCCCAAGCAGATCGCTAACTTCCATTCGCTCATGGCCGGTAATTCGGAAAACAGGCTTTTCTTTGCGCGCGTAATACTGCTCTACGCCGCTTGATTTGCCACATCCCTTTGGTCCGGTAATGAACAAACAACCATCACGATATCCACTCATTTCGAATTCATTGAGGTCGTTGAGACGATCCTTGTCGAAATAAAATGACTTTTCGGCTGGTATGTACGGTTTTGCTTCTTCTTCGCCTTGCCACACGGGAAAGTGATTTTTTTTAGCTACTTCGGAGTCGATACCGAATGCCTCAAAAATCGAGCGTTTTGAAGTTGCAGAGGTAGGGTTTTGAGATTGGGTCATGATGCTCTCCTTGGAGGGCATCATCCCATGAGGGATTCTGCCCTCTTGGGGTTGGTAAAATGCCACCTAACTTGAGGTGACGAAGGAAAGCATTGCAGGTTTGAGGTTCTGGCCTACATCCAGATGTGCGCTCTTTGGCACATCATACCTCAAGTGATAAACTTTGTGTTACCTTAGCGCAAAGTCGCTTGCGACGTAAACGTTATCCACGATAGCCAATGATGCATAGATACTTTCAGCCGGGTTGTCCAAGGCTCCCCCGGTGTACAAGGGGATGGAATCACCATTAATCAGTGTGAGACTCCCGCTGATTTCTACGCTTTCATTGGCTGCACGAACATACAGAATGGCTCTGGCCACCAGCGATGTTACCGCTTTGTATGTTTCGGTTGTTGCGGAGGCTTCTTCTTGGCTTCCGCACATGTGGATCGCGACCGCACCCAGGCCAATGATATTCAACATATCTGGTCTCCAAGGGTGAAGTCCCTGCGCTGCAGAATGCAGCTGAGCATTGCCGGATGGCAGAGGGAATGCTTTTTGGTTTTGTCGGTAGGGTGCTGTAAGAAGTTTGGCGAACGCCGCATCAGGCTAACTGGAGCCTGATTCAACGAATATAAGTCAGCTTATTTGAGATATCAAGAGAGGTTTTCATGAACGCCAAGGCCTATTACTCCGAACAGCGCGGCCATACTCGCCTGAAGACCACGTCGGAGTTTAACGAGACCTCGTGGAGCTATGCCCGAGAAGGGGTGATTCGATCGCTGTTTGCAAAGCGGTTCCCCTCTCTCGTTGTTGATATTTCTGATGGTGGTATGGGTTTGCTCACGAAGGAACCTATTGAGCCAAACTCCAACATCTCTGTACTGGTCTCATATCGCGACTATCGCTCTTTCCCAATGACGGGCCGGGTACGACATTGCGAGACTCTTCGCTACGAATCGAAAGACTTTAGTGGTTTGTATTACAGGGTCAGCATTCAGCTGCAGTACAACTCGGGACGCCCTTTGGAGCAGTACAAGCGACTGCTTCGCAGAGTTGCGAAGGCAACCGGTATTCGATTGGACTGATATGCGCATCTTTCGGGAGTCAGATGCCTCGCTGGATCGTCACGCCAAAGTCAGGGCGGCAATTCTGTCGCTATCTGAAGCGTCGTCAGAAGCAACTGGTATTTTCTTATCCGCGCTTCAGGCTCGCGCCAACTCTGCGGATCATTGCATTTGGTCGGTGGAAGATAGTTCTGGACAAATCCAGGGCTGGCTGAGCGCCGGGGTCAGGCTGACAGTCAATTCTGATTTGGCGGTGATCAGCCTGCAGTTGAACTACGTCGTTGTCTCCTCGTCCAGCCGAGGTAATGGTCGGGTCGCGAATGCGGTTATTGATGCTGCCGCTGGAGATTTGGCGCTATGGACGGCCCAGGCGATGCCGGATATTGGTGATGGAGGGGTGCCTGCCATGCCCTGTGATATCGAGTATAGCGCTGAGTGCATATCCCCATCCGGCAGGCGATGCGCGGATAGATTCGCCAGGATCTTTGCCGTTACGCTTGGTAACGAAACTGAGAGCAAGGCTTTCATTGTCCGCTCTCTCTGCGACTACACATTTGACAGTTTTTAGCGCCATGACCTCACCTGTTGAACTCATCAAAAGCAGACTCGACATTGTTAAGGTTGCACAGTCGCTTGGGATTGAGGCTGCCACATACAAAAAGAACATTTGCTGCCCATTGCACGACGATTCGACCCCATCCTTCCGCTTTTATGAGGGGGCTGACGGTGGTTCCTTTGTGTGCTTTTCGCATTGCGATCTATCGCGCAAACACGGGAATGACATGTTCGCGCTGGTTATGGCGATCAATGGCGTGGATTTCAAAGGGGCATTAGCCTATCTGGCATCACTGTCTGGGGTTGAGCTTTCGCGCAAAAAAAAGTCACCGGCAGATGAGGCTCTTGGCCTCGCTCAGTATTTCTTCAGGAAAAACTTGCCTGAATCTGGCGTAGAAGAGTATCTGGCCTCTCGCGGCTTTTGTGCTGCTGTAATTGAGAAGTTCGGCATAGGCTATGCCCCGCCCGGCAGCCGCCTGGCTCGGTACGGCCACCAGCAAATTGAGGGGTTGTTAGAGGTTGGCTTGGTCAGGGAGATGGATGGTCATGGGGTATCGGACTTACTTCGGCGAAGGCTAACCATTCCTATCCATGATCGCCATGGCGGGCTTGCTGGCTTCGCAGGCAGGCTTTTCGGCGACCCATCTCATGGCGACCGGAAGTACATGAATAGCCCTGAATCTCGGCTTTTTAAGAAGGGCGATCTTCTCTACAACATGCATAGGTGCCGTCGAGGGCAAACGCTGATCGTCACAGAGGGTTACCTTGATGTCATGGCGCTCGATCAGGTTGGCTTTCATAACTCAGTTTGCACGATGGGTACGGCTTTGACCGAGTCTCACATTTCGTCGCTCGTCGAGTTCTCTGATGATCTGGTTTTCATGTTTGATGGAGACAAGGCTGGAAAGCGCGCCGCCTGGGCAGCAGCTACGCACCTGATTTGTCACACCGACAAACCTATATCCTTCCGCTTCGCCCTCCTCGACTCTGTTGATCCGCACGAGTATCTAAGTACGCATTCTCCTGCGGATATGGAGGCTCTTCTTGATGCAGCCCCTCCGCTTTCGGACTTCATCACCAGGGAGATTGAGGCTCTGTCCGATTGTCATGGAGATCGCCCAGAGGATCTAATGCGATTATTGAGCCGCTTTGAAGACTTCATCAATCGCGCTCCCAGCGGTATCTTTCGCGACATTCTGGCGGATCGGGTGGCTTCAATTACCAAGGCTCACGCTCGGCGCATTCCTCTTCTGGAGTTATCATCAAGGGATCAGGCGTTCATTGCTGCAATAGAAGAGCTCGCCTCTAGTTTCGGGTATGATTCCTCCGTACTGAGCACTGACAAATCCCGTATCACATTTAAGTGTGACGGCGCTGGACAGATATCAGAATCATGATGGAATACAGGGACTTAACCGGGTAGATGCTATGACTCTTTACGTCCATACAACTGAGCAAGATTCCTACTGTGAGATCCAGTGGGCTATGGCCACATCCAGCGTGGGTGGAGTCATAAAAATCGCCATTGGCTCCAAAGAGGATCGCGCCATTCTGGCTGAGATTTTCGCGCTGGATCTTCTGTTGGCCAGATATCCAGGCAAAGCTGGCAGTATTGAAACCAGCTCCGCACGCCTCAAAAAGATCTTTCGTGGCGCAGACTGCTTTGCAAAAACCGAACTGGCAGCCCTCGCCCTGTCGAATGCAACGCTGTCTATCGACACGCACAAAAATACAGCGAAGCGCTGCGCTGCTGCCCTGTCTTTAGTTTCTTCTCCCGCAACCGACAACCTTGACTGGCGCGGGGTTGGCCGTCCACGCATACCTACGTCAATTGGCGACCTGGAGATAACGGAGCACGCCATGGAGCGTTACCGTGAGCGCTTTGGACCAACGGCGAAGCTGTCCCGTTTAGTGAAGCTTCTTGCTCGGCAGGCGTTTAAGGTTGACGACTCCTTGCAGGATGGTATTCCTTGTGAGGTTTACAGCATTCCTGAAACCGGAATTCGTTTTGTGGTGGCTAATGAAACAGATCGTCGGCGTCTTCTGACTTTTTATCGTGTTGCCTGAGGTTCTTATGAAAATACTTTTTTTGTTTTTTGCATTATCTAGTGCGTATGCGCAGGCCTATGACGACGAATGTAGTCGTTATATTGATGTGTACATATCTTCTACCGATGAGGCGCACGTCAAACTGGGTTCTACCGAAGAGGATCGTGCTTCATTCAGAGTTACTCTTCAAGAAATCGCTAAAGCACGGAAGACCATGCCCGATTGCGAGGTCAAAGCCAGGCTCTACGACATTACAGTTAATGGCTGGAAGGTTTCGAATAGTAAATAATGATGCAGCAGAAGACCTTGCTCCGCCCTCTGGTTGTTGCGGTTACCGGCATATCTACAGCTGGTAAAACATACATCGCTCAGGCGATACCGCAGATGTCTTTCTACCCATTGGTGTCGATAACGACTCGCCCTATGCGACCAGGGGAGTTGCCTGGTTTCGATTACCATTACGTCGGTAGTGAGGAGTTTGATAGATTGGTGCGTGCTGGCTCGCTAATTGAGTTTGATTCCTTCGCTGGTTACCATTACGGCCTTCCTTGCGATCAGTTTCAGGAGTCGCTCTCGTCCGGGCTGATTGCGTGCCATGTGTGTACTCCGGCTGGTGTTTCGGCGCTTCGATCGAAGTCTCAGACTATGGGATTTGACCTTGTATCTGTCTGGGTTGACGCCCCTGTTACAACCGTCATTTACCGAATGTGCAAGCGCTGGATGATGGACTCCTCGCTGGATAAAAATTATTTGGCAGAACGTCTCGCGCTGGCGATATCGGTGGAGCCGGGATGGGATGGGTACTTTAACTATGCTGTCGCTGACTCGGGCGACCTATTACCTGTCATTCAAGACGTGTTAGATAGGCGAGAGACGTCTGTGTATCCGGAGGTTGAATACAAGGCCCCGCAACCTGATCTCTTAGAATTTGCCTTTGTGTTTAAAGTTTTGCATGAGGTCTTTCCTCTAAGATCGCCCCCTCGCAATACAGATCAGCTGAATGATCTTGTATCTGACATCCTTGTCGCTCTCTATCACTAATCGCAGCCTATCGCGAGTTCCGGTACTGCTCTTGGCACTCTTCAGAAAGTACAATGAAGTAGGGTTTTTTCATCGACTTTCCTTCATTTGATTCCTTAAACTCAGCAATCTCCTTGGCGCAGTCTTGCTGCATCCTGTTACAACTAGAATCGCCGTCAGCGCGGCAAGCAGTTTCAGTCGCATAATCATCCTCTTCTTTGAATCGTATGCGGGGGAGGTTATCATACCTCACGTGTAAAAATATGTGTTGAAAATGACTTTAGATCACGCCGCCTTTATTGCTCCAGCGATATTGCTGACAATTGGAGTTATCCAAACCACTTTGCATGTGCGCCGCTTCAGTGCTCCCGGCAAAAGAATTGGTGTAACTCTCGCTTCTATGGTGACGCTACTTCAATTCTTTCTGGCGTCGCTGGTTTCTTACTGGGTGGCTCTGCTGCTGATACCGCAGATTTGGCAGCGCCCGTATCTGGCCATAATTCCGCTGGGACTGTGCCTCGGTTTTGCCTCCATTGCGATACTCCAGGCTGTAGCCAAAAAGGCTCTTCCAAAGGGTAACATCTACTTCCAATCAATGGTCCCGGTGTTTAGCCAAGAACACCGCAAGGTTATTGCCCTCCATGAGGCTGGCCACCTACTGCTCCATTGCAGTATCCCAACAGATCACCTTCCCAAGCGACTGATTGCCCGGATCACAAACGGCATCAGTGGCATCGCTGGTTACGTTCAGACATTTCCTTCGTCGAAGCATCAGATTTTTCCATCCAAGGAGTACCTCGAATGGGAGTGCCTAATGCTGCTGGCGGGCGACCTTGCCACCCAGGCCTTGATTGGGAAGCGCTATACCGGTGCATCCGCTGACATAGATGCGTGGTATCAGACAGCAACCTCTCTTCTTGCTAACGGACTGACCCCCTTCCCTTGGACCTCCTCTCGTTCGAATGAGGGGGCGAGCATTCGGTGGGAAAGCTATCAGAGTCTCCTGGCTGAGCATCGTGCGGTATTGCAGGATTTCATCTTGGCCAATCGTGCCTTGATCTTCAAAACTGCTGATTTGCTGCAAACGACTGGAGTTCTTTCGCGTGTTCAGTGTGTCTCGCTTATAAAGCAGGCTCAAAGAGGTGATCACTTGCCGCGCCTTACAGCTGAAGATGTGAATTTCAAAGGGTGGAGGAAAATCAAATGACCCAGTCCGAGGCTTCAGTTCTAAAGCGACTCAAAGAGGTTATTCCCGGCTTTGACTTTCCTCCTGACTTGATTGTTCGCCGGGTGGGCGGTGTCACATGCGATTGCCACATCCCTCCCGTTCTGCATATTCCAGAAGAAGAGCTGGAATCTGTAGTTGCCCTTCTCACCTCGATCTGCAGTGAGTGTCGATTCAGAGCGGAATCAATTTCACCAATTTACATGGGTGATCCAGACTATGGTCCCCTCCCTTTTATCAACGCATACGACCACGTCCGCAGAGTTTCTGCCATTGAGCGACGCCATTTTCCATTTCAACACAAGATACAACCAGAGGAGTCTCGGCATGCGAGCTAACCATATACTGGCACTACTTTTCACGTGCTCGACGAGCAGTGTTTTGGCTTCTGAAGCCTATATTTCACTGGGTGCTTCACAGTCGGTTTATGAGACTGACGCAACAAGCGGAGGCCGTATGACATCACTGCTGTTCGCGGTTGAGTCTGAGAATGCTGCTGGCCAATTTCACAGGCTTAATTTGCAGGGTGCCTTGGCTGCTGAATCAAGCCCAGGCTCAGGCGATGATGAGTATCTCAGCATCGAGTATGGGATCGGTAAATACTGGTATCCAAGGGCATCCGCGCAGGACTACAGCATATGGGCGGGGCTTGGTCAGTGGTCAATGAAGGATGCCATCGGTACTTCTGGTGGGGTCGAGCGAAAATCTCGTGCTCTTTACTTCCCGGTTGGTTTTGAGGCTGCTATCCCTGTGACCAGCTCATCAACCTACTTCGTCTATGGTGGATCTGTTCATCTGGTGATTGATGGAACAATTGAAACGCCATCGGCCACGATCAGCAATAAGGGCGGGTACGGGTATTCTGGCTGGTTGGGATTCGACTTCCGCTGGTCCGATACAACCATGATTGAGACTCGATTAAACCTCACTAAGCGCACGATCGACGAGGGCGACTTCGAGCTGACAGATAACAACCTCTCTCTTTCTGTTCGCTTCTGACGGATATGGTTTATTTTGGGTGCCGCAGCAAGTGCGAGGAGCCTTGCTGCGGCGATGTTAAGGCCTGCTTGTCGCCATCAAGCAATATCCCTGAGTGCCATGGTGTTATTGGGCTGTCAACCTTTTAGCTTTTGTAGTTCTTCTTCCCAGCTTGCTACTTTTTCGCGCAGGTGATCGATATGACCCTCTCGACGGCGTTCTTGCGCCTCGCTTCCATCGCTCCTTTCGGCATTTCTTCTCAGCTCAGATTCAAGGTCGTCTTTCGCTGATTTAAGCGCCTTTTCGACCAGCTGAATTAACTCTCGCTCACGGGCGTCTACATTTCTCCGTAAGTGATCGATGTGTTCCTCCCGGCGACGCTCTTGCGCGATACTCCCGTCACTCCTTTCCGCATCTCTTCTCAATTCAGATTCAAGGTTTTCTATTGCTGATTTTAATGCTGCTTTCGCCTGATCTACACTCATGATTAATGCTGCCCTTCTCTACCAGTTTCGGTGTCACTATTGGTTTGTCCGCTACCCTCAGCTTCGCAGCCTTTCTTGTGCGTGTAAACCAAGACTGGGGGTTTCTCGCGCTGGTTGGTGGTAATGATGCTGGGGTGTATCATTATTTCCGTTGCATGAGGGATGACTATGAAGAACTACCTGCTGGCGGCTTTTTGTGTGGCTATTTGTGTATTTCTGCCTGCGCTTGATTATGCTGGTTCGTTGCGTTTTGCGGTTGCATTAGCCCTCCTGGCATCCGTCGTGGTGCTAGCTGCAATCTTCTTTTTCCGGGCTCTGCTTTGGGTTTTGAAAAATGGACGGACCTCTCCCTTGGTTATTGCGCACGATTCGAGCACTGGTGAAACAAGGGTGATGTCGGAAATAGAAGCTGGATCTCGGATGACAATACTCGACTAGCCTCCTCGTTTGCTCCGCTGAGGTGTTGTTTGGCGCTTCCCGGCTTTGTAGGGCGGCCAACAAGAGGCTGAAACCTCTTTGTCCTGGTGGTGGTAAATCTTTCTGGTATTTGGTCCAGGGAGCCCCTCTATCATCCACCGGAATGGCTTGTGGATGTCGATAACCTGAACGATCCCCAAAATAGTTGCGTTCATGACTTCGGTTATTTCGAATATTACGACAACGTTGGTGAATGTCGCCGTTTTGAACTGTGCAGCTCTTTCTTTTCTCCGGACAAAGTCGGTGAGTCTCAGGTAGCTACCCTGATTTTTCAGAATATCATTGCAACATTCCCGAAGGGTTGTGATAAGAATCTCTTCCGGCATTATGCAGCCCCTCTCTTGTCGCTCATGCTCTTGAACGACCCGAGCCAGGCCGCGCTCCCTGCGACCAGCTGCATCTGGCTTATCTCTCGCATCCTGGTCTCCAGGATGATCCTCATTCGTTTGCTCCCGTATCGGTTGCGGATCATGGGCCAGCGGGGTGTCATTTGGGTTAATGAAGAGTAGGCACACCAGTAGGCTCGTTTTATTGCCTCTTCGCTTTCAGGGACGATCGTTGTTACTTCCCAGGCGGCAAGCCGGAGCGCCGACTGGAAGCACAAGAATCGAGCTCTTTTGAATATTTTTTCAGGGTTCGCCCAGGCGTAGTTGTTGGTTAGGACGACTTTTTCGCGCCATGGTTGATAGCCACGCTCAATAATCCATTCCCCCAGAACGCATCCAAGCTCGGAATACTTACTCATCTCCGGTCCGACGTAACCAGCAACACTGTAATAGTCCCGAATTCGGCTGAGGAGTATATGTACCGCCCTCTCCCGATCTGTAATCGAGTTTGGATCAAGGAATGTTAGTTGAGCCCGAATCCGTGTCTTGTCCAACGGTTTGAGAGCATCGCTTTCCCCAAGTCCGGGATGGTCGTCTTGTGGGTTGTCGGTTCTGTAGCGAAGTTTGTCTAAGATCATGCGGTGAGACCTCTGTATTTACATATAAGGTCTCACTCTTTTTCTATGCGTCAATATTCCTGAGATCAAACGCCTTCGGGGGAGTAGTACAAGGTGGCACCACACTGGCCACAGTAATGCTCTCGATGGTAAGTCTTATTCATCAACGCTTTGGTTCGAACGTCGGACGACTGGCAGCGGTTGCATGCAACCCTTCCATTCCTGATCTGCTGTGGATTCAGCTTGATGTATTCACTGTATGTTTTGGTTTCAAACAACCTAAGCTGGCGAAGCTTATTTCTCATGATCGACATCCCAGAGAAAATAAAGATCCCCCCGACAGCAATGGGCAATAACGCACCCATTGATGATGCCCCTCCGACGCCGAGTTGTTGCAATTCATCATGCCTCATCCAGAAGGAGATAAACGCAATAATTCCGTAAAATACCGCAGCAGCCCCAATGATGATGAATGCTGACGTGAACACTACGACGCCGATCCGCTGGGATTTATAGTTTGGTGTCACATTCTTTCCTTTTGAGTGTATTTCTAATTTTTTGTGTATTTTCACTACTTAAAATAGGTGGTGTATCGACGCGATATCCAGCCATCGGTGGTAATTCCATTGACGTCAACGGTAACCAGCAGCCAGGAACGATTTGAACTATCCTGAACTTCTACCATTGTCCCTATGGGTAGGGATTCAATTACATTGGCCTTAGAGCTCGGCGCATCTCTCAGATTTAGATTTGACGCCGTAGTAACCCGGTAATTCTTCAATATATCCCTGTCGATCCCAGTTTTTGGATGCCTAGCATAACCTCTGATTTCCGCTGCACTGGTTTTACTTGATAGTTCTTTCTGAATTTCTTTTTCTGCCTTGATTGCATCGTAGATGTAGCTGCTACCGATGTTTGTCAGTATGTTCACGATAATCGTAAGGAAGAATATTAAAATAGCCTTTTCCCTGCGGGACCAATCCTGAAAGCTCTGAGCATCACTCGAAACCTCTGATTTTAGGCTTTCGAAACTGAGGCCTTCTGCCTGTATTTCTTGCAGGTCGTCATCCCATTCGCCTGATTGAATCTCATCAAGGGGCACGACGCTCATCAGGGTTTTTGCTTCCTCAACCAGCTTTAGAATTTCCATCTGAGGCAGTAAGGATTTCGCAATTGTGCTGGTCGCCACCATTGCCTGGGCGCTTTTCAGTGCATTCAGATCAATAGAGGGCAATGTTGGTATTCTCGCATTTGCAACGAGAGCCATGGCTGATCTCATTGTATTCGCGCTATTCACAAGGCGATAAGCGGCCTCGACTTCATCGCTTAACTTTCTTGCGGCTTGTAATGTAGGGGAATCAAAGCCAGCGAGCAATGCAGGGGATATTTGATTCTGTAAGCGCTGAATCGCCTCCATCCAAGGAGGATTCAAGATATTCTGGATGCTTTTGTCCATCTGCTAATATGTTCCTCCAGGATTGAATTCCAATTCGCTCGGTGGGCACCGCACTCTTTCCAGAACAACTTAAACTCACCGATGACAAAAGGGATGTTGTCCACGCCAGCCTCAGCCATCTCTTCTAAGATCGACTCGGATGGCTCCCATTCCATTGTCATAAATGTAGAGCCGGTAGCCCCCTTATTGCGCGAGTCTGACGCCCAGCGCATTCTGCAGAACTCACGGTACAGTTCGTCATAATTACCGTTGCGTACCGGTTTGCCCGTGTAAATGCGTTTAAATATGGGCAGGTATTCGCCTTCCAGTAAACACATTGGCAGGTCATCAACGGCTACCGTTGTGGGCGTCCATTCTGCGGATATCGTTGGTTGATTTACCGGTGCATTCAGTCCCTTGCAGAAACTCATAAAAGACTGATCAGAATGGGGTTCCGGGAAATGGCTTCGGTATGCGTCAAGCGCATCATTGATCCGGCCTTGCCCCATTCCAAATAGCTGTTTCAGTGATAACTCAACGTCTCTTCCTGGACGATACATTGTTCTGCTTAGCCTTCCAGAAGATCGATCTGCTTTTGCCGGAGCAGTACATTGTGTCTGGAGTTGTCTCCAACAATAGGGTCTTCACGATCGCGCTGGATTTGAAAGTAGTCCTCTCCGTTCTCGCGCTTATAGTTAACGTAATAGCCGTATATTCGCGACGTTCCGGATTCCTTCCTACTCCAGTCTTCACTGACAGAAAATTTTTCGAGCGCTGATAGGAAGTAGTTTCTGAAGTTGTCGAGACGATGGCCGGGGGTTAAGGCTGCGTGAATCTCATGAAGGGTGAACCACTTCTTTTCAACGCCAGGCTTGTTCCGGCCTGAAATGTAGGCTCTTGCCCAGTTGTAGAAGCGCTGAACGATACCGCTACGCTCTGTACTCAGTTCTTCATGACTCAAAAATAGGTTGAATGCTTCGTCGCTGATCAAGGAGTAAAACAAACGCTGCTCTAACGAAAACGTGTAATACCTTGGGCGGAGGTTCTCCATTGAATCCCCAAAGAGATCCGGCAGGCTGTCGTTTTCCCTCGCGCTTTCGAAGTTGTTCAGAAATTGAATTTTGTAGCGATCAGAGCGAATAGGCTGATCATCTTCAGTCTGCTTTGCCAGCAGGAACATGGAGAAAGTATTCATGAACCAAGGGTTGTCGCTGGCATCAACTTCGAATGTTGTGTCGCTCAACCTCTCCATCATGCCAACAACAATGTCCAGGTTGGTGTTAACGCAGCGCATTCCCATGAGGCTGCAAAGCTCATGGATGTCGATGTGAAATACGTTTGGAATGAAACGTCTGTCAAATCCAGCACCATACTGATCCGCCAGTTTCAGCTTGAGATGTTCAATGCGCTTCTTGCAGTAGGAGATGATGCAGCGCATCGCTCGCTGATCGGTCATCATCAGAAGACCGCTACCTTCTTTTGCGCTGCACGACGATGTGATTCTCAGCGGGTGACCATGAACTTTATAGGTTACGGATATGGATTTTCGCTCATCCTTGCTGGATACGCGCATTGCGGTGTCCAGGATGCCGTTGAATAGCTGCTGGTTAAAAAAGATGATGTCTTCCGGGCCGGAAAGAAGGAGGCCTTTCCTGTCGTTAGAAAACATTTCTTTTTGAGCGTTGATGATGGTCTTTGTCCGCCGACGCTGCTTTCCCCCGTCGCTTGCTTTTTTTGACTTTATGGGAGGAAGGAGGGCAAGGCTGGCGAGAGTCTCTATTTTATAGTGGTTGACGCGTTTACTTTCTTGAATCTGCGTCTCCATGGCGCAGACTTTTGCTTTCCTGAGCTCTGTGAGGCGTCGGGAAACCAAGGCATCGGATGCTCCCTGCCCTGCTTTGATGAGCTTGTCCTGTATTTGTGATCGCCCTACAAGGTAAGACCCGGCCTTTTGCTTTGTTTCTCCATTCTCACCGGCTATATCCAACAATATGAGAAGAAAACTTTGCAGCCCGTTTGTGATCGTCGTCAAACCTTCCACCAGTGGGCGCTGATTATACGCAACGGCAGACAGTTCAATGATGACCGTTTCGTTTGTCAGGGCGTCTGTTGGATTAGCCATGCTTAAAAAGTCTCCCTGCCAGTGATGTTGTAAGGCAGTAGCGCTTAACAGGTTACAGTTGTAAGGCAAGCTATAGTAAATGGGAAGGTCGCGCAAGCGATTTGTCGTTGATCAGCAGTGGAATTTCTTCCTGTTCGGAGATTTAGAGTGTGTTCTGCTGAGGCTGGAGCCTTATCCTGACTGAGCGGGTATCGCTCATCAGTCCAAGTGATTTTGAATCTTCGGTTGTAAGGCTAGGTTGTAGTAAACGGGCTTTTCTCGCGGAGGTTCACTTGTTCATCAGTTTCTGGCGATACGGTTGTAAGGCTAGCTTGCGGTAAATGATTGTTTTTTATGCTGTTTTTCGTGAGTGATTGATTCTGGGTATAGTCAGTAATGTCGGTACAGGTACAGGATAGTTTCTACAGGTGAGTACTGGTTTCTACAGTCAGTAACGTCAGTATAGTTAATAGTGAACAGAAATACTCTGTAAAAACAAAGACTTACCGTTACTTTTCCGGCATTTACTTTTTTATTCCCCCTTTTACCTTCTTAAATCGGGGTTTACCTTCTTATCTACTGGTTTACCTTTTTAATTTCCTGTTTACCTTTCTATCCACCCGTTTACCTTGCTATTACCGCGTTTACTTTGTTACCCGGTCATTTACCTTACTGTTTTCTCATTTACCTTCTTATTCTGACATTTACCTTGTTAAGTTGTGCGGGACGGGGGGAGAAGACCATGGGCTGGGCTCGCGTTTACTTTATTAACTGCTCGCTTCCTTTGACTGTTGTGGCCTCATTTACCTTCTTATTCCGCCGTTTACCTTGTTAAGTTGTGCCGGGTGGAGGGAGAGGGTCATGGATTGGGCCCGCGTTTACCTTGTTAGAGTCTCGTTTACCTTTTTATTTTGCCTTCTGAGTTGCCGCAATCTCTCGCCGCGCAGTCGATGGCTGTCTCTTTGGGATTGTTCTTAAGTTTTTCTCGGAATGATTGTGCAAGAAATGCCCAAGCGATGCAGGTTGTAAGGCTACTTAAGGGTAAATGGGATTTTGCTTTGTCATTCCCAACGCTGAGAGTCAGTCCTGCAGCTCCTTGTAGTGCCTCGCGCAATGCTTCATGAACTCTTCATGGTTCAAGCCGCACCAGTCCATGATGCGGTAGTGGCCGCCAGTCTCTCCAGGGATGTACTGGATATCCATGCCGTAGTCTTCGCGGAGACTACGGATGTAACGGTTGATCGTAGGCCTTGGGAGCTTCGAGTGTTCAGCAATATCGTCGATACTGGGCCTGCGAAGCTCTGTCAGGGCTTTCAAGATCAGGTATTTGCGAGCAATCAGCTTAGACAGCGCCACGCTTAATCGCCTTAATCTGAATGGATTCTGCCTCCACGGTAGCTGATCCGTGCTCCATGTGAATGGTCACCCTGCCCTCTTCATCGGATTCTGTTGAGAGGTCGAGCGTGCCCTCAACTTCGCCTTCCGGTGATTTCCAGATCACGTAAACCACGGTGGCCGGGAGAGTCGTTGCTTGTGGCTTTGGCTCTTCAGGAGGAAGGCTCTTGCTCTCCCCCTTTTCCTTATTTGTCTTACCAGTATTGGTGGTTTGGCCAGTTGCAGGGGGGGCGACAACGTTCTTATCGGTATCGTCTTTCTCGTTGGTGTCGGCAAAACTTTCGTGTTGAGTGTCGAACATAGTGCTTTCAACGGTAGCCGCATCTTCACTCTGCTTTTCAGGTGCTGAGGTTGGCTGATGCTCACCGTCACCAGCTTTGAGCTGCTTCACATACTCTTCGAGCTGCTTGCGGCTAAGCCCTTTTGTACGGGCCAATGCGCAAAGATCATGAGCCAACTCGGGATCTACCTTTTGGATTGATACCAGGTGATTTAATGACATTATGTCTCGGATCACCTCGTCTTCCACCAGCTTCAGGCCTTCCTCATCGAGCTCCAGCAGTTTCAGGTGAGTTGTGATGTAAGCAGGGCTTTTACCCAGGGCCTCCGCCGCCTCGCCTTTCTTAAGACCGAATTCTTCAATCAGAGACTGAATGCCCATGGCAATTTCCAGTGGGTGGTAGTTCTCCCGCTGAACGTTTTCTGCCATTTCGGCAATGAGCTCTTTTGCCGCATCGCTGTTTGGTTCGCGCACGATGCAGTCCAGAGTTGCGAGTCCCGCTTTAATAGCTGCACGATACCGGCGCTCACCCTTCTGAATGACGTATTTGCCATCAGAGTTTTTTGGCGACACAACGATGGGCTGCTGCTGGCCAACGGACTTCAGAGACTGGGCGAGTTCATCGATCCCCTTGAAGCGTGTCCGGAGTTGTTTCTTGGTTGCGATTTCATCCAGGGCGATCTCTTTCAACACCTTGCCCGGATTCACTCGGGCCTGATTTACCAGGCTGCTGATTGAGGCCATATTTCCAAATGAGCTTTTGCCTGTCATACGGCTTTCTCCAGAATTTCTTCAATCGTAGCCATCACTTCTTTGGCGGCCACATGGGCATAGTGGTAGGACCACACGGGCATACCCTCGCTTGTCGCAGTGTCTAATGGCGGGCGGTGCATGATCTTGTTTTCGAGCACGAGTTCGCCAAGACCGCTCATCAGCTTCTCATAAGCCTTGGCGTGGCTGACGCTTTTGGTGTCCATGTCGTTAACCACGATGCCGACAATGTTCAGATTAGGGTTGTATTCGTCGCGAACGCCGATGATGGTCCGGAGAAGGCCCTCTAAGCCTGTCAGAGCGAAACCACTCAGCTTAACAGGGCAGACAACGTGCGTTGCCATGGTCAGGCCTGCGATCAGGGCGTGACCCAGAGAGGGTGGGCAATCTACCAGCACGTAATCAAAGTCTTTTGCCAGCTGACGGACGTATTCGCGTGGGCGAAGAACATCATCCATGCGCAGACGTTCCGCCTCTGCCATGTTGGGGCAGTTTTTAGGGGTGTGGATCAGACTGATTTTAGATCCAGGGCGCTGATAGAGCTTAATCTCGGCAAGATTGGGCTGAAAAAGATCAGCGGCTTTTGTGGTGTCGCCGAAGTCATTTTCGTCGGTGTCCGGATCTGGCAACGCTATGCAGGATGAGGTGTTCCCCTGCATATCCATATCAATGATCAGCACAGACTTGTCGAGCTTTTCGCTGATGTAATAAGCGGTTTGCAGGCTGATGGTTGTCTTGCCCACTCCGCCCTTCTGTGAAGCGATCGCGATGATTTTGGTCATGGTGCGTCCCTAGTAATTTTTCCAACAGTCTAAGGATCATTTTTTGATATAGCAAGGACTGTAGTTCTAATCCAATAAAATTAGATATTGATGCAGTATCATTTTTTGATATTGTTTGTTGGTGGTCGCATCAGACCTGACGAAATCAAAAAAGGATGGTTTTATGAAATTGGTTAATTTTGTGGTTGTTGGATTTGCTTTGGTTCTGGCTGCGGGAAGTAATGCGGAAGAGAAGGCAAAGCCTGCCACTAATCTTCAGTGTGCAGAAGCCAATCGGAGTGGTTCTGTGGACAACTGGCAGATTGTTGCTGGCGAGTGCTTTGATCTTCGTAACTTTTGCGTGTCTGCCGGGGAGGTCTATCAGATAGGAGGCCGAGCTAAGTTGCGTGACGATGAGTGTGTTCGTCCGACTCATACGTTTGGTGGTCGAATGGACAACGCGATTTGGCAGTCTGTTAAGAATTAGGATGCTGATCTAAAAAAGAGCCCGGCATGTCCGGGCTCTTTTTTAACATGTTAAAAATGGGGTCAGCGTCTGTGCTGTCCGTAGCCCCCGAAATGCGCAGCTGGCTCTGGTGTTGGGGCTGGCTGCTGGTAATGACCGCCCTGCCCTGCTGTGTTCTGAGCAGGCTGCATGGGAGGCTGTGGGCGGCTATCGAGCATCAGTAGTTCTGTGCAAACAATTTCAGTCGTGTAGCGCTTGATCCCATCTTTTTCCCACTCCCTGGTCTTTAGTCGTCCCTCAACATAAACCTGAGCCCCTTTTTTCACATACTGCTGGATGATTTCAGCCAGGCGCTCATATGCAACTACCCGGTGCCATTCTGTTTGATCAACCTTCTGACCCGTCTGACGATCTGTGTAGCTCTCAGCCGTCGCGATCGTGAGGTTGGCTACTGCGTTGCCGTTTGGCATGTAGCGGATATCAGGATCTCTGCCAAGCTTACCAATGAGTGTGACCTTGTTGACGCTGCGTCCCATGAATTCCTCGCTCTAATCTTCGAATGTTTGGTTTTGCTGGTCGGATGATTTGCCATCAGCGGAGTTGAATAGGCCACCCTTAACCATGCTGGATAATGCGCTTCTCAGGTAATGCAGGCTCGAAGATGGTAATGGCTCTGACGTTATCTGAGGTGCTGCATTCCTGATAGTGACTGTGTCACCGATCGCTTCCAAAGTACCCCACTCCCCTGCTCCAAAAGACCCGATAAGTTCCGCTGAAACAGGTAGTAGGTAAAGCAGGGTGGTTCTGGGTTTTATGTGTTGCTCGAACGTTCTCAGCTGGATGCTTGGGCGTTCGTGATACGTCAAAATGCACACGGTGATTACAACCCCCGCTTTCCAGCCGGATATGTCTGCTGGTGCGCCTTGGTAGTGGAATGGGGAGTGCAGAACGACAGAGCATCCTTGCTCTTTCAGGAATCGTTCTGCCCGAGCCAGAAGGCCCGGTAGGGTGCTGAATTCTTCTTTCTGGTCCATGGAAGCTGGTGCGTCCTGTTTCATGCAACAGATTCTTCGAGATCGAGCGCCTGTTGATTCTTGCTATCGCCGCTCTCCGCGCTGTCGGCTTCTGAGGCGTCATCAGGCAGTTGAATGTTTGCCAGCTTTTCACGCAGCTCCTGCAGCATCTCAAGCTCGTCCCGATCAATCTCCAGCAGATACTTGCTGCCGTCATCCGATGGCTTCACATGATCGAGGTGACTGGTCAGGCGGCGAAACCCTTGGGAGAGTGCGATCGTGGTCTTCTTATCGAGACGTGGCTTTTTGGCAGGCTCGAAGACACTTTGAGCAACGGCCTTTTTGGTAACGCGCTTGGGTTTAGAGATAGTATCAGACCCAGTTTCGTTTGCCCCTTTATTTACGCTGGCGGCTACGTCCTTGATCATTTTGACCGCAAAGGTTCCGTGTTCGTCAAAGAGCTCTTGTGCATATGTCGCGGCAACAACATCTTGCTGGATGAGCATTTTAATTTCCATTGGCAGCTCCATGTGTTTGCGGAGCTGGCGCACGTGCTCTGGTGTGCGTCCGGTACGGCTTGCGATTTCGGCGTCACTCCATCCCCAGGCAGACAAGCGGCAGTAAACCTCAGCGCGCTCCAGGACGGAAAGAGGAGCTCCATCGTTTGATGTGGCGATGAGCAGGGTTTGTGTTGCCTCATCCCCTTTGTGTTCCAGAACCTCAATTTTGCGAATATCTGCACCAAGCTCATTGATGGCGATCTTCAGTGCGCGATTTCGGCGGTGGCCGTCGCGGATGAGGGCTTGTCCATCCTTAACCTTAACAACAATTGGTGGGATGTAGTCGCCGCGTTTGTAGGCTTCGGCCAAGGCCATCAACCGCTCTTTGACTTCAGGACGCTCCCAGTAGTTGTTGCAGTAAAGGCCGCGCGTGTTGAATCCATCTTCTTCAACGAGAAGATGCGGGCTGATTTTAAACAAGTCAGTTTTAGCAACATCGGAGTTGCCGATGTTGAGTGCCTTGAGAGAGTTTGCAGTCTTCGCAGTCATGGCGTTATCTCCGATGTGCGTTATTTCAGAATTGGCAGTGGGCGAAGGACGCGCTTTTGGCATCCAGTTCTTTGACGTGTACAGACATGCCGACGACTTTCTCGTAATCGGTAACGGCACTGATGTCGCCGAACATCACAGGGCGAACAGTTGCGCCGCGAGGGTTCTGCTTATCTGGGTATACGTTGAACAGGCAATGCAGGCGTGTTGATTTGGGCTGGCCACGAGTCCAGATGTCGTAGGATCGAGTGGCTTTAGCGTAATGGACAGCGGCATGGGCCAGCTTGGCTTCAATCTGAGCGTCTGCGGCTCCGGATGCAGTGACAAGCAGAAGCTCGCAAAGTACAGCGGACGCGATTGCAGGCTCGGCAATGGGCTTTGCATTGTTAAAGCTTTCCATGGGTACGCCAATGACGCGCTCGTGTCCTGTGCGGTAATCCATGAAGTAAAACATGTGGCATGCAAATGGATCAGAGTTCTTCAGCAGATCCAGTTTCCAGCCAGCGGCATTTGCATCTGCCTTTGAAAATGTTTTCCCGGTTGAGATTGATTCAGCCATCAGCTTGCTTCCTTAACGTGGTGTTTGATGCTGATTTGTACGTGTCCTTTATCGCTCACCTGCAGGTACAGGATCGCGCTTTCCAGTTTCACGGTTGCTTCAGCTTCTTCCGTTTTCTCATGAGATTCTGATCCGTCAACCCTGGTATCAATCAGTCCTGCAATCACCATTTTCGCCATCCACTGTTCCCATGTATCCGTTGCTGCGTCGGCTGCATCGGAGTGATGGATTTCGCCGTACAGGGATTGCAGGATATCTTCGGCGCATCCCATGTCCGCATCTGACAACTGCTGATTTGTGATCAGTAGCTTGTTGTTTGCGATGATGCATTTCTTCTTACCCGCAGTGAGTGCGTGTAACTCGTTCATTACTACCTCGGTCGAATAAAACGTGTGACTTAGCCAAGCATGCTTTTTGAACGCGTCAACGAAGGTGCGTTTTTTTAACATGTTAAAAAGAAGGGCGGAGCGATGGTGGAGGAGGGCTGGTGCCCTTTGAGCTGCAAGTGTCCTGATTCCAATTGCCGAAATCAGGTGGATGGAGCGCAGTCGTTTGGTGTGGTTTCTGCTGCTGGTTCGATGGCCTCAATTTTAACATGTTAAAATTACGACCAGTCTTTCAGTCGATGAAGGATGCAATGTGCCTCCCAGCCTATAGGTTATCGCAAGGTGAGTCTTCTTCGCAACTTGACGGGACGGGCGAGTGTGGCAATTTGAAGAATTCGATTGGCTTGGATGAGAATCATGAATGGACCAATTCTGGCTGTCTTTGCGTCTGTGGCGATATTGATTTCCGGATGCGCATCGCACCCTGAGTATGACCAGGGCGCAGTTAGGGATTCGTTGCGTCGAGAGGTCGCAACGCCTGAGGAGCTACTTGTCTGGAAGGATGGGTATGGCATACGGGGTGTTAGCTCAAGACCTGCTCGTCTTATTGATGTTCTTGGACCGGTGCGCTTGAACGGCGAGCGCCTGCCGGAAGCAATCCCTTCAGAGGCTTACTATTTCGATTGGTCGCAAGATGAGTACTGGCAAAACGATACTGATCGACGAGAGGTCGAAACTATCTTCCGGAAGCGACTTGTGTTTTATGGTGCTGAGAAGGCGATGGTGCAGCCGCTTCGTGTAATCGTTAGCTCGGATTCTGGTGGTGATGACTTACGCTTTGATCGGAGGCCTCTGGTGTGTAAAGCATCTCTAACTGGCTTGGTGCGAGTGGTTAGTCACGACAATGACGGGGCTGTCGCCCAGGATCTATTGCTGCCTTTGCATTCCGCACCGTTGTCGATCGATGGGTGTGCTATCACCCGCGAGCATATTCTCCTGATGTTGGATCAGTCGCTTCATGCCGCTTTCATCCGGCCATGCCCGGACCGTCGCTGGGCAGAGGATCGACCTACAGCTCCGTATCATCTGACTGGGCGTCAGTGCCTCCCTGGGTGATGTGGTGTGCTGGGGATGACGGTCCTGGGTCTTACCCGCCCGTTATTCGAGGGCTGTGATTTGTGGGTTTGCTGAGCGCCCGATTTTAACATGTTAAAAACTTCCTTTGATCTTTGGTGTTGAGAATGGAGATGCGTAATCCGCTGCGCCTAAAAAGGCACTGCTCAAATTGCCCTTTCCGAAACGATGAGAGTGCGATCCGTCTGGCTCCTGGCAGACTCCGGCAAATAGCTGATGCGTTGGTTTCTAACGATGCAGCGCCTTTTCGGTGCCATAAAACAGTTCACTATGGGGATGGTACTGCATGGTCGTCGCCAGAGGGTGTTTACCGAGAGCGGGGCGATGAAGCTATGTGTGCGGGTGCTGCTGCATATCTGATGCGGATCGGAAGGCCGACTATTGAGATGCGCGTGGGATTTATAAGCAAGCTTGCGGAGCCGGGGGATTGGGATGAGATCCTTGATCTTACAATCAGCCCTGAGGATATCCGTGGGGATTAATACTGCCCCTTTGAATGGTTGGCTTTTCAATGGGCTTGGTTGCTGAGGTTGTAGCCCGGTGAAAGCAGATGGTTGCGCCCTGGCTTAGTCGGTCATGATTTATTTAGCGTCCGGTATCTGTAGAAAGTGTTTCGCGCGAAACACTTTCTATGATTCTATTACTCAATGTAGGAAGTCGGTCCTTATTGCATTAAATGGATCGGAATTACTAAGAGCCTGATGCCCGCATGGCCGCTGGCTTTGTGTGGTCTGGGGTTCGCAAGATCTTTGTGCGGCCTGTCATGCATGATGAGGGGCTATTTTAGAGTGATCTGCCATTGGAACTATTTGACATACAGAAAGCGGACTACAGCTGGCACCCTGCGCTATTTGCGATGGAGTCCTGCGATAAAGACCCGAGAGCCTTGGATGATCTGGTTGAGCGCGTTAGGGATCTTGGAGGGGTAACCCATACGGTGTGTGTGTGCAGTGACAGAGGGGGGCGCTGGCTCCTCCTGACACCCCCACGAGAGGTTGACGCTTTCTTTACTGCGTACCAGGGCGGGAATATCAAGGTCAGAATTCTCTACAAGGAGGAGGCTGCAAGCGTACTCGTGAGCACGATCATGGATTGGCCTGGGGCTACCGCTGGGCACCATGCCGATGCTCTTCGGGAGGTTAAGGAGTGGTTTAATTTGCCAGACATTCAGATAGCCCGCATGGCAGGGAAGTCGCGCCCGGTGATCACCAATCTTTTACGCCTTAATAATCTCGACCCCAATGTGATGCTCTATCTTAAGCTCGGGAAAATAAGCGGAGCTCAAGCCAGAACCTTGGCGGCTTTAGATCGGCTTGAGCAAATTCGCTTATGTAATTCGTGCTTCCGCCTTGGCTGGTCTTATAAGCAGTTATATGAAGCTGCACACCCTAAGAGGGCCGCGAAACAGAAGGGCGTGGTGGATAAATCTCCGGATGTTAAAAGGCTGGAGAGAATAGTGACCGAGCGGTCCGGTGTTCTGATGGAATTCGATCCGTCAGATCAAACCATGACGCAAGGGACGCTGCGCTTTAAATTTGGGACGGTAGGGGAGATTGAGAGGCTGCTGGAGCTTATTGCCGGGACGTCGAAGAGTGAGTCGCAGAACGGGAAGGTGGAATTTGTCATTGAGAATTTAGGGCAGGTGGATCGTTTGCTCAGTAAGCTTATGACGCCACGGACGAAGAAGTGATTTTCAGAGGCTGGAAATAAAACAGGCCTCTTGCGAGGCCTGTTGATACTTCATATAGCGAACGAGAAGACAATCAGCTCGCCAACTACAATCAGCATCAAATGCGTAGTGTAATTTCTTACAACGTAGCTCATCTTAATTTCCTCTTTGTCGGATTGCCCCCTAAGCCAGCTTACAAAGAGAAAGGTCAAGCAAGCTTAGGGGACAACCCGACTCCAAGGAGACGGGCTGTTAGTTATCAGTGTAAGAAGGGCAATCCGACACTGAGGGCGCTTCTTTGCAGATGCGCGGAGGTTATACAGCAAAAGCCATAATGATCACTTCTGCCAAAGTGATGACAAAAGCGTATTGGGTTATAGATAAGCTCATGAGGTGCTCTCCGGTCTGGAGGGCACCAGATCCAAGAGGACTGTGCCCTCTTGGGTGGGGTAATAAAGTGAGATTCAACAAGGAAACTCAAGGATGACCGGTGGGCGATAAAGCTTTGGGCAGTACCCGTCGGGGCTCTCCCCAAAACTCAATCACACAACTATAGGATACGTCTCTCGCCCGACTCAGTCAAACCTGTTACTCCGGCTGCTAGATTTGAGCGCCGTAATGCCTCCTTTGTCGGCATTGGATTGCTTCGCCATTGGATGAAACCAGTTTCATTATCTAACGGGTTTTTACCGGTAATTTCCCACCTTTGGGATTTCACTCGGCTATTTCCTTTTGTGATGCGGTTTTGCGGGGAATTTACGGCACGTTGGGCGAGGATTTGAGCGTTTGAGATACAGCGCGGAGCAACAGCACTTGCAACACCAGGCAACATCTAAAGGTACTCTCTGCAACACTCCTTGCAACGGGCATGCAACACTATGGCGACGTATCTTTCAACACCCGGTGCAACATTCATTCATCATGTGATAAAGTGTGTGTGCGTGTTGGGAATTAACCCCACGTAATCAATGTAGAAGGCACCACGATGGCCGATTCAACTCTTGGAGATGTTCTCCAGCGGTTGCGGTTAGAAGGGAGGTTTTCTAAGGAAACTAAGACTGACCTCTTGGATAAGAGGATTGATCAGTTAAGTGCGTTTGTTGAGGATGCGGTCCCTTTATCCACGATGGTAATGGTTCTCGCAGAAGTTGGGATCAACGTTCACAAGAGCACTCTTTCTCGATACCTTCGAGATCAGTTTCCTACGGCCTATGCCAAAAATTACCCTCATAGGTTTTGCGGAAGCCGCCCACGACAAGCAACCGTCGAAGGCAAAAAACCTGATTCGCCTCGTTCGGATCATGCAAGTCCCCCCTCTAAAGGCTCTGGTAAATCGACTAAGCCTCGCTCCAACCCCAAAAAGAAAACTACGAAGACCAGACCACGAGAAACCACCTCGATGGTTGATGATTACTTAGCACACAATTTGAGTGAGGGATGAACATGTCATCTAAAAACAAACAGCCTGAGATTCGTCGGGCACCCAACATTCTTGTACTGAGCACTAAAGGCGGGACAGGAAAAAGTCTTATATCGCAGCAGATTCTTGCCACTTATAACCTTGCACGCTTTGGTGTTGCGAAGATTGTGGAGCTTGATGATGAGAACTTGGATTCTTCCTGGCTGTCTGGTGCTGATCGATCTGCTATCAAGGCTAGCCAAGTGGTTTTGGGAAGTGATCCGGATGAGTACGCGCGATCAGTTGCTGATGCAATACCGCTTGATGCAGAGGGTCTGATTGTTGATGTCGGAGGTAATCGAACTGCGACCATCGTAATCAAAGAGCTTTCGCGATTGGCTGCTCGTGCTTCAGTTATTGACGCGGTTTGCATTCCGATATCTGACAACAGAATGGGTGTGCTGAATGCCGAGAAGACTCTGGCTGAAATTTCTAGTTCGCCGGGTGGGGATAAGCTTCTGGCGAAATGTTTCATTGCTCTGAACCGGGTTCGCTCGAAAAAAGCTAAGTCAATCGATGATCCTTCGCTTGTGCGTCGCTTCCGGCAAGCTGTGTCTTTGGCTAAAAAATGGAAGCTGCCAGTTGTTATTGTCCATGATATGGATGGCGTTGAGAATTTGGCTCCGCTCGGAAAGACAATTTACGAAATATCTAAGATCGGAGATTCGCTTACCGAGGAATTGTCCGAGCAAATTATGGCGGCTCATAATGAAAAGCAGTTTGAGAAGGTGACCTTGCTTGATGATCTTCAGTGGTCTGTTAGTGTTGCAGCCTATGATTTTGCTCCGCTCGTTGAGTTTGCGCACGATCAGTTGGATGTCATCATGCGGGATGTTGGTCGCTAGCCATGTCGGGGTTTGATCTGGATGACGCTAGTCGAATACTCTCTGGCCTGACCACGGTTAGGCTGTACCTGGAAGGGACGAAGGGTAGTCCTGGCGCACTGTCTCAGATTTCTGATCTTTTGGCAGAAGCTAAGGCCGTGTCTCGGGATTCTCTAATTCGGCAGCAGTCTATCGATTATCCCGTGGATGTTAACGAACTACTGCTTAGCATAAGGCTTTATCATGAGGATCAGATTTCTGAAGCTTTTGATAGGGTCGAATCAATAATCAAATCCCAAGCAGCGAAAGAGGATGCGTCTTCCTGCTTAGATGAGGAAAGGGAACGCCTGGCTCGTATATTGAAAATAAAACGCCGTCACGTCGTCCGTCTTAAAATGAAAGACTTGCGGTCGCGGATTCGATTGCGAGTTCTTAGTTTTGTGTGTGCCTTCCAGTTCTTGGTTATAGTGGTGCTAGCGGCAATTTTAATTTGAGTTTCGTGATTCTCTGCTTCTGAAATGAAAAAGCCCGCTTGCGCGGGCTTTTTTTATGAGGCGTTTTTCAGGTGAGTGAGTAGTGCCTCTCCGAGGGTTGATGGATCTGTTATGTGAATGACAGACCCAGTAATCGGGATGGATTCAACATCTATGGCTATCCAGTAAGCTGTTGCTTTTGAATTGCCAATTTTCTCCTCCACGATCTGCGCGGTTTTTTGGTGTATTTGACCGTCGGTAATGACAATCAAGGCCTTGCGGTTTTCTCGAACATCTTCGAGTTCGAGCAGCGCATCCTCAATAGCACCAATAAGAGGTGTCCCTCCGCCTGCTTCCAGTCCAGTCATTGCTGGGCTGGGCGAGGCGTTTCTTGGTACGATCTGATCGACTTCTGATGTCACGCCAGGAAAGCAAGTAACGCGACAGGATACTTTACGGGTTGCGTGAACAGCTTTAGCAAGCCCGTAAGCAGCTGCCAGTGCCTTTTCGGCGCGATCACCACTCATTGAACCAGAGAGGTCTATGGCGACAGTGATTGCGGTGTCGAGAGCGGGCTTGTTGATCCGGTGGTCGAATATTCTTGGGTCGTTAACTGCAACCCGCGATAGCTTCGATGTTTTGAGTCTATTTCCCCGTCTTGCGACGGAAGATTTGACTCTGCTTTCGGATTCAAAAAGCTGCTTTATTACCTTTCCGACTGAAGCGGTGACTGATTCCGCTGACTGAATGATGCTAAAGTTCTCAGCCAGGCAAAGGTCGGGTCTTGCTCCCATGCCTGGTAATGCTTCGGCATAGCCAAAGCGCTTTACTGAGTCCTGGATGACATCCTCAACCTTACGCGCAATAAGCCCTCCAAGGTCGTCTGATAACTCTCCAGATTCAATGGAGCTGGCCAGAGATTCCTTGGCCTTTTCCAGATCTTCTGCCGCTATCGGTTTTGCTTGCTGACCTATGCCGTTGCCCTGATCGTTGCCCTGATCGTTGCCCTGATCGTTGCCCTGATCGTTGCTCTGATCGTTGCCCTGATCGTTGCTCTGATCGTTGCCCTGATCGTTGCTCTGATCGTTGCTCTGATCGTTGCCCTGATCGTTGCTCTGATCGTTGCTCTGATCGTTGCCCTGATCGTTGCTCTGAAGAGAGCTAAGGTAGGCTACGAGTTCGTCGCTTAGATCGCGGCATTCTGCGGTGCTTGCGGTGTATTTTGATTTAATCAGGAATGAATCCAGATCATCCAAAATGTCACCCCAGTTTTGCACTACGTCTTCTGCAAGCAGATCAAGCAACTCATCAGATACAGTGTGGCGTCCGAGAGTTTTTACCTGACCGTGATAGATGACATATCGGGAAACCGATTCAAATGCATCGCTCGGGCCGGTGTTTTTTCTCGATTCGAGCATTTCTGCACTAATCTCTCGCCAAGTGTTGGTTAAAAACTCGATAGAGCCACGAAACAAATTGCACATGTGTCTTTCAATGCGATGGTCTTCTAACGCATTCAGAAACGGTGACGTGTCTGGTGGAATGTCGAAGTTCGTCTCGCGAACGTGCCCGCTTTCGTGAATCAAGTAACCGAGGAGAATGTCCTTTTTTGTTACCTGGTCCAGCTGTGGCAGCGTGATAGTGCTCCCGTCAGTGCTTGCCCCGTCTCCGGAGAAGCGAACTGAAACGTTACATTGTTGAGCGATGGAGCGTGCGATGCGTTGAAATGATGGAGTGGTCATATGACCTCCTTTGGGTTGGAATTGATCACCCGGAACTGGCCGAATGAATTTAAAATCCCATTCGTATTTTCTAATACGGATGAAATCTTTAATTGCGTTTAAGGTGAGGGAAGCCGAAGCTTCCCGTTGGTTAGAGCAAGAAAAGATTCATGTCCTGATCTTGGTCAGGCTGGTCAGGTTCGCATGCGACTTCCGCAAGCTGGCCTTCTGTTTCATGATTCTCTGGTGGTGTGTGAGCCGCTTGGATCTTCAGCATTTCGGCCTTTAATATTGAGGCGAGATCCGGAAGGTTTTCGGGCTGTGTCATGGTTATTAGAATGAGAGCAATCTTTGACTGCTTGTCTTCATCAAGATCCAGTGGGCCCTCGGTTGGTATGTTGAGGGTTTCAATGAACCCTTGAATTGCATCGGAAATGCTCTTCAGTTCAGGGTTGATGAACGCCAAACTATTGAGTTTGTCGATCATGTTTTCGAGTGTGCTGCGCATGCGACGGGTAATTCTCGACCCCTTCTTATATGCACGAATTGCTGCCTTTGCGTCTGCTGCAATTTCATTGCACGCCGATTGGTTGAGCCCCTCTATTTGGCGTCCCATTGCTTCGTCCATACCTGGGGCTGGACTAAGAAAAGAGGCGCTAAAGTTGGCACTAAACCGAGTCTCTACCCAGTCGCGAGAATGGGCTTTAGCTCGGATGAGGTCACCGTTTTTCGGCCAGGCTATCGCTTGGGATTGAACGAGTGACTCGTATGAGGACACAAAATTCGACGCCTCTTTTTTGAACTCCGCAACGATCGATTCGAGACCATTTTGGATTTCTGGCCAAGCCGGTAGCGGAATGGCATACCCACCCAGGAACGATGTTCCGCGAGACAGGCAGAGCGTGCGAGCGCGCGCCCGTAATGTGCCGAAAATTTTCAAAGACTCACTTGGGACGGTGTCCAGATTCCCGGCGCTAACGATGTCTGTAACGATATCGTCTTTGAGGGTCTCTTTATCAAGTGCGACCTGTCCTGAATATGCAGAAAAATCCACATTTACCAGAACAAATTTTTCGGTTTTTGGTGCGTTGATTGTTGTCATGAGTATTCTCCAAAAAAAAAGGAGGACACTCCCTGGAGGGCGTGCCCTCCAGGTGGGGGTGGTTAAATTTTTTCTACCTTGAACGTTGCAGCTTTGGCGTGCTCTCTGTCGTGAGCGCGCCGGTACTGCCCTGTCTTGGTAATGCGGATGCTGTCTCCAAGGGAAACGTCGTCCACAATGGCTTCCTGCAGTTGAGTTCCGCTAAGGAAGCACCTCTCTCCGCTTATCTCCAGATATACGACGTAACACTTCCGTGCTGCTTTTCGTATGTATCTTGACCCCACACCCAGGAAACTACCTTCCAATGAGTGACCGACCTCGCGAAGAAAAACTTGCGAAGCTTCGGGCTCATTGTTGGTGGGTGTGGTTTGCGGCTGCTCAGCAGGGTCGGTGGATTCGGTCGGTTCGGCTGTTGATGGCCTTACCGTCTTGAGTTCCTTTGATTCATGCTGTGGCTTTGGTTGAGCTTTTCTTGCCGAGAAGAATATGCTCTCTACAAAAGTCAGTCCGCTTAGGTCGGACTCAGAGACGTTGCCGGAGTGGGTTATGTGATCTGAATTGATCATGTGACCTCCCTGAGACGGGAGGCCATGTAGGATGGACTCCCACATGGGTTGATTGTGGCTACTTAACTGGAAGTAGCAGTTGATGTGTTTACTTTAAACAACCGAGCCATCTTGTCAATCTGAAATTGCTACTATAGGCTCTCCAAGCTCGATTCCCATGTCGATAAAGAATCTCGAAGGGTGGTAGTTGGTTATCCTTTTTGCATTGACCTTTGAGGATTGATATACAAGGTGTAGGTGATCTTCAGCCCGTGTCATTGCCACGTAAAGAACGCGACGCTCCTCTTCGAAGTGATTTGGCAACATCGATTCTTCCTCGGGCGTTGAGGGGAATGCTCCTTCGCGCAACGACCAGATCATCACGGACTTTCTTTGTAAGCCCTTGGAAGAATGGGCGGTCATTAACCTGACGCTGCCGCCTGCGGGTTTCTCAGTGTTTCTGTCGAAAAGTTGCTGAAGCTTGCTAAGGCGCTGCTCCATCGTTCCGCTTGTTCTTTCTACGAGGATGTTCATAACGGTCTGGATGCACTGGGGGTCACCAGGGTAGTTATTCTCCATCCACTGGCCAGCCAGTCTAATTGCCCGGTTGGTTCTCCCCTCGGCTACCGCAGCCTCCCATGCTCTGGATTTTGTGATTAGCTCGCTGAGAAGGGCAATTTGCTTTGATGTGATTCCCTGAAGGTGTGCCGCTGTAAGCCCAGTCTCGCTGGCAACGGTTAGCGACTCGCAACCGCTTTTATCCAATATTTCCAATATTTGCTGCTCTGAAGCGATGCAGGATATGGCAGCCATATCCAGCCCATGACCGTGTCGATTGGCCAGAGTGGACAGGAGCTCCAAATAACTTTGTACCTCCGGTCGCTCTGTGATTGGTGGCATATCCGGTCCTTCGTATGGTATCCCAAGCTCCGCAAGATATCCGGCCATAACTTCAATGTCTGAGTTTGTTCTGCACAGAATGAACCAGTCGCCCGGACTTTTTATGACTTCCTTCAGTAACGACTTGGTACCCTTTTGTGAATGGAAGTGATAAACATCAAAAGAACCACCGGGTCCTCTATTGGAAAGCACCTCTTTATCAATGCGATCGTGATTGCATCGTATTAATTTCCTCGCAGGCACCAGCACCTCTTCTCGTGATCTGTAGTTGGTGCTGTTGTGGATTATTCTTGCCTGCAATTCAGATTCGAAATGTCTGCATATACTGACGCCGAGAGAATTTCGGAAGGAGTATAGGGTCTGATCATCATCTAGCATCAGGGTAATGACCGCTCCTGCAGACGCGTAAACCATTAGCCATCGCAGCATGAGCGAATCGCTATCCTGCCCCTCGTCGCATATCACGTGCGTGTATGGGGATGGGGTCATCTGGCCGGATTCTAGGCATTCAACAGTTGTTGTGAGCAAGTCCTCGAAATCCAGCTTTCCTGCTGCGTGTATTCGTTCTTTATACCGAGCATGCAGCTTATGCGTTTGGGGTGGTAGTGAATTCAACCTTTCATCTGGGTGTGTCGCATATGAGTCTAACGCCTCCAGTGCAGTCTGAAATTCGTCTGATTTAGTATTAATGCCTACATCAATGGCCGCGCCCTTGATGTGATACATGCGCTCGCCTGGAGATACGATTTTCGGAGCTGAACCTTTTTGCTTCCGAATTGCGTGGTAGCAGAGACTGTGAAAGGTGCTGATGATTAGCCTTGATCGATATTGCTCGCCCTTGGGAAGTTTGGCGTAAACCCTTTCGCGAATTTCTGTAGCCCCTTCTTTAGAGAAGGTAGTACAGCAAACGAATGCTTTTGGATCTTTGATCAGGATGTTGGCCACTTTAGATTCAACGGTTTTTGTTTTGCCTGATCCTGGGCAAGACAAGACTGCGCAGTGCCTATTCAGCTCTTGCGCAGCCTCAAGCTGGGGCGGGTTTAGCCCTTGTAAGTGACCGTCTTCCATTGGGTTGTCAGGATGCGACGTCTATCGGCGACGGGGGTGTAGAGTTTTCCGGTGTAGGGGTGGCGGACTCTGCCTGTCTGATTTGATTTCGCAGTCGAACCAAGCCCTTTGCTTTTCGTTCAGCGTTTACGCCGAGACCAGCGACACCTTTAACAATATTGTTTGTAACGCGCTGCTTATCTTCTAAGGACTGCTCTTTTGCATGCCACAGGTTGTCCATGACCACCAACAGATAATCCATCGTCTCTACCAGTTCATAAAACTCTCGCTCTTGTGGAGCGGTGATTTGCACTACCACAGTAGCTGGATTGTTGTAATTGGTATTGATCTGATGACCTATCTCGGTGAGCAGGATCTCCCATTTATTGGTCAGCTTCTCCAAATCTTCCCGGATGTTACCCATCTGGCGGGAGATCTCTTCTCTGTATCCTTTAGCCTTTTCTTGGTACAGAGCGTTGGCCTCCTTGTTGCGCATTGTTTGGTGCGAACGCAGAAAAAGCTCCTGTAGGCTTTTAGGTATGCGTTGGTACTCTTTGGCTAGAGTGTGTTTCGCCGGGTTGGTACGGATGAATACCGTGTGTTCAACCTGAATCTGTGATGCTGGGCTTTCCCCTAACTCTTTCAACAGGTCAGCGGGGGTCATAAGCCCGTGTTGTGATGGTTCGTTCATTGACTTGCCCTTCTTGTACGGATTAGAACCATGTTATACCATTCCTCATGTGTAAAAAAGTGTGTTTGTTGCGTTGGGATTCTATATGTGGAAGTACAAGACTGGCCTAATCTTGCATGTTGTTTGTATTGCTGCTTGCTCAGGAATTCCCGATGTTGTAGTCCAGGACCCTCTGTCAGACGAGGTCGCGCGAAATATGGTGCGAGACTCGGTTTGGGTTAGTGAGCCTTTGTCTGCTCGCAGGTTCGAAGATCCATCGTGGCCATCGCCAATCCAGCTGGTTGCACCAAGCCGATCCGGAAACCCAATTGATGGATCATATGGTGTGTATCTCTTTGGCTCTCGGCCTTCAGGTAAGAGCATCGACGTTATTCTTGTTGGGGAAGCGGAAGAGGGCGAGTGTCGCACTCTTTTTTCAATGCTTGGCCTGTCTCCGTCTGACTTGGCCTTTATTGAGGCGGACGGGTCTGATGAATACTTGCTTTGTGGCTCCAGCATGGTTGGGGTTCCAAAAGGCGTAAGGAGTCCTTTGGCGGGCGGGTACAAATACGTTGAAATCATCAATAAGAGCACGGTCGGCGAATACAAAAGCTTCAGAATCCGCTATCTAAAATGATTGGTCGGCTTATCACCTTGCTAACGAAGAGATCCTCTCCTGAAAAGGCGCACGTATCGCCTGCTCCGGATACGAGGCTAGATAGGGCCATCTTTAAGAACGACCTACAGAAATCTCTGCCCCCTGCTGATCCAGCTAAATTGATCGCGATGAATAAAGACTTGATTGACCAGGCCTACCGGCATCTTGGTCTTTCTGAGTGTGAGTTTAATCGCTACTACGTTTCAGTCGTCTGTAGTTTTGCGGAGTATGTTCAACTCTTACCTGCAAGCGAAAAACATCACCACAATGGGGTAGGAGGATTGTTTCGGCACTCCCTTGAGGTGGGCACTGCTGCGGCCAGATTCACGCTTGGCAAATCATTTTGTGGCGGGTTGGCAGGAGATATTCGCGTGAGAAGCAAAGTGCGCTGGCCTGTAGCGGTAACTATTGCTGCAATGTTGCACGACATTGGAAAGGCTATTTACGACATTAAGGTTGTAGGTGCTACCAGTGGAGATGAGTGGAGGCCGTTCAAGTGTTCGCTTTATGAGTTTGCTCAGCGAGAGGAGTACTTCGCATCTTGGCGTGGCACTCGGACTCACAAAATGCACGAAATGGCTGGCGTTTCGCTAATCAATAAAGTGGTGTCAGCTGATGTTCTGGATTGGCTGAATCAGGGCGACCCGCAGATCATTCCGACAATGATATCCGGTATCGCAGGGATCGAGGTTTCTGAACAGCCCTCTCTTCATGAAATTGTTGTGAAGGCCGACAGGGAATCGGTATCTGCCTATCAATCCTACGGAGAAGCTATCCAAATCGAATTGCCCGTCAGCGAGTCCGTTCATCCTGCGGCTGTTGCCGCCCAACAGCAGATAGCGACTGGTGAACCAAAGGCGCTACCAGATGGCGCGATGGGGGCATCTGGCAATGCTAAACGGATTGTTACAACACCCTCATCAGAGCAGCTTCTCAAGGTGTTACCCGAGGCTTTTGCGGCAGGGGATGTCGTGGTCAATATTCGTGACCGCGACAGGGGGTTGTTCTGGGTTGATGAGTCATCCGGGACTGCTTGGGCTACATGGCCTCAATTGTACAATGCTGCGGTTAGTCTGTTTGAGAAAGAAGCGTTTACTGCTTATCCCAAGAATCCTGGGCAATTTTTTGACATGCTTGAAATCGCGGGCGTTGTTCAGAAGATTGAAGGTGAGTATGCAATTAACAGCTCAATCAAGCCAGAAAACGGCAGGGCGTTTAAGTTAAAGCTTGCAAGGCTGGCCTCTTCGAATTTGATGGATCTCCTTAAGCGATATAAAACCCAACTGGTCGAAATTAAACCTGAGATTCTGGGAATTGCTTTGTCTGATTCCGAGCTGGTCATACCTCCGACCAAGGTAATCGCCAATACTGAAGTTGCAAAATCAGAACTGAATGCATCGAAAGAAGGGCGGCGCATTACGGTAGATCGAGCCGAGGAAGTGCCTGATGAAGCAGTTTCTGATGATCCATCGGTCTGTGCCCAATCAGATGCTAAAGCTGATCAAAAAACTGCTCGATCTTCCGGTGAAGAAGAAAATACTCCCCCAGATGACAATGGTCGAATTTCATCGAGTGGGATCGTTGATGGATCTGAACTTGGAGATCTTCTGGATGAAATTGGTAGCGCAATCAAATCTCGACGATTGGCGACGGAATATACCCATCTAATAGATGGGTGCATATGCCTGAACTGGCCAGCATCTGCCGAATTTCTCGGGGAGGATGCGGATGATGTTGTTCTTCATCTAACCCAGGGAAGGAAGCTCGCAAAAAGGTCTGATAGTGAAAAAATTGAAGTTAAGCCGAGCGGAGTTTCGCGCATCAAGGTTGGTAAAAAGACAATTACTGTTTTGGCCATCTCAAAGCCAGTGAGCTCAGCTTTGATTGGGCAATACTCACTCTTCTCTGATGGCAACCTGGAGTTGGACCAGACAAATGTCAGTAGAGAAGTTTCCGTTAGCTCTACTGCCGTGACTGATCTCAATTCTAACTCAATTAAGCCATCACGAGGTAAGTCGGATCGCACAGCCAATTCCAGTGGTACTCTAAAAGCCAATAAAGATGATGATGTAGATGAGCAGAGTTCGGAGGCAAAGGAGGCATCTTCAGAAGTTAAGAATGACGATCCTCCCAGGCAGAGGCAGGCCGAGTCCAGGTTGATATTAAATGCAATCGACAACTTCCTTTCATCTAACTATGGGGATTACTCCTCTCGCGTTTCTTTGGTTGGGAAGATGGTCCAGGTAAATGGTTTTCCAGAGGTATATTTAAAAGCCTCATCTGCCATGCCTAGCATTCCAGCAGCAAAATTAAACTTGTTTTTGCAGTCAGAATTCATAGCCAAAAGGCAGCGAGGTTCTGTATTTTTTATGAAAAAAAATCTGCCGAATTTAATGGGAAAAATCAACAATGATGCAAAATGATAAGGAAGGGTTGATTGTTCAACCTTGGCGTCAGGCGTATGAGGCAAAGGCGATGTTGGCTTGGTCTGCTGCAGCGGCATATCAGCTACTTTGGCCGTTGTATGCATACATGTCGCTTCCTGCTTTTATCGTGTCGATCGTTTGCGTATGCATGGCAGGTATGAATGCCTATGATGTTCATCGGGTTTTTAAACGGAGAATAATGCTCTTTGAAGAGAACTTGATGTTTGTCCCCATTAAAGATTTCAATGATCGCGTTGATGCATTTCCGACAGGGATTTATCTCGGCAATGGCTGGGAGTGGACTGCTCAGCAAACTCAATGGGCATATGATCTGATTAGATCGGACATTGAAAAGGCAGCACCTCCGGCTTGGTACGTGTGGCTGTACTCGAAGTTTTCTGGCAGAAGATTTAATACAACCACTCGCGATGATGAATCAACTGATACTAAAGAGGCCATACATAGGGCATCCAAGGGTTCAGATATTGTTAAAGATGGCGACAAAGATCCAAAAGGACGCCAGCGCGGACTTTCTTGGATTCACGGCATGCAAGAATCATCAGAGTTATATTTCCCAATTAACGATGCGATAGGAAATACGCTGATAACGGGCACGACTCGTTCTGGTAAAACAGTTCTCTACAGGATGCTGACCCGACAAATAATCCGCAAAGGGGAGTGTCTTTTTGTATTCGACCCTAAGGGTGATGGTGAACTTTTGGAAATCATGCTCGAAGCTGCCAAGGCTGAGGGTCGGTTGGATCAGTTCGTCTTTTTTAATCCGGCATTCGCTGCGAAGTCACACAGGATCGATCCCTTTGCTAACTATCAGGAGCCTAGCCAGCTCGCCTCTCGTGTTGAGCCGCTAATTCCTTCAAGTGGGCCTAATGGTGACTCGTTCTCGGCATTCTCCTGGGGGGTTATGGAAAGCATTCTATCAGCGATGGATATGATTAATATCAGGCCATCGCTGCTGGCTTTGCGGGGTGTGATCGAACGTGGGCCGGATGAGCTGCTCTACGAGTGCATAATTGCTCACTGTGAAAGATTGAAAATATCAGATTTTAAAGCGCAAATATCTGCCTTTGAAAAGTCGATTGCATCGCCCACCAAAGGGAACGATTCACCTAAGCGGATTCTTGCTGCGGCTCGGTTTTACAGGGATGTCGTTTACGGTATCAAGCCAAACAGTGCGATCGATGGTCTCCTCAATTTTTATGAGCACAACCGTGAGCACGCTTCGAAAATGCTGGCGTCGCTGATGCCGATCCTGAAGCAGCTAACGACAGGCGAGCTTTCTGGGCTGCTTTCTCCTGACGCTAATGACGCGAACGATCCTCGGCCAATAACGAGTTTTGACGCAATGATTCGGCAAAAGTCAATTTGCTATATCGGGCTTCACGCGCTTGGCGACCCTAAGATTGCTAAGGCCATTGGGTCTATCTATATGTCGGACTTAGTGGCTAGTGCTGCAAGTCGTTATGCTCACGGCGGGTCGGGTGAGCATAAGGTATTCCTGTTGGTTGATGAGGCGAGCAATGCTGTCAACTCATCCTACCTTGAGTTGCTCAACAAAGGGGCGGGCGCTGGTTTCATCAATTTCGCTGCAACGCAGACTGTGCCGGACTTCGTTGAGGCTCTAGGCTCTGACTCTGCGGCAGAGAAAGCTTTGGGTAACTTCAACAACCTTATATCTCTGCGTGTTATTAATGAGTCAACGAAGGCTTATGTCTCGGAATCCATGGGGATGGCCAGCGTGAGAACGGCTCAAATAACTCAGAATACATCCGTAATGGGTGGCAACGACAATCCTCTGCTTTACAACGGAACGTATGGGACCAGGACGACGGACACCGAGGCTCCGCTCATTGATCCTCAGCTTTTAGGGAGGCTCCCGAACCTTGAGTTTGTAGCAAATATTTCTTCTGGGCGAATTCTTAAAGGAAGATTTCCAATTCTTACTGCGGAAAAAGATGGAAGCACTGAGGATTTGTGGAATTCATTGCCTTGGATGGTTGATGCGAGATCTAAGGGTTTTGGAGTAGGTGGTAATGTTTAAGCGACATCTGATCTTTTGGGTTATCGCAACCGTGCTCTTTATGGTGACTACGACTATTTGGGGTAAATCTGTTGTGGTGGAGCAGGTGGTTAAGGAGCAATCGATGGTTCTGTCATCGATGGGCGAGAGTGCAAGTGGCAAGATTCGTGATAGGACGAATGAGACGTACCTTTTCTGCTGCAATTGGCTTGCTGATTTGACTCGGACAATGTTTCTTCCTCCTGAAAAAGATAAGCAAGGCTTGTGGGATAAGATTAATAAGACTCATGAAGCCTTCTGGGTTTCGGTCTATCAGGTTATTTATCGTGTTTTTGTCATAGGGGAGTGGCTGCTTGTTTTTTGGGTGGTTTTTATCGCTAGCTTCTTCCAGGGGTTGGTTCGGAGGGAGATCAGTGTTGCCAATACTGCCTGGTCCTCGCCAATCAGGTATCACCTGGGGCTCCATTACTCCCTGTTCTGTTTTGGGACTCTCATTAATCTATTGGTTTGTCCGTGGGCGTTGCATCCGTATGTGTCTGTGGGTCTGTTGACAGCTTTCAGTGTTGTGGCTTACTTCATAGCAGCAAACATACAACAAAAGGTTTGATCTATGGATACTGTCTTCTCGGGTGTGCTGGGCTTCATTTCAGAGCAGCGCCTTCTGGTGATCGCGTTAGTTTTTTTAATGCTGCCACTCATTTCCTTTGTAAGGAATCAGCTCCTATACAGGAAGTACAAGGCTCGCGGTCAACTGCTTACGTTTACGGAGCAAAAATCGTTTAAGGTCTTTGACAAGTTTTTGGCGGGCACTGGGTGCCGGGTTATGGCGCAGGTGCGAATAGCTGATGTGATTAGCGTTACCGGTCATCAAGGGGCGGTCTGGTGGAAGGCTTTCAAAAGCATTTCGAGCAAGCATGTTGATTTCGTGGTTGTTGATCATGCCTTTCGGATTAAGTGTGCAATCGAGGTGGATGATGCAAGTCATTCCAAGAAGGATCGCATGAGGCGAGATTTGGTGGTTAACCGGGTTTTCAAGTCGGCAGGAGTCTCCCTGCTTCGGTGTAAGCCTGGTTCTGAAAGGAATATTCTGGGGGATATTAAGCAATGTATAAGTGGATGATTTCATTGATCCTGGTCTCTTTTTCGGCCTGTGCCGCTGGAGATCCGTATGACTATCTTGGGTTGAAGAAGTCCCGGTTTCAATGTGTTGAGCTGGTTGCCGATGGTAGCGTCATCGAGGTCGTCATTCCTGAGCGCTTTGAGTTTGACTATGACGATGCGTCCTTGGTTGGCGGATGCGTGGTAGCGGACCTCGCGTACATGATGGCGCAGTCATCAACACGTATTAAGCTGTGGATTACTGGGCATGCGGATGAGCCTGGTAGCGTTGCTTACAACAGAGGTATTGGACAGCGGAGGGCTGATTCTCTTGCGGAGGTTTTAGTTTCGTCGGGGGTTGATGCCGAGAGAATTGTTACGGTTTCCGAAGGGGAATCTAACCCCTTAATCCCTACTGCTAGCAAGGAGCGGAAAAATAGAAGGTTGGAAATCACGTTAAGTATGTAGTAAGGCCTTGAGCGTCGTCATTTCATGCCGTAAACTAACACAAAGTTTTACACATGAGTGACGAGATGGCAGACGAAGCTAACGGAGTTGAGTTCCCTACCCATGCGGATGAAGAGCAGATGGTTTATGGCCTGACTGTTAGTCAGGCCATGATAATTTTCGGTACTCTCGGACTTATCATTCTCACAAGACAAATCATTCTCTTTCTTGTTGTTGGCTATATCGCGTGGAAGTCTTATGGCCTTTACAAGGATAAGGGTCAGTCAAATATTCTGATTCAACTTCTTTACCGGTGGGGGTTGTTCGTTCCGAAGAGTCATCTTTTCCCTGAGCCGACACTTGATAGCTTTCGGGAGTAGTGGGGATGGATGTTTCGAAGTTTCGCGAAGTTAGCGATCAGCTTGCTGGCAGGTTGTCAGTTTCACTTATCACTATCGCTCTTCTTTCGCTGGTGATTGTTCTCCAGCAATTTTTTATTAATAGCCGTTCTGAAATTGTTATCGAAAGGCCCATGTTTCAGGACGACAGAGAGATCAAGTATGTTCGAGATCAGCTAACTGAAAGTGTTGCTGTTGTTTGGGCATACAACGCAGTGATGATTTTCGGCAATGTTTCTCCTGAGAATTACAAGTTCGTAAGGGCTACTGCATATTCAATGCTGGGAAGCGATGTTTCGGCTCGCCTGAAGATTGCTCACGACCGTCAAGTTCTGAAAATGAACGAGCAGAAGATTTCGATCACATTTATTCCCGAGGACGCTCAGTTTGATGAGAAAACCGGTGTGGTAACGATTACTGGCATTCGCTTAATCCGCTCGCTTGCTAAGGATGAGAAAGAGTCGAAGCCTCAGCGTGACAAGTATCAGTACCAGGTCACGATTGCCTTGATGGGCTTTCGCCCCTATGTCGATGATTGGAAAGAAGGTACTCTCGAATGAGAATTTATCCATTGGCTCTAGTGGTGATCTTGGCTGGGCATGCTAATGCCGGATTATCGGGCATTCCTTCGTCTGTATCGGGCGTATCCGACACGGAAGGGCAGGCAATAGCGGACACGCAGGAGGCGACCAATAACGTAGCGGGCTTTATTCGCGACAAGGCCGAGCGCACATTTGTTACCCCGGTATCTCAGCCTCGACCAGCAACTGACGCGCGGGCTCCGGTCCCAGAATCTGGGCGAGATGTCGCTGCAGATCCGGTTGGAGTTGCTGCGGCTGGCTCTGAGTCCGTGGGAGAGCAGGGCGATCAGCTTGGAGTGGATGGCGTCAATCCTCCTCCTTTTGGGTCTGGCGCGGGTGGTTCGCCATCCCAGGCTACTTTGCAACCTATCGAAGTTGAGCTACCAGACGGCTACAAAGAGGTGGAAACAACCTCTGAGGGTTACGCAAGAATTGATGGCGATAAGCCAAGCACTTACGTTGTGCGTGTACCTCCATTGCTCTTTACCAGCATAGAGCTCCCATTTGCTCCAGAATTTGAAACACCCTTTCCGGACGCGGTTTACGTTAAAACCAAGGGCAATATGCTTCTGGTTGCGCCTAAGTCGATGGTGCCTGTAAATCTCGTAATTTATCACCCAGAAAAGCCATCGCTGTCCGCTTCTTTGGTTCTTCTGCCTGACACGCAAAGCATCCCTGGTCGTCTTTGGGTTCGTTTTAATCCAGATTCAATTCCGAAATCTGTTCAAGCGAAAATTCGAAACGGATTTGTTGTGGATGGCAGTGATCAGGCGACTCTTGTTGAGAAAGATCCATCACTGGTTTCTGAATACGAAAGAGCGTCAAACCACACCGAGTTCGTGAAGCGGGTTAATCTCGATATGGCGCAGGCATTTGTACCGGAGGGGTATGAATTCACTGAAATCAGCAATGGTCCATCTGGTGCGTTGTGTGGCGATCGAAGATTGATCGGAAGATACACACAGCATCTTGCGGGCGAAAGCTACGAAATTGATGTATTCCAAATTCGTAATGTTGCCAGCGATTATGTCGTTTTTGAGGAAAAGTCTTGCTACCGATCTGGGGTTGTTTCAGTCCAATTTAACCCAACAAACGCTTTGCGGCCTGGCCAAGAGGCTGAGCTTATTGTTCTTAGATCGGCGGAAAAGACGATTAGCAATGATCGAGTTAAACGTCCGACAAAAGTGGAGCTGAGCAATGATTGAGGAGCTTCGAACTAATTGGGATGCGATGGACGCTGCCAAAAAGCGGAAGGCCATTATTTTACTGGTTGTCGTTGTTTTTATCATTTTTGCTGTCGTTTCTCAGTTGGTAGTCAAGTCTGCCTCCAAACGCTCAATGAGTGCTGACCAGTCAGGTAAGGAAGAAGTGATTAAGTTGGGTGGATCGCCCGATACAGACTGGCTGGAAAAGTCGATGGCGGACAACGCTGCTCTTGATAGGGAGCAAATTCGTGCGCACGCTCGGGATATAGAAGAGCGGTTTATTAAATCAGAAGAGGCTACTGGAAAAGCTCTTTCGGAGGTTAGTTCTGGTATCGAGCGGATTCAGACGTCTGTCGATATGACACACATTGAGTTGGCAAAAGAAATTGCCAACAGAAAGGCGGCTGACAAGCTTTTGATTCAGCGCCTTGATGCTTTTGCGACTAATGGCGTGTCTGCAGCTTCACCGTTTGAGGCTGGCGAGGGTGTCTCTGTTAATGTGGGTGGTGATCAGGGCGTTCTGTCTTTTGGGGTGCAGAGCGCACCGAAGAAAGTATCTGCGTTCGATCTGCTGGCTATATCGCAGGCGACGAATACCCGGCTTTCTTTTAAGTCTTCCGCAGAGGTTGCTCCTCAACAAAAGGTGGCTGCTGAAGGCCCGGAAAAAGATCGGATGGGGCATGACATTGATGCGCCGGATTTGACGAACTCGGGTCAGGGGCAATCTTCAACTGGGAAGAAAAAGGCGCAGAAGAAAATTCTTGTCGCTATCCCTTCTGGCTCCCTGATTCGTGCTCGCCTGGTATCTGGCGTTGATGCGATGGTAGCGAACTCCGCTAACGTGAATAACCAGATAACGCTCGCCAAGCTAACCGACCCTGTGCTTCTTCCTAATGGGCAAAAAGTTGACCTTAGAGGGTGCGTGATTATGGCTGGTGTTATGGGAGAAATGAGTACGGAGAGGGTTTATTTCAATTCAACCATTGTGAGTTGCATGGACAAGAAGGGTCTTGCTTATGAAGGGACTGTTAAAGCTAACGGGCTGGGTGAGGACGGAAAGCTTGGCCTTCGTGGTGTGTTAGTGACTCGTGATGGGGCCTTGATTATGAAGTCAATGCAGGCTGGATTGCTTCAGGGTTTTGCCAGTGCTTTTAGTAATGCTTCAAATACGTCCACCGTGGTGACTGACTCCGGTTCTTTCCAGTTGCCATCCGGTTCCTATGTGGCAAAAACAGGCCTTGCTTCGGGCGTTTCAACTGGTCTTGAACAGATGGTTAGCCGTTTTAATAACATCCTTGATCAGATTTTTCCTGTTCTTCAAATCGACTCGGGTCGCCTTATTGAATTCGTGGTTCAAAGTAGCTTTGAGGTTAAAGAGGTATGATAAGAATTTTTGTCCTTTCGGTGGTTTTTCTTGGGGCGTGCCTCGCAAATGCAGATGAGAACTCAAAACTTGGTGAAATCCTCTATAGCTTGGATTTGCCTGGTGAGTGGAAGGTCGTAGTAGGTGAGAACGACTCATTTATGCTTTCGAAAAACGGAAGATTTTCCATAGCCTCTATGAACGGTAAGTTTCAAATTACAGACCTTTGGAGTGAACAGGGCATTACCGCCAAAGAGCTAAAGGAGCGTTTTGATCTGTATCCGGTTGAAATCATTAAGAGAAAGTCTAAAGCTGTTCCGGTCAGATTGGGTAAGAGTGACAGACCGGCTGTTTTTTCGATTTTCCTGATTCTTGGCGATTCGAACTCTATTAATTTCTTCAAGGAATCTGAGGGTTATCTTACCGAGGTAGGAGCTGACGTTTACGTTTTACCCGGAAAGGACTTTAAGAAGTTTTACGGCTTTGAGTGCTCATCGTTTGAAAAGCGAATTTCGATACTTCGAGGGCTTGATGTCATTACTGACTATTCCTCTTGTGACGAAGCTGTCATCAATGGGAAAGGGGCTTCCGTTATTGCAATGACAAAGCTTCTCAGCCTTGAGCGAGCTCCGTTCGCGATTGTTAATGCCTTGCAGAAGGGCGCGGTTGTTAGTTCGAAGACAATTAAGGCGTTGATTCCCAATGAATAAAAATATTTTCAGCATATTTCTGATTTTGTTTGCGTCCGGGTGTTCGACTGTGGGCAATCAAGAGTTCGGGTGTAGTGGACTCCCTGCCGGGGTTTCGTGTACCAAGGCCAGCGAACTATACAATGTTGTCGATAAGGCTGGGTATCAGCCTGGTTATGCGAAGTCGAAGTCTGACTCCGGTTCGGGTGTGGCTAAGGACTCCATTGGTAGGCGCGAAAGTGGAAGACCGGATACTGGCGATGACACCAGAAGCGGCGCGCCAGCACAAAAGTTTTTTGGAAGCGTTCCTGAGGTTCCTGAAGGGGCACCGGATCAGCTCTTTTTGCTGACCCCCCCAAAGGCTGATGGGACGACTCCAGTAAGAATGGCACCAGTCATGCGTCGTGTATGGCTGGCTCCATGGGTAGACCAGGATGGCGTCTACCACAGTGACCAGGTGCTTTATGTCGATGTTAAGCCCGAACAATGGCGAAACGGCGAGAAGGCATCAGATACAAGCCCGATTTTTTCACCACTCAATTAAAGAGGACTTTACGATGAAAATGATTTCATCCTTTTTCAAAAAAGTAGCATCTGGCCGCAGTGTTTTCAAACTGCTCGAAAAGGCTGGCTGGATTGCGGCTGGTTCCGTCTTGACTGCTGCATCTTATGCTGCCCCACCAGATGCATCAGCGGTTAACACTGAGTCTGAGGGTATCGCTCAGTTCATCACCACGCTGCTGAATGGCTGGCCCGGCTACCTGCTGGCGCTCATCGCGTTTGCCTTCGGTATTTTTGAATTCTTCTCCAAGAACGGCGACCGCATGAAAATGTTTGGTTCTTTCGCTATTGCGATTGCAATCATCGTTGTACCGCCTGCCCTGGAAGGCTTCTTCTCCGGCATCTAAAAAGACGTTTGATTGATTGGGTCAGGAAATATGGACGACACTCGTAAAAGGTTAATCGCGCTCTCCAAGCGGACTCCGTTTAGTAACTTACTTCAGTACGTTGCTTATGATGCTTCGACTTGCATTTACACCCTTGCGGGTGGAAATCGCGGGATGATCTTTGAGGTCACGCCGTATGTGTTTGCCGGTGATGATATGGCCGAGCAGATCCTGACCGTGCTAAATAAGGAATTACTTCCTGATGAGGCGATGATTTCCTTCACGCTGTGGGCTGGCCATGACGTGAAGGACTTTTCGAAACGAAATAAAATCGGTCGCATGCAACGGTTTAGCTCCACTGGCGATCGTGAGGTTGATGAAATTTTAAATGAGTTGGCGGAAGAGCACGTCAGCTATATAACCGGACATACAGGCTCCCCTGTTGAGAAACGCTTTGGAACAATCGTTCGGGATATGCGAGCGTATGTGTCGGTGGTGATCAAGACCGATGAGGGTTCCGGTCGGGATATTAGCGATGATGACCAGCTGGAAGAGTTGCATACGGAAGTAGAGCAGGGTCTTGCAGCGGCAGCGCTGAATCCAAGAAGCATAGATCCCAAGGGACTGATCCGCCTTGTCGGCTCCATTGTAAATTGGAGCGAAAGTCCATCATGGGCCAATCCTGATATTGGATACAGTCCAGAGCAGCCGATTCGGAAGCAGATTTGCGATATCGATCATGAGTGTGTTGTTAACGACTCATCATTCCGACTCAATGAGCGCTACGTTAAAGTTATTTCTGCCCATGCCTTTCCGAAGCGCGTTACTTTATCGGACAGTTATAGCTATCTCATGGCTCATAAAGCCCGTGAGGCAAAGATTAAGGACAATGTCCTTATTACCACGAATATATACCTCCATAATGCTAAGCAATCTCAGTCTAGCATTAAGCGCAATAGAAAATGGTCAAAGCAGCAAGATGTAGCGCCGTTTAATAAGTTCGAGCCTAAGCTGACGGACATTGCCCGGTCTTTTGACCTTCTTTTTGATAGTGCGGTTACCGGTGGCGATCGACCTTGCTCTATCTCGTTTTCTGTTGCCATGTTTGGGGATAGTGAGGAGAAAGTCCGTCGCCAGGCTTCCGATGCCATCTCACACTTCAGGAGTCTGAAATATGACATGAAGGAAGAGATTCTGGTTGCGCTCCCAGTCTTCTGCTCGATGCTGCCGATGAATGCAGACCCTGATGGTCGGATAGTGGATCTTCTGGGGAGATTCAGAACCTGCACTACTAAGCAAGCCGCTAGAATTCTACCTCTGTGTAGCGAATGGAAGGGCGTGGGGCACCCCGTGTCAACGTTCATTGGTAAGACTGGACAGCTGGTTGGGTATAACAATTTCGATAACTCAACAAACTACAACATTCTTCTGATGGCCGAGTCCGGATCTGGTAAGTCTGTGTTGGCCAACCGCATGATCGCCGATCTTCTGGCGCACGGTGGTAGGGCTATCATCATTGACCAGGGCTATAGCTATCTGAATGCTTGCGAACTATTTAAGGGTGAATTCATCACATTTAATGAGGAATCGTGCCCAAATCTCAATCCATTCCCTCTGATTAACGATTTTTCCGAAGAGATCGACATGTTGGTCGGAATCATTGTAGCAATGGCAAACATCAAGACCTCTACGCAGGAGGGTGTATTCCAGTCTGCGATGATCAAAATGATTCTATCCGAGGTTTGGAATGAGAGAGGGCATAATTCAACAATCGACGATATTGCTGATAAGTGCCGTGGAAGCAACGACCGCCGCATTTCTGATATTGCCGTTCTTTTGAATTCATTTACCAAGAACGGAGAGTATGGAAAGTATTATTACAACCACTCTAAGCCGGTTGATTTCTCTAAAAACCGCCTGATTATTCTTGAGCTCGACGACCTGAAGAATAAGGAGCACCTCTCTCAGGTTGTTGTCCTGCAGTTGATTCTCATGGCTAACAGCTACATTTACCAAAAAACTGCGAACGGTGATTCCAGCTGGACCACCATGTTTATCGATGAGGCTTGGAAATTTGTTGCTTCCGGTTCTGGTCGGAGAGAGGAAAATCCTGTACTGGAATTCATTCTTACTGCATATCGTCAGTTCCGTAAGAACAATGCTGCAATGGCAATGATCACGCAGTCTCTCAACGATGTTTATCAGCATGCGGCAGGGCGCGCTATCGCAGAAAACGCGGGCAACCGACTTTATCTCGGTCAGAAGGTTGACTCTCTTGAGCAAATGTTTGATGAGAAGAAAATCGTTCTTGAGCATTTTTGGTTCGATCAACTTAAGAGCGTCAGGACTGAGAAAGGGTATTTTTCTGAGATTTTCTTCGATACCTCTGTGGCCAAAGGTGTGGGGCGATTGGTGCTGTCTCCGTACTCGCTTCTTCTTTTCTCGACTGCATCTGATGATCGTATTGCGATCCGAAATGAACGAAAGCGGGGTTGGTCAATACATCAGGCTGCCATACGTGTTTTGCAAAGTCGAGGCGTGGCCGCATACATGAATGTTGAGGTTGGAGAGCCTGATGGATCTGCAGACTTCGACGTAATTGATGTGGAGGATGAACAAGCGGTAGTGGGTGTTGTGGCATGAGGTTTATGCTTCTCGCTGCAATTTCATTTCTTTCCTCGTCGGCATTTTCTGAAAGCGCCTATGAAGCTGCGAACAGGACTGCCTGGGAAAACGAAGCTATTTCAGAGCAGGTCGGCAGTGAGACAAAAGATTTAGCGGAGAAATTTAAAAGAGCCATGTCAGGCTATGATGGTTCAGCAGGAAAGAGAGCCCAATCGTTAGCTGAAGCTGCTCGTAGTCACGCTGTGAATGCTAATGCATTTAATTCGACACCTGAAGACGTCATTAATGCAATCAGATCTCCAGGTAAGGTCTATGTGTTCGTGTCCTCATCAATGCCAAAAGGGCAGATCATTTCTCTCTATCGGAGTCTTTCTCTGACACCGTTGAATGTTGAGGTGGCGTACCGAGGGTTGTTCCCTGGCAATAGAACGCTGATTGATTTTAGCAGGCAGGCCGGGAAGATCCTTAGGGATTCGTCGGATCAGGTGAATGCGATAGTTGGCTTAAATCCAACTGCTTTTAGGGAATTTGGCATTGATCAGGTTCCGTGCCTTGTCTTTATTTCTGAGAGTGGCGAGCCAATTAAGCAGTATGGGTCTGTAAACGTTTCGGATTTCTTCGATTCCGTATCTCGCGGTGAGCCTATTATTAGTCCGATTGGCGCGACCTTCGAAATTGCTGAGCGCGATCTTATCGAAGAGATTCAGGATCGAATGTCTTCGATCAACTGGCAGGAAAAGATAGGAAAGGCCAAAGATCGTTATTGGGAGCGGAATTCGCCTAAGTCTTTGCCGACTGGCGTTGAAGAATCGAAGCTCTCTCTTGATATGAGTGTCAGGGTTGAAGATGACATTAGTGCCGATGCCAATGGGAAGCATTATGTCATTGCCAGAAAGGGAGAGGTCTTTAACCCTATGCTGCAGCCGATGATGTCTCAATACAATCGGAGAATCATTGTACTAAATCCGAATGAGGATCGGCAGGTCGCCTGGGCCAAGGGTGAAGTGGAGGATGCTCTGAGTCGGAATCTGAAGCCAGTTGTTATGCTTAGCGAGCTATTAAGTGGCGATAAATGGGATACGTTTGGGAAGCTTGAGAAGGAACTTTTAGTCAGTATTTATACGCTCCCGGATGTTGTAGTGGATAGGTTCTCTCTGTCTTCAGTTCCTGTTGTTATTGAACCCAGTCTCACGCGAGGATTTATGGATATTAACTACATAGGATGCGATGGGTCGGTATGCGGAAAATAATAATATTTTGCGCCATGATATTCCTTTCTCCGTTATCCAAGGCTGAGAGCTGTCCTGACGCTGGTATATTTGGTTCGAAGTTACTGAAAGCGTTTTGTTGGGATTGCTTGTTTCCAATGCGAATAAATGGCCAGACTCTCCGGGCCGATTCCGGCGCGAGCGGCCCCATACCTGACGGGGCAATGAACCAATTAATTTGCTCCTGCCCTGATGCGGCGGGCGTTCCGGAATTTGGTCAGCCGCTAAGTGCCTGGTTCCCTCGGTTTATTACCGAGACGATTCAGAAACCGTATTGTTCCCCGTCTCTCGCTGGTACAACGTTGGCTAATGGGACTCGGGTCGCTGTAGGGGGGGATGTGTCATCGCGAAAACTAAAGGCAGGTCAAATGGTTTCTGACGCGGCATTTCTACATTTTCATACGCTGTCTTTTCCCATACTGGAAATGCTTGAGCTCGTTATGGAATCCTCGTGTAATCCGGATAAATTTGTTGATATGGAGCTGCAATACATTTCCGAGCCTGATCCGCTGTGGAATGATAATCTTCTTTCCGCGATGCTTACTCCTGAGTCTGTTTTGTTCACAAATCCAGCTGCAATGGCTGTGTGCAGTTATGAGTGCAATGCTGTGACTGCAGACCCGAATAGCCTTGACTATCACTGGTGCGCAGGTTGCTGGGGTGGTGTTTATCCGTTTACTGGGCACGCTAACCATAATGGCAGCCGAGTTAAGCATAGCTCGCTCGTCATGACAAAGGCACTGGCAGCGCTACATCGGCGTTTATTGGCATTTAATACAGTCGGTCCAGATGCTGCGTGTGAAACCAAAATAGCTCCTTCGCTAATTAAAAAACAATACCGATTCGGGATGATGTACCCATCGCCAGAGGCTAAATCGGTTCACGCTATTGGTGAGAGTACACTCGTTTGGGGAGAGTCCAGGCAGAAGGCTGCTGCAGGTTCGAACCATGTCTACATAGGGTTCAGATATCAAGATTGTTGCGTGAGGTAATCTGGGATGAATATGTTTAGAGAGAAGCTATCCGGTAGGTTTGTTTCCAGTTTTACCTTGATATGTTTTATTTGGGCGAATATCTACCCAGCTGCCGCAGCGGCCTCCGATGCGATTGATTCTGCGCAAGAGAAGGCCAAGAGTGGCGATTATAGTGGTTTAAAGGATATTTCAAAATCCATCCAGTCCACATCGAGCACAAAGAGGCAGTCTTATACGCCTGAGAGCGAGCTTTCGTTATATGGAAGTGAGGAGGATAGATCTTTCAATGACTCCCATGAAATTGGAACAGGAGATCTTGATATATCCACTGGCGGGAGCTTGTTTCAAACAAGGCTGAAGAATAATCCGGATACCACTGAGGGCGAAGTATATGAGCGCCTTCGATCTCTCTATGAAGATCCTTCCTACCACACTCGTGATCGTGAATTTAAAGAGGCGGGTGATAAGCTTACGTTCAATGACGAAGAGGGAAGTGAGCTTCTTGAGGAGTACAACCGCTTAAATGACGAGATGGAAGCTGGCACTAGCTGCCGAATTGAGATCGTTCAGCCTGAGGTTACCGAAACGCAGATAGTCACCACTCAGAATACCTGTATGTACTCTGACGCTCCGGTGTATTGGCCAAGTAGTTGTCGTGTTTCGCGAGCACTTGTGTTGCCCGGTGTCAAATCCGGACAGAACATGCCCCTGCCCAAATCAGTGGGTGATTCATCTTCTTCCTACTCTCGAACATTGTCTTACCCGTCTGCATTTACCCTGTACAAGAAATTTAAATTCTATGTCCAGGATGTGGCGTCTGTTTCTGGCACTGTTTCTTTGCCAGGATCGCTGAAAGAAAACCACTACATCATAGTCAACGGTAATCGCGTTGCGAATAACGGAGGCACCATTACTTCCTTTCTCAAGGAAGGCGAAAACGAGATGTATGCCGCGTGTTCTTATGGCCCGATTCTCAACACAACAGATGATGTGAAGCCAATTGGTGACATCTCCGTTCTCGATGGATTTAAGCCGAAGTTTTGTGACTCTGATGGGAATGGAACGCTTGATGGTGTAACAATGATGGGGGATCTTAGCTGGGGGTCTGTAGGGTGGGCAGAGGGCGCATATCGTATCACGAAGTCGCGTGAAGCAGCTGGAGCGTGTCCGACAGGAGCCTATGATGTTGGTTTTGACGATAGCTATGACCGCGCGGGCTTCGATAACTCTTGGTCTGTTCGGCGTTGCTTTAAACCATTCACGTCCGAGCAATGCATTAAATTGCCAGAGAAAATTATGGCTCTTTCGGATGATCCGGAAAAAGTGGAATTTATATACTGGTATGACAAGCTTCGTAATCGAATTCCCAACCCTGCGCCCGGACATGCGCATGGAGCTGCCGATTTACGCTTCCCTACTCGTGCTCAAGCTATGCCGGATGGCGAAAGCATTCCATTTTATAACAAAGTTGTGGAAGATACTAATGGGAACTTAATTAGTATTCAACCTGGGTCGAAGGGTAATCATTGGTTTGGGTCTGATGATGCGAATTTATTTTTAAGGGCTGGCTCCAAATACATTAAAGTATTTGGAGATTCACGTGCTTGTGCTGATACTGCTGACAACTATTGGACCGCAGGTCCCTGTAGGGTTCCTAGCTTAAGGGGTGCCTTGGGTTGGTTTCCTCTTTGGAAAAAATATGCGTATCACTCGCCCGTCTATAATGATGGTCAGCTTTCAACATACTCCTACGCGATGGGATGCGGACATGCAGGAAAGAATATTACATTCACTTTCACTCATCCCAATGCAGTACAAACCTTAACGGAGACGCCAGCCAACTGCGTAGATGGTAACAACCAGTATGTCCGTGCGCTGGATGGGAGCATGCACTACAACCTTCAAGGTACTGCTTTTCCATATGCAGAATCTGCAACACTACCCTCAACAAATACCTGGCGTTGCACAGATTATGATGACGATCGTAGTTTCGGCTCTTTCGTGTCCACGAGAGCAACAATGCCATATATCGATGGCAGCATATCAGAAATGTTCCCAGGTGATTTGCAAGGTTCGCAGGTTTGTTACTCAGCCGAGGCTCCGAAGTATGCTGTTGATATTTCTAGTGTTGGTCGCTGTGCAGATGGGACGTTCAGTTGTTGGGAGGCAGATTTCTCTTTTAACGACTTCGGTCGTCAGCAGCAACATCAACTCGTGCCGCAGGAGTTGAGTCAGTCCCTGGCAGAGAAGTTTATTGCTGCGATAAACCCTATCAACACTGCACACGCGTCAGTTTTTGGTGCCGATACTGTTGGAGAGGCCGCATCATTGAATGAGTGCGCCGCTTACCAGTCCAACAGCGCCTGTACCAAGACATCTGAGGTATGCGCAATCACTGACTCTGTTACTGGTAACTGTAGGTTGTGGGACTGGACATACAGTTGTGAAGAGGAGCGCGAAGTGGTGGTGCAGGAGCAGGTCACTCAGAAAGTGTGCTCTACTCCGTTCCCATGCTCTCAAGGTTCAGATGAGTATTGTTCCTACGAGGATGAAACTACAGATTCGTTTCAGGATGCCGCGCTTCTGTTAACAGTTGCTCAAATGGCCGGAGACGACGCCAATTGCATGTCTGCCGATCCGAGCTCGTGCGTGATGTTTGAGGGGGAGGCGAAGACGTGTCGAAGCTATGTTTCGGCAGGGCTGGGTGAGGCCCTTCCAACAGGAAATTGCTGCGCTCAGCCGGAGGGTTCTCCAGGTCCGTATGCATATGTCCAAACCCTCTACGCTATTGCTCAAACCGAGTACGTCAAAGGGATTGCTACGGACTTGGCCACAACCATCACGAGCACGGGTGTTTGGCAGGATTATGTTGTAGCACCGGCAGAGTATGTTGCGGATCTGGTTGCGCAAGCAGCGGAGGAGGCTGCCGAATGGTTCTCCAATCAAGCTGCGAGTCTCGGCTACCAGCAAGGCGTTGATGTTGCCGCTGAGGCCACCGCAGAGGCGGCCAGCACCAGTCTGTCAACGTCCATTACGTCTAGTGCAAATTTCCTGATGGCAGATATCTCCAGCTTGATGGGGGATATTCTGGGTGATTGGATAGTTGAGGATGTTATTCGGGACGAGGTTACTGGTGAGATCCTGGCTGCTGGGCAGGAAGAAATGGCTAAGTTTGCCGCAGAGCAGGCTGCGAAGGAGGCTGCTGGGGAGGCTACGGCACAAACTGTTGAGAGTACGGCGATCGATTCGGGTGTTTCTGAAGCAGTGGGCAGTCTATTTGGCACGGTCATGGCCATATATGCGGCCTATAAGATTACAATGCTTGTTAACCAGATGCTGATTGCCTGTGGTAGTAGTGAATTTGAGACTGCTTATAAGGTTGGAACGGCGTCTTGTACGAGAATTGATCAATGGTGTTCGTCTTCGAATGTTTTCGGATGCAAAGAGAAAAAGAGAAAGTATTGCTGCTACAACAGCCCCTTAGCACGCATCATTCATGAACAGGCATCTCTGACAGGGCAGTCTAGTCACCCTGTTGGATACGGAACAGCGGAGGGTAAGGATACCTACGATCAGGACTGCCCTGGGTTTACCTATCAGGAATTCTCTGCGTTGGATTTCGATAAGATCGATCTGACGGAATGGTTGGAGCTGCTTATCGGAGCGGGAATGTTGCCTGATGGTACTGCGGAGTCTGTTGAGGCGTACACGGACATGGGATTGGTAACAAGGTCTCTTGCGAGTTCCGACCCTGATTTTGATTTGGAAACCACTGACGTGCTAGATGCAGCTGAAAGAGCTGAATCACTAATGGGGGCTGCCGACTCCAGTCTTGAGGAATACCGCTTTGCAGAAAGGGAACTGCTCATCATGGGTGACCAATATGAGACCATGTATGAGTTTTGCGGTTACGTGCATGGTGAGACGAGTAGCTTTGATGGCCGTAAAGGCTATGTCATCTTTGCGGACGGTACTAAGAACTACGTGAGTGGCTGCACCAAAGATCCTGATGGTGGTGAATATGCACATGCTACCACGCCCGTTGGCTGTGCTGAGATTGAGGTTGATGGGGTTACTGTTCAGCCCGTTACTCACTCATTCGTTGGCAAGTATGGAGAGGAAGTGATCGCAGCGGAATGCGTTACCTATTGACGAATGACACTAAGATGCGAAGGTGTAGTTTTGAGTTTATGGAGAATATCAATGCTAAAAATAGTGGCGTTTATGCTGATTACTGCAACTCTGGCGGGTTGCGCATCATCTAGACCAATGCGACTGACAGAGGGAAATTATAAAGAGGTTCCCATTGTGGTAATGGAGAACTCTTCTGGTGGACTTCGTCTTCTGATGGAAAACGGAGTTGTAACTGTGCGGGATATGACAAAAAAAGAATTCTCTGAGTATGAGGGTGATGCAGCTAAGTACAATGAAGCGCGTTCTGTCCGTCCCAAGTCTATTAGTGGGGCGGGATATCATGCGACCGTTGGAGCGGCTGGGATTGCTGCCGGTTTGACTTTTAAGTACGCCTCTGGGCTGGCTCTGCTTGGTATGCTTTCAGACGACCCTGAGGATTTGAATTACCCCTTCTCATGGGATTACCACTCTGACAACTTCTTGGTGTCAACGTCTTCATCACTGAATGCCGACGAAGTTCGTGCGGCTGCCATACAAACTCTTGATGAGTTTTCCTCAGTGATTACTGATGAGTATGGCGTTTCGCCTGCGGGTGCGGTTTCGGTTTTTCCTCTTGAATTTCCAGGGGGGCGAGTTGAATCAGTGTTTCCGTCTGATTATACCTTTGAGAATGTATCGCAGAGCTTTCACTCGGATGGGAAGAAGGTGTCAGCTGTAATCTTATATGGTTGTCAAAATAATGGGTTAAACTGTCGGCTATCATTCAGAATTCGCCTTAATAACGGGATTGTTGGTCTAACGAATCCTATGCGAGAGCGGTTCATGGAAATATTGGGCGGCTCCTACGCTTTGTATATAGCGCCCAATTCAGCGTTGTTCAATCTACCGTCTGTTCTGTATGGTGATGGTCGTTTAGAATATCTCGTAGAGAAATGATCCGAGGCCGCTCAGCGGCCTTTTTTTGGGGGTTTTCGTGGTCACTCATGTGATAAAAACTGTGTTGTTTGTTCACTTACTATCCGTTTTGCATTGCGCTCATGCTGCTGAGGCAGGATCGAGTCAGAAGAGCGCTAACTCGGATGGTTATGAACCGGCTAAAGGTTGGCACTTTTATGATCTTCCTGAGGAAGTGAAGAAGGAGATCGATCAGAAAATTGAGGCTGAGGTTTCTAAGCGAGTATCAGAAGCGATTCCAGTACCGGAGCCTGGTACATCTGAGTGGATCAAAGTTAATTTGCCAAAGGTTCGGCAGAAGGCGGCAGACGATCCAACGGCAGAGAACATCAGGGCTCTTCTTTTGATGGAGAAAATGCTCAAAGACAAGGCGCGACGGTTGTCTCGGAGGGTTGCGATGATTGCGCAGACCGATCCGATTTTAGATACGTCATACAAGGCTACGTCGAACATGGCAATGGCGCGGGAGCGTAGGGTGGACGTTCGCGGAGAGAAGGAGGCTCTTTTTAAGCAAATGGTTAAAGAGGGCGTCGCTCTTTGGATCTTTGTAAGAGGAGACTGTAGTGCTTGTGATCGCTGGTTTAATGCGATGGAGCGAGTGAGCACCGAGTACGGCTTAAAAATACTCTGGATTATAGACTCCCAAACAACCATCCCCAATCCACCGACCTCGATGGAAAAGTACTGGGAGTACCGCGTTGGCGCTGGGGAAGCAGAGGGTTTAGGTGTTGATAGTGATTTTTCTGTTTTCGCTTACAACCAGTCCTCGGACCAGTACGTTTTAGTTAGCCAGGGATTTGTTCCGTTCGCGAGCTTTTTGGACAGAATAATATTGTCGGCAGACTTTTCTGGATGGATTTCGCCAGAGGCGGTTGAAAGCACCATGTTTTCTGTTAATCGGTTTGATCTGTCTGATCCAGACCTTAAGGGTTATTCAGGGGACATGAATGATCCAGTGGCCTACTCGAATTACATCTACCAGAAGCTTCTGGAGGGAAAATGAGCATTTTACGAGCTGCAGTTCTGGCTGCGACAATTGTTACAGCGGGGAACGCATCGGCTGGCCTTAATGATGCGTTTTCTAACGCATTCAGCGATGCCACCGTTCAATCTGGCGGGGCTGGAACCTTTGAACTCAATGGCCGAACGCTACACCAAGGTGGCTATGTGCGAATCCGAATTCCTACGGCTCCGGCACCAAATCCTATCCGGGTTCAGCCCCCAACAATCAGGGGTGGGTGTAATGGGTTTGACATCTATGGCGGGTCGTTCTCATACATCACTGCAGATGAGTTTCTTGACTGGTTGAATGCGGTAATTGAGAACTCGGGGGCGCTGGCTTCCTACATGTTTATCGCCTATTTGCAGGAGCAGTGCTCTGTTTGCAGCGAGGTGATGCAGTCGCTATATGCTATGCAAGACCTTATGAACATGACCATGCAAGATAGCTGCTCTACAGCGACAGCCATGGTTGATGGACTGAATGGGGTTATCACGGGCGATCCCACGCCATCCTGGGATGCATACAAAGAAGGTGTGCAGAAATCGGCAATTAACTTTTCCGATCAGGTTGAGGCCACATATGAAGATGCCGTTCAGGCGCTGAGATCTGGCGAAGAAAGCGTTAAAAACGTGGCATCATCTGCAGTTCCAAATGAAAAGGAACGCATCAAAACCATGTATGGCGGCAATTTAGTTTATTGGCTGATCGAAGACACGGATGCGCTGTCTGCTTTCCGGAGCTTTCTTAATAACTCTACCCTGACTAAGGAGCAGCTGTATGTCTATCTAGTTGCGATGGTTGGTAATTACGTCATTTTTGTCGATGAAACCGTCTCTGATGGAACTCAGACCACTCGTGTAGGTGATTACCGCTCAACGGTTTCAATTACTGACTTCATTGAAGGCACGTACAACGACATTGTGCTTCCTGCAGACTGTGCTGCAGCGGGTGCAGGCAGTTATTGTCGAGACCCTGGCAATCTTGTCTTTAAGGATGGATTTGCTGAAGTAACTCCGTTTGCGGATACATTCACTTGCGCAATGGAAGGTAAGAAAATGGATGGATCGACCTGCGGGTCGGATGGCTTGCTCGTCAAGCTCGGTAAGGATAAGGATTCTGCTCCTGCTATTACTACCGCTGAAAAGGATTTTATTATGACATTCAAGCCGGGTATTAATTTTGGTGCGATGCTTAATACCCTGTCGTCTTCAGATACCGCCATGTCGGTAATGTATGACTGCTTCAAAGAGGACTTGCTGGAGGACTTTGCATACGTTCATTTGCGTTTGACCCACGAGCTTGTTAAGAAGCAGCTTGAGGGGCTCGATATGGGCGATGGTCCGGGGAAAGGTGCCAAGTCTGCATTTGCCAAGATGATTATTGACCGCACGCTTGAGCTTGAAAGGCAGTATCGAGAACTGAGGGAAAATATCCAGCAGGAGAGTAACTGCCAGGCTGATAAGGTTAAGAGCTTCCTCGATCTTAAAGAGTTTTCAAAAATGGGCGCTAACTAATGGTGAGGTATCTCCTTTTGTCTCTGGCTTTGGTCTCAACTCAATCTTTTGGCATGCCTTCGGTGGAGGATGTTTTTAGAAAGCAGACCTTCTCACTTTTTAGTGAGGAGCATGTCTCGTTATCTGTTTCAAATGGAACGTTCTTTCGGGATGGCGAGGGCTACTTATATGAGGCGGATTTGGTAATTAAAGTGTTGGTGGATCGCCCTCTTCTTATCGATGGTGTTTCTCGCCACCTGCTTGATGAATTTGTTTCTTATCGCTTCCCTGCAGGATCTATGCCTGCAGATGCTACTGCATCGGATGAGAAGCAAGCTCGTGAAATCCTTTCTCGTGGTGTTGCTGACGGCATTGTGAGAGCAACACTAGGTAGTAGTGACACTCGGGGCGATGAGGTTTCAAGACCTGGTAGTAAGGTTTATGTGTTTCGGGATGATATCGGGCGTTTCTACCTGAACATATTGGGGGCTAAAATCTATGTCAGTGACTAAGTTTCTTGCGGTAATTTGCTCCTTTTTGATCGTCTTCCTCCTATACTTTTTAAACTCCCTTCCGGCTCGCATGGAACGCGATCGTATTGAGTTGTCTGGGGAGATTGCAAAGTCAATATTCTCATCAGCTGGGATTACCAGTGAGGACGTTAAGATGATTGATTCCACAATTATCTTGGGTGGATTTAGGATGGTAGATGGCTCTGATGTTGAAATATTTTCCACACTTTTGGTTCTTGTTGACGGTGCTCCAGCAAAATTGAAAAGTGGTGATTTCTCAAATTTCATTTCTGGACGTGGCGTTATTGAAAAGGCCGAATTATTTAGGTCTCTCGCTACCTTTAAAGTATCAGAAGACACCTACCTCGCTCCGATCCCCTTATTAATTCTTTCTTCTGGGCTTGTTGCTGATGTTGGCGGTTTAAGGATTCCAATTCCTTTTGGTGAAGACAGAATTCGGGATTCTGTTTCTTTGGCGGAATATCCGTTCGGAGTATTTTTTGATGAATAGATTCTTTTTAATATTTTTACCGTTGCTTTTATCTGGTTGCGTTGGTGATGAACAAACGTACCCGACAATATCATTTGGTGCCGACGTCTCTACTTCGGAGCCTAATTCCGGAACTATTGATTTACAGATTCCACTTGATCTCGACCTTAATGGCGAGAGCGGAAGTTTTAGTTACTCCGTACAGGTTGAGCATCTGTCCACATCATCGTCTGATGCCTGGCTTGTTCAGTCTATGCCGGTGACAGTAGATGCTGAAAATCCGGTCGTAGTATTGCGCATCGCTCACGACTCTTTGGTTGAGGGTGAAGAAAAACTGGCCTTACGCCTTTCGTCGTCAGATCTTTCTGTTTCTAGATCTGATTTGTATGTCACGATTACGGATACAACCGAGGCAACGAGCGTTGGCTTTTCCTCGGCCAGTGCGACTATTTCCGAGGGGAGTGGGGATCAATCAATATCCGTTGTGGTAACGAATCCGAGCGAAAGGGATGACGTATACCTTACGATATCCTATGCAGGCACCGCAACGAAGGGGACTGCTTCCAGTGGGGATTATTACGCACCTCTCTCTGAGTTAACTATCCCTGCTGGTCTTACGTCCGCACAAATTCCCATTGAGGTTATTGATGACGGCCTTGCGGAGGGTGGAGAGTCTATCGTTATAGCGATCGATTCATCTACCGTGGATATCTCAGCAGATGCGGTCAGTATATTTGTACCAGGCGATTTATCTATTAATGATACGGGTGTCGTGTCGCATTGGGATGGCACCTCGTTCGTCTCAACACCTTCTACTATTTTTGCTGGTCAGGACGCAGAGTATGGACGAGATGTTGGCGCTACTAATGCAGATGGCCATGCTGGATTTAGATTGACCAAGATCGACTATGCAGGCAATGCAACTTCGTTATCGCACCGCTGTGTCGTTGATGAAAATACCGGCCTTATGTGGGAAGTTAAAAGCGGGGCATCTTCTCTGCCGTCAGGGGTGGCTGACATGTCCTTTATTGATTTTGTTGAAGAAGAGGTTCGCCTTTCCAATCTGGAGTCTGATGATCCGGATTACAAGGCATACTCTTATCATGCTGCTCACGCTGCATGGGACTCGCTATCCTACGGCCATTATTGGTATGTTGAGGATGGGAGCGTTAACGGCGGGTTTGAAGGGGTTCCGGGGCCTGAATTTATGGATGGCTACCCTATGCAAGTCACATGCGCATTCCCGAATCTAACCCAAGTTGGGTACATCGATAGCGTCACTTCGTGCAGTACGGCTAGTTATGCGCTCTATGCAAATGGGGTTGCTAAATGCGGAGTCAAAGACTGGCGACTGCCTACTATCGAAGAACTTAGATCCATTATGAATTTTGAGCCCGGCGAGGCCTCTTTGTTGTCGTCGTATTTCCCGTCGATGGATGGAGCGGTTTATATGTCATCCACTCCCTATGCAAATGAGCGTGGATCGTATTGGTGTTTTGATACGGCGAATAAGATTTCCAAACTTTGTAACAAGCACTATCCAGGAAGCCTGATGTTGGTTCGAGGTGAATGACCATGAATAAGTCTGTGTTTTTCCTCTGGTTTGCTCTCGTGCCGCACGCAGTGCTTGGGCAGGTATGTAATTCCTCCATGGAGGTGTCTGGTGAGTCGGGACGGTTCGTTAATTTAAACGACGGTTTTGTTCTCGACGTGGTAACTATGTTGCGTTGGGATTTTTGTACTTACGGCCAGACATATGAAAATGGAAACTGCTCCGGATCTCCTATGGAATATGCCACGTGGCAAGATGCTCTTGGAGCTTCTGCGTCTGCGTCCGGTCGGCGATTACCAAACATTAAGGAGTTGGCCACTCTGGTTGAACGCTCGTGTATTGAGCCAGCGATTAATCAAGATGTATTCCCGGACACTCCTCTTTATGTTTACTGGAGCAATACGCCAGCATCGTCCGGCGAAGGTATGATCATCGATTTTACAGATGGTAGTGAGATCATCCGAGACATCAACAGGCCTCGTGTTATGCGTTTGATTGCGGAATGACGTAGCGCAGCCAGATCTTACTGGCTGCAGTTTTCTCGCGTGATGATGGATTTCATTACCATAATCTTGGCATTTGTTAGCGTTTCTAGCATGCTCATTTTCGATTCGACATCGTCGATGGATGCTACGACGTCGGAGGTAAAGTCGTCTATTGCGGCCTCGTTTCCAAGGATTGTGAAAAGACAGGCAATGCCCATTTCGCCACCCTCTATGGCGTCCCGGATTTTTTCAGGGCTCACCAGTCTGGAAATTGAAACCGTTCTATCGAATGCAGCAACCACAATTGATTTTGCCTCGGGCGTCCAGTGATAGTGGTTGTCGATGAAGTCTGTGAATGAACGACGTGTTTCGCTTGATTCGAATTCAGCTTTTTGTTGAGCCAGCCGCTCTTGCACTTTCGCGCCGAGGTCGCTCGGCGATTCACCGCAGGCTGAAAGAATCCCAGCGAGTACGATCACTGAGATGGTGTGTGGCTTAGACATCCTTCTCTGTCCTTATTTTTCAAGTGTAAAAATATGTGGTTATACAATGTACATCGTCCATAAGAGCGAGCCAAATAAAATAGTCCGCACCCTGTCTGCAAAGGACAACTCTCTTCTTCTTCAGCGAGTAATTGGTGGTGCCAGCAGTTCCGTTGATCCCGGTCTGAAAGACCTTTTGGTTTCGCTTCATGAGGAAGGAGTTTGGGTGATATGTAGCTGCCGACCGGATTTGCCGATCGAGTCTCAACCAGCTCTCGCGGTAGTTAAGCGAGCTGGCACGTATTTCCTGAGAAACCTTCCGTCGAGGGAGGGGCACAAGGATTGCCGCTTCTCCTATGTAAGGTCCGCTCCTTGGCTTGCTGAGGGTGAGACTGTTGAGGGCGATGCTGCTGAGAGTGTTGCTGGCAGTGATAGTGAAATTCTGGGTATCGCATCGATTCATCGCAAGCTCTTGAAACGAGCTGGGTGGTCTGGGTATGACCAGGAGTGGACATTCTTGTCGGCGATCGAGGCAGTGGATACAGAGAGCGCTCATGTGACCGTTGGTGGTGCTGTGCTGAAGGGGAGGCTTAGTCAGTCTGGGAAGGAACTATTCAGGTCGCCTGGTGAGGCTTTTGGGCTGTGTGTTGTACATGAGGTTGATTGGTCTGGCCACCAGTTAACGCGCGTGGAGCGCCAGTTAAGTTTAACACGGCGATTTGAAGGCGGAATTGTGCCCGCTCAGCCAGGGATCTCGGTTTCGGAGGGGCCTTTTTTGGCTTTTATAGCTCCTTTGAGTGAGGGATATTTTGCTGCGAGCGTGCTTCCGGTTTTAAGTAGCAGGGTTCCGGTTCCGGTACTGTCTGACGGGGAGCGCTCGATCGCCAGGTTACTGGTCGATTACTCTGACTGGCTCTTCAAGCAAGGTATCGACATCTCTTTTAGGAAGGTGTCAGATGGCTCTGGCTTTGCACCTGGATTTTTGATTACGTCTGGAGACGTGGAGGTCGCCCTCCGGTTCGGTAACGAAAGGGACGTACAAATATCTGAGGGGGTGATAACGGTCCCGTCTGATTCTGACTGGGGGGCCCTGGATGGCCCCGGCAGGGCTTTAAAGAGGGTGATTCGTGAGAACCTATTGATGGGTGAAAAAGAAAAGGGCGATCATTGATCGCCCTTTTCTTTGGGGTTAGGACTTCTTTTGATCGAAGTGCCCTAAACGTTGCTTCACATACAGCACGATCGGCACGCCGATCAGAAGCATTACAACTACCTGCAGTTCAAGACTCATGAGATTCCCCTTCGTCTGATATCTGAGAGAAATAGTAGCGCAAAGCTATGCCCAGGGCCAACGATACAAGCACGACGACTGTCTGAATGACAGCCATGTCCGTTATCAGCCATCCACGCATAGTAAAAACTATGAGCAGGTGGGCAAGAAGCCCGATGATGCACTCGGATAATATTTCTCCGAGTACCACCAAGCGACTATCAAGCCTTCTGTTTAATGCGATACCTGAAAGTAAGAATACTATTGCTATCGTCATTAACGAGCTTGAGTTGACGGTGTAAGCGCCAACGGCTAATGCCAAACCGAATTTCTCCGGAATGAGCATTAGTACTTTGGGATTGATTTCATAGTGACCTCCTTATGAAAGAGGGCACCAGGCCGAGGGCATGGTGCCCTCGGTTAGGGTTGAAAAACTTTCGAGCCCAACGTGGGGTTCGTAAGTTGAGGTTGTAGTCTAAGTCTGATGGTGTTTTAGATAAAGCACTAATAGGAAATCCAGATACTTTACTGTATAGAAACTTTACATCTTCGTCTTCGTCATTCAAGATTGGGGTGGATGTTTAGTTGGGATTTGTATGTCCACAGAAAAGTACGAAGTCTTATTGCGCATGAGAGCCATTGAGCTGCTGGCCTACTGGGAGGGCCGATTGGTTACCAATCGCCTGATGTCTTGGTTCGGCATTAGTCGCCAGCAAGCATCTGCAGATATTAGGCGTTACGTAGACAGCTACAATCCTGGGGCGCTGGTGCATTCTCCGGCAGTGAAGTCATACATACCTTCAGATACCTTTACGCCGATTCTGACGACTGGGCACATCAATGAGTATCTCGACCTATTGGTGGCATTTGGAGACCGGAGTGAATCCTCCGTTTTTCAATCGGAGTCGATGTTTGTTTCCGTGCAGATACCTGATCGGGCTGTGAAGCCTGAAGTTGTTCGGGAGTTACTGAAGGCATGCAGAACTCGCACTTCATTAAGAATTTCTTACGCTTCCATGAGTAATCCTTCCCCGCATGAGCGATTGATAAGCCCTCACAGCCTTGTTTGCTCTGGCTATCGTTGGCATGTCCGCGCGTATTGCCATACCCGAAGAGATTTCAGGGATTTTCTGCTTTCGAGGATGTGGAGCGTTCCGGTACATTCAAGTGTTGAGTCGCCACCTATTGCTAACGATACGGACTGGTTTACGGAGGTGGAGGTGTCTGCAATTCCTAACCCTTGTCTTGATGATGCGCAGAAACGTCTTATTGAAATGGATTACTGCATGACCGACGGAGTTCTGCGCATTCGCTCGAAGATTGCTCTTCTTCACTACACGCTTCAGCGCTATCAAATTGGAGTGCGGAATGAAGATCGGGCGGATGCCAAGAGTTTTCCGATAATACTCGATAACGATAGTCGCTGTAAGGTTGATAAATCTCTGTTTTGCGGGGCTGCTTTTGACTGATTTTCACTATGACAGCGATTTGATCGGTGGCTCGTTATTGGTACGCGAGAGCCGTTTAATCGCCGAGCTGTTGTTGGATGGGGTAGACCAGTCAGGTTGGGATGCAGCCATAAAATTGCACAATGTTCTTCAAAAAAGAACGGTTGCATCTGCAGTTCGGACTGCTCAAACCATTAGGAAACGATTGGAGAGGCTTGAGCCTGTCTTTTTTCGTGCTCTTTTGCATGGAGATGATGAGCTATCTCGTCAGGTGGCGTTTATTGCTGCTCTCGAACGTAATCTTCTTTTGGTTGAGTTTATGGAGACCGTTGTTCGTGATGCATACAAAACGCGAATGGAATCACTCAGCCAATATCAGTGGCAGGACTTCCTTGATGAGCGCTCGTTTCGTGACGCTGCTATTCATGATTGGAAGGAATCGTCACGAAAGAAAATGGGCCAGGTAGTCTTCCGAATGCTAGCCGAAGTTGGGTATATGAAGAGTACCAGAAGTTGTGTTTTGCAGAACGTACTTGTTAGGCCAGAAGTGAGAGTCATGTTGGAAGATACTGGCAGATTTAGAATTCAGAGATGCATGGACATCTCGATATAAAGAACAGGAATTGATTATGGATCAGTATCTTCAAGGGCGACTGAATCAGATTCAGGAAAAAATAATCTCCCCGGAGTTCTTGTCTGGGCAAGGGCTTGGCAATGAGATCGGCTTCTGGATATTCGACTATGCGCCAGAAGATGAGTTGAGTGTGAGGGAGCATGTTGCGTTTGTTTCTTCCATGATCGAGAAAAAGTATTCAAACCTCTCTATGGTCAACATCAACCTTCTAGAATGTCTTGTTGAATATCTTGGTGATAGAAACTTCCTGGATAAGGCTGTTCAGATGCAGCGGGAGAAGGGTGATGATGCGGTCTTGAAGGCTCTGCGAGGCCCTCTTCATATGGATAAGTTTGCCCCCTATGTGGTTGATAAATACTCAGCATTTTCTCGTGACATTGTATTCATTACCGGAGTCGGTTCAGTGTGGCCCTTGCTACGCGCTCACAACTTGCTGAACAGTCTTCACTCATTGCTCGGGCATAAACCTGTCGTTCTCTTTTATCCCGGAGAATACAATGGTCAAACAATGAGTTTATTTGGGCGAATTCCAAGTAATAACTACTACCGTGCATTTAAACTGGTTCCATAACGGTACGGAAACCTTTTTTTCTAAGGATTTTTAAATGGCAATTAAAGATATTTTCTTCAAACAGCTTGATCGTCCAATTAACGGCGTCGTTAAGGCTGACCAAGATGATGATGCTACGGTCTATCAGGAGCTGGATGAGTATGTAGTGACTAATGAGCTGGAGAAGCATTTTCGTGATTTCTTCCAGTCCTATGGCACCGATCTCAATGACCCTTCCATCGCTAACCGGGTGGGGGTGTGGATTTCTGGTTTCTTCGGTTCTGGTAAATCGCACTTCTTGAAGACCTTATCCTATATTCTGGCCAACAAGGTGGCGCGGGATTCAGGGGGTAACGAACGCAGCGCAGTAGAGTTTTTTGATGAACATAAGATCCGCGATGCCTTTATCCGCGCAGATATTGATAAGGCCGTAAGCGGTCATGCCGATGTCATTTTGTTTAACATTGACAGTAAGGCCAGTTCAAACGATGACGGCAATCCCATCCTCAACGTCTTCCTGCGAGTTTTCAATGAGCACCAGGGCTTTAGCGGTGATCACCCGCACATCGCGCACATGGAACGCCATTTGGCACAGAAAGGTGCCTATGAGACCTTCAAGGCTGCTTTTGAAGAATCCAGCGGTCTCTCATGGACTGAAGAGCGTGACGGATATCAGTTCTATCAGGATGACGTAGAGAAGGCCATATCCAAGGCATTGAACCTGTCACCAGATGCTGCCCATAAATGGTTTGAAGAATCCGAAGAGACGTTCAGCGTCTCCGTCGAAAACTTCTGTCACTGGGTCAAAGAGTACCTGGACGGTAAAGATCCGAAACACAGGATACTGTTCCTGGTGGATGAAGTTGGTCAGTTTATTGGCAGTAATACCCGCCTGATGCTGACCTTGCAAACCATCACGGAAAACCTGGGCACCATCTGTAAGGGGCGTGCCTGGATTATAGTAACCTCTCAGGCCGATATGGACGCGGTATTGGGTGAACTGTCATCTTCCAAAGCCAACGATTTTTCCAAGATTGCCGGTCGCTTCAAGACCCGGTTGTCGCTATCCAGCTCGAACACTGATGAGGTTATCCAGAAGCGCTTGCTGCGTAAGACTCCAGAAGCAGCGGACATGCTCAAGTCCGTCTTCGACCAGAAAGGCGATATTCTAAAGAACCAAATTACCTTCGATCGCTCCGGGCCTACGCTCAAAAACTTTGATGGTCCAGATAGCTTCGTCAATAACTATCCGTTTGCGCCTTACCACTTCCAGTTGGTACAGAAGGTTTTTGAGGAGATCCGTAAAGTCGGGGCCACCGGGGCGCACCTGGCTTACGGTGAACGGTCTATGCTGGACGCCTTCCAAATGGCCGCCAGCTCCATCGCCAAGGAAGAGGTTGGGGCTCTGGTACCCATGCACCGTTTCTATAGTGCCGTTGAAGGCTTTTTGGATACAGCCGTCAAACGCACCATCGATCAGGCCGGTGAAAATGCCACGCTGGACAGTTTCGATGTTCAGATGCTCCGCACCTTGTTCATGATCCGCTATGTAGACCTGATCAAAGGAACGCTCGATAACCTGGTCACCCTGTCGATTGAGAAAATCGACGATGACAAGCTGGCGCTACGCAAACGTATCGAGGAGAGCCTTCAGCGTCTGGAAAAGGAAAGCCTGATCACTCGTAATGGTGATGAGTTCCTGTTCCTGACCAACGAAGAGCGGGACATTACTCAGAAGATTAAGGCTACTGACGTTGCCAGCTCGGAAGAAAACAAAGAACTGAGCAACCTGATTTTCAAAGACCTTCTGCGAGATACCAATAAATACCGGCATCAGCCCAACAAGATGGACTACAGCATTGGCCGGTACCTGGATGGGCATACCCTGGACGGCAAGTATGACTCTGATCTGAAAGTGGAAGTGGTGTCACCGCTGGACACTGATTACAGCCAATACTCTGAGGCTGGCTGCATCAACAAAAGCGCAGAGGGCGAAGGTCAAATCCTTATTAAGCTGGGCGATGATAAACAGTTTTTCAGTGAACTCCGCACCTGGCTGAAGACCAACAAGTTTATTCGTCTGAACGACGACGGTACCCAGGCGGACATTACCCGTATCTTGGCTGATCGTGGTCGGGAGAACCAGGAGCGTAAAAAGCGCCTGCGTGCCCGGATGGAAGACATGCTGTTGAAAGCGGAGGTCTACGCTCTTGGTCAGCATCTTTCTCTATCTTCATCCAATGCACTTACCAAGCTTGATGAGGCCTGCCGCTACCTGCTGGAGAATACTTACACCAAGCTGAGCTATATCAAGGTCTACCAGCAAGACCCCTGGCGCGAGCTTAATGCCGTTCTGACTGTCGATGATATTGGACAAATGGGCCTGTCATTGGAAGGTGAAGAGGGCAACCCAAAGGCAACCCGCGATGTTGAGCAATACATCGGGCTTAGGGCGACCGGGACCGAGCGTATCCTGCTTTCAGACATTGTTGAGCGATTCGCAAAGCGTCCATATGGCTGGCCAGATGCTGAGATTTTGTTGATTGTTGGCCGTTTGGCTGCGGCTGGCCGGATCTCGTTCCAGCTTGGGGGTGGAACGCTGCCTGTCAGGGAAGCGCTGGAGCCTCTCCAGAATACACGCCGTCGTCGCGAAGTCTCAATTATCAAAAAACGCCAAACGGATGAAGCAGTGCTGAAGCAGGCGCGTAACCTGACTCAAGACCTGTTCTCTTCGATGGGACCGGCCACCGAGAAAGAGTTGTTTGAGTTTTACATCCAGCACTTCAGCAAGTGGCTGGCCAATCTCAAATCCTACAAAAGCAAAACCGATGTGGGCCGTTTTCCAGGGAAAGCAGTGATTGAGCAGTCAATCCTTCTTCTTACGCGCTTGCTTAGCAACGATGATAGCTTCGATTTCTTCAAGCAGGTCGTGGATAAGAAGGATGATTACCTCGATCTGGAGGAGGATTACCGGGACATCCACGAATTCTTCAGTAACCAGATCCACACCTGGCAGCAGCTTCAGCAGGCACTTCGTCACTTTGATAAGAACCGTCAGGCGTTGGAGAAGGACGCGGAAGCCAGTAAGGCTTTGTCGGAACTGCAATCTATCGAATCAGCAGATGCGCCTTACGGGATGTTGCACAAGGTCGCTTCTCTGGTCAGCGCAGTAGAAACCGTCAACGAACGTCTGCTAACTGAAAAGCGAACCCATGCCATTGAGCGAGTGGACGACAAAATCAAACAGCTTGAAGGTGAGATCGCCAAGAGTGGTATTGGCTCACCTGAGCTGAGCAACCGGCTACTTCGTCCACTACAACTGGTGAAAGCAGATTTAGAGACGGAGACCAGTATTGCCGGTATCTACATGCTGCAAACCGAAACAGCCACTGAACGCTTTGATGATGGCCTGTATGAGCTTGAACGAGCGGTCCAGGCAGAGATTGAGCGCCGCGCCAAGGCAGAAGAGGCAGCGAAAGCCAAGCAAGCTGACCCAGCCGGCGCTGATACGTCCACACCGGTCCCGGAGACAAAGCCAGAACCACCCGTTGCTAAGCCTAAACCTGTTGTCGAGGTGAATGTGTCCAGCGTCTACAACAAGACCTGTGAAGGCGTGTACTTGGAAACTGAAGAATCCATCGACCAGTTTGTGGAAGCCCTCAAAGCTGAGTTGAAGAGCATTGTTCGCAATGAAAAGCGCGTGCGTATTCGCTAAGGAAGTAATCATATGAACACAAACAACGTAAAAAAATACGCACCCAAAGCCCGGAAAGCCTTCATTGAGGCCATGAGCAAACAGGCGGCGAAATATGGGATTACCAGCAAGAAAGTCGAGCCAGCGGAGCAGAAGGGCGACCTGGTTCTGATTGGTGATAGACCGTTTCCGGCTTCGGTTATCAAACCTCGTGAACGCTTGGTAAAGCGCATTGAGCAGCAAGGCTTCGACCAGGTAATGGAGCATGTGGCCTATAGCTGGTTTAACCGTCTATGCGCAATTCGCTACATGGAACGCAAAGGGTTCCTTGACCACGGGCGTCGGGTATTGAGCGCGGCTGACGGCAGTGCCGGTGTGCCCCAAATACTGGAAGAGTGTTTGGATGTCGAGTTGCCCGGTCTGGACCAGGCCAAGGTTAGAGAGCTGAAGCTTGATGGCACCAAAGACGAAGAGCTTTACCGTGAGCTGTTACTGGCCCAGTGCCATGCCTTGCACCAAGCAATGCCATTTCTGTTTGAGGCAGTAGCAGATGAATCCGAGTTGTTATTGCCAGAGAACCTAACAAAGACAGACTCACTGATTCGTGAATTAGTGGCCAGTATTCCCGATGAAGACTGGGACCATATCGAGATTATTGGTTGGCTTTACCAGTTCTACATTTCTGAGAAAAAAGATCAGGTGATTGGCAAGGTAGTTAAGAACGAAGATATTCCAGCCGCGACACAGCTATTTACGCCTAACTGGATCGTTCAGTACATGGTTCAGAACACTGTGGGTCGCCAGTGGCTTCAGACGTATCCCGATTCTCCGCTCAAGGAGAAGATGCCATACTACATTGAACCTGCCGAGCAAACCTCGGAAGTGCAAGCGCGCCTTTCTGAAATTACTCCTTCTCAGATTACACCAGAGTCAACGAAAGTACTTGATAGCGGGTGTGGGTCCGGTCACATTTTGATTGAGGCCTACAAAGTATTAAAGGCTATTTACGAAGAGCGAGGTTACCGAACTCGCGATATTCCTCAACTCATTCTCGAAAACAATCTCTTCGGCCTGGATATTGATGACCGTGCCGGACAATTGGCTGGATTCGCATTGATGATGCTAGCGAGAGAGGATGATCGACGAATCTTCAGTCGTAATATAAGACTCAATGTTTTGTCGTTACAGGAAAGCACTAATGTGAATCTGCCGTCTCTATGGCGGTCATTGAACTTGACCGGAGACTGGCAGAGTGGAGCCTCGCAAGGACTATTTGAAGAAGATCAACAGGATCTTAGTGCTTTTGCGGCAGACAACCGCTATCAGTTGCTTCAGAAAACTTTAGCGCAATTCAAACAGGCCAAGACCTTCGGCTCCTTGATTGACGTTCCGCATGATGATTGCGAGGAGTTGAAGGAAATTTTCGTCACTCTACGCGAACTGGATAGTTCAGGCGACTCGATGCAAAGGGCGGCAGCAAGCCAATTGCTTCCATATGTCCATCAGGCCTTATTGTTAGCGCAAAAATACGAAACAGTTGTGGCAAATCCTCCTTATATGGGCAGCAAGTACCAGTCTCCAGATATAAAGAAGGAATTAAAAGCTAGGTTCTCTGGTTATGAGAAGGATTTGTTTTCGGCCTTTATCATAAGAAATCTGCAACTAGCTAAGGATCATGGGCAGCTTGGCTTTATGACACCATTTGTTTGGATGTTTATTTCAAGCTACGAACAGTTACGAAGCAAATTGATTGATGACGAGGTTATCTCGACGCTAATACAGCTTGAATATTCGGGGTTTGATGGGGCGACGGTTCCTATTTGTACGTTTACCTTAACAAAAGGACATGTTCCAGACTATACAGGTTCTTATATCCGTCTTTCAGATTTTCGTGGCGCAGCGAATCAGGGGCCAAAAACTCTGGAGGCAATAGCTAATCCTGAATGTGGCTGGTTTTATGAGGCTAAGCCAGATGATTTCAAAAAGATTCCGGGGAGTCCTATTGCTTATTGGCTACCTTATGAAGCTTTGAGGGCGCTTGACAGAACGGTTTTACTTGGTGAGATAGCGTCTCCTAGAAAGGGCATGTGTACGAGAGATAATGATCACTTCATAAGAGGCTGGTCGGAAGTTTCTGTTTCCAACATCGGCTTTGATATTGTTGGTAGGGAAGAGTCTAAGTTATCTAAAAAGCGTTGGTTTCCATATCAAAAAGGAGGTGAGTTTAGGCAGTGGTATGGTAATCACTTTAGTGTTGTTGACTGGGAAAATGATGGATATCGATTGCTTAATATGGAGAGCCTGGGGTGGGCGGGAGGCTCCACAAATCACAACTTAGATTTCATATTTGGCCCTGCAATAGTTTGGTCAAAAATAACTTCATCTATTCCTAACTTCAGATACTCGCCTATGGGGTTTCTATATGATGATGCATCAGGGATGTGTCACGTTACAAAAGGCTCAGACTTAAATAGCATTCTTGCGTTCTTATGCAGTAAAGTTGGGCAGTTTTACATGGGGGTGCTAAACCCTACTCTAAATATTCAGCCTGGAAATATGGCCTCGATGCCATATCTGGAGATGGGTGAAAAGGTTGACAAAGATGTGGACGAAATTGTTTCAATTTGCAGAAATGATTGGGACGAGTTTGAAATATCTTGGGATTTTGTAAGGTCTCCTCTTGTATCCACTTCTGGAAAATTAGGGGATGCATACTCATTTGTGCGAAAAATCTGGCGAGAGAGAACTGCTCGACTAAAAGAGTTAGAGGAGATTATTAACGATAAGTTCATCTTAGAATATGGGCTTCAGAATGTATTGTCTCCAGAGATCTCGATTGAGCGAGTATCGTTAAATTGTAATCCTGCCTATAGGTTTGGTTCTGATAAATCTGAAATGGATGCTGAAAATATTTTACAAAGCTCAACGGTCTATGAGTTAGCCTCTTATTCAATAGGCTGCATGATGGGCCGTTACTCCCTTGATCGAGAGAGCCTTGTCTATGCGCGTTCTGGCAACGAAGGCTTCTCTGATTTAGTTTCAGAGGGTGCTTACAAAACCTTCCCCGCAGACGATGATGGAATTATCCCGTTAACAGACCAGGAATGGTTCCCTGACGACGCAACCAATCGCTTCCGAGATTTCGTCAAAGTCATTTGGGGTGAAGAGCATCTTCATGAAAACCTCGACTTTGTAGCAGAGTCCCTCTGTCTACACGCTATCAAACCTAAGAAATCTGAGTCGTCGATGGACACGATTCGTAGGTACCTATCTACCCAGTTTTATAAAGACCACCTGAAGACTTACAAAAAACGTCCTATCTACTGGCTGTTCAGCTCTGGTAAGCAAAAGGCTTTCGAGTGCCTAGTCTATCTGCACCGGTATAATGAAGGTACGCTGGCGCGTATGCGTACTGAGTATGTCATTCCACTGACGGCGAAGATGGCGGCCTATGCTCAAAAGCTGGAGAACGACAAAGAAGCCAGTGGATCGGCAGCGGAGGTGAAGCGGCTTGAAAAAGAAATTGCCCAACTCCACAAGCAGCAGGCTGAGCTGAGTGAGTTCGATGAGAAGTTGCGCCATTATGCTGACCAGAGAATAAGCTTGGATCTGGATGATGGCGTAAAGGCCAACTACGGCAAATTTGGTGATTTGCTGGCCGAAGTGAAAGCCATTACCGGCGAGGCTCCGGAGGCTCTGTCATGAATCTGAACCAGCTTCGTGAGGGCCTTGAGCAGGCCTTCTACAAAGAGAATCATCGTCTGGTGTTCTGGTATGACCCGGAGCAGTCATTTGTGGATGAGCTACCGTCCCTATCTCTCGTGGACGTGCAGATCCTCAACATGGCCAATGAATCAGCATTGGGTACCAAGCTCAAATTGGAGTTGGAAGATAAGGCCGGTAAATATCTCCTGTACTTCCCATTTGCCGAACCAGATGTAGAAAGAGACTGGTTGCTCGACATCAAGTTGTACTCCAGATGCTTCTACGCCGATCGCTTCTCAATCATCTTCAATGAGCTTGGACTGCACCAGCAAAGTTTGAGAGAGCACCTTGCCATGCGAGACAAATTCCTTGCCAGTAAAGCAAGGCTGACGGCTCTACAACGCTATGTTCAACCTGACTTTGATGAGTCTGATCTGGACATGGCCATGATCGCTTCTGTGGTGAAGGCGGAAAGCTGTGATCTCCCGCATGTGATCCTGGCGCTTGCTGAAGAAACAGTTGCGGATGACCTTGGACTGGAGGCCAATCCAGCTTCTCTCAACGAACTTGAAAAGTACGACTTAATCCCGGCATTGGTAGCTGCGCTTCAGTCCGAAATTGGTTACCCGGCTACGGTAGAGGAGTTGAAGGGTGAAGCCCAATTCAAGCTGGGACATTTCTTCATCCGGCTGCTGGTTACCGGCTTCTGCGAAAGCGTCGGTGATGTACCCGGCTGGGCTCAAGAATTGGTCATGTCTTCGGCCAGCTCCCGTGCGACGGCCAGAGCATTGCTTTCACGCTGGCGAGACAGCTCACGCTATTACAAAGCGTTCGATGCCGTGTCCGGGTGGGTGGCGATCGCGCTGCGCATCAAAGACAAGATGGGCATATTCGATACTGACCAACTCAGCGATGTGGTTACCTTTGAGGCTGTGGAACAGAAGATCATTGTCGATCTGGCCGTGGCAATCCCCCAGGCTCCCAAGGGGGAGTTGGAGCGTTTCCGCGCAATGATAGTGTCGCGCCTGGACGGTTACTGGGCTTCCAAGCATAAAGACGACACGACGCGCCGGAAGTACCGCACTGTTTACACCGCATTGCAGGCTGCTATCGACCTGTTCAGCCTACGTATTCAGCATGATAGCGGATTCCACTTTGAGTCGAGTGAAGCGCTATACAAGGCTTATGAACAAGACCTGTACCGCTTCGATATGGCCTACCGTCATTACTGTGAAGCGTCCCAGCGTGCTCATGTTGAGATCCTGAAGAAGCTCGATGACGAAGTGGAGAATTGCTACGCCTACTGGTACATCGACAACCTGGCGAAGAACTGGGGTGACCGCATCGAGGCGGAGCAACGTCTCTCTCAGTGGCGCTTTTCTGGAATACCCAATCAGCAGGACTTCTTTCAGGGGCTGGTGAAACCGTTGTTTTCCAAGGCTACAAAGCGCCGGGTTGTGGTCATTATCAGTGATGCCTTCCGCTATGAGGCGGCAGTTGAGCTTCGCGATCGAATCAACAACAAGCGCTACTCTGAAGCTACCCTGTCTTCCCAACTTGGTGTCGTCCCAAGTTATACGACATTGGGAATGGCCTCCCTCTTGCCTCATAAAATCCTTGAGTACCGTGAAACGGCGTCAGATGACGTGTTTGTGGATGGACAATCCAGTAAGGGCACAGCGGCAAGAACCAAGATCCTTGCAGCTCATGGCGGTCTGGCCGTGACAGCAGAAACCGTCAAGGCCTGGTCGCGTGATGAAGGCCGAGAAGCCCTCAAAGATCAAGAGCTGGTCTATGTCTACCACAATGTGGTGGATGCCCGAGGCGATAGCTCATCGACGGAATCAGAAACCTTCATGGCCGTTGAACACGCCATCGAGGAGTTGACCGAGTTGAGCCGCAAGATCCTGATGCACTTCAACACATCGACGGTGCTCATCACGGCAGATCACGGGTTCTTATTCCAGCAAAGTAAGCTTGAGGCTGCCGATCGCTCGTCTCTGGCTGAAAAGCCAACCAATGCCCTGAAGAACAAAAAGCGTTATGTGGTGGGCTTTGGTCTGCCAGACACCAAAGAAGCGTGGAAGGGCTCAACCAAAGCAACAGCCGGAACAGCTTCAGATACGGATTTCTGGGTACCGAAAGGTGCTAACCGATTCCATTTCGTGGGCGGTTCACGTTTTGTCCACGGTGGGGTTATGCCACAAGAGATTGTCGTGCCGGTATTGACCGTCAAACAGCTTCGTGGCGAAAAGGCTGAGAAGCGTACCAAGCGAAAAGTAGGGGTCATTTCCACCAAGTCCACCCTGAAAATGGTGAACAACATCCAGAAGTTCGACCTGATACAGACCGAAGTGGTCAGTGATTTGGTTACGCCGGTCACGGTGTCAGTGGCCATCTATGACGGTGATAGCAAGATCTCCAGTGAAGAGACGGTGACCTTTGACTGCGCAACCGATTCAGTCGCAGAGCGGGTCAAGCAAGTACGACTCTCACTGTCTGGGACGGACTTCGATCGGAAGAAGGATTACTTCCTGGTGCTCAAGGACAAGGACCTGAATACCGAGATGGAGCGCTATAAGGTCACCATCGACCTGGCGTTTACCGATGACTTCTTTTAACCACGATTTGACGATAGAGCGTGCCGAGTATGGAATCCGCTAACGATAAAGAATTAGATCAACTGCTGAATGAGCACTTTGCGGGTCGTGTGGTTCGCAAGGATCTCACCAAGCTCATTAAAGAAGGGGCGAATGTTCCTGTCTATGTGCTCGAATACCTGCTTGGCATGTACTGCGCGTCTGATGATCCAGACATCATTGAGCAAGGGCTAAACAACGTCAAAACGGTGTTGGCTGAGAATTACGTGCGCCCGGATGAGGCTGAGAAGGTTAAGTCCCTGGTGAAGGAGCGCGGAACCTATAAGGTCATCGACCGGGTTACCGTGAAGCTGAATGAACGCAAGGATAAATATGAGGCCTCCTTCAGCAATCTGGGCATCAAGGATGCTGAAATTTCCTCTGGTATCGTCAAAGAGTACGAGAAGCTTCTGGTGGGTGGTATCTGGGTCATTGCCACTTTGAGTTATTACCACGAGGAAGGGCAGAGCGGTTCGCCTTTTGGAGTAACACTGCTCAAGCCAATCCAGATGCCGAACATGAATATGGACGAGCTCTTCCAGGGGAGAGCTGCTTTGACAACGGACCAGTGGCGCGAGTGTTTGATACGGTCGGTCGGCATGGAGCCAGCGGCATTGGGTGTCGATGTGCAATGGCACATTCTGGCCCGGATGATTCCATTCGTTGATAACAACTACAACGTCTGTGAGTTGGGTCCACGCGGGACAGGTAAAAGCCATATTTACAAGGAATGCTCCCCTAACAGCATTTTGGTGTCTGGCGGCCAAACGACCGTGGCCAACCTGTTTTACAACATGAGTTCACGCCGAATTGGTCTGGTCGGGCTTTGGGACTTGGTTGCCTTCGATGAGGTGGCCGGGATCTCCTTCAAGGACAAAGATGGTGTCCAGATCATGAAGGACTATATGGCCTCTGGTTCCTTTGCCCGAGGCCGTGAACAGATGGAAGCTTCCGCCTCTATGGTGTTTGTGGGCAACATCAACCAGAGTGTTGAGTCCTTAGTGAAAACAAGTCATCTGCTGGCACCATTTCCGGATGCCATGATCGACTCCGCTTTCTTTGACCGTTTCCATGCCTACATACCAGGCTGGGAAATCCCCAAAATGCGCCCAGAATTTTTCACCAACCGTTACGGATTGATTGTTGACTACCTGGCAGAGTTCTATCGGGAGATGCGCAAACGCAGCTTCGCTGGTGCGTTTGAAAAATACTTCAAGCTTGGCAATAACCTAAATCAAAGGGATGTTATTGCAGTCCGGAAAACGGTGTCTGGTTTGCTGAAGCTCCTCTATCCTCATGGCCAATACAGCAAAGGCGATGTGTGTGAATGCCTAGAGTACGCGTTACAGGTTCGTCGCAGGGTTAAGGAACAACTGAAAAAGATCGGTGGTATGGAATTCTACGATGTGCATTTCAGCTATATCGATAACGAGACACTGGAGGAGCACTTTGTAACCCTTACAGAACAGGGGGGCGGTAAACTGATTCCCGAGGGGAGCAGCAAGCCCGGCGTGATTCACCTGATCGGTATCAGTGCTAAAGAGTCTCCCAGCCTGTATCGCATTGAGCTGCAGGTAACCAAGGGCTCGGGCAAGCTTGCTATGTCGGGGTTATGGAATAGCAGCAGCCTGAAAGAGCAGGTAAAAATGTCGTTCGATTACTTCAAAGCGAACGCTCCCCGCATTTCCGGATCCGCTAGGGTGTTGGAGCACGACTTCCATCTGCATTTGGTTGACCTTCAGAACAGCGGACCGGTACAGTCTTTGGCGCTGCCCTGTCTCGTGGCCTTTGCTTCAGGCTTACTGAACCGTCCCGCCCAGTCGCAGTCAGTCGTTTTGGGTGAGATGAGTTTGGGTGGTAGCGTAAACCCCGTAGAACGATTAGCTGAGTGCTTACAGGTGGCATTTGATGGTGGTGGTAAAAAAGTTGCCCTGCCCATCACCAGTGCGGCAGATATTCCTACCGTGCCCGGTGAGCTGTTCACCCGCTTTCAGACCAGTTTTTATGCAGACCCAGTGGATGCAGTGTTCAAAGCGTTAGGGGTGGATTGATGCCTATTTTTGAACTTCGCAATGATGTAATCAAACGTCTTCAAAAGACGACGTTTTCTGATCAGGGAATCAGAGAGCGCCAGGACATTCAACGATTGCTACGGGATCAGATCGATATCATCTCTGACGACACCATGGTAATCGCTGAAGAGTTTGGTGACTGGGATTCAAGCCGCAGACGCATTGACCTGCTTGGCATCGATAAACAAGCCAACCTTGTTGTCATTGAGCTCAAACGTACTGAGGATGGAGGTTATATGGAACTTCAGTCAGTACGTTACAGCGCAATGATTTCGACTATGACCTTTGATCAGGTCGTTGATGCGCATCGGGATTATCTCCGGAAGCTGAACGTCGATGAGGATGCCTATACACGTATTCTGGATTTTCTGGGATGGAGCGAACCTGATCATGATGCCTTTGCACAGGATGTAAGAATTGTATTGGCTTCTGCTGAATTTTCTAAGGAACTGACCAGCTCAGTGCTTTGGCTTAACGAGAAAGGGATTGATATTCGCTGCGTCAAAATGGAGCCTTTTTCAGACGGAAACAGGATATTTCTTGATATTCAACAAGTAATACCGCTGCCAGAGACAGAACAGTTTCAGGTTCAGGTTCGTCAGAAAAAGCTTCGCGAGCAGGAATCAAGAAAGTCATCAAGAGACTTTTCAAAATTTATTCTACATACCAATGAAAAAATCATCCAAGGGCTTAGTAAACGTTTGCTTGTTTTGGAGGTTGTCAGGGCAGCAATTAAGGTTGGGGCCACGCCCGAAGATATTATGCTGAATGTTGAAGGGCGTCAGTCGAATATGTTCATAAGTTTCGACGGGAATTTGGATGAAATTTCATTCCGTGAAAGGGTTATGGAGACGGACTCCGGTGGTCAGGTACCGAGAGATAAGCGATTCTTTTGTAATGATGATGAGTTGTTTCGGTTAAATAATAAAACTTATGCCTTGTCAAACCAATGGGGCGTGGACACCATTAACACCGTTAATAAGATTGCCGATCATTATAGGTCGGCCGAAATTAGCTTTAGTGTTGAATAACATTAAATATTCAAAATAGAGCAAGGAGCTTTTGATGGATTATATTGTTGAAGGACTTTTTTATGAGGCACATGGTTTAAAGTTCAGAAAGTTTCTGGATATCAAACATGTTGACTGTCATCTAAAAAATCCAGATGTTATGGTGGTTATGATGAATCCAGGCTCCTCCCATCCTATTGATGGTATTGATAACAATTCAATTCCAACTAAAGCTTGCCCGGATAGCACTCAGTTTCAGATTATGAAAGTGATGAAGAATGCAGGTCTCCAGTATTGCCGTATTATCAATTTATCAGACCTCCGGACTCCATCTTCTGGCGACCTTTACCGATTTATCCACTCTGACGTTGGTAAAAAAATAGATCATTCTATTTTCAGCTCAACCAGGGAGCAGGAGCTTGATGCTTTGTTAATCCGGGGTGTTCCTGTTGTATATGCCTGGGGGGTTAATGATGCACTTAAAGATTTGGCAAGGTCAGCCATTAACAGGCTGAATGTCAAAAACCCTGCTGGTATAAAGAAGCAAGCCAGTGACTGTGCTTATTATCATGCACTGCCGAGAATTCATTCCAAGCAGCTTGAATGGGTCGATACGGTTTCAAGCCAGCTTAAGATGAGCTCTGATACTGGAAATCTCTGACAAAATTTCCAGATTCAATCACGCACCACCGGAAAACTCGCATCGCCCCAGAGTGTTTCCGGATGGTCCATCATAATGGTCACGATGGCCGGAACCAGTTTGCTCAGGAAGGCCACGCAGTCGCGCATCTGATCGCGGTTGACGCTGCTGTTCCAGGTTGCACCGCCATGCACGATCTGATTCCGCAGGGTATAAATCCGGCTGAGCACAATGCTGAGCACCGTGACGGTATCGCGTCCGCCGAGTGCGACCTGAGCTGCCCAGTTGGCACTGGCGAACTGTTCCTGCCACTGCTGTTCGGTTAATTGGCCTTTCTGATAATCCCAGAATGCCGGAAATACATAGCGGTTGTTCAGCAGTATCCGGATGCTGCCGGAGAATTCATTCCAGGTAATGGACTCCAGTAAGCGGGTGTTATCCAGTGCATCCAGCTTTTTCAGAAATTGGATAAAGGTGTCGCGTTCAGGAGTGCCTTTGCTGATGTCGGTTGCGTAGGCGGCGTTAAAGGCGATCCACAGAAAGATGAATTGTGCGTCGGCATCCTCACTGTCTTCTGCCCGCTGCAACCAGCTCAGCGCCCGATGCACACGCAGACTCAGGTTCTCGTGAAAATCTTCACGCTCATTGCGATGGCGTTGTTTCAGTTCGGCGTAACTCATCATCGGGTGCTTCCTTGGCGTGTCGCAGATTTGCAGTGCCGAAACATATCACAAACACTGTGCGGTGGAAGTATCGGAATGCGCCCGTATCCGAGGCTGCTGGAGTTAAGATAACAAGAATAATTCCTGTTACCGGCGCTTAAAACGAGTGAAAGCCTGTAGCGTGCCCGGCCACTGATTGGCCGGGAATTTCAGTGTTTACAGGAGCATCCTCATGCAATGGCACAACTGGCTTACTTCGCCATCTCATCCCACCAAACAGAATTCCGCAGTGGATTCCGCTTTACCCACCATCCTGGTGTCACGCGTCCTGGCTGCCCGGCTGATTCTGGCAGCAGCCGATGCAATGGCATTGATGTCGTATACGTTGCCCGCGAATTGGCAAGCGGAACTTGGGCTTCGCGATGACAGCGAGCAAACGGAGATACTGCAGGCTTTGCGGAAGTGGCTTGCGGAGCCTGCCTTACAGGATGCCTTGCAACATTGTCCGGAGCTGTGGGTAAGCCGGACCATTGCCACGCGATTGGAACTGAACAGCACTCAGGAGGTGATGGTGCTGCTGGGGTGGCTGGTTCAGAGCGATCACGCATTTTTTGAGATTCTCGACAATATCCGCGTGCGTAACCTGACTGATGGCATTGCGTTTATTGGCCGCTGCGTGAATCGCCCGCGCGCGGAATATGCGTTTGTCGTGGATGAAACTAATGAACTGTGGTCGTTTTTACTGCTGGAACGTAACGCCAAAGCGCAAACACTGGCCGGTTGTGTTCTGCCCGATCAGTTGCTCCGGCGTTTGTACAGACGTTGTCAGATGGATGGCGTAAGCACCGATGTTATTCATCAGGAAATCGACCGTGAAATCGCGCGCTCAATCGGTTCGTTCCGTGCGTTGAACATGCCCAGGCAGCAATTTGCCTATGTGCCGGATCTGAACGGTTTGCAGACGTACCTTCAGCAATGCCTTGAACGGAAATTGCCGGGGCGGAATATTCTGATTTTTGGCCCTTCCGGCAGCGGTAAAACATCGCTTGTGAGCAGTCTGGCTTCCTGGCTGAATATCCGGGCATTATTTATTAATGCCACGAATGCCGATGGCGACAGTGTGGATGAAGAGGTTCGTTTGGGACGGTTGGAGCTGGCTCAGCGACTCTTCCGCAAGCAACAACGGACCATTCTGGTGATGGATGATGCCAGCATGGCGATCTGGCATGCGAGTAAACAAACACCGGAGTGCTGGAATACGCGTTACTTCAATGACGACAATATTCCGTGCATCTGGATATCCGACTCCATGACGCTGGGTAATGCGGAATTTATTCAGCGTATGAATTACGTAGTTCTTCTGGAAGACGAACACCAGGACGCGATACTGGCGGCGCATAAGGTTAGATTGAATGCGTTACCGGTGACGCTACCGTACCGTCAGTGGCTTGCTCGCTTTAAGTGGCTGTCTCCGTTGTTGATTAAACGGCTGGAGGAGTTTTCTCTTACGCTGAGTCCCGATAAGCCGCGCCACAACGAGCATAAAATCAGCCAGTACCTTTATCAGAGCATCAGCCTTAATGGCATTGCATTAGCCCCGGATGATTATTTACCCGGCTATCTGAACCCTGAGAAGGCTGTGACCGGTGCTTACCACATGCCGGAATATGAGGTTCGCTGGCTGAACGCCAGCCTGGACATCACAAAAGTTTTATCCAACCTGGAACAATCTCCATCGTCTTCGCTGTGCCTGTATGGTCAATCTGGCACCGGTAAATCGGCATTTGCCGATAAGGTGGCGCAGGTAACCGGAAAGGAGATCATCCGGCTGACGGGATCAGACCTGTTGTCGCGCTTTGTAGGTGCTACCGAAGAAAAGATTGCCGCCAACTTTTCCGCTGCGCAAAGAAAGGGGGCGATTCTTGTTCTGGATGAGGTCGATAGCTTGTTAATCAGCCGTGATATTTCCGATCGTAAAAGCTGGGAAATCAGCCAGGTGAACGAGATGCTCATGGCGATCGAGCGGTTCCGGGGCATTCTGATTGTGACCAGTAATCGCTTCGAGCACATGGACAGTGCCATGTCACGGCGCTTTGATATAAAAATTCACTTCGACTGGATGAGCAGTAAACAACTGCGGTCGTTGATGGAAGCCATTCTGATTATGAATAAGAAATCGCGAGAAATTCAACGGCTGAGTGGAATTCCCGATTCCATGCTGAGCAGTATCCGTACAAGCCCTGGCAAGGTAAAAGGCGCATTACGAGGCATGGCGCTTATGAGTACACCCTTGACGGCCCGTTCTTTACTGGCTGCGGTTACGGAAGCGTCGCGTCTGGATATTCAGCCGGTACGGCGTCCGATTGGATTTGTACCGGCGATGGATGTAATCAACAATTGATGAACGGGACGTGCCCATAGTTTTCTATGGGCACACGTATGCTCAGTTGATCGTGCCAGGTTTGAAACGTTCCCGCAGAAGGTTGCCTATCGACATATCGCCCTCCCAGCGGGATACGGAGACTTCAGGCAGCAGCATCCGACGTTTTCCCCAGTTGAGTACACGAGTATCCTCACCTTTGTGGCCAATCGTATTCAGATTTGAGCTGTTAAATGACGGGTTGTGAGACTGCAGAATAATGCGTTCTGCAAGGTCGATTTGCCGGCGCCATTCTTCAACCGGAACTGCTTCTTCGAAGTGCAGTCTGCCAACATAAATAGTGGCTTCGGAGGCAGTCCATAATTGCCAGTTATGCGCTGGTAATCGTGCAGAAAAGGTTTGCTCCTGCGCTTTGCCAAGATACAGCAGTGCATCATTACCGTACATGATGTGCTGGCCGTAATATTGGTAAAGACCATAATCCTGACTGCCGTTCAGTCTGAATGCTTCTTCTACGGTATAAGGACCTTCCCATACGATGTGTATTGTTTTCATAGCATCTCCATGCGCATGTTTAATGATGGGCCGTAACTATCCGGCCATTTTTACAGAATTTAAAACTGGGTATTCATTATGAATTCTATTGGTATATTCTGGCTCTACAAAGACACTGTCTTTGGTCATGCATCTTCCATTCAGAATGGTTTTCAGGGTGTCGCGGGCCTGGTCGATGCTCATGAAACTCATGTTGAATGCTGGGATAACAATCAGTCATTCCGCCATATTTTTCCCGAGCTTGCTCACTGCGAGTATCAGGATATTCCCCGTGGGCGGGTGTTGTACCAGACACAGACGCGTAAGTTCCTGGTTTATCTGGATCGCTCGCTGATGAATCCGGCTAACAAGGCATTAATCGCAGCATTTTTTGGCTTCAAGGTTGCTCAGGCTGACTGGAAGGCGGATCTTCATTACACCACCGACACCGACACACTCCGTCATTTATTTTCCCCGGATTAACGTTCTGCAGGGGCATTGGCTACACCAAAGGGTACATGCACCATGGCCAGTTTCTCGGCCGTAGGCGTCAGGTGCCCCAGCTGATCATCGAAAAATACATGCGGTTTCATGACTTCCAGAATGCGCCGCTTTTCCATGCCGCCCAGGAAGAAGGTTTCATTCGGTGTAACGCCCATACTTTCCAGTGTGGTAATCATGCGCTCATGAGCCGGTGCGCTGCGGGCGGTAATAATGGCGGTACGCAGAATGCGCTGATAATCCGGTTCATGCTCAGCCCGTGTATTTTCCAGCGCCTGCAGGCCGGCTAACTTGAGGAATAAGTCTGCCAGAAGGCCAGGTTTATGCGGTTCACTCAGACGCGATTGCTCGTGCTGATAAAACTGGTCCAGTCCGCTTTGTTTAAATACGGCTTCGGATTCATCGTCGGCAATGATGCCGTCGAAGTCGAACGCCACGCGCAATTCATCATCCTGCTCGTCATCCTGCATTCCGGACGCCAGCAGCAGCCCACCGGGAAAACCGTTCTTCACGGCCAGGGTCACATCGCCGGGGTTGGCCGACAAAAAGAGTGAGGCATTAAAGGCTTTGATGTAGGTAATCGGCGATGAACCACTGACAAAAGCGGCGCGGCTGATGCCAAGACCATACTGCTCAATCGAGCGGAACACACGCTTGCCGGTTTCGGGCGAGTTGCGCGATAACAGTACGACTTCGACCGGCTGAAGATCCGGGAAACGCTGATTAAATGACAGAAAGCGGCGGATAAACGGAAAGGCCACGCCTTTAGCCAGCACAGTGTTCAGGTGCTGATGCTGAAATTCCCGATAGGCGGATGCTCCGTGTTCACGGAAAACCTGATCGGACTCACTCAGATCGAACAAGGCGCTGGAAGAAACAGCGATCACTAACTTTTTATCAATGGGGTAGGCCATACGCGCTTCGCTCCTGAAACAGCGATCCTAGTGTACTGTGGTGTGCGACAAGTTGTGTCGCACACCACAGGCTTGTACTTATTTATCTTTGAAGTGCCCCATCCACTGCTTCAACAACAGTACGATGGGCAGACCGATCAACACCATCAGAACAACCTGCATTTCCAGGCTCATATCGAAGCTCATGTATCTTCTCCTTTTGTGTGCCATGCGATTATTGCACTACCCGTAATTGTGTCCAGCTTGTGGTGTAGCCCGGCGACAGATGATTCCGGTTCATCGCCCAGGCTTTGCCAGTGCCCTGACTGGCGAAGAATACTTTCCCTCTCTGCTGTTGATTAATGCGGTCGACCACCTGCATTAATCTTGCGCTGTTTGGGCTGATCACCTGCTGGGTAAACAGATCCGGCTGCACCACTCCACGGTCGTAAAAGTCGCTGAGGGTAATGCCTGCTTTGGCGTAGCGGTAGCCGTCTTTCCAGATGGCTTGCAGCAATCTCCCTGCTGCGTTCAGTAACACCCGCGTATCATCAGTGGGGTAATCCAACCGAAGGCTGGCGCTGTTGCTGTAGCGCGGGTCGTTGGGGTTAAACAACCCGGTGCGAATATAAACGCTGATCAGTTGGCATTGCTGTTGTTCATGGCGCAGCTTTTCGGCCGCACGGGCGACGTAGCTGCTGATGGCTTCGTGCATGTCCGCATAACGAGTGACCCGTTGCCCAAAACTGCGGCTGCACAAAATCTGCTGCTTGGTGGGTATTATGTCTTCCAATGCCAGGCAGCTTTCGCCGTTCAGCTCGCGCACGGTACGCTCCAGCACCACCGAGAACTTTTGCCGGATGTCTTTTGGATTCTGGCTGGCCAGATCCAGAGCGGTGGTAATGCCCATGGCGTTCAGGCGTTCGCTGAGTTTGCGTCCCACGCCCCAGACTTCACTCACTGGCATTAAGCTCAGCAGTTTCTTCTGCCGAATCGGATCGGTTAAATCGACCACGCCACGAGTAGCCGGATATTGCTTGGCGGCATGGTTCGCCAGCTTGGCCAGGGTTTTACTGGGTGCGATCCCCACGCACACGGTCATGCCGATGTGCTGTTGTATTGTCGCCCGCACCTGCAGACCGAATTCAGTCAGATCCACGGCATTAGCCACACCGGTTAAATCCAGAAAGGCTTCATCAATGGAATACACCTCCACCGCCGGCGCCAGCGCTTCGAGGGTTTGCATCACCCGGTTGGAGATATCCCCATACAACGCATAGTTGGAGGAGAACACCTGCACACCGTGCTGCTGTATCTGCTCCTGAATTTTGTGCACCGGTACGCCCATTTTAATGCCAAGGGCTTTGGCTTCTTTCGAGCGCGCCACCACGCAGCCGTCGTTGTTCGACAGCACCACCACCGGTGCATGGCGCAGATCGGGCCGGAACAGTTTTTCACAGCTGGCGTAGAAGTTGTTGCAGTCCACCAGAGCAAATACCGGACGCATGGTTATCCTGCCTGCTGGCGCAGCTGTTCGCGCTCAACGGCATAACCCAGCGCCTGAAAGTAGCGACTGAAGGCATCGTTAATGCGTTGCCGGTGTTCACCCTGCGGATACAGACCGGCCTTGGCATCATCCGAAAAACGGGTGCCCCGCACCAGAAAGCGGTTATCCGGACCGCAGTCCTCCACAAAGGCTTCAAAGGCACGGGCGCACAGTTCTTCGGGCAATGCGTAGTAGCGGATGCCGTTTTGCTTGTCGACGCGGCGGGAGTTGATCACTAAGGGGCTGTCGGTACCGTCATCGTTCAGGGCAATGGTGCGGAAGGCGTGCTGCAACAGCTCGTTCAACCGATGTTCAATTGGCGGAAAGCTCTTAGCCCAGCCAGTTGAGGCAAGGGGGTGCCGACCGGCTTGCGGCTCTGGCAGATAGGCTTTGTCACCCATGTAATGATCAAAACCATGAAACCACTCATGCGCGAGGCTGCCTGCACCGGCATTTTTAGCCAGTGCGAGTTGTCGGGTTGCCGGAATGTAATGCGCCGCCACACCGGGCTGACCACCGATACCGTATTGCAAGCCCAGCTGACCGCGCAAAGAAATGACCGCTTCCGGTACGCGCAACGTCTGCATCAAATCAACCAACGCCTGATAAAACTGCTCAGCTGCCCGGTCGCGTTCGGCACGGGTAACCCAACGGCCAATCTCAATGCTGCGGAAGCCGAAGCGACGGCGTACTTCCACAAACGACGGCGGTGATGGCTGCAGCTGCAACATCAGCCATGGCCCCGCTTCAGGGAGCGCACCACGTTGGTGACGACACCGAAGATCTCCAGCACCATGCCTTCCGTAATCACCAGCGGCGGATACGCCGGATTGCAGGCCAACAGCCGCACAGGTTCAGGCTTCAGGTGGAGCTGCTTCACAGTCATTTCCCGTTCCAAGCTGGCAATCACAATGTCACCATGCCGGGCCGTTAGCGAGCGATCCACCACCAGAATATCGTTGGGATAGATGCCGGCACCGGTCATAGACTCGCCTTCCACCCGCACAAAGAACGTGGCCGCCGGATGGCTGATGCACAGCTCATTTAGATCGAGGGTTTGTTCAATGTAGTCCTGCGCTGGATTCCCATATGAACTCATTCTGCCCATATCTTGTCAGCTCTCGGTAGAAATTGAGGCGCTACTGAGTTCCTCCAGCGCCAAGTCGATATAGTCGCGGAGGAGGGCGCTCAATTCAGTAGGACTCCTGCCGTGTCTGAGTTCGATAGCAATGTCCTTGAGATTGGACCGTAGCGATTCAACGGCAAGCTTTGCTTTAATCAGGTCTAAGGTACTTCCAAACCTCGCCACTTCCTCGAAAGCCAAGTGAATATACGGTTCAAGACTACTGATCGAAGTATGCCCCGTGTACTCTTGAACCTTTCTCTTGAGGGTCTCACCATCCAGGAGAGCACGCCGAAAATCGTCCCCATTTTCGAATTCATGTTGCTCAATCAAAGCCACAAAAAGCTTGGTAATGAATCTATGCCGGAACATGTGTGCGCAGGCTTGCTCTTCGATCTTGGCAGCCTTGGCAAGCAGCAGTAGTTCATTCGTCAGCGTCTCGGTAGCGAGCCTTAGTCCACTACTTTCCGAAATCAGCAGATAGCCCAAGTCACTAGCGCTACCGATGGTCTTCTTAATGATCCGGTGTCGGAACTTTTCGATGAAATTTACGATCAATTCAAGGTCCATTTTGGAAACCGGCAAGTATCTGTACTCTTCCCTTCCTCCCGAGCGCTTGGCGGTGAAGACCTTGAGAACAGGCTCTTGCTTCATCTTCCTCGCGTTATAGATGTCTTCGACTCTGATGTTCGCGATCTCAACTCGCCTTGCCCCAGTAATCTCCAAAAGCTTGACCAGAATGAAACGCCGTCTTCTCTGATAGGTCGTCGTGCTCACATCCGGAATCACTTCGATCAGTTTTGCGATATTTGTAGAATTGATAGGTAAGCGCCGTGTTGGAGGCTCGGGGTTAGGAAAGGAATGGTGATGCCAATAGGTACGGACTATCTGCTTTCTCTGACCAGCCAGCTTGAACTCCTTCGTCTCAGCCCTGATCGTTCCTGCGGCGCCGACGAACGACGGTTCTAGATAGAGTTCTCCAACGAATCCTAAAAAGCCGAGGCAGGTTCTCCCTATGTTTGCCACATGGGCTGCTCTCCGTTTTCTCTGCTCTGGTTTTCGTGGATCCATTTCTCCTTGGAGCGTTCTGATGAATAGTGAAAAGCGAGAATCAGTCAACCCTATGAATGAGTAGTTGTTGTTAAAGCAAAAGCGAATAAGGTGTGAAAGAAGCTTGGCATATTGAGTAAGTGTCCCACCGCCTTCCTTACGGGAAAGTCCACGCTCAAAACAGTGCAGCATATATAGGTTCGCCTCGGTGCACGGCCTGCCATCGGGCCAACAGAGAAGCGGAATGTTATCAGCTCTGACGCTGAGGACGTGGCTATTTCGATCAACCCCGTAAGGTAATCGGAAAACATCGCTCGTTAGATTATAGAGTTTCTCATCCTTCGGCATTGGACGGGCTCTCATGTAAAGGCGTCTGAGGCCGCTTGCTTAATGAGAACATTAAAAGCAGCTCTCTACGGCGCTTTTTGAAAAGGATCAGATCTGCCGGGTCTGGGCATTTCTCGGCAAACTGTTGGGCGAGTGTTACTGATTCTCTAAAAACATTCGTAACCAGTGCGATTTCATCCCACAACTGAGAGATGGTCCTTTCCTGAGCCTTAATCTTATCTTTGAGGTCCTGCTTGGTTATAGAGGACGATGAAGGCTTGACTACGGTTGAATCGTGAATAGCTTTTGCGGCCTGGCGTCTCAGGTGATCAATAGTCGTAAACCCACCAGGGAGTATGTCATTCGCTCTGTTCTTAAGCGTATTGAGAGACATAGGAGAAATAAAAGCTTCGCTAACCGCCAGCTTTGCAAGTCCACTTTGGCTCTTCAAAGCGATCAAAAGTGTTATGTTTTCTTGATGCTCGGCGGGTGAGTGAATAATCGATTCGAGATACTCAACGCGAGAAAGAACAGATCTGTTGCTAATCTCAAGCTGAGCAGACACCTGCCGTGATGCTTTCTTCATGAATTTTCTCCGGTGATTTTAAAGAGGATCTCATGGCGCTTTCCTGTCGGTGTGTCGAAGAAGACTGGCTCTATCTTTAGCAACCCTTCCATCATTAGGTCTTCGATATAGTCTGCGACTTCATCCGACTGCATGATGGAAAATGATGACAATCCGTAACGCTCACGTAGGAGATTACCCAGATCTTCTGTGTTGCTCTGCCCTATGAGAAGTGCATCAGATGCGTATTCGGCACCGATTCTTCGCAACACCTCTCCTGGAACGGTCTCTGTGATGTAGTGATAAACATGCTCGACATTCGTATGACCCAAAAACCACCGAAGTGTGTCTAGGCCGCCAAATCCGCCGGCCCAGAAGAATGTCATAGCGAAGAAGCGTCTAAGTTGATGGGTACGAATGTAATAACGATGCCCAGTAGCGTCCTGTTGGACTTCGAAATAGTCAGAAAAGCGGTTTAGCACCTTGGCCGCGTCTACTGAACCCATCGCAGACAGGCCAACTTCGCGATAATGAGGCTTGCTGAACAGCCTATCTGAAATCGTAACTGAACTAAGCAAGGAGAGCTTCTGACGAAGATCACCCAAGCTCAGAATGCACCGGGCCGCGACATTGGGAATGGGACGAAGGACCTGTTCACGAGTCTTGCCGAAGTTCCGTTTCCGCAAGTCAAACTGTAAATAATAGCCATGGGACTTCTTAACAAGGCAGGTATCTGCCTTAAGATCCCTAAGCTCTCCAGAACGTCTGGCACTAAGCGCAGCGAGTATTATCCAGATGGCACCATAAAGTACCTCAATTAGCTGGAGCAGTCCCTCATTCTCTCTGAACCGCTTAAAAAACAGAGCGCTACCGCCTCCACGGTTCTGCCCGCGAAAATCTGCCGAGAGATCCCAGATACTTACTCCGATGTCTCGCAACCTCTTTGGGATCAGCTCTATCGTTTCAGATTGGGTCAAATCCCCGATGGCACATCCACGTGCATCAGCCTCTCGCGCCAAGGCCAGATATCCATCGATAAGGACCTGACCCAAATCTAAGTAGAACTCCACTGCGTTCCGAAACGATGAAAATACGACGTCCCGAGGCAGCGACCGGTAACGCCCGGTGCCCTTCATCTTAAGTTGCCCGAGGAAAGCTCTATTATCCAAGGCTGTTAGCGAAAGATGGTTGATATGGTCCAGCCCACAGAGCTTAAGGAGTTCCATCGGTTTAAGCGATTGTCGGTAGAAATCAACCCCAGCCTCAGAGGGAAGTGGATCATCATACAGAACCATGGACGAAACCATGGGATACTCTCTAAAGGTCTTCTCGGATGGGCTAAAGTGGAGCTCGTCCAGCACCAGCCCCCGGAATTTAGGCGTCACTAAAGTTCGCTCATGATAAATTTCAGAGTAGATACTGTTTGGAGAAACTTGATGACTAAAAAATGAATGCCCATCACTACCCGCCTTAATCGGTATGCGTTTGTAGTTTCCGTTGATCCACAGAAAAATCCTAGCCGCAACAATCTCCGACTCTGATAAGCCAAGGTTGCTCTCATCTACATCATCAACAATAGCGATTCCAGGAACCTTTGATAGAACGTACTGTGTCTCCAGCTTCGTAACCTGATGGCTGTTGAGGCGAAGGAAACGCTGTAGCTCTTCACGCGCAGCGTAGAGATTGTTCTTAGCGTACTGATCAGTAGCCAACACAGCCATGAACTCAGTTATGTCATGCGGCGTAATTAGCTTGAACTGATGGGATGCCAGTTGGAAATGCTCGGCTCTCAGGAGAAAGTAGTCGATGATACCTAAGGTCGTACGAACCCTTTGCTGTACCGTCTTCGGGGCAAGCTGGCTGCCTCCGGTGGCCAACGGATGGGACGACAGACATAAATATGCCTTTATGCTTTCCAAAAGGTTGTGATGTCTTGGGTGGGTGAGCAGTAGCCCATCATCGAGCCTAACCCTGAAATCAATAACAGTGTCTCTCTTGCCATTTTCGGCAAAACGAGCGCTCCATACTGGGTCATCGAACTTCGAATTGAGCCATTCAGCGCTTCGGAATAGTCCTAGATCCGCATCGACTGATCGCGTTATGAAGTCCAATTCGCGAGGTAGCGCGCTGCTATCATCCATAGACTAGACCCTCAAACTGTTGAGGATTCGCTATCCCCTTAGCCTTAACTAGACAACCGCGGATATATGGATCTAGATAACCATCAGATTCAATGTGAGCCTCTATCTTCGCTGCGAACTGGCTCCAGTACACAGCCGTTCCCGCCGCACGTGGGCCAGCTTGCTCAACGGCCATTTTTAGCGAGAGGAGCACACCAAGAACGCCTTCATCGATAGAAATAACGATCTCTGGATCTGACGAACCAGATATTTGCTCAGAGGAACTACTCAGCTGTTCGGGTTCTTCAGGCGGCGTTCGAAGGGCATGCGCCTCTAGAAACATATCCAACTCACTCATGCTGCTAAAGTCCGTTGCATCAAGCAGATAAGGAGAGTCCTTCATAGCGTGGACAATCACCGCGTTTTGGAAAATCCTGACCCACCGCTCTTGGAAAAACTGCATGATGGTAGGCGGCAGATAATGGTTCATGGCGACTCGTTTCGAGTTGCCTAGTGACTCTGCCATTTTCTCTATGCTTAACGACTTGAGGTAGACGAGAACACCTGCGGTAGCCCTTATCCGGGCCAGCGACAATACGGAGACCATGTCTCCTAACTCGGCGCTATGAGCTTGTATAAAGGCTTTCTGCCGGAGGATCTTGGCGAAGCTGGTCTGGTTTGTGAAAGTGTAAGGTTCCTGAAAGCCCTGACCACCCGCGACGATGAACAATCGTCGCCAGGCATCATCCCTTTTCTCCTTGAGATAGCGCCTAACCGGGGCCGTGATCTGGATAAGCAGCTCGACCACCGAAGCTGCGTCGTCGCTCAGTACAACCTCCTGTTGCTTCCCTTTCCGGTTTTTCTTCACAACAAGCACAGATCCAGAGTCGGTCTTAACAAAGCCGGTTCGCTTACCGTTTCGGTCGAATAACTCGCATTTCAATAGAGATGCCTCGGTCAGAACGGGATGCTGCGCTACTAGCCAGAGAGCGATGGGAGCAATCGCATACTTCGTCGGCATAGCCAGATTCGCCGCTAACTCCGATGTTGAAAAAGAACTCCCTGTTGCGCTTACCAAGTGGCCGCGCATAGCGTGGTCGATGATTGCAAATCCGTTGTGGGTTTCTTTTACAGTTCTGATAAGGCTGTTCATCCCCATCACAGGCTGGCCATAAGCCCGAGCAGATATTCGAGAACCTAGCGTTATCAGATCCCCTTGATCGCAGGCCTGATCAATAACGTTCAAACGATGAGCTATGTGATCAATCTCCCGTCGAGCCCACCGAACGACTTTATTGAAGTCGTCTTCGATCTGTCTGAATAGAAGCTCCGTTGCCTCCTTATCTGTGACAGACAGTGGGATCTGGGTCAAAAGCTTTTGTGATACAAGGGATTCACCATCAGCGTATCGATGGTGGCCTACTTCATGGAGGAATCGAGTGAGCTTTTTGCTCCCTTCGGGCCACACATCGCCAAGCGGGGAACACATAAGCCCTCCGCTAACCAGAACAGACTTTGCCCAACAGATGATTCTGATCCATTGGCGCTGAAGGTTTGCCAACACCCGTTCCGTCGGTTGGGTTTGGCTCCGCTCGGAGTACCCTTCGAAATGCCAGCGCTGAAAGCTCCAGAAAAGCTGATATACAAAGACTGGATCTTGGAGCACGTGAGCGTTTAAGGAAGGTCTGTCTATCGGATCATCGTCATACCAGCGCAGAAAATCATCAAATCGAGAGACCACATTAGCGTAGTTACTATAATGACTATGAGCCAAGGCGTGCTTCTTACTCTCCTGGTGTAATTCCATCGTAAAATCAGGCCCAAAAACATCGAAGATGGCTCCCATCTTTAATCGAAATGAGTTCGCGCTTCTGTCTGCGACTTGCCACCCCATGAGCTTGGCTGCTCGTACAGGGTCAATCCCAATAGCTTCAAACTGAGCGATGCATTCTCGGACCTGGCTATCTGTAAGGTCTGAATATACAAAAATATTGATAGGAGACGATTTAGACAGCTCAGCGAGGAGTTTAAAGAAATACCGGACAAGTCTCTGTCTGCCTGAGTATTTTACTTCAGCAGCCAGAAAACAGTTTGAGTAAAGCGCGCCATAGAAAAGGCGCTGAATGCTCAGAAAAGCATTTGTTCGAAGGTCTAGAGTGCTTGTGATAGGTGGATGGTTGATTAGCCACAGGAAACATTCGAAGTAGAACACAGCCCTATTAGCGCTCCGCCGCTGGGACGGCGGTAAATTAGCAAGGTGAGATTGAATTAGAAGCAAAACATTACCGGACAGAACCAGAAACTGGAAATTCTTATCTGTGTGGCCTTTCGTAATGATACCTTGGGGAAAACTTTTTGGGGAAACCCGACTCATAAAGAGATCTCACTCACCTTGCTCTACAAGATAAGCCTACTATAAAAAACTGTATATACATACAGTTTTTTATAGCGCGAGATACTGCTAAATGACCACACTGCTCAACTACGGCCGCAGATAACTACCGTATAGCCGTCTCTGAGGAGCAGCGTTAAAGGGGGAGAGGGCATACGCTCACTGTTGCTTTAACAGAGCCAACTGAAATTTCCGGAACCGGACGTTAGATGATTTTCCTGCGCATATACCGGAGTCGGCACAATGCGGACATACGGAGCGGCCTGATCGATGTCTTTAGCTGCGATTTAGCTGCCGCTATAAAGGAAGATTGAAAGAACACCTCTCATCTTATGATGCTGAGGTGCTTAGTACCCGCCAAGTTGCCTTAGTTATAAGAAGCGAAAATTTCTCTACCTATTTTGGCAATAGCTTTATTTCTCTCGTCAAACGAAGCTTCAGTCTGGGTGAGATATATCGCAACAATTAATGGCTGCTGTTCATTTGACCAAATCGCAGCGGTGATTCCCCTAGACCCAAAACCACCAGCACCCGACCTATCAGCAATTGACCACCCCTCTGGTAGCACTGAACGCAACAAGCTATCGGACACCTTGTTGCCAGCCATCCATTCAATTAATTGTTCTTTAGAGCCACTTGAGAGTTTCTCGCCATAAAGCAGTTTCCCGAGGCTTTTTACAATCGCGTTAGGTGTTGTTGTATCACGCTCATCCCCGCTTCGCGCTTCATTTAAATGAGGCTCTATACGATCCAGTCGCGTTACTTCATCACCGAGTTCTTTCATGAACAAGGTCAATTCAGATGGGCCACTAATACCGTCCAGTACTATATTAGCCGCTGTGTTGTCACTCATAACCATTGCAGCCGTGCAAGCCTGCTTGAGGGAAAAGCTCTCTCCAACAAGCTTTTCTGTTATCGGCGACCAAGTAATAAGGTCTTGTTCCTCAATCTTCACAGATCGATCAATCGACAGCTTCGCCGTTTCAACATCGTGGAGCAATTTCGCACATGCAAGAGTTTTAAAGGTGCTCATCAACGGAAAACGTGAATCGCCGTTGTAATGCCAAAGGTAACCATCAGAAACGCTGTAGATTGAGACTCCTACTTTAGCACCCAGGTTTTGCTCTACCTCTTTGATGCTGTTGACTATCAGGTCTGGAGAAGAGTTGGCAGGAATGCTGAGGGTTAAGCTGCTTAACAGCGATACAAAAACAACAAATTTGGAGTACATACGATAGTTTTTTCCTAGGGAGCCTCTGAATAACTCGGTGCCCGCTCTGGATTGCAGGAAAGTTCTGAATCACGAAGCCGGGTTGCAGGCATTGCGGGTTCTGTCAAAACCCGGCGACACCGAGTCAGGACTTTCTTGCAATCCCCATCGGGCGCGGCTTTCCGGACCGTATAGCGGCGTTGGCGAACTTGAAAAGGGCTCGCCATTCTCTGCGTTCGCCGCCTTGCTCTGCAGCCCGGAAAGACTCGCGCAGAGCTGTGCAGAGTTATTCAGAGGCTCCCTAGATATAAAGGAAGGTGTTTCCTGCTCGCGACGATACATCAAAACGAATATCGATTAAAGAATTAGCGTCTGTTATGGGTCGCGACCTGCGGTTTAAAGCAGCTTCGAGTGAAAGAGAATTGCGTCTGCTTTACCAGTTTGTTTAAAAACTCTCACGGTTCGGAGTGGGCCAGCGCTTATCGAGGCCACCGAAGTTGTTCCGTCTCGCCTGAGTCGGACAAGGCCATTTATATTATTTAGTTAACTAGCCTAACTCAACTTTGCTCGGATGAGCGCTAAGGCAACCAATTAGGGGATCCCAGCGGGGATCAGTGAAAAAACTCGACCGAGTGATAGTTGTCAACGCCGTAAAAGTAGGTATGAACGAGATTTATCTTACTATCTTATTATTTTTTCGTTATTTATTAATAGATTTCAGAACATTGACAAAAAAGAGCAATATGGGAAAAGCGCTGGGGAGGGAAAGCCAGCCGGGACGCGTTCGGTGTACAACGGCACACGCCAGGCCGCGGTTACCGGGCCTTCGATGGCGTTGCCAATAATGGTGATGCTCATGTGTCGCTACCACTTGATACTGTATGGATATACAGAATAAGGGCAGGCGAACAGATCAGCAAGATGGCAGGTCGATGTGTCAGAGAGCTTGAGCAGGTTTTTACGCATGGCTCTGTGAATTATCTGCAGTCACGCTGAGCTTACAACCAAGCACCCCCAGCACTTTGTTAATGGTGTCCAGTTTTGGGTTGGCACCTTCTGCGAATGACTTGTACAGACTGGCGCGCGTAACACCCACGTTTGTGGCGACTTCGCTCATGCCTTTGGAGCGGACAGCCACACCCAGGCAGTGAACCAGATGTTGGGTATTGCCGTCTTCGGCAGCCTGACGCAGGAATTCCTTAATGTCTTGTTCAGTCTCAAGATACTCAGCCGCATCAAAGGGCTTGGTCGCTGTGTTGGTCATCTCTCGTTTTCCTTCGTTCGTTTGTTTGCTGAACTTGTCTGGAGCAGCATCCGGTAATTTTCAACCCACAGCAGAATGCCTATGTTGAGCGATATGTAATCCCCTCCCGAAAAATGATGGATTCTATTCCGTTAAAAATGGGGGATTACAGTCCTCTAGCAGAGATGTTCAGCACTACATCATAATGATTGACGAGTTATCTTATGGCACTTACCTGTTGCTGGGTCTAGAATGACTCACTTGTTATGGTGCAGCATTGCCCAGGCGTCAGTTCAACCAAAATAGCTACAATGGAGATGATTTGTGAAGAAAATGCTATCTAAAATTGGACTGACTGTGTCTCTGATTCCTCTATTCATTTATTTTGCTCATCTTGTATTTGAGATAACACTTCATCCTATACCTATTGCACTGGGACTGATATCTGTAGTTTTGGCCTCCTACGCCTCTTATGTATGGAAAAAGTTATTTGACGAATCACTTTTGTTTGGTATTAGTAATGAACTCTTTGAAGGCGTAAGAAGAACGTCAATATCGGTCGGCTTCATATCATCAGTTGTTGTGTTGATGTTTTTTTATCTGACAGATTCTGAATTATTTGATGATAGATACATTATTCTGGTTCCATCTGTCATTTCATTATCATTTATTATATTTAGTTCTCTTGTATGTATTTTATTTTGGAGCTGGGAGGGGTTTAGCTTAAAACGTATTGAGAAGCCAGAAATGATTACGCCTGAAGCCATCCCTGCATTGAAAGAACAAAATAACGCGCTACCTTCTTTCAAGTTAAATAAAAGTGGTTTATTGGAAGCTAAGGGTAATGATGGGTTGACTGTATTCTACAGATTGCTTGCAGCAGCGTTTGGCGTGACAGTTCTTTCATCTGTGATTGGTTATTTTAACACTGATGAAGAAGATTTAATGAGCGATAAAGAGCTTTTTAATAAGATCGTAATGCAAGCGAAAGCCAGCATACCAATGAGTGTAGCACCTAATACAACCCTATTTGACGTTGGCACAGACGGCGTTTCATTGATTTATAAATACAAGTTCTCCGATATGGATAGTAATGATTGGAAAAAAATTGACAAAGAAAAAGTTAATCAGCAACTCAGAGAAAAATTTAGTGATGTATATTGTTCGGATAAAAAACATTTTACTTATTTGGCAAGAAGTAAAATGATTAGAGTTGTTCTTGCGGATGCGAATGAACAACCATTTAATGTCATAACTTTTACTTTTGTTGACTGTATGGATCTTGATAGTCTTGATCTTGATGATGAATTTTTGCCTATAGATTCTTTTGCTCGTTAAGAGGGTGTTTTATGGATATGCCTATCGTTTTCAACATTCCGCACTCATCGTTCAACATTCCTGCTGACGGTTGGCGTTTTTATACCGTACCTGAATGGGCTGTGGCTTGCGAAATGCTTATTCTTAATGATTGGTTCACAGATGAAATCTTTTCATTCGAGGACACCAAGAAGGTAGTCGCTCAAGTTAGCAGAGTCTATGTTGACACAGAAAGATTTGTTGATGATGCACAAGAGTATATGTCGCAATTTGGGATGGGTGTCATATACACCAAAGGAGCCTTTGGTAATGAAATAAGACGCCCACTCACGGAGCAAGAGCGAGAGAGCATACTTCAGAAATACTACTACCCACATCATCAGGCACTAGAGGCTGCTATTCAGGAATCAATCGATAAGCACGAACATTGTTTGCTCATTGATGCACATTCATTTCCAGATAAGCCATTTCAGTATGAAAGAAGTTGCTCACAAGAGCGCCCGGATATTTGCATCGGATTGACAGATTCAAACACGCCTCCAGAAATTGTAGAGTTCATATCAGGTCGGCTTAGGGAATGCGGTTACACTGTTGCTATTGACTACCCTTACGCTGGTTGCTTGATCCCAAGTAGATTCATCGATGATAAGCGCGTATCTGCATTGATGATTGAAGTAAATAGAAAAATTTACCTAGAAGATTTCGAGGTTGTCTACTCAAAGGAATTATTCTTGAATCCTAATCCATTGCAAAGAAAGAGTGGTATGTATCGATTCAAAAATAATTTTGAAGATATCATGGTGGAAGTGTATTGGAATTTTATATCGAAGGATAAACGGACTGTCACACCTCAGCAACATCACCAAAGACGACTTAGCAGAATGCTTGCTGAGCGTGTAAATGGTGTTATTCCACCGGAACTTAGCTATTGGTGGCACAGCAACTACTAAAAATTATTTCAAAATGACTAGCTTTGGGATTGCATAGGAATCGCCATAAACAATAGCATTTTGTGAAAATTTATTCCCGATATCGCAGGCTGTGTTAAAATCTATTTTTGGTATAAAAATACTATCTTCTTTTGGCCATTCACCATTGATATCACACCCAAAGCCTTCATAAAAAGAATATCCCATGACGGAAACGGCCTGAATCAATCTGGATTGCATACTCCGGTTTATCTCTTGGCTGTTCAAAGCGCCATTAGGATTGAAGGCTGTTACGAATGCAAAGCAATCAGATTTTGTAGCTCTGTAGATATCAAGTAAATCTGTCGATTTTTGGCCAATCTGTAACGCAATCAATTTGCCATTAAAAAACACATTGAATACAGCATAAAAGTATGCGTTTATTAGCTCATCAGGAAGTTTTGTATTAGCGTTGTAAATTATATTGGTTCTCATCGTTACTTTTTCATTTTGGCCATGAATTCATTAATATCAATATTTTCATACCCGATGGTTTTCCCCTTGGCGTAATACGCATGATGGACAGCGTACTCTTCAAATTCAAGCCATAGGCAAACCTTATCGAAATCGTAAAAGGGTGCATTAACTATGCAGAAGTCGAGCCATTCAAATTCGTCTGTATCTTCAGGTGCAAAGGCTCTGAACCCAAGACCCTCCCAAAACTCAATGATTTTCCCAAAGTCTATAGAGTTCATTGCTCCATCTCTGAATAGGTGGTCATCATGCCAGACCGTATGCCCTAATGCGTGTTTATGGTCATTCAGACAGGCATTCCAGCCGCCTGGGTATTTTCTCTCGATGGTTTTGATTGGGACGATTATGTTGAAGAAGTCGATTAGTACAGCCATATTTTTAACCCATTATGCTTTATCATATTGCTTGCAATGTATATGCCTTTCGGTATAAGTTCAATGCCTTAATTATTACTACTCTAATGGATTTTGATTCCGTATTTTTTAGGATTGAGACAAAAGTATTTGAAAATTCTAGGCTGTGGCAGTAATGGTAGGTGCAGCGATTTGATCTCAGTGGTGACACTATGGAAATTCTTTCTTTTTTTATCCGCGACAGGCTGGTGAAAATTGGTCGTAATATTCGACACAATGACCTTCCAGATGTGGAAATTGTAAGCAGCTTTTCTGGATATGACTCTATAAATAGAGCCGGTGGTTTGTTCTGGGAAAAAACTTGTTCGGACCTGTCAGATGATGACCTGATTAGTCTCATCTATGGGGTTTCTTATTTAGAAACATTCCACCGTTGGATTGGTGGATCGGCTGCTTCATGCATTTTTATTTTCAGGCTACTTATTAAGCGCAATATTTCGATTGAAGTTATTGATAATGTATCTGAATGGATTATCAGAAATTCCTATAATCACTATAACCCATTAGGTTCTCGGGTTAGATTGGGTGCAAGAAATTACAGTGAATATTTGGAGCTTAGTAAAAAGCGAGCCATTAAAAAAGCCGAGCGAGAAAGAATTGAAAAGATTAGACAAGAAAAATATGCTCGTGAGCGTGAAATTAGACGAGTAATGGCTGAGGCCTGCAATAATGACAGAAAATCCTCTATTAGATTAGAAATAATCAAAGAGATGGAGGCGCTTTCTCTTGTCGATAAACTAATTTTCATATCCGGCCAACCTATGTATCCACCTCAATTTTTCCCTACCTGTATTGCAGACTCCTGTAGGTTGGACGACCTTATGCTCTTATCGCCAGAGGTGCGAAGTAATTTAGCGGCTCGCCTTAGAGGTAGAAGGAAGGGGCCTTGGGGTAAATTTCGCACTCGGCTGCGTGAGTGCAGAGAAAAATGTGGAGATTTTTTATTAACCAGCGAAACCGATAATTCTCTATTTGCTTGAATTTTGAAGCATGCCTGATGAGTCAGTTTTTCAATTCAGAATTCTCCTGAAAATTTCACCATCTATCGCAGGTTTTCAATTTCACAATGGTACCTGCAAACCCCCACACTCAAAAACGCCACCGCCAGCTCATTGCTGTTGCGCAGGCAGCCCTGGTCATTCCGGTGGATCATCAGAACCCCATATTGGCTGCGGGTACCGATGCATTCTCCGTCTTCAATAATCTCGAACGGATCCGGTATCAGGCGGGTGTTGGCGGATGAAGCCTTATCGATGGGTTTCACCACGAAGCCTTGCTCGGTCAGTTGCCGGGTTATTTTTTCATTGTCGTTGGCGGCCGCCACGCTGTAGTGCTGAGGATTAACCTCAAACATTCTGAGCACGGCTTTCACCAGCGGATAGTGCTCTTGCGATGCCATCAACAGTTGCCGTTGGCGTCCGACCAGCGATGGCAGGCTATCCAGGTTAGGTGCGCATTCTATTTCTGAAAAAGCGGCATCTGACATTGCAGCCGTTTTATCCAGCATGCGTATCCAGGCATCGTGGTTGATGTAATGCAGCAACGCATGGGGGTGGTCCTCACCGGTAATGCGTGCATCTTCCCCGCGTTTGTTAAACCACATTTTGCGGTTGGCATTAAAAAATACTTTTTCTGCCGCTACTGCTACGTCCGGATTTAATCCCAGCGCAGCACCAGCTTGAGCGAACGAGCGGCCAACCGATACCAGTCGCAGCATTTTTAATATGTTCAGCAGGGTTGGCGGTTCAAACCTCAGGCTTTGCGGCGTGTTCTGAACCGGTGGCTGGTATTTTTCATATACATCAGTCTGCAAGGCGCCGGGAATAATTCGTGTCCGAAGCGATGCTGCTGGTACCAGCCGATCAGCCCAATCCAACAACAGATGGTTGTAGCTCACCATACCGGTAGTGACGTGCTGATGCCCCATCAGACGCGCCAGCGCCATGGACGAACGGCGGGAAAGATCATGCTGATTCCCCAACACGCATCGTTGTATCCCTTCCACATCCAACCCCTCCAGCAGTTTATCCGCCGCCGGTGTGCCAATCCCCAGCATTACACTCGCCATACGGTTATGAAATGCATGGCGGGCATGGTGCAGCACCAGCGTGGGATTGCCGGTTGCTTCTCTGATCACCCGGATCAGGGCGGGAGAAATCAGTTCCATTAAAGGGCTGGGCTGGATTTTCCCCCTTACCAGATCACACAAAATGGGCTGGTTACGATCCTGTCCTGCGATGGCGTCATAGCGCGTCATCACCCGATCCAATATTTCAATTTCTGGCGGGGTAAGTTCAAACAACAGCGGTATTGCCCGGCGGCTGCCGTCATTTTTTAACCGGCGGTAACGATTGTTGCGCACCAGAATCCAGTGTTGTGTTTCGTTCTGGCACCAGTCTTTACGCAATAAAAAGCGGGCTTCATTTTTGCGCAGCCCAAAACGGTAGCAGGCCATCAGCACAAAACTCAGCAGCAACCACTGATCATCATTTGGGTATTGCTGTTTAATCAGCGTCAGGCTGTGCAGATAATCGGTTTCGGTTATTAATCCTGGCCGAACCCGTCGCTGTTCATCGCCCAGTGATAATTCAGCCCAATCGGGATCCGTTACCCCGGCCTTACGGGCGACCCGATGAAAACTGTACAGTCGGTCGCCCAGATAACCGATCTGATTATCCCGGATGCGTTTGAACTCCAGCATGCTGCGGTACAGATCGGTGATCTCGTCCTCATCCAGTGATAACAAGTCGACATCAAATGCCAATTCCAGAAACGGCATATTCAGAGTGCCGAAATACGTGGAAACGCTGGACTTTGCCAGGGGCTGGAATCGCTTACCGCGCCCTTTGCCCCGTCGGATCACATGACATAGCCAATGACCCAACAGCAGCATGGCTGTGCTGACCTTGCCCTCGAATTGTTTGGTTATTGCCTGAACCTCATCGGCTATGCGGCGCGCGTCAGATGTCGTATAGCGACTGATGCAGTCCTGAAGTGCTCGTTTGAATTGTTTAGCGTGCTCTTTCAGCGCGTCGTTATCGGCTGTCGCATAGCGCCCGCTCAAAACGAATAATTCTGGATCCGTGGTACCGCTGTCCTCACCGTCATTAGCCTCAGCACGGATGGCCACCGGCTTTTTGCCTTCCAGTCGGATCTGATCCTGCATGGGTAACGCGCAGCTTAAAATTCGCCCGCTCAATACTGCGGCTACCATGCCCGGCAGAGTGATCAGATTGACCTGATTAACGACGGTTGCCACAGCGTTGACGACGGTTGTTATCTCGGTGTCAGCCGGCAATTCCAGCACGGATTTTAATTCGAGCACGGCAGGATGCTGAGCCCCCACAGCTGGATCCGGCTGGCTTTTGCCAGCCTGGCCCCACGCCAGCAAGCTAGCCACCCGATAGCTCACCTCATGACGTTGCACGGGCGCGTGCAGATTGTCCTGTTCCAGCTCTTCAGAATATTCCAGATAATTGCGCCGCTGGTGCTGAACGATTCGGAAATTCAAACCCTGCATCACATCGTTCAACAGACGCCCATAGCCGATGCGTTTCTGGATCGCCAGCAATAATCCCCCCAATACGGCAGCATCGCTTCGGCCTGTTTTTGTGCTGATGTTGGTGATGCCCTGCGCCCATTCCTGCAGTCGCGGCAATAATCCGAGGCTTTTTATGACAAAGGGCTTCAGGGGATTAGGTTCCCGCAATACCGGTACCGGATAGCGCTTTAATACGAACTGATGATCACCGCCATCTTGCGCCAGCCGCTTACGCAGCACATTTAACCGCACCGCCGCAAAATGGTGGCCGATCTGCTGTTTGCCCGACAGCATTTGTCCGATCAGTCGCTGGATCTCATCGGCGCCCAACTCTGACAGTGGCCTTTGTTTGGCCACTGCATCGATTTCAGCGCGCGCTGTTTTAATTGCTTTGTTCAGTGCGATACGGCGTTGTCGCTTACGCTGTTCTGCACCAAATAGCCGACGCGTCCAGAGCTCAGGAGTATCACCGGATATAGCGTCTGACACCGCTGAATAATCGGGTATCGCCGTGGTTGGCAGTTCGGTTAAAAACGGCAGCGCATTAAATGCCCGCTCAATGGCATCGCGGTACTGTTCAGCATCATCTATCCAGCAGCGGGGTGAACGGTCACCCCAGGTGTGTGCATGCCGCTCCGAATGTCCCATCCAGCCGTCAATTACCTCCGGATGTACCTGTAACTTTTGCAGCTGTTGTGCATAGCGGTGGCGGAACAGGTTGTTGGGTAGCGGCCAGGCAAACAGATCAGCCCCCGGCACCTCGTTTGCATTCATACTATTCCAGCACAGCTCCTCGCTGAGCGTAAAAAACAGCGGCAGTTCAGCTCCAGTGCCGCTGAGCATTTTCTGAATCGCCTGAGCCAGTAATGGCCTGCTGTCTGTCAGCGCCTCGGCTAGTTGCTGCAGATGTGCCAGATACTGTTTAACTAATGCAGAGATACCAGTGGGCAGTGGCACTACCCGGCCATCGTGGCTGGCGTCATCGGATTTATCGTTAATAAATACAAGACCCCGCACCGGATCCAGACAGCTAGGTTGTTCGAACGGATCGCTCAGATAACGGCTGCCGGTCGCAGCATACAGCGCAGTGACCACATAGATCGCGATGCGGTTGTGTGCCTGTGCCAGTGAGTCGGCAGGCTGGCGCAACACCTGGTTGGCCTGCTCAATGGCATCCACCAATTGCGGCTCCTGAGCCGCCAGCAGACTGCCGAGTACATGAGTGTCCGCTGGTGCGTCGCGTAATGAGTCGGTTGGCGTTAAATCGGTGCCACGTTCAATGGCTTTAATGTCCCAGGCGGAATAGCCACAGGCTCCTGGTAATCCTGAGCGAGGGTGAGCGCTCATTATCCGGGCCAGATAGTGGTCTCCGGTGCGCTCAAAAACAGTCAGCGCATTGAAACCCAGCAATTTACCGCCCGTCAGACGTTGCAGTGGCTGGGGAAGAGCTTGATTAAACCACGAATCCACAGCTTGCTCGTCCGCTAATGCGACCCAGGCATCCTGCAGGGAATGGTACTGTGCTCGAACTGCCAGGCCTGCGCGTACCAGTGCATCAGTCACAGGTGGTGGTAGCTCAAACTCCAGCATATCCATAAACGGGGTAACCAGCTCCCGTTGAGCATCGTTCGGACGCCAAGCGTTCTGACGGTGAGTGACCTTTTTATGTAACCGCCGACCATCGGGACTGATGGCCCAGTCATCAGTCGGCTCATCCTGAATGTAAAATCCCAGTGTCAGTCGTAATGAGCGACCGGTATGGCACGCCAGCCAGCAGATGGCGGCCCCCAGTGCATCGACCGTCTGCGTTGAGCTCAGTGTTGTGTTGATCCATTGCTGCAGCTCGTCGCGTTCAGTTGGCAGAGGTGTTTCCCATTCCCATGGCAGGAAATTAGCCGCAGCTGCCGTCTGCAAAAATACACTGTTCGCCGATAACGTTTTACGGGCATGGCTCTCGCGAGGTTCGACCGGAACCAGCAATAACAGATCGGATTCGTCGTCGGGGCTATCCGTATCGGCTGATGGCGGTTCTGCCAGTGGAATCTCTACCGGGGTGTCGTCATTACTGGGAGTCGTCAGCCATTGCAGGATGGGTTGCTGGCGCAACCTGGCCAGAATGCTGGGAGGCGTTGTAGAGATTGAGCCGGGTTTTGCTTCCGGAGGATGCAGTTCGCCGGCAGCCACCGCCAACACCCGATGGAGGAAATCGGCCTCAGCTTTACCGGACGGCTGGATTCTATTGGCTTGCTGGAATTTGGCGGCAGCCTGCAGAGCAAAACTGAACCCACAGAATGACAGCTCGTAACGCTTCTGCTCGATCCGTGTGCGCGCTAGCAGCGAGTCAATAATTGCCCATTTTTCTCCGTCTTCACTACCGAGAACGTATGAGCGAATTAGTGGTACCAGTTTTTGATCGCCGTGATAACCATGATCCACCAGACGAATAGCGTCCTGAATGGTCAGCCATAGCCTGAATTGACGGCGAAGACTCGTGATGTCCGGATCTGTGGAGTGATGTAACGGATTGATCAGCAATAGCAGCGTGTGTTGGGTTGGATGTTTGAACTTATCACGATTGCGCTTCGTTGAACCCAGATGGCCTACAGCAGGAAATTGCTTTTGGATTGCAGTGTCCCTGCTGACTGCAGTAGCGAATCGCACCAGTGAATCCACCACTGGTTCGTTGAGCCAGTTATTCAGTATCAAACGCGACTCCGGTGTGGCAGATGAATAAAGTTTGATAATAAATCTGCCTTTTTAGAGAGAATAATGATCAGTTTTTAATTAAAGTTTGATAATAAAATGATCGCAGACGACGACCAACTGCAAGACTCACTAAAATAAAGTTTGTTCAAAATTTGTCCGTGACCAGGTAAGCTAATCACGCTCCTGTGGCTTGCTCGTATCGGACATATCCCCTCTTGCGGGGAAGGCAGGTAGTTGATATTTTCATCAGACTTTGTTTTTAAATATCAAACTATATTTAAAATAATCAAACTTTATTTAACGGCGACATCCGGATCATTGAACTCATCAGCCAGAGTCGTCATGTTAGTGGAGGCACTTTTCGTACTGTTCAGTCCCAACAGCTGATGGACGAGCAGAGCCTCTGTCAGCAGATTGTGGCGATCGGCCCATTCGAAATAGGGGATCAGATGCTCTCTGATATGCCCAGCGTAGGGGCGGGTTGATGGTCTTTCTGAGCTGCTGCTGGCGAGAGATTCTGTGCCCAATTCCGTACCCCTAGGGTCCTGGATGGTGGCCTGAATCGCGAGTTCCGTGTGCCACCAAAATCGATAAATGACGTTCTGGGATGTAGTTGTACCTGAAAACGGCAGGGCTGGAAAGTGGCTTAAAGCGGCGGTTTTGATGGTTTAGTGTAATTTAAGAATGGTTATGATGATCTCTTGTCGTAATTCTCATAACCGTCGTCGGTTCGAATCCGGCCCCCGCAACCAACACTCCCTGCTCAAGTGTTGATGATTGTGTCAGAACCTTTTTAGCGCGGGATGGAGCAGCCTGGTAGCTCGTCGGGCTCATAACCCTAGCGAAGGGGAGCAAAAATGTATTTCATTGGCCGGGTTTCTTGCTGAGCTGAGAGCCGACAATCGAAATTCAGGAATCGTTTTTGATGACCCAGTAAATTCTCTAGACCACAACTGGCGTGTAAGATTTGCCAAAAGAATTTCGCAAGAAGCAAATCAGCGCCAAGTGATTGTCTTAACGCATGATATTCCTTTCCTATGGATGCTGCAAAAGGAATGCCCGGATGCTCACGTTATTGGACTGACCAGAGGCGAGAATAGGACAGGCATCCCCCAGGAAAGTCCTCCATGGAATGCTGAGACTACAAGCAGAAGAATAGGGAAGATAAAAAATGCTCTGCCTAAACTTAAAAAGTTTGAATCTCTATGCCACGAAGATTTTGCAGAAGAAGCCAAAAACCTCTATGGAAAGATGCGAGAAACCTGGGAGCAACTAATCGAGGAGTGGCTGGTTAAAGGGGTTGTGGAACGATTTGGTAGAGAGATTCACCCGTCAAATATCCGCTATCTTGTTGATATATCGGAGCCGGATGTCCAGACAATTACTCAAGCTTACGATCGTTGTAGCACGAACTTTACAGGCCACTCAAAAGCTATCGCCTTGGGGGCGGGATATGTGACCTATGAGGACGTAGAGCGTGATGTGAAATTGTTAGAAGAGTACTTTCAGAATCTTAAGAAACGCCGCCAATAGATCCTGGCTGCACTTTCCGCACGGTACAATTCTGAACTCCTGTTTGGCGGTGGAGGTTATACCGTTATCATAAGCGCTTCTTTTCCCTAATCCGGAAATTCCAATTTTGGGGTTGCGACATGCCTTGGATGGTTAACACGTAGGTGCTTTGTTTCAGATTCTCTGGTGGGTGCTTGACGGCCCTGCTATCCGTCGTATGTTCTTTTCAAAGAACTTTCGGACCCTACCATGAATATGACACACACCATTTCACCAGACTTCGATGAAGCAAGACCTGTTGCGATCTTCAGATCTGGTGATGTCGTCTGGGTTAAGGCAGATAAATCCTTTTTGATTTCCCCTCTGTCTGATGCAATGCCTATCCATAGCCGGATTTATGAGGCCAAGATCGCGCTGGCAGAGGCAAGATCACGCCCGCCGGTCCTAATGAAGAGTGAGATCGATAGCCGGTTTAATGAATCGGAATGCCCTGTAAAGACAGTAACCCTCGTGGATGGTCGTATTGTCTCCGGCAGCGGCAAGCCCTGGGTGCATAAGTGGCGCGCGCAGAAGGCCTGTAAGTCTCTCGGTATAACGGACTTCTTCTGGGTTAATGGTGTGGGGAATGATGGCCCGAATGGTAGAGCGTGGTGGCTGGAAAGAAAGCGAACTCCCAGCAAGCTGGACCTCTGGAGAAACGCAGATGTCATGGCCATCAATCATGATTACCGGTATGTTATTGAGCGAAAACCATCAACATCTAACGAGGAGTGGACAGGGTTTGTTTGGGAGATGCGTCAATGCGCGAAGCAGTGGAATGCACGTGTGTTTCCGAAAATCGAAGCGGTTGGATTCAAGTCTGAGCGCGACTATGTGGCATTTCTAATTGCTTGGGATAGCCTCTCAGGATAGGAAGTTAATGCGTGAGACGTTGGCGGCCTGAATTATTCCAGTTGCTGCTTTACTGCCATTAAAATCTTTGCCGTTGTGATGTCTTCAACTTCTTTTGGATGTTGATCAATAACTTTTAAACAATGACCAGGGCCAGAATGCTGGGCACAACGACAGAATCGATGATCGCTATGCGAATCATCCAGACAACTTTGAATTCAGTACCAATGAGTCACCGGTTTAAGGGCCTGTGTCATTTCGGAGAGTAATATGGATTTACCCAGCGTTACGCCGTGGCAGTTTGTGTCGCGTAAGCTGACCAGTTGGCTTTTGGAGCATATCGAATACCAACTTGTATCCCGTGATTCGCCCTGCGATTGTTGTGCCGCAAAACCAGATACTTGGCCAACACCTTGCAAGGCAGCTGTCGTTAAAGATGGTTATGGCCGCGAACTGCACATTTGCGAGGATTGCATTCCGCTCTATCAGTCCAATGCTGATGTGATGGGTGTTGAGCGTGCCGCTGGCAACTCCGGAGGTGTGGTACCGAATAAATTCGGGATGCTGGCTTCTGTTCTGGTGGTAGTTGACCAGGCAGGGGTTACACTCATGGCACCAAAGAAAATTGCCGACAAGTTGCCCAGTTCCTTCCCTGTGAACACCTATGAGTACCCAAGTCTATCCGATGCTTATCAACGTATCTACACCAGGGATTGGCAGTATCCGGCTGTGTTCATTACTGATCTTGGGAAAAAGAAAGGCGAACTCGTGCGCAACCTGCGATTTTCTTACTCGGCTGAAAAGGCATTTTTATGCACTGCTGAGAATGTGTCACCACTCAATCTCGGTGCCATTAAGGAGTGCTTGAACATTGCATCTAGCATGGATAAAAAAGCGCGGACGCTGGCGATCAAGCTGATGCGTGACGCCCCCAATGGCCGTATAACGCCGAAAAACATGGCTTTGGCAATAAAAGATCAGCCCAATGTCAAATCCCTGCTGATTGCAGCAACAACCGATCCTGTAATGCGGATCGCAGTAGCCCAGGCGATGAAAAATGTTTGAAGTATTATTTCCGACAACCAGGACAACCCTGTACGAGATCCACCAGCTGATTTCGGACTTCCGGGAGGTTAATCAGCTCGAAGCCGCAAGGCTACAGTGCGCGAAGCTGGGGGGATATCTGTATGTGCGTTGCGATGAACCGTTTAACGAAGCTCGTGAGCGGACCTTAGTGAGCGCCGGGCCTGTTGAATTCAGCTTTGATTACAGCTGTGAAAAAGTGATCTCGTTTGATGGCTCCAGGCGCAAAAGCTTGGTTAAAAGCCCGGAGCAGATTCAACAATCCATCCGCCGCGCTCTGCAGGATGGCGGCTTGACCGATATTGAGTTTGTCTGGGGTGAGCGTAAATGGGAGCCATTAAAGAAAGGGGTGAAACACTACATTCCCATCGTGCGCGTGACGGGGCAGGCGATCATCGGCAATCCTGAGCAGTTTCGTGAGCTGTTGTTGACCGGTGTTGGCAAGCGGCGCTCATTCGGGCTTGGTATGCTGCTGCTGGGGGAATCTGCCTATGCTGATTGATTCTGTCGTGTCGTTGACGGGAGGGGCTGACCGGCCTGTCCAGCAGCGACTATTTAATGACCTGATTAACAACAGTACAGGGCTGGCTTTGTTCAATGCCGGTACCGGTATCGGTAAAACGCTGGCTTATCTGGCTGCGCACATTCAGTCCGGTGGATCAGTGGTGGTCGCTGTCCCGAACCACCAGCTGGCTCGTCAGGTGATGTCATCGATCGATGATATTAATATGCACGCGGGCACTCTGGGCATTAAGCCCATCAAGGCGGGCCTCAGGCTTGGGCGGCAGGAATACCTGTCACCCGACAGGGTGTCTGTGCTCTTCGACGCTTACACAGCCGACAGCGATAAAGACGATGCCCGCCTATGGAATGAATTGCTGGCAGCCGCGAATGCCTCCGATGACAGCAATCTGATTCAGAACTTTATTGCCGAATTCGGAGAGCTTCCATCTGGTATCACGGCCAACGACATCTGTTGTTCTGCGGATGATAAAAGCAGCCGAGCGCTAGTGGCTGAGCGCGAGAATGAGCAGGATCTTGATGCAATCATCGTGTCTCACATCACTCTGATCGCGACCTCTGGATTCAATTCATTGCCTAAGAAATTCAGAATAAAAGGACGTCTGATTGTGGATGAGGCGGATGCGCTAATCCACACGGCAGAAATGCTGTATTCCCGACGCATATCGGTGAATGCGATTGCCCGGAAGTCTGCACTGAATGCAGAGATAGGGAAGGCCATTGATAAGCTGCTGCCTGGTATCGAGCGATTGGGTGATGGCATCCATTTCCTGATGGGTATGCCGGATGTGTGGCTCGCGCTCACGAATCTGGCTGAAGTGGCTGCTGAATCACTCGGTGATCATCCGTTCGTAACACAGCTGTATCGATTCTTTGAATTGTCTGCCCGCAATGCGGCCATCAGTGTGATTAAGGGGAAGGCTACCCTCCTGCAGCTCTCCACGTTCGCTGCCCGAGTCTTTGCCGCCCGCATTGATGGCTATGCATCCGTCTGGTTATTGTCCGGCACCCTGGACATCACATCGGAAAAGGAACACTCCGCAAAATGGCTGTGTAAAAAACTGGGCATATCAGACGCCCCACACTTTTATGGGCATTACGAGCCGCAGGATTATGGGCGAGCATCGTTCACGCTCGGGCGTGGTCCGGTAGCGATTAAGAACGAGGTCGTGTCGCAAGAATTCATCGGGTTTTGCGCAGCGAATATCAGCGGGACCATGCTGGTATGTACGGGCTCGCACGATGAAACTGAGCGGCTGACTGAGGCGATTCGCACTCTTGGCCGAGTATCCGTGATTGAGGATAGGCCAGGCACCTCGATGAGCAAGGTCATTCAGAGTTTTGCGGAGACGCCTGACCCTGTGGTCTTGGTAACCGCCCGCGCAGCGGTCGGTACCGATATACGGGCGAGCGATGGAACTCAACGGTTCCGCAAAATGATGATTACCCGACTGCCGTTTTCTCCGCCGCCAGACATGGGTGACGTTGAATGGAGGGCTGACAGGATCGGGGTTGATCCATCCAAGGTGCAGAGCTGGTACTTCCAGGATTCTTTGCAGACATCAGTACGTCGGTTTGTGCAGACAATCGGACGGGGAATTCGCACTGAGCATGATGAGTGTGAATTCCTGATCATGGATAAACGAATGCCGGATGCCGGGGCGAAGGGAAGCAACACGATTTTCCGCGATGCCATCCCTGAGCGATTCTTCCGCGATTACATGAGGGCTCAGCACCTCTCTGAGGCTGGTTGCGCTAAGTCTGAGGAGGTTGAGATTTTTATATGACGCCTTTCCATTTGATAATTGAACCGGGAACGCCATTCGTGATCCCCAATGATGCCATCCAGCTGGATGCACTGCTGTACTACTGCATAGGTTCGCGCTGGGATATCTCAGAGCCAGCTGCAGTCATTGAATGTATGAGGGAGTACCTTGCGTTTGATGAAGAGATCGGAGTGTTCAAGGCGAGTGCTATGACAATGCTGGTGACACCCGAGGAAGGTGTGTCCCTTGGCAGCATTCAGCGCGTAGACGATCTGCGGAACAAGCTGACGCGTGAAATCTTTGCTGCGAAAAATAAGTCGATATTGCTTGCTGGCGGGCCTACAAAAAAACGCCTGACGCAGAGGCAAAGTTATTTTGCACCATACTTGCATTTCCATGGGGTTGGCGATGGCGGTGCCATCCGACAGCTGCTTATGCAGCATCTGCCTGGTATCGGAACCGATGCACGTACAGCCTCATCCGGAGAGTTCGTATCAGCTCGCGTTATCCCTGGTGATTTTTCATACGTGGAGGATGGAAAGGCATTGCGGCGACTGCCGCTGAAATATGGTCAGCAACTTGGACTGAAGAACCCGGAGCCTGTTTGCTTGACTCCACCGTACTACCACAAAGAGCAGGTGCTGGGCTTTGCGCCCGATCGCATCATTGTAAAATCTCTTTCACATTATTTTTCCTGAGCGAGGCATCTGATGAACGACGCTAAACACACAATTTTCTTAACCGGTAAAATGCTCGCTGAAGAACCGCTGACAGTGACGCACAAAGATGCGCAGACAGGTAAAAATCATCGTCTGCCACGCGCTGGACGGTCTGAACAGGCGCAGCCTTACTGGCCAGCATCGAATATCCGAGGTGCGCTGCGTCATGCGATGACTCGGGCAATTGCGCAAGCCGCTGAGGCGTCGGGTAGCAAGTTGAATCTGGCCAGTGCGTTCATGCTGGGACAGGGTACGGACATTGACGGAATCATCAAAGACAGAGATGGCATGATCGATGGCGATAAAGACCTGCGTGCAGTCAATCCAGGCATTTCTATCCTGGGGCGCTGGAAGTTGCCCGGTAAGATGGATGTAGGCAATGCGTACCCGATCACGCCGGATTGCGTTGCGTACTACGGTCAGGGTGCGCGCCGCATCATGTTTGAAGTGACGCCGGAGTTGGTGGACGATCTGGACGCTGCTGACCAGCAGCGTCTGTCTGAGCTGCTCTCATGGCAGACAGAGGCCTCGGCCAATAAGGCTGACATCAAATCACAGATTCGCGCACTGAACGATCAGATGAAGACGGCAGACAGCGCGGCCAGCAAACGCCTCCTGAAAGACCAGATCGAGGCCCTGAAGGAGCAGGAAAGCGTCCTCAACAAGGGAGGGAGCGATGATGGTGCTACCGGCATCCGTCGTCCGCTGCCAGGGTATGAAGCGTTCAACGCCGGGACCGAGTTCAAGCAGAGCATCACACTACACAATGTGACGATGATGGAGGCAGGCTTATTTGTGGCAGCGCTCGTGCAGTTTATGCGATACCCACAGCTGGGTGCTAAATCCGCGTATAACAACGGTAAAGTTGCATTTGAGTGGGATGTTTTACGTTACGAATCGAAAAGCAGCCTGAAGCCGGTTAAAACTGGTGAACTCAGACTGAGTGCAATGGATGGTATTGATCTGCAGGATGATCTGCTGAGACAGTCGTATGAGGCATGGTGTCAGGCCAGCGCCGATCTGAAAAGGGCGGAAATCGATTTTCAGCGCCTCGCTTAATACTGGTGGATTTTAACGGGGCACGGAAGCCCTTATACATCAGCTTGTTAGTTTAAGAGTGTTTCCTGCGGACGCAGGGGTGAACGGCGTTATCATGCTGGCTGATGATTCAGGCGCGAGTGTTTCCTGCGGACGCAGGGGTGAACGGTAGGCACCGTTTCCGGTCAGGGCAAAGTCTGAGTGTTCCCTGCGGACGCAGGGGTGAATGGTCGTCCGCATACCGAACCACCTGCACTTTCAGGTGTTCCCTGCGGACGCAGGGGTGAACGGTCGTCCGCATACCGAACCACCTGCACTTTCAGGTGTTCCCTGCGGACGCAGGGGTGAACGGGAAACTTTGATATTCGCAATTGAAGATGACAGGTGTTTCCTGCAGACGCAGGGGTGAACGGGGCAGTGTTGATCACTATAAAGTAGACCTGTTGTGTTTCCTGCGGACGCAGGGGTGAATGGTCATCCGCATACCGAACCACCTGCACTTTCAGGTGTTTCCTGCGGACGCAGGGGTGAACGGTAGGCACCGTTTCCGGTCAGGGCAAAGTCTGAGTGTTCCCTGCGGACGCAGGGGTGAATGGTCATCCGCATACCGAACCACCTGCACTTTCAGGTGTTCCCTGCGGACGCAGGGGTGAATGGGTGGCGATCGTTTGGAGGTATCGGTCAGTTAGGTGTTCCCTGCGAGCGCAGGGGTGGATGGCGTACTGCAGCGTTCAAAATAAAGTCGGTAACTAACATAGTGGTCACACTTTTGGTCAGCCAGGTAAGCGATTTCGTGACCAATGAAGGGGGAAATGTGGAAGAAACCTGCAAAGACAAGATGGAGGTGGCCCGCGCCGAAGCTATCGAAAAGAATCAATGCTTTTCAAAAGGCCGCCTTCGAAATGAGTTTAGGATGAAGCCTAAGCCTGAAGCCGATCCGGTGGCGTTATACAAGAACGGTTACGGCAGGGAGTTTGGTGTTTATAGAATTTCTGATTGCGTGCCTATGAAAGCCCGTAATACCAAACCGCCGAGCGAGAAACAAATGCGTGCCAGGGCAATCTTGGCCATCAAGGCGAAGCTGAAAAGCAACGAAGCCATAGCGTCCAGCAGGGCAGTTCACTGGCTTAGTGAAAACCCGCTTTTCCTGGACACTGAGACAACCGGCCTCGGTGACAAAGCGCAGATTTTGGAGCTGGCTATCAGTGACGCCCAGGGTACAATTTTATTTGAGACGAGAGTACGGCCAACTGTGCCGATAGATCCTGAAGCCGAGGGCGTACACGGTATAACTGCCGAGTCTCTAGCAAACTCACCAACCTGGCCGGAAGTGTCGGCCCATGTGCGAAAAATCCTCTGTGGGGTCCTAGGGATTTTGCCCCCAAATACTGCAAAAACCGCTGAAGCCCCCGTATTTACTGGCCTCCAAGCCACTATTAATTTTAATTTAGCTCAAGTTTCAGTATCTTCTTCGGCCTTTGGGTCAAAGAATGAGCAGAAACAAGCGACTATCGATTCTCACTGCCGCTGAAATCGAGGATTTATACGGCGTCCCGTCCTTCAACGAATCGTATCAGCGGTTTTACTTCACATTGAATGATAAAGAGCGTGCTGAGCTGGCCAGAATAAGGCAACGCAAGTATCGCTGTATCGCCATCGCATTGTTGGGCTACTTCAAATGCAAGCCCATCTTGCTCAATCCGACATTTAAATCCATGCGGGATGACCTGGAATTTATTGCGCAAAATCACTTCGATGGCCTGAAATTTCGGCGCTTCAGTCTGAAATCTGATCAAAAGTCCCGCATTTATGAGCGGATTTTTTCCATGATCGATTATGAAAATTGGAAAGATCCTGAGCATCAACCCCGGCTTGTTGAACACTTACTGGTCTGCGCTGAAAGCTGGGTCGCGGCGCGTGCTCTCTTTGATGCTGCCATTGAGTTCCTGGCTCACCAGAAAATCGCCATTCCTGCCTATAGCACCCTGCAGAAGATCGTCAGCCAGGTGGTTAACCAGCATCAGCAGCGACTGCATGAGAAGATCGGTGCCGCGTGTAGCCCAAAATTGACGGCTATACTAAATACACTGGTATCCGGTAATGACCAGCTTACGTTAACACAATTGCGCGGCAGCGCGCGCAATTTCACCGGTACCGAGTTGCAGAAAGAACTTGCAGTGTATCACCACATTCAACCGCTGATGGCAGAGGTGACCGCTGTCCTCGACTCGCTTTCTCTGTCTCAAAAAAATCAGCAGCACTATGCCGAACGGATTCACTATTACGGCGCCAAAATAAAACGTCAGTCGCCTGCTAACCAATGCTTGTACCTGCTGTGCTATCTGCAGTCTCGGTACCAGCAGGGCTTGGAGCGCATTGCGGAA